>NZ_AP022847.1:622500-1222500 GCF_015100395.1 Nitrosophilus alvini | reverse complement strand
TATGCATAACATGTGAATATTTTTCAACTCTCATCAAAGATGTAACTTCTACGGTGCCTTTTTTTGCTACTCTTCCCACATCATTTCTGCCAAGATCGACAAGCATTATATGCTCTGCTCTCTCTTTGGGATCGTTTAGCATTTCAAGTTCCAGTTCTCTGTCTCTTTTTATATTTTTCCCTCTTTTTCTTGTACCGGCAATCGGCCTTAGAAGTATTCTTCCGTCTGTTAGCCTTACCATAACTTCTGGTGAGCTTCCTGCAATCGCAAATTTTTCATATTCAAGCAAAAACAGATAAGGAGAAGGGTTTAGCGACCTTAATGTTCTGTAGAAACTGAATTTGTCAACAACGGCTTTTTGTTTTAGGCGGTTTGACATTACTATCTGGAAAACATCCCCGCTTTTTATCATCTCTTTGGACTTTTCGACCATTTCGAAAAATCTCTCTTTTGAAAAGGAAAATTTGGCCTCACCAAGTATTTTTGCCTTTTTCATCCGGATGTGTCTGTAAGATGAAGTAAGCTCTTTTGTAATGGAGTCAAATTTTTTTTGAATCTCTTCATCAGATGTTATAAGTGTAAGCATCGAGTTTTTGTGTGAATAAGCCACTGTCATTTTGGGACGAATCAGGTCGATATCGGGAGTATGAAGCTCATCTTTGAGGTTTTTCATATATTTTTTGAGCACAGGTTCGAACTCTTTTACCATATCGTAGCCGATAAATCCAATAAAGCCGTCTACAAAGCCTACATTGAGATCTCTTTTTTTCTCTTTATAATATGAAAAATCGATTTTTTTATAATACCTTTTCAAAAAGTCAAAAGGGTTTTGATCAATTTCTTTGACTTCGCCTTTTTCATTCTTATAAAAACTCTTTTCATCAATATGCCAGATTCTCTCTTTTTCTCCTACAGCGATATAGCTATAGTTTCCTTCAGTAGTATAAACAGCACTTTCAAACAGAAAAGTAACGTCTTCAGGGAAAAAACCTTTTATTTTCTGATATATTGCTATAGGTGTAAATTCATCAAGTAAAAAAGATTTGGTATATATCATTATCTGCCTTTGACAATGAAAGCATCTTTGTTTATTTTTCTTTTTATTTTCATGAGAGCCTCTCTTGCTTCTGCTTTTGATACATATGGCCCAATTAGGACTTTTTTTATTTCATGTGAATCTTTTATCACCGTTTTTATCACATATTCAAAACCGTTCTGTTTTATCTTCGACAGATACTCTTTGCTTGGAGGATTTTTAAAAAATGCCCCCACTTGTATATAGTATCCGCTTTTAATTAGAGTTTCCGTCTTCTCTTTTTTTGCAACAAGTGTCTGTTTTTTGGGTTCTTCTTTTTTTATTTCAGGTTTTTTCTCTTCTTTTTGAACGGTTTTTGGAGTTTCGGCAGGTACCTCTTCAGCTTTCTTCTCCTCTTTTATCTCCTCAACTATTTTTTCGAACTCTTCATCACTTTTGGGCTCTTCTTTTATGATTGGTACCTGTTCAAAAGCGGCGCCGGATTCGGACTCTGCCTGGAACTCCTGAGTTTCGCTCAGAAGATCGCTTATCTGGTCATCTTTTTCGCCGCCTGTTTTTACAATTGCTATGACAACGATAAGTAAAATCAGCAGAGCTGCCGCGATAAGTGCAATTTTTTTAATATCTCTTTTGTTATCACCGTTTTTATCTAAAATTATATCGTCGAGTTCATTTTTCGCCTCTTCGTTATCCAAAAAATCTTTATTATCCATTATATGTCCTTTCTAACAGTAAATAAACGGCAGTAATGATTATACCAAAAGAGAGCTTGAAAATATTTACTTTTCTCGGGCAACTCTGAAAAGATAAAAAGAGCGCTTTGCGCTCTTTTTAATCAGTATGTAGGTTGAGTATATATAACAAAGTTTCTTGCAAGAGAGGTGAGTTCTTCTTTTATCTTTTTCTGAAGGTCTTTATTGTTTATGTCATCAAGAACATCTGCAATTCTGGTGGCGATAAGTTCGAACTCTTTTTCTTTCATTCCTCTGGAAGTAAGAGCCGGAGAGCCGATTCTGATCCCGCTTGTAACAAACGGGCTTCTAGTTTCTCCGGGAACAGTATTTTTATTTACTGTGATACCGGCGTTTCCAAGAGCTTCATCTGCATCTTTTCCGCTGAAATTTTTATCAAGGAAAGATACAAGCACAAGATGGTTGTCAGTCCCTCCGCTTACTATATTGTAACCTCTGTTTTTTAGTACATCTGCCAAAACGGATGCATTTTTTTTGACCTGTTTTGCGTACTCTTTCCATTCGGGCTGAAGATTTTCACCGAAACCGACGGCTTTTGCCGCTATAACGTGAACAAGTGGGCCGCCCTGTATACCGGGAAAAATTGCACTGTTTACTTTTTTTGCTATCTCTTCATCGTTTGTCATGATAAGACCGCCTCTTGGACCCCTTAAAGTCTTATGTGTGGTTGTGGTTACAACATCGCAGTAAGGAAATGGGCTAGGATGTTCGCCGGCGGCAACGAGACCTGCTATATGGGCGATATCTGCAAAAAGAATGGCTCCCACCTCATCGGCTATTTCTCTAAATTTTTTAAAATCTATCTCTCTTGGATAAGCACTTGCTCCGCATATAATCATTTTTGGTTTTACTATATTGGCAATATCTCTTACTCTGTCATAATCTATCCAGCCTTCCTGATTTACACCGTAAAAGAAACTCTGATAGATTTTTCCCGATGCATTGACTTTTGCTCCGTGAGTAAGATGCCCTCCATGACTCAGGTCCATTCCCAAAATTTTATCGTATGGCTTTAAAAGGGCATTATATACGCCCTGATTTGCCTGGCTTCCGGAGTGGGGCTGAACATTTACAAATTCGCAGCCAAAAAGCTTTTTTGCCCTTTCTATGGCAAGAGTCTCCACTGCATCTGCATATTCGCATCCGCCATAATACCTTTTTCCAGGGTATCCTTCTGCATATTTGTTTGTAAATATACTGCCCATCGCTTCCATAACGGCAGGGCTTGTGAAGTTTTCACTCGCTATCATTTCAAGATGGTCTGTCTGTCTCTCTAACTCTTTTTCCAAAATTTCATAAACTGCAGGGTCAGCCTGTTTTAAAATGCTCATTCTTCATCCTTTTTTTCTTTTTCCTCATGTCTTAATGGTTTCATTGCAGGGAAGAGTATAACGTCTCTGATGGAGTGCTGATTTGTCAGCAACATAACAAGTCTGTCTATTCCTATGCCTTCACCGGCAGTCGGCGGCATTCCGTATCCAAGAGCTTTTACATAATCCTCATCCATGTGCATAGCTTCATCATCGGTATCTTTTGCAGCGGCTTGTTCTTTGAATCTCTCATACTGATCAAGAGGGTCGTTAAGTTCGTTAAATCCGTTTGCGATCTCTTTACCCGCAATGAATAGTTCGAATCTTTCTGCAATATTCGGATCTTCGTCACTTCTTCTTGCAAGAGGACTTATTTCGATAGGGAAATGTGTGACAAAGGTTGGATTTATAAGTTTTTCTTCCACAAAATTATCAAAAAGCTCTGCCTGAAGTGCACCAAGACCCAGATTTTCGTCCACTTCTATTTCTTTTTCTTTTAAAAAATCTATAATTTTCTCTCTGTTTTCGACGATTTCCGGATCGATTCCGCCTATCTCGACGATTGCGTCTTTGTATTTTACTCTTTTGAAAGGTGTATGGAAATCTATCTCATATTCGTCGTAAGGAAGAATTTTCGGCAAACCAAGTTTCTCAAATAGATAGTCGAAAAGCTCTTCTGTAAGTTTCATCAAATCTTCATATGTATGGTATGCCCAGTAAAATTCTATCATTGTAAATTCTGGATTGTGTGTATGGTCCATACCTTCGTTTCTGAAATTTCTGTTTATTTCGAATACAGCTTCAAATCCTCCAACCACGAGTCTTTTCAGGTAAAGTTCGGGAGCAATTCTTAGATATCTGTCAATTCCTAGAGCATTATGGTGCGTTACGAATGGTCTGGCGTTTGCACCACCCGGAATTGGATGCATCATAGGTGTTTCGACCTCTAAAAATCCTTTTTTCTCAAAAAACTCTCTTATTAAGCTGACGATTTTGCTTCTCATTTTGAATACTTTTCTAACGTCAGGATTCATAATCATATCAAGATATCTCTGTCTGTATCTAAGCTCTATATCCTGCAGTCCATGGTATTTTTCAGGCAGAGGAACTATCGCTTTTGTAACAAGTTCAAGTTTTTCCGTATGTAGAGTCAGTTCACCTGTTTTCGTAACAAATGGATATCCGGTTGCGGCTATAATATCTCCTACTTCAATGAGTTTTTTTACCTTTTTGAACCAATCCTCTCCAAGAGAATCTTTGCTAAAATATATCTGTACGATTCCTGTATCGTCTTCTATTTTTGCAAATGCTGCTTTTCCCATAAGTCTTAAAAATTTTATTCTACCGGTAAGTGTTACTTTTTTGCTATAGTCTTTTTTTTCTTCCAGATCTTTTACATATGCAAATTTTTCAAGAAACTCACTGTTTGTTATCTCTTTTTTGTATCCGGTTCCGTAGGGATTTATACCGGCCTTTTTTAATTCTTCGGCTTTTTGAATTCTAAGCTGTTCGTACTGATTGTCGAATATCAACTTTTATCCTTTATTCTAATGTAGTATTGTTTTCAATTGTTTCATTCGTTTCGTTTTTGTCAAGAGGAAGTATTGACAAATTGGAATCGATTTTCTCTTTTGCTTTTTGTGCTATCTCATCCGGATTTAGTTTTATTATGTAGCTTCCGGTTTTAACCAGAACGGGATATAAAAGTGAGTCTGAAACGAATTTTTCTATAGCTTTTCTGGCAGCTTCAACATTTGAAACCGCATATACTATAACGGAAAATATCAGAAATATTTTTCCAAATCCGAAAACGGCTCCCAAAATTTTGTCAATAGCCCCCAGTCCGCTGGCAACTCCCATCTTTGCAAAAAGTTTCCCCAACATCAGCATCAAAACCCAGAAGAGTACAAGGGTAAGCAAAAAGCCCACAAGAGAGAGTGCGGCCGGATTTTTTATATGAAAAATATTGCTGCTTATAAATTCCCCTACTATTTTTGCATAATGAGAGCCAAGATATATACCGCCTATTATTCCTATAAGACCGAAAAACTCTTTTATAAATCCGTCTATAAGCCCTTTTATGCCCAAAAGTAAAATCAAAGCGCCGACTGCAATATCAAAATAGTTGATTCCATCCATAGTGTGTCCTGATTAATAATTTGAAAGCGAATTATACTATTTTTTTTATAAAAGTTGTGTGATTATTTTGCTATAAGTTAGAAAAAACAGGGCTTCCCCCTGTTTTTATAGAGACTGGATAAGAGATTTCAGCTCTTCTGGTCGGTTTGAGTATCTTATCGCATCCTCTTTTGTTATCAGATGGCTTTTAAGAAGCTTTACCAATAGTTGTGTCTGTGTCTGCATACCCGTTTGCTGCTGATTGAGCTGCATTTGTGAATAGACCTGATGGACTTTGTTTTCTCTGATAAGGTTTGCGATAGCAGGATTGTTTATAAGTATTTCAAAAGTAGCCACTCTTCCTCCGCCTATTTTTGGGATAAGAGCCTGAGATATAACCGCAACGAGACTTGTTGAAAGCTGAGCCCTTGTTTGGGGCTGTTCGTCACCAGAGAATACGTCAATTATTCTGTTTATTGTCTGTGCGGCGGAGTTTGTATGGAGCGTTCCCATTACAAGGTGCCCTGTTTCTGCTGCGGTGAGTGCTGCCGAAATCGTCTCCTTGTCCCTCATCTCACCTATTAGAATTACATCCGGGTCTTCTCTCAGAGCGTATTTTAGTGCTCTGGCGTAGCTTTTCGTATCATTGCCTATCTCTCTGTGGGAAAAAAGTGATTTGTCGTTTTCATGAACGAATTCTACAGGATCTTCAATAGTGAGTATATGTTTTCTCTCTTTTTTGTTTATTTCGTTGAGCATTGCGGCAAGAGTGGTAGACTTACCGCTCCCGGTGGGGCCTGTTACAAGGATCAGTCCTTTTTCTCTCTGGACTATTCTGGAAAATATAGGCGGTGCCGAGATATCTTCCAATGTAGGTATTTTAATGGGAATTATTCTGAAAGCTGCGGCTATTTCACCCAGTGTGTTGTAATAGTTTGCTCTGAATCTGCCCACCCCCGGAACCATAAGAGCAAAATCGAGTTCTCCTTCTTCTTCAAATATCTTTTTCTGCTTCTCTGTAATAATGGAGTAGCACATCTGCTCTATTGTCTGTCCGTCCAGTTTCGGTAGATTCAAGGGAACCAGTTTACCGTCTATTCTTATCTGCGGTTCGCTTCTGCTTACAAGATGAAGGTCAGAGGCTTTGTAGGCGACAACACTTTTTAACAGCTTTTTTATATCCAGTTCGCTCATAAAATTTCCTTTTGGGGCAAAGAGGTATTATTCGATTATTTTCGGGACAATAAAAAAGTCCTCGCTGCTCTCGGGTGCATTACTCAGTATAGCTTCGGGTATCTCTTCTTGGGATATAGGTTCATCTTTTCTGAACGGCGAGCCCCCTTCAAGAGTTGTGAATGAAGCATCCAGCCCTGATATATCGAGCTCATTCAGATTTTCAACAAAAGAGAGAAATTTGTTTAGTTCTTCAAGTATCTCCTCTTTTTTCTCTTCTTCTATACTGAGGTGTGCAAGTTTTTCGAGTCTTTCTAGTAAAGAGTTGTCTATTTTCATAATTTTCCTTTTATTTCGATACTTTGACAATATAGATGAATAATTTTAGCAAAAAAAAATTTAATTGCACCCAAAAAAGTATTTTGGGGGTATACCCCCTTTTTAAAGGTGACCTTATATGCATTTTATCTTTGATTTGATATTATACTAGCTTAAAATATTGTGAAAAAGGGGTCCCTTTGAGTACAAAAGAGAATATTCAGATATTGAAAGAAGAGCTCTCTAATGAAGAGAAATTTTTAGAACAGATAATAAAAGTTGAAAGATTTTACAAAAAATATAAAAAGGTCATTATCGGTATATGTATTGTTGCCATAGTTGCTGCATTGGGATATACTGCATATGATTTGAAGGTTTCCCATGACCTGAAAGTATCAAATGAAGCCTATATCAAGCTTCAGCAAAATCCGGAAGACAAAGAAGCGCTGATGCTTCTGAAAGAGAAAAATCCTTCATTATATAACGCATTTGTTTTTCAAAAAGCTTTGCAAAAAAATGATGCTGAAATTCTTAAAAGTATAGCTGCAAAAAATATAAACGTTCTTTCGGATATTGCAAAATACCAATATGCGGCAATTTCAAAAGATGAAAAAGTTTTGAAGGATTACAGATATACTCAGGATGCTCTGCTTAAAGATTTGGCTGTTTTAGATGAAGCGTTTCTGCTTTTCAAAGAGAAAAAAATCGAAGAGGGCAAAAAACTCCTTGAATCAGTGCCGGAAAATTCTCCCGCAAAAATATTTGCAAAATTCTTATTGCACTATAGTGTGAAAGGCGGCAAATGAAAAAAGTAATCACTTATCTTTTTTTGGCAACTTTTTTTCTATTTTCAGGATGTAGTTCAAAACAGTATTTTGAGCCTGAAGAGATAGCAGGCAAAGTGGAGTATGACGGAGAACTCCCTGCAAAGATAATAGATATTACAAGAGATGGAGCAACTCTCGAAAATGGACAGGTTATTACAAAAAGCGGTGTTTTGGATATAAAAATTCCAAAAGATTTTGAATTTGTCTCAGATAATGATGAATATGTCATAGCTGCTCACAGCTGCGGAGACATGGTTATCATCTCAAAAAAAAGCGGCAAAGAGGTTTTAAGACACCATTTTGACATGAAAAGAGTAGCTGCTGCCAAAATGGAAGGGGATATAGTTGTACTTGTTTTTGATAATAATGAAATAGGGATCTTTGACTGGAAAGAGGAAAAAGTTTTAAATTCTATAAAATCGGATGAGATTTTTTCAGTAGATACAAAAATAGCAAATCCCTATTTTATGGAAGAAATAATTCTTGTTCCTACTCTTGACGGAAAGATAATCATTGTCGACAAAAAGACAAAAAAAGCGATTAGAACAATAATTGTGGGTACCGAGAAGTTTCTAAACAATATCATTTTTTTGGATGTCCTTAACAATAGACTTGTGGCAGCCACTCCGAATAAAGTAATCTCTGTCAATCCTGAAGATATAAATACCCTTGATATGGAAATTTCGGATATTCTCTTTTTAAATGAAGGAATATATATACTTGCCAAAGACGGTAGAGTGGTTTTGACAGATGCTGATTTGAATGTTTTGAAAACAAGAAAATACCCCTTTGCACATTTTACCGGCGTAATATATGGAGAATATCTCTATATTATTGAAAAAGAGGGCTATATGATAGCTACCGATCATACTCTTCGAGTATCAAACATTTTTAAACTTCCTGATGAGATTGATGACTATATCTTTGCTGCAGAAGACAGATTTTATTACAAAGATAGATATTTTCAGCTGCAAAAATGAAAAATTTGATAGATTTTTTCCAAAAGAAGGGTCTGATTTTTAAAAAATTTGAACCTGTGGATTTGAAAAAGTACGGTATAAGAAAAAGAGTATCAGTCTTCAATGCGCTTACAGTCGATAACAAATATATGCTCATAATTTTTACGAGCAGAAAAAGCAGGGTTTTGGTAAAAGATGCCCAAAGCTATGAAGAGGTTTCAGAACTTTTGAGCAAATCTTTTTCGCACGGATTTAAAAAGAAGATACTGATAACTGATGCACCGGTATGTGCAAAAGCCCAAAGTCTGCTTAAATCTATAAACTGGAGAATTGAGATTGCTTCTTTGTGATATCGGCAACAGTTTTGCACATTTTTATAAAGATAAAAAGGTATATAAAGAAGAGATAAATGATGCTCTTGAAAAATACAAAGAACTGAAGCTTTTTTATATATGTGTAAACAGTGCTGCACAAAAAAGAGTAAAAAATTATAAAAACTGGGTAGATATTTCCCCATATGTGGATATCGATACCGATTATAAAGGTATGGGTATCGACAGAAAGGTTCTTTGCAAAGAGGTGTATGACGGTGTTGCAATTGATGCAGGCAGTGCCATTACCGTTGATGTGATGCAAAAAGGCAGGCATCTTGGAGGTTTTATAATGCCTGGATTCAGGGCTGTGAGAAGTGCTTTTGCATCTATATCTCCCGTTTTGGATGTTGAATTTGATTTTTCTGTCGATATTGATGTGTTGCCTCAAAATACTAAAGATGCTTTGAGTTTCGCTGCGCTAAAATCCGTTATTTTAATGATAAAAGATACGGCAGGCTCGAGGAGACTGTTTTTTACCGGCGGTGACGGTAGAGTTTTGAGTTCATTTTTTCAAAACGCTGTATATGATGAAGCTTTGATATTTAAAGGTATGATGAAAATTATAGAAGAAAACAGATTGGCAAAGGAAATATAATGCTGACTATAGCTCTTCCAAAAGGCAGGATAGCCGATGAGAGTCTGGGAATATTTGAAAAGATATTTGATAGAAAGTTTGTTTTTGAGGAGAGAAAACTGATACTGGAAACGGATAACTTCAGATTTCTTCTTGTGAGAAACCAGGATGTCCCTACATATGTATATCATCAGGCGGCAGATGTGGGAGTTGTGGGTCTTGATGTGCTTGAAGAGCAAAAATTGGATCTTATCAGACTTCTTGATCTCGGTATCGGTAAATGTAAAGTCGCAATCGGTATAAAATGTGATGAAGAGCTTGACCTGGACAGACCATCTTTGAAAGTTGCCACAAAAATGACCAATATAGCCAGAGACTACTTTTCTAAAAGGGCTGTCCCGGTAGAGATAATAAAACTCTACGGTTCAATTGAACTTGCACCTTTGGTAGGACTTGCCGATATTATAGTCGATATTGTGGAGACCGGAGAGACAATGAAGCAAAACGGTCTCAAGCCGGCTTTGACTATTATGGAATCGAGTGCGCATCTTATAGCCAACAAAAACAGCTTTTTTGCCAAGAAAGATGAAATACTTTCATTGTATGAGAAGATAAGCGGGGCTTTGAATGGGTCTTGACCTTTATGCAAAAATAGAACCGTATCTGGGATTTGATGAAGAGATAGAGTATCTGCATCGGCTTTTTTTGGAAAAACTCAAAAAAAGCGGCGCAAAGAAGATACTTGATATCGGTTGCGGAAGCGGTTCTTTTTTGCAAAAAGCAAAAGCTGCCGGTCTTGAGGCAAAAGGTATAGACCTAAGCGGTGAAATGGTCAGACGTGCACGTCAATCCGGTGTTGATGCGGAGTGTAAAGACCTGTGTGATGTAAATGAGAAATTTGATGCTGCGGTTGCTATATTTGATGTTTTGAATTATCTTGACAAAAAAGAGCTTGCAAAGTTTTTGAAATGTGCAAAAAAAGTTCTCAAAGAGGGAGGGAAGCTCTACTGCGATATTAATACCGCCTATGGATTCGGAGATATCGCACAGGGAGTCATGGTAATAGATAAAGATGATATTTTTATCGCTGTTGATGCGGTTTTTGAGAATGAAATTTTGAATACCGATATAACGGTTTTTGAAAAAGAAAATGGTTGCTTTAAAAAAAACAGAAGTTCTATCGTGCAGTATTATCACAGTATAGAGGATATAAAAAGAGTGTCACCTATGAGACTTGTCTCATATGAAGAGATTTTTCTCTTCTCAGATGATACTGCGGATAAAAGAGTGCTTATTTTTGAAAACAGCGAAAAAGAAGGTTGATATGGGGCTTTTTGATTTTGGGAAAAAGAAAAAAGAGAATAAGGCTGCAACCGAAGAGAAAGAGAAAAAAGATACTGCTCTTAGTAAACGCCAGTGTGACAGATATCATGTAGACAATCTTTATATAGAGGGAATAGGAAAAATTCTTGATGTTTCCAAAAACGGTGCAGCAATAGAAAAAAGAGAGATTGAAGAGGTTAAAAAAACAAAAATAGAGATAAAGATTCAAAATCTGGAAAAAACGGTAGAGATAAAAAGGCAAACCCTTAAAGAGATGGGGGTTATGTTTGAAGAGTCTTTGAAATCCGTTGATTTTTTTGAGAAATATGTAAAAAAACCGCATAGAATAAATTTTCGCCTTGAAAGAAACATCTCCGAAAATGATATAGAAAAAGATGAAAGGCTCGATACCGTCAAAGCGGTTATTAATCTGATGCTCGAACTTGACGATCCCAATACCACCGTAGTGAAATTCAAAACACACATCGAAGCGCTTCCCGAACTTGAGGCCGAAATCATAAAAAAAGCCAATTCGGTCGAAAAAGCCGGAAAAATGGATATTAGTTCAATATCAAACGCTATAACGAGACTCGGATTTGATGAGGTAAAAAGACTGACATACGAGCATATAGATACCAAAATCTCTATGTCAAATGTTGCTTTGGACGAATTTGAGCATTATGAGATGTTCGGAATATTAAAAACAGCAATTTTTAAAAAACTTGCGCCTCTTTTTTCATTTAGAGATTTAAGAAGCGAAGGGCGTTCTTTGTTGGTAACTGATATTATGGGTATAACTTTTATGGCCGATCAGGCTGATGAAAAATTCAAAAAGTTCTTCAAAACACCCAAAGAGCTCTATTCATACACAGCAAGAGTTATGGAAGAGAGAACTTTCGGCAAAACGATGATTGAAGTTAACAAACACTATTTTGAACAGGTTCTGGGGTTTTTTCAATATCTTTACGACGGATATCTTATGGCGCACCTTCTGCGTCATCCCTATATTGAGTATCCAGAGAGTATAAAAATGACTCTCTCGTCAAGAAAACTCAGATTTTCATATGTTGCATATCTTACTATACTTGCACTTGAATTTATTCTCAGCAGCGATAAAAGAAGCGGGTATATACTTTTAAACCGTCTCAAAAGGTTTGGCATGGATAATTCAAAAGCCATATCTTTTTTGAATGAGACCATATTTGATGCAAACGAGATGCTTGAAAATATCGGAGTCAAAGATAAAATACGCTCCGTTTCACTTCCCACATTTTCCATCAGTATGGAGAGAATTTTGGGTAAAGAGCTCCATTTCAGTGCATATGCAGATAAGATAAAAATTGTGGATCAGAGTACAAAGAGAGCGGCTTTTAGATATGAAGACCCGTTTTTTGCAAACTTTCTGATAGATCTTGTATTAAATGCATCGGACTACTCTTTTGAAAAGATGCCTTTTTGTATCGTTCCATGTGACATATTAGATGATGAGGATCTTAAACTTGAGATGTTTTCCGGATTTGATCTTATTATTTTCAAAAATATTGACAAACTTAAAGAAGAACTTTTTGAAGAGTTTTCCAAAATATGGAGAGATTTTGAAGGAAATGTCTTCGTTACGTATAACGCTTACAGTTTTATAGATTTTAAAAACGAAAAACTTCATAAAATTTTGAGGGATTTCATCATTGATACACCTTCCTATTTTGACAGTAAAAAGGTGTATGAGACTATGCTGAAAATTGCCTGCAGCGATATAAACAAAGAGTTTGACAAAGACCTGGCTGATCCAGGATCGTTCAGGGATAAAATATACACAATGGATTCGATTTATAAAAAGAGTGTAGACAAATATTTCAACTCATAAAAGAAGAAAAAGGGCAAAAGCCCTTTTATTATTTTGTATAAAGAGGTTTTATCTCCTCGAAAGGATTTGCTACAACTCTTTTTCTGTCTACTATATAAGGAACAAGTGCGGCGTGTCTTGCTCTTTTGATAGCTTCTTCAACCATTTCCTGATGTTTTTTACAGTTTCCTGTAAGTCTTCTTGGCATAATTTTATATCTTTCACTTAAGGAGTGCTTCAAAAGCTCTATATCTTTGTAATCTATGAAATTTACCTTCGCTTCGCAGTATTTGCAATATCTTTTTTTGAATTTTCTTTTTTCGGCCATTATTTTCTCCTAACTAAAATGGTATTTCGTCGTCGTCAATATCTATTTCGGGTATCTCCGGGCTTTGCTGAGGTTGCTGAACACTCTGTCTAGGCTGTTCATAGTTTCCTGTTGTAGCCGTGGCTTCGTCTCTGCTGCCTAGCATTTGCATATTTTCAACGGCAATTGAGTGTTTACTTCTTTTCTGCCCGGTATTGTCTACCCACTGTTCATATACCAATCTTCCTTCAATCAAAACGCGTCTGCCTTTTGAAAGATATTGATTGGCAACTTCCGCGGCTCTGCCAAAAAGTGTAATGTCTATAAAACATACTTCGTCTTTCTGCTCGCCGCTTTGGGATTTAAACCTTCTATTTGTGGCAATGCCTGTTTTTGCAATAGCCATTCCGTTTTGGGTATATTTCAGTTCAATATCTCTGGTAAGGTTTCCTACCATTATAACTTTGTTGTACATAAAATTTTCCTGTTATTCAGCTGCTGCTGTTTCCTTTTGTGTGGCTTTTTGTGCTCTTTGAACCATCTTTTCCCAAGCTGCAACATCTTTTTTTGTCTCATATTTCATAGTAAGAAATCTGATGACATCTTCAGTGATTCTGTAGATTCTTTCAAGTTCAAGTACCGTTGTTGAAGGCGCTTTGAAGTATATAACGTAGTAGTGGCCTCTTTCGAATTTTTCGATAGGATAAGCAAGCTTTCTGACTCCGAAATCTTCATAAGCTGCTATTTCACCGCCATTTTTTTCAATGACCTCTTTAATAAAGTCAAACTTGGCTTTACTCTCTTCTTCCGTAAGAGTAGGCTTTAACACAAAAAGTGTCTCGTAATGTCTCATCTATTCTCCTTTTGGCTATATATCCGTCTTTTGACGGCAAGGTTTGCTTTTTGGGGTACATTTTCCCAAAATAGGCGCCAATAATATCACAATATAGCTTGAAGTTTTATTAAGGAAGAATATAAATATCCTTTTTTGTCTATATTGCTTTTTGTTTTGATTTCCAGCTCAGTTTCAAGCAGAAGGGCCATTATCTTTAGAAAACTTTGTTCTTTTATTTTGAGCGCAAGTGCCAGGCGCTCTTTTTCTATAGCTGGCGGCAGTCTGTATCCAAGAACTTCCCTTGAATCGAATCTGCCCGAGATTTTTACGAAACTTTGAAACATAAAAAGCTGCTGAACATAGTTTTGCAGGCCGATTAGTATCTGTATTTCATTTGACTCTTCTTCTATTTTTTCAAGCATGGAAATAATGGGCTGTTTGCTAAGCAGTTCGTGAAAAAAACGCTCCAGATTGACGGTTGTCAACGGATATACAAGATCGTCAATCTCTTTTGTGCCTATTTTCAAGTTTTTTAGTGACAGTTTTTCTAACTCTTTTAATACAAGCTCTATGTTATTGTCAAGAAGCAGGATAAGATGACTTAGAGAACCATCATCTATATCAATTTTTTTCCTGTTTATATATTCTTGAACCTCTTTTTTTGCTTCGTAAAAGGATGGTTTGAAAAATCTTACATTTATCGCATCCATTTTTTTATCAAAAATTTTCGGAAGCTTTTTAGTATCATTTCCGTAAAATTCATATATAAAAAAGCTGTTTTCATTTTTTTTGCAAATCTCGATTAGTTTTGTCAGTTCCGATTTCGGTATCGTTTTGTCATGTTTGATAACAAGGAGATTGGCATCCGCGAAAAGTGATGCTTGAGAAAGGTGCGATTTTGCACTCTCAAAACTGTATTCGTCAAAATAGAGAACCATTCTTTGTTCTTTTGGAGAGAGTCTGTCGGCAATGATATCGGAATATTTTTTTATGTAGTATGATGATTCTCCATATAGAAGTATCGATTTGAAATCTATTCCTTTTTGTAAAATTTCGTCTAGAGCTTTCTTATACACTTTTTCAGCCTTTAATCCTCATCATGATGGTCATCATCTCTCTTTTTGTCACCGAAAGTCTTTATAAGACCCGTTATGAATTTTTTTTTCTCTTCTTTGCTGAGCCTGGCTTCTGGGTGAGCTATAAGATAAAACCACGGAGGCATTTCGCCTTCACGTACCTCTTCGGCAGCTTCTTCACCATCATTTTCTCTTTTAACGCCCCATTCAGATATATTGAAATGCTCTCTTCCTTCTTCAACGTCTCTTTGTATAAGCCACGACATAGGTGCTATATTGCTGTACCACGGCCACTCGGTTTCATTGCTGTGACAATCTTTGCAAGCTCTGAAAAAGTACTCCCTTGTTTTGGGAGAGTCCCATTGAGGTTCCGAAACAACAGGAGGATTCTTATGATCTTTTCCATAGGGCACAAACTGAATAGCTATCAGTATGATAAGGACAATAGCTGCAAATCTCTTTTTCATGATCTATTTTCCTCCATATCCAGTCTTTGAACAATTTTGCCGATAATTTTAGTTGTAGCAAGATCAGCATCCTTTATCTCAATGAGCACCTTTTCAAATAGTTCCACATCTTCGTCTAGCAAAAACACTCTTGCACCTATGATTTCGTCCTCTATGACTGCTATCGGCATACTCTGGGGATCGGTTATAACAGCTTTAAAACTTTTGCCGATGTTTTCTTTGGCCCATCTGGCAAACTTTCTGTCTATAAAGTCCCATTCCACACGTGCGGCTTCGCGCTCAAGCTCACTTATCTTTACGGTTAGTGACTCTATATTCCTTAATATATAATCGAGCTTTTTATCATTTTTATCAAGTATTGCTTTAAGAAGTCTGTGAAGAGTCAGGTCGGAATATCTTCTGATAGGCGAGGTAAAATGTGTATATTCTTCAAATCCGAGACCAAAATGGCCTATATTGTCAGCTGTATAGGCAGCCTGTTTCTGAGCTCTTATTATAAGTTTGTCCACATGTTTTTGTACGCCCAGTTCTTGAGCCTGTTTTTGAATCGAGCGGATCAGTTCGTGTATATTTCGATACTGTTTGGCAAAAATGCCGATAGTGGCAAGGTCGTCAAGCATCTCTTCGATCTTTTTGATATCCGGTTCTTCATGTGTTCTAAATATGCCATATTCGAACATTTTTGCCGTCGCCTTGTTTGCAAGGAGCATGCAGTCTTCTATAAGTGCATGTGATTCGGTCTCTTCTTCTATTTTTGTTGCTACGAGTTTCAACTCGTCGTCAAGGATTATTCTTATTTCCGGATTTGTAAATTCAAAACCTTTTTGCAGTCTTATCTTTCTAAGCTTTCCGGTTACCTTTGAAAGAGGAAGAAGGAATTTTAGTATCTCTTTGTCAGTTTCATCAATATCTTCAAATTTTCCTTCCAAAAATTCATCTATACGCTCATAGCTGTACTTTCTTCTTGATTTTATAATGGCTTCGAAAAGCTCTTCTTTTATCGGTTTCAGAGTGGTTTTATCAAGTGTTATTTTACTCACAAATGCGAGTCTGTTAACCTCCGGCTTAAGTGAACATATACCTTCGCTCAGAGCCCTTGGCAACATAGGTATCGATTTGTGGGGGAAATATATGGAAAATCCTCTCTCTTTTGCTTCCTGGTCGATAGGACCGAACATGGTTACATATTCGCTCACATCCGCTATGGCAACATAAAGAGCATTTTCTTCCGTATCGAAATAGATGGCATCATCATGGTCTTTTGCAGTTGCGGGGTCTATGGTGCAAAAAGGCAAGTGAGTAAGGTCTATTCTCTCTGGATATAGTTCTTTGTCCACATATGTTGCATAACCGCTTGCTTCAAGTTCTGCCTCTTTGCTGAATTCCTCCTTTTTGTTGTAGAGTGCAAGAGATATCTTTTCATCCACTTTAGGGTCTTCTAAAACTCCCAAAACTTCACTTATAAGGTGGTTTTCATTATCTATTTTTACAACTGTATGATTGGGAAGAAGATTAAGAGATTTTTTTGTTGCGTGAACGGTGACTGGAAGCAGGTTTTTTACGTTAAGAAACCGCATATTGTCTTTATCAAAATATGCTACCGAAAATCTGAAAGCTTTCTCTACTATATATACCACTTTGGCAGAAGGCCTTCCGCTTTTTTTGAAAATCCTTTTGGCAATAACAAGATCGCCTTTTGTTGCTCCTGCAAGATTTTCAGGTTCTATAAGAAGGTCTTTTGTTTTTTCACCCAATACTTCCAGATAGCCGGTCCCCTTTTTCGCCACATCTATTTTTCCGACTCTGTATTTAGATCTTATTTGAACGATTTTACCGTCATCTTTTATTATTTTAAGCCGTCTAAGATCGTCAATAAGCGGCATATCTCTTTTTAGGATATCTTTTTTCGGCATTCCTCTGATAAGCTTTAATAAAAGTTCTTTCAATTATGTTCCTTTTTTTAGTGTTAGTGTGAGAGTAGGTTTACTCAACTTTGCTCCTACCCAGTATTTCTGAGTCCTTGTGCAATTCCTACTATAGTTGTATGTATCTGTTCGAGTATTCTTCTTTTCAGTCTTGCGTATTTTGCCTCTTTATATTTTTTTATCAGCTCTATCTGAAAAATATTTAGAGCCGTAAGATACGGTTTTCTCAGCAGAATGGACTGCCTTAAAAGATGCTCTTTTTCCAGAAGCTCTTTTTCATCTCTTATCATAAGTATATATTTTTTTGTTTTGTAAAACTCTTTTTCTATTTTGTTCCAGATAATCTGAGAAAGTTTTTTATCTTCTACAAACTGGTTATAGACTTTTGCGATATTGAGGTCTGTTTTTAGAAGAATCAGGGCGATATTGTCTATAGTTGTATTGAAAAAAGGACACTCTTTATAGCATTCCCGCAGTTCTTCTATGCCTCTTTCCTTCAGTGCAAGTTCGATACCACTTCCTACCCCGTACCATGCTGGAACTATGCTTCTGTTTTGTGTCCAGGCAAATACCCAAGGAATTGCCCTAAGGTCTTCAATAGATTCCGTTTTTTTTCTTTTGGAGGGTCGGGAACCGATGTTTAGCTCTTCTATAAAATGTATAGGAGTTGCCTGCTTGAAGTAGGTTACAAAACCTTTGGTATTGTATACAAGGTCCCTATATGAAGTGTAGGATGCATCACTTATTTTTGCCATGAGAGATGTAAAACGATCGTTTTTGCCGCAGTCGATCCTTATATCAAATCGGTCGTATACCGATTTATGCAGAAGTGCGGAGAGGGTCTTTGTCAGGTTGTATTCTGCTATCTGGGGATTGAGATATTTTGAACTTATTACCTCTCCTTGTTCGGTTACTTTCAAAAAACCGTTTACGCTTTTTGCCGGACTTGCCAAAACAGCTGCTTCAGTAGGACCGCCGCCCCGGCTTATGCTTCCTCCTCTTCCATGGAAAAGAAGAAAATCGAGTCCGAGCGTCTCTCCAAGATCGATAAGATTTATGATGGCACGGTTAAGATTGAAATTGCTTGCAAATATACCGCCGTCTTTGCTAGAATCGCTGTATCCAATCATAACTTCCTGCAGGTTATTTCTGTCTTTGAGATACTTTCTGTATTGTGAATTGTTGTATAGCTCTTTTATGATGGCGGGTGCACGTTTTAGATCGTTTATCGTTTCAAAAAGAGGGGTTATAGATATGTTGCACTCTTGTCCGGGTTTCCACAGATGTGCCTGTTTTGCAAACCAAAGCACTGTCAGAAGGTCTGCAGCCTCTTCTGTCATAGAGATTATAAAGCTGTCGATAATTCTTTTTGATATCTTGTTTTTCGCCCATCGTATCTTTATAAAAGCCTCTACAATCTTTTCGGTCTCCTTTGTTACCTTTCCCAAAAGGTTCTGCAGTGTTATAGGCGGCTTTTTTATGGCTTTTGTGATAATTTGCACCCTTTTGTAATGAGGAAGTTCCAAAAAGTCCGAATCTGCATATCCGAGAAGAGAGAATATCTCTGCTATTGCGTTATGCATAACATTTTTATGTTCTCTGAAGTCAAGCTTTAACAGATGAAAACCGCATGAGATCACTAAATTTCTGAAGCGTCTAAGCTCTTTTGAACTTGTTTCATCCAAAGAATCTATCATCAGGTCTATATCTTTAACAAGCTCTTTTGGTTTTATATAGACAAAATCAACCGGATTTACGGCGTTTATACAAAGAAGTCTATTTTCAAGTTTTTTTCTCATCAAAGAGAGCTTTGCTCTGAAAGGTTCGCTTTTATGAAGTTTTATTGACTCATCGGTCAAAAACTTCGATTCTTTGTTGATCGATTCAAGAAGCTCTTTATTTACTTCCGTCTGGTCTGTACTTATCGAGAGTTCGCGTATGAGTTTATCTATTTTTTCCATATAGAAATGTATTATAGTGTCATGTTGGATTTTCATCGTCTGGGTCATTACTTCGTTTGTAACATAAGGGTTTCCGTCTCTGTCACCGCCTATCCAGCTTCCGAGCCTGATAATGGGTTTTTCTAGTCTGCCGGTAAGTTTTTCTATGTTTTCATTTACACGATTCAGAGCACCCATTAAAGAGCTTTCGATGATATAAAGCAGGTTGTCCAGTTCAAAAAGTACTTCGATTTTCTCTTTTCTTATCAGATTGCTCTGCCAAAGAAGTGTCAATTTATATCTTAAATGGTCGATTGCATCTTTGTCGTTAAATTCGAATATTCTGTCAAGATCCGCACTGATCTCATGGTGAGCTTCAAGAAAAGTTCTTCTTCTGGCTTCGGTAGGATGAGCAGTAAAAACGGGATAGAATTTTATTTTTTTCAGAGTATCGAGTATATCTTTCTTATCGAACCCCTCCCTTTTAAGGAGTTCTATTGTTTCGTTAAAATCAGCTTTATCTCTCTTGGCTTCTTCTCTTTCTTCAACGATATTGAGAAGAATCAGGTATAAAGAGAATGATTTAATCAGATCATTTACCTGGTCAGGATCAAGAGTTGCTATGATTTTTTCAAACTCTATAGGTTTGTTTTGCCTGCTTTGAAGGAAAATTTCTCTGAGTCTTTTAAATTCGTTTTTTATAGAAGGGGCATATTTATCAATAAGATTCAGTATCTCTCCCAGTATAAAATCGACCTCTTTTTTTATCTTGCTGTTTGGTTTGAAAAGCGAATAATCTTTTGTTTTGTTCATTCAATTTCCTTATTGTCTATATTTCTTTTTTAATTTTCAATATTGTTTCTATTATACCAAAAGTGGGAATTGTCCCTTCTTTTTTGTAGAAGTTCCTTTTTAGGCTATTTTTACAAAATTTTGGATAGAATTGCGAAAACCAAGTCAAAAAAGGAATAAAATGGCACTAAATGTCTATTATGACAAAGATTGCGATTTGAGCATTATCAGAAGTAAAAAAGTAGCGATTATAGGTTTCGGGAGTCAGGGGCATGCCCATGCGGAAAATCTCAGAGACAGCGGAGTTGAAGTTGCTATCGGTTTGTATCCGGGAGGAAAAAGTTGGAAAAAAGCGGAAGCGAAAAACTTCAAAGTTATGGAAGTGGCAGATGCCGCAAAATGGGCTGACGTTGTAATGATACTGATTCCTGATGAAATTCAGGCGGATGTTTACAGGGTCGATATCGAACCAAATCTTGAAGCGGGAAATGCGATAGCATTCGGACACGGATTCAATATACATTTCGGGCAGATCATACCCCAAAGCGACATAGATGTTATCATGATAGCTCCTAAAGCACCCGGACATACAGTCAGGAGCGAGTTTGTAAAAGGTGGTGGTATTCCGGATCTTATCGCAATATATCAGGATGCTACAGGAAAAGCGAAAGAGCTTGCCCTTTCATACGCAAGCGCGATAGGCGGCGGAAGAACAGGTATAATCGAAACAACTTTCAAAGATGAAACAGAAACCGATCTTTTTGGTGAACAGGCGGTTCTTTGCGGCGGTGTAACGGCGCTTGTTCAGGCCGGTTTTGAAACACTTACAGAAGCGGGATACGCTCCTGAAATGGCTTATTTCGAATGTCTGCATGAACTGAAACTTATCGTTGATTTGATGTATGAGGGCGGAATTGCGAACATGAGATATTCTATCAGCAATACTGCAGAGTACGGCGATTATGTAAGCGGACCGAGAGTTATAAACGAAGAGAGCAGAAAAGCTATGAAACAGATACTCAAAGAGATCCAGAACGGTAAATTTGCCAAAGACTTTATACTTGAGAGAAAAGCCGGCTATGTGAGAATGAATGCGGAGAGAAATCTTTGCAAAAACTCTCTTATAGAACAGACCGGAGAAAAACTTAGATCTATGATGCCATGGATTACAGCCAACAAGATAGTAGACCAGGACAAAAACTGATCTGAAAGCCTTTTGGCTTTCAGTTTTTCGAACTGCTTATGACTAAAAGAAAATCTAGAACTTCAAAAGCTTCCAGAAAAAGAAAATCTTCAAAAAAAGTTTCAAAATTTCCCATACTTTTAATATCTTTTATAATATTTCTTTTGCTTGTTTTCAGCAGTGTTGTCGGATATATCGCATACAAGGCAGGATATGACAAAGGTTATGAGGCTGCTTCAAAAATAGCGATAAAAAAAATAGCCAAAATAAAAAAGAGAGAAAAAAAAGTAATTTCGGAGCATATAAAAGAGTATAAGTCTGAAGTCAGCGACTATATGCAAAATGTAAAAGAAGAGGAAAAGGTTGATATTAAAAAGATAAAAAAAGATGTTGTCGTAAAAGGAAAGCCAAAACTTGCCATAATAATAGATGATGTTGCATTTTCATATCAGGTAAAATCGCTCAGATCTTTGAATATCCCTGTAAACCTCTCTTTTTTCCCGCCAAGCAGTATACATCCCAATACACCAGATTTGGCGAAAGGTTTGCCATTTTATATGATACATCTTCCTTTGGAAGCCAAAAATTTCAGTTCGCCCGAACACGGGACTCTTCTTGTATCTTCATCATTGGAGGATATAGACAGGAAAATAAAAGAGATAAGAGAGAAATTTCCTGCTGCAAAATATATAAACAATCATACCGGAAGCAAATTTACTTCTGACAAGTATGCAATGGCCAGGCTTCTGAGGGTTCTTAAAAAATATGATTTCGTTTTCATCGACAGCAGAACTACATCGGATACCGTTGTTCCGTATATAGAAAAAGTAACAAATGAGCCCTACCTCTCAAGAGACATTTTTCTTGATAACAAGGCCGATGTAGGTTATATAAGAGGCCAGTTGAAAAAAGCGGTTGCAATTGCGAAAAAAAGAGGCTATGCCGTTGCGATAGGCCATCCCCATCCAAAAACTATAGAGGCTCTTAAAAAATCTAAAGATATTTTAAAAGAAGTTGATTTAGTATATGTAAAAGATTTGACAATTCATTAACGGAAAACAATGATAAAAATATTAACCGCCGTTATAGTAGCAACTGGGCTCTATTTTCTTTCAACTGCCTTTTTCGAACCTGTGCAGTCACGACTCATAGGTGTCGTAGCTTTTCTGGTCGTTCTTTGGAGTAATGAAGGGCTTCCTCTTGGAGCTGTTTCTCTTATGCCCCTTATACTGTTTCCTGTGCTGGGAATAGTTGATCTAAAAACCGTAACTCCGAATTATTCGAAACCTATAATCTTTCTATTTATCGGAGGATTTTTTCTTGCCCTTGCAATGCAAAAAACTAAGCTTCATGCCGTAATATCTGCAAAACTGCTTTCAGTATTTCCAAACACACCCAGAGGCATAATATACTCTCTTGCTATAACTTCTGCAGTTTTGAGCTCTTTTTTGTCAAATACAACAGTAACACTTATGCTTATGCCCATTGCAATGTTTTTGACTGAAAATAAAAAGCTGATGGTCAGATTTTTGATAGCTACTGCATACGGGGCGAGTATCGGAGGTATCTTCACACCGATTGGAACACCGCCGAATATGATACTTATGGGATTTTTAGAAGATATAGATATGAAAGCACCGGCTTTTCTGGAGTGGATGATGCTGACTGCTCCGGTAGTTATCGGTATGCTGATAATCATTCCGTATCTGCTCTCATTTGGCGTAAGAGATGAAAAGCTTGAAGGAGCTGTGAAAGAGAAAGGAAAGCCTCTTTCGAAAGAGCAGAAAAATCTTTCATTTATTCTTATTGCTCTTGTAGTTATATTACTTCTAAATGCGCCCATAAAGCCTATATACAGCGGTCTCGGACTGAACGAAAAACTTCTTTTACTCGGATTTGGTCTGTTGATGTTTCTGTTTAAATTTCTTAAATGGGAAGATACGAAAGAGATGCCTTATGAGATAGTCTTTCTTTTCGGAGCTGGTTTTAGTATAGCCAGTGCCTTTATAAAAACCGGACTTGCTTCGGCTCTTGCCGGATATTTTCAATATTTTGGCAACTTTGAAATGTTTGTTATACTGATACTGATTGCACTTTTTGTCTCTTTTTCTACCGAAATCACGAGTAATACGGCACTTACTTCCATTGCTCTGCCTGTTTTTTACGAATTTTCCAAAACATCAGAAATAAATCCGGAAATCATCCTCTTTACGGCTACCATAGCCGCAAGCTATGCCTTTATGCTTCCGATTGCCACACCGCCGAATGCCATCATTATGTCAAGTCGTGTTATAAAAGTTAAAGAGATGGCGAAAATCGGATTTTTGGTAAATCTTATCGGTGTAGTGCTTGTCTCTTTGGTTGCGATATTTTTCTGGAGAGGGTATTTTGGGAATTAGGGATTTTTCGATAAACACTCACACCCACACTAACACTAAAAGGAAACAGATTGCATACAATTGAGGCTGAAGCGATTGAAGAGCTCAAAAGGATCAGAAATCTCAAAAAACTCTATTATATTGGAGATTTGAGGCTTTTGAAGAGGAGAAAAGTCTCAATAGTGGGCAGTAGAAGGCCCACTTTGTATGCGAAAGAAAAAACTTTTGAGTTATCTTCCGCTCTTGCAAGAAGAGGTGTTGCAGTGGTAAGCGGTGCGGCCATGGGTGTGGATGCTGCAGCACACAGAGGGGCAGGTGCGGCAAATACTATAGCTGTGGTTGCGGGCGGGCTTGATATAAAATATCCTTCGATAAATAGAAATCTTATACAGAGTATTGAAGAAAAAGGACTTGTAATCAGCCGTTTTGAGCCTGGTTTCAGACCCGCAAAATGGAGTTTTGTCGTCAGAAACGAGATAGTTGTGGCTCTTGGGGAAGTTCTTGTTATAACAGAGGCAGATATGGGCAGCGGCTCCATAAGAAGTGCAGAGTATGCTTTGAAAGCCGGCAAAAAGATATATGTCCTTCCTCATAAAATAGATAATAGTAAAGGTACTAATAGACTTTTAAAAGAGAGTCTAGCAGAGCCGATATACGATATAGAGGAGTTTGCCGACATGTTTGGAAATATGTGCGAAGATAGCAAAAATGATGAATTTTTGGAGTTTTGCAGAAAAAATCCCACTTTCGAAGAAGCTTTGCAGAAGTTCGGTGAAAGGGTTTTTGAAGCTGAACTTGAAGGTGATATCGAAATAAAACATGGAAAGGTGTTTCTTATTTTTGCATGAAAACCGTACGCTCTTTGTCTGTCTCTGTTTTGGAAGTAAAAAGGTCCAGATTCCACTCTTTTTTGGTCCCTTTTAATGAGTTTGAAGAAACTTTGCAAGATTTAAGAAAGTGTCATCCCAAAGCCAATCATTTTGTAACTGCTTTCAGATATTTTAACGAGTGTAATCAGATTGTGGAAGGTTCAAGTGATGACAAAGAACCCAGAGGTACAAGCGGCAGACCGACTCTAAAGGTATTGCAGGGAAACGGACTTGTTAATGTGGGGATAATAACGGTAAGATATTTCGGAGGTGTTTTACTTGGTGCAGGAGGACTTGTAAAAGCTTACAGCGACAGTGCCAATCTGGTAATTTCAAAAGCTGATCTGATAGAATACAAAGAGGTTGAAGAGTTTAAATTCTTTGTAGAGTATAGTAAAACAAGAGAGGTAGAATATACCATAGAGAAAAATTATATTTTTGTTTATGATAGAAAATTTTACGCAGAGGGAATCGAATATATTATCCGAGAGGATAAAGAAAAAATAGATATAATCAGAAAAATTATATAAGATAAACCATTTTTAGGAAGTTTTCCCTGTTCAACACTCCTTTACGAATGCGTCAATGGAAAATAAAAGCTAAAAGACCGATAACAGCAAGGATAATTGTACCTGCATTTATTTTGTCAAACTCCTTTTTTAAAAGAGCCAATAACAGATAGATTACAAATCCGGCACTGAGTCCTATCGTTATCGAATAGGTTAGAGGCATTAAAACTACCGTTACAAAAGCACTTACTGATATTGTAGTGTCAGAATAGTTTATGTTTTTCAATTCACCAAACATCAATACCCCGACCATTATCAGTATCGCATAAATCGCATTTTCCGGAATCGCTTTATATAGAGGCAGGAAAAAGAGCGTGGATATAAACAGAACTCCTGTTACAACAGCCGTAAGTCCCGTTCTTCCGCCATCCTCCACTCCTGCGGCAGACTCTATAAATGCCGTTGTGGTAGATGTGCCGAGTGCTGCACCGGTTACGGTAGCCAAGGCATCGGCTTCAAGAGTTTTTTGAAGTTCCAAGCTGTTGTCTTTAAAAAGTCCTGCTCTCGTTCCAATTCCGGCAAGAGTTCCTATAGTATCAAACATGTCGGTTATTAAAAACGTAATAATCACAGGTATAAAAGAGAGTTTCAGAGCCCCCAAAATATCAAGTTTAAAAGCGATAGGAGCCATACTTGCAGGCATCGATACGATGCTTTCTGGAAGTTTTGCAAGCCCGAAAATCCATCCTATCACAGAAGTTGCCAAAATTGCCAAAATAAAAGCACCTTTTATCCTGTATGCATAAAGCAGTGCAGCTAAAACAAATCCAAATACTCCCAATAAAACGTTTGGATCTTTAATATCGCCAAGAGCGACCAAAACTGCCTCATCGTTTACAATCAATTTCATTCCCTGCATACCTATGAAAGCTATAAAAAGTCCAATACCGGCACTTATGGCTCTTCTTAGATCAACGGGAACTTTTTCTAAAACCCAAACTCTAAATTTGGTCAAAGACAAAATCAGAAATATCAGTCCAGAAATCATTACTATTCCAAGAGCTGTCTGCCAGCCGATACCCATTCCTTTTACGAGTCCGAAAGTAAAATAGGCATTAAGTCCCATGCCAACACTCATGGCAACCGGAGTGTTGGACCATATACCGTTTAATATGGTGGCAATAATAGTAACTGCCGCAGTTGCCGTAATCAGCGCATCAAACGGCATTCCAGTCAGACTCATAATGGAAGCGTTGACAGGTACAATATACATCATTGTTAAAAATGTCGTAAAACCGGCTCTGATTTCTGTGGAAAAATCTGTACCTTTTTGCTGAAGTTTAAACATAGATTCAAGCCACATTTGAAATCCTGTATCTTTTGTTTATAATTATAACCCAAACAGACCACACTTGCAGGAGAAAATATGAAAAAGATACCTCTTGGAAAGTATGCCGCAAAGCATAGACTCAGTCGATATCAGGTGCTGAAAATGACTATGAAGGGCGAACTGGCTTACGAAGAGGTCGAGGAAAACGGCAGAAAAACAGTATATATACTTGAAGAAGAAGATGCGCAAAAAGAGAGAGGCAACCAGGCCGCCGAGACAAAAGAGAGTGCCAAACTTGCGTCAACTCCAAAACCGCCTTATTATGCAGTGATATTTACTTCTCAAACAGGCGAGGATATTGAAGGTTTTCAAGAGATGGCGAAAAAAATGACAGCTTTGGCATCCGAGCAGGAAGGATTTTTGGGAATTGAATCTGCAAGAAGCGATATTGGGATAACAGTCTCTTACTGGAAAGATTTGGAGTCAATACGCAGATGGAGAGAGAATAGCGAACACAGACTTGCTCAAAAGCAAGGTCAGCAAAAATGGTATAAAAGATATAAAATCAGAATTGCAAAAGTGGAAAGTGAGAAAAGTTTTGAATAGGAAGGTTTTGAGCTACTGCGGCCTTCAGGAGCCGGGAAGGCCGCAGAGCAATATTACTTCTCTTCTTGGAAAGCGTAAACGTTGATGTCAGTTTGAGGGTTGTACTCAGAGTAGACCTCAGTGCTGTTTAGCGTCTCTTTTTCGCCATCTTCGAACCAGTAAGGGTTAAGATTCGCATCGCTTGCGAATAGTGCTGTTGCCAATGCTGCAAATGCAAGTAGTGTCTTTCTCATTTTGTTCTCCTTGAGATTTTTTTTTGTTACGAAAGAATTATAGCAACTATATATTAAATAGGACATAATTTGTCTTATTTAAAGGAAATCCTTTAATTTAGGGAGCTTTGTTGCTACTTTTTATAAAAAAATATTATAAATCTTATCAAAGACAGTCAAATGATAATTTTTTTTCAACAAGTATAAAAAGGACGAAAAACTGGGGAATACAGAAAATAAATAGGACAAAAATAGTCCTATTTTAAATATGCAGAAAAAATTTTTTTCGGTTTAAGGTTTAGTTGAAGCTTTTTTTAGTGCAGTATATATTTTGCAGCCTATACAGTAGTCGAAGAAAGCTTCAAGCAGAGCAAATGTTATGAATATACATGACAATATTACTGCGGGTATATGCAGATTGAATATATATAAAACTACAAGATTGAAAGACATTATCATACCTAAAACTCTTGCAAATTTTTTAGGAGCGTCGTCAACGGATTTTTGCGGCAACTTAAGGACCTCTTTGCATTTTTTTGACAGAGGTCTGAAAATTCCGTATCTGTTTTGTGTGGCCAGTTTCAGAAGAAAATCGATTGCCAAAAGCAGAGGCATTACAAAAGAGCAGGTCATAACAAATATGGTTACAATCGCAGCTGTTATGAAAGCTTCGATGCGTTCTAGATAAGAATCGGTTCTTCTTTGCGAAATAGGACAACATTTGGCCATACAGACTCCTGTAAAGTTTTTTTGCAATAATATACAATTCAAATATTTTTTTCAATGACCAAAATCATAAAGGAGCTATGATGGGAAAACAGTATGGAAGTCTAAAACAGAAAGATGTGGATTTTATAAATGCACAGAAGATATTTTTTTTGGCAAGCTGCAGCTTAGAAGAGGTAAATCTCTCTCCGAAGGGATATGAGAGTATAAAGGTTCTGGACAGCAACACTCTTTTGTATCTCGACTACCCCGGAAGCGGTAACAGAACTGCAAGAGATATAGAAAATGACGGTGAAATTACGCTTATGTTCTGCTCTTTTGAAGGAAAGCCCAAGATTCTAAGAGCATTCTGCAAAGGTGAGCTTATAGAGAAAAAAGATGCCCAGTTTAGTGAACTTTTAAAACACTTCGATGCAGATGAGAGCCTCACAAGAAGACTTATAAAGTTCCATATATATGCGGTAGAGACAAGCTGCGGTTTCGGAGTGCCTCTGATGAAATATATAGGCAGAAGGAGTGAGCTTGAAAACTGGGCGGTAAAAAAAAGAGACACGGGTGAGCTCGAGAAATATATCGAAGAGCATAAAACTCCTCCAAACCTGAAAAATCTTGGAAATGTCACTGAAATATAATTTTTTAAAAAAGTGTTTCAAACAATCATTTGAAATTAAAGGTTAGTGTCTGTATAATGGGTGCAAATAAACAAAACCCGGGCGAGTGATGAAGAAAAAAAAGGATACTAAACAGAAAATTCTTGAAGTCTCCTCCAGACTCTTTGCAAAATATGGCTTCAAAGAGACTACCATAGCCATGATATGCAAAGAGGCCGGAGTCAATATAGCTTCTGTTAACTATCATTTCGGTTCCAAAGAGAATCTCTACAAAGAGTCCTGGAGATATGCTTTTCAAAAGAGCCTGAAACTCTACTCTGAGGAAAAAAAACTCCCCCAAAACGCAACTGCCAAAGAGAAACTGAGGTTTAAAATCGCCTCTTTGATACGCCATATTTTTGACCCAGAAGCTCTAGATTTTGCGATTATGAATAAGGAGAGCGCAAATCCTACGGGACTTTTAAGAGAGATTCTTATAAAAGAGATACAGCCTGAACGTAAAGCTATGATGGAGATAATAGCCGAACTTCTTGGAGAAAAAGCAACAAAAGAGAATGTGAAGTTTTGCCATATGAGCGTAGTAGGGCAATGTTTTCATCTGCAGAAAGTAAAGAGCCTGATGAGCGAAAAGAGTATTAAATTTGAAGGAATAACCGAAGAAGAGATTCAAAGATATATAGATCATGTTTTAAAATTTTCGCTTGCAGGTATAGAAGCGGTGAAAAATGGCTAAATATCTCTCTTTTTTGGCGATACTTCTTCTGTTTGCCGGATGTTATGCAAAAAAAGAGCCTTTGCCGGGTGAAATTGCCGAAATCCAAAAAAATATGACAAATGCAGAGACCAAAAAGTGGTGGAAAGTATTCGAAGACGAGAACCTAAACCGGCTTTTAGAAGAGGCTCTTGCCGAAAACTTCAGTTTGAAATCGATAAGAAAAAAAATCTTACAGGCCGAAGCTCAATTGAAGAAGAGCAGGTCACCTCTTTTTCCGGCTATAGATGCAACGATCGGTGTTTCTAGAAGTTTTGTAAACGAAAGCGGATATTCTGATAGCGAAAACAGTTTTTCTCTGGGTGCGGCGGCAAAATATGAAGTTGATTTGTGGGGTAAAATAGATTCGCTTTCCAAAGCGGCAGGATTTGAGTATAAAGCAAGCAAAGAAGATTTTAAGGCTGCAAATGTAACTTTTACAAGCGAAATAGCAAAAAACTGGTACGGATATCTTTATCAAAGCAGCAGACTCAGACTGCTTGCCGAAAAAAGAGATATTGCCCGAAAAGAGCTTGAGACTCTGAAGAAGCGATTTGTATCTGCACAGGCTGATGTGTCGGATATTTTACAGCAAAAGAGTACGATCAAAGAGATAGACAAAGATATAGTTTTCTCCAAAAATGAAAAAAAGATATTTGCCACTGCTCTGAATGTTATGCTCTCAAAAAAGCCGGATGAAAAGCTTATCTTTAATGAGTCTGCTTTTCCGGATGTTCTCTCCGTAAAAACACCGAAAATTGAAATGTCAAAACTTATGCAAAGACCTGATATAAAATCTCTTTATTACAAACTGCAGGCTCAGGATGAAAGATACGCGGCAGCCATATCGGCACAATATCCCAGACTCGCTTTGAGTTCAAACATAAGCAGCTCCTCTTCCGGGCTGAATAATGTTTTTGACAACTGGTTTGCCTCCATAGCGGCATCTGCAGTGTCGCCGATTTTCGATGCGGGAGAAAGAAAAGCTGATGTAAAAGCTGCCCGTGCCAAGACCGAAGAGCTTCTTTTTAGGTACAAACAAGCACTTCTTGATGCTGCAAAAGAAGTTACGGATCTTTTGGAAAAGATAGAGTCACAGAAACAATATATAAAAATTTTGAAAAAACAAAAAGAGATTGCACAAAAAAATATAGAGTTTTATCGCAGCAGATATATTACTGGGCAGCAGGAATATAGAAGATATCTAAGTGCTCTTATGAGTTTTAAAAATCTAGAGGAAAAAGAGCTTAAAGCCAGTTATGAGCTTGCACTCTATTATATAGGTCTTTACAGAGCACTATCAACCGGATGGGAAGAGGACAAGGATAAAAAATGAGAGAGAAAAACAGGTTTCATTTAATTTTAAAAGTCGTTATTGTACTGGCCGTTGCCGGTTTGTCTTTGTATATATCCTACTACTGGATTACAAACAAACCAAAAGCCAGAAAAAGAGTGCATAAAATCGAGAAAAGAGCTCTTCTTGTGGAAACTATCAAACCCAAAATATCGGATTGTAATGTCAGACTTGAGATGTATGGAAAAGTTATACCATACAGAAGCCTTGAACTTACTTCAAGAGTCAGTTCCCAGATAACAAAGCTGAATTCACGTCTGATACCCGGTGAGATGTTTAAAAAAGGCGAAGTATTGATTGAGCTTGATACTGCAGATTTTATTCTTGCTGCAGCACAGAAAAAAGCCGATATTGCGAAGGCAGAGTATGAGTTGGAAGTGGAGCTGAACAGACAGAAGAGTGCAAAAAAAGAGTTTGAGCTTTTCGCAGAAGAGGTAAGCGAAAGAGAGAAGAGTTTTATCTATCGGATACCGCATATCAAAGCCGCAGAAGAAAAACTGGCAGCGGCAAAAGCAGCTTATAAGAAGGCATTGCTCGATATAGAAAGATGCACCATAAAAGCCCCCTTTGATTGTGTGATTTTAAGTGTAGACGTTGCCAAAGGAGAGGTAGTGAACAGTTCAAAAAGACTTCTTCTTCTTGCAAGAGCCGATCGGTTTTGGATAGATGTGACTTTGAGCCCGGAGAAGCTCAAATATATAGATATCCCCGGCTATAACAGTAAAAAAGGATCAGTCGCATCGGTAAGACACAGTTTCTGGCCGAAAACTGCAAAGAGTGTTTCGGTCAAAGTAATCTCATTGAAAAAAGAGGTAGATAATGGTAGTAAAATGGCAAATATTCTGCTTGAGGCAAAAGACCCTCTAGGAATCGAAACAGAAGGAGCGAAACTTCTTTTGAACTCGTTTGTCGAAGTGGAAATAGAAGGCAAAACAATCAAAGAGTGTGCAAAGATTCCGAGAGTTGCCCTAAGAGCGTCTGATACGATATGGGTATATACAAAAGAAAAACTGCTTGATATCAGGAAAACTGAAGTTTTATGGAAAGACAAAAAGTTTGCCTATATAAAAGCGAAAGATTTAAACGACGGCGAGATGGTAATAACAAGCAATATAGAGACACCGGTGGAAGGAATGAGACTGCGAAACTTTAAAGCTTTTTCGGCAAAAAAAAGAGAGCATAGATGAGAAAAACCGATAAAGATCTGTTTAAAGGTCCCATTGCCTGGATGGCGAGCCGTCCGGTTGCAGTAAATCTTGTTATGATGATTGCTATTATCGGCGGTCTTTTGATGATGGGGCATTTAAGACAGGAGGTTTTCCCCGATTTTGAAAGAGATGAGGTAAGAATAAGCGTCTCCTATCCGGGAGCAGGTCCCGAAGAGATAGAAAAAGGGATAATCCTTCCTATTGAAGAGGCGCTTAGTTCCGTAGACGGTATAAAAAGATATCGAAGTGTCGCTTTTGAGGGGAGGGCGTCTGTAAACGTAGAAGCCAGAAAAGGATATGAGCTTCAAAAACTGCAAAATGATATAGAAAATGCGATAAACAGAATAAGAACTTTTCCGGTTGATGCCGAAAAGCCGAAAATCAGCCAAAGAAGCTATGAAAAAAGGACAATGTCACTTGCGGTTTACGGGGATGCCGACAGACTGACTCTTTATAAAATAGCTCAAAGACTCAAAGAAATTCTCTTGCACGATTCCGTTATCTCCAAGGTGGATATATACGGTGTATCGCCTTTACAGATAAGTATAGAGATAGATGAAGAGCATCTTAGAAAATACTCTCTTACCCAGGGATTCATCGCCAAAAAAATTAGGGATAATTCGCTTGATCTGCCCGCTGGAAGTATAAAGACTCAGCGTGGAGAGATAATAGTAAGATTAAAACAGAGAAGAGAAAAGCCCATAGAGTTTGAAAATATTCCTATCATTACAACAAAAGAGGGCAACTCTGTTTTTTTAAAAGAGATAGCGGTAATAAAAGAAGCTTTTGAGGATGAGGACTATTTTGCTCTGTTTGACGGAAAACCTGCAATAAGGATAGAGATAAGAAATTCCCAGGATATATCTCCCATAAAAATCTCTGAGAGCGTTAAAGAAAAAGTAGAGAGTTTCAGGCAGACACTTCCTGAGACGGTTGATGTGAAGATATTGACGGACGAGGCCTCCGTCTTCAAAGACAGGGTGGATCTTATTTTGAAAAACAGTGCGATAGGGCTGGTACTGGTACTTCTGGCTTTGTCTATTTTCCTTGAAATAAGACTCGCTTTTTGGGTAATGATGGGTATACCTATATCTTTTCTAGGCGCATTTCTGTTTTTCCCTTATCTGGATGTATCTATCAGTATGGTATCGCTTTTTGCCTTTATAATAGCTCTTGGTATAGTAGTTGATGATGCGATAGTTGTGGGAGAAAATGTTTATCATTACAGAGAAAAAGGCTATTCTCCTCTTGCCGCTGCAATAAAGGGCGCACGCGAGATGGCGGTACCGGTCTCTTTCAGTATTCTGACCAATATTGTAGCGTTTTTACCTATCTATTTTATCCCCGGGGTGACGGGCAAAATTTTTCAAGTTATACCGGTAGTTGTCATAACAGTATTTTTAATTTCTTGGTTTGAAGCTCTTTTTATATTGCCGGCACACCTTGCGGGGGTGAAAAACAGTGTCAAAAACAGACTTCTTCTCTGGATACACAATAACCAGCAAAAATTCAGCAAAACATTCAGGGCATGGGTGAGATTCAAATTTGGTCCGTTTTTGTCATTGATATTAAGAAACAGGTATATTACTCTAATCATTGCCATATCTATTTTGGGAGTTACACTCTCTTACGCATTTAGCGGTAGAATGGGTATGCAGATATTTCCGCGAACCGAGTCGGATTATGCCAAGGCAATTGTAAAGATGCCTTTTGGAACACCTGCCGAAAAGACAAAAGAGGTTGTTGAAAGATTGATAAAGAGTGCCCAAAAAGTGGCCGAAGAGACAGGAAAAAAAGATATCTATCTGAAAGGAATCTATGCAAGGGTCGGCAGAAGCGGAAGTCATCTTGCAGAAGTGAGAGTATATCTTGCACCGCCTGATATAAGAGAGGAGATCCTCTCTACTGCAGGATTTGTCAAAAAATGGAGAAAACTCACAGGCGAGATTGCCGGTGTGGATGTTTTACAGTTTTTTTCTGATGCCGGAGGTCCGGGACACGGCCCGTCGCTGACTATTGAGCTCAGTCATCCCGATATGGAGGTACTAAAAATTGCCAGTCGCTCTTTGGCACGCGAACTGGAGAAATACCCCAGAGTCTTTGATATTTCAGATGGGTTTGCGCCGGGCAAAGAGCAAATAAATTTCAGACTAACACCTTTGGCATATGCTCTCGGATTTGATGCAAATCAGATAGCCCGCGAGATCAGAAACAGACTATACGGCGCTGAAGCCAGAAGAATCCTGATAGGGCCAAATGAGGTAAAAATTATGTCAAAAATGCCTCTTGATGAGAGGAGATATGAATACTATTTTGACAATATGATGCTTTATACGAAAGACGGAAAAGAGGTTGCACTAAAAGACCTGATCATTCCTGAGTGGGGACACGCATATACTGAAATTGTCAGACAGAACGGAAGAAGAGTCATAACGGTAGAAGCCAATGTGAAACCAAGAAGCAAAGCTCTTGAGATACTAAACGATCTGAAAGAGGGCAAACTTAAAGAATTGACAAACAGATATCACGGCTTGACATACAGTTTTGAAGGTAATCAGTCTGAAATGAGGGAAAGTCTCAGTACACTGAAGACCACTTTCATTCTTTCCATATTTGCCATATATACTCTTTTGGCTATTCCTTTTAGAAGCTATCTTCAGCCGCTTATCGTAATGGCAAGTATTCCTTTTGGGATAATAGGTGCAATTTTAGGGCATCTGGTAATGGGATACAGTCTCAGTGTAATAAGCCTTTTTGGCATAGTCGCCCTTTGCGGAATAGTAGTAAACGACTCTTTGATAATGGTGAAGTTTGCAAACGACTACAAAGAAAAATTTAATGTTAGTATGTTCAGAGTTGCAAAAGAGGCAGCTTTGCAGCGTTTTAGACCCGTTTTGCTTACAACTATAACAACATTTGGCGGGCTTATGCCTATGATATTTGAAACTTCAAGGCAGGCAAAAGTGCTGATACCGATGGCTCTCTCATTGGGGTTCGGTATACTTTTCGCTACGTTTATAACGCTTCTTCTTGTTCCTTCGCTATATCTTATAGTTGAAGATATAAAAAAACTCAAAGGATAAAATTTGGCATTTTTCAAGTCTGTGTCCAAGAAAGAGAGACTATATTCAAAATCCCAGCAGATACTTGCAGAAGAGATATCAAAAAGGCTCAGGCTTAAAGGGGATGAAAATGTGCTCGATATAGGTTCGGGCAACGGAAAGATAACATATCTTATAGCTTTGAAGACTCCAACAGGTTCCGTTTTGGGGATAGATATAGACAAAGAGGCTGTGGAAAGTGCAAAAAAACTTTTCTACAGTGAAAAAAATCTTGAATTTAGGCAGATGGATGTAAAAAATATCCAAACTAAGTTAAAATTTGATGCGGTATATTCCAATGCAGTTTTTCATTGGATAGATGATCATTTTACAGCTGTAAAAAATATATCCGAGGTAATGAAAGAAAATGGCAGACTCTATATAACGATGGGTGCTAAGGGAAATGCAAAAGAGATATTTGAAACTATGCAAGAAGTGATTCAAACAGGATACAAAGAGCAGTTTGCCGATTTCGTATCGCCTTATAACTATGCATCTGCAGTGGAGTTTGAAGAGATTTTGAAAAGAAATGCTTTGTTTCCCAAAAGAGTAGGGTATATGGAAAAAAAGATAAATTTTGGCAGCAAAGAGATGTTCAAAGGCTGGATCTCTACCGCATTCAGGTCTTTTGTAGAGAAGTCCGGTAAAAACAGAGAAAAGTTTCTTGAAGATTTTGTAGAACTTTTTTTGAAAAAATATCCGCAAAAAGATGGTTCAGATATATCAGTGAATATGAAAAGACTTGAAATAGAGGCTTTTAAAAACTCAAAGAAACAGTTTTAAGTATGTGAATTAATAACTATTTTCATTAAGTTATAATAATTTCTAAAATACAATACCCTAAATCGTTTGTCAGACCGGCAAAAACATGGAGAATGAATGGATATAAAAAAAAGAGTTTTGTCTCTTCTGATTGTTTGTTTCTCTTTTTTTATTGTTCATGATTTCGTTTTTGACATGATTGATTCTTGTCAGGACTGTGTAGTTTGCCAAATTGAACCAAAAAAACAGAATCTGGATGTTTCGTGTCAGATACATGCTGATATTCACCAAATAGCTTTTATTTTGGAAAATTGTAATATCTCTCTTTCAGATATGGAAAAAGAGATTATCTTCTCATTCAGCGAAAATTACAAGTTTGAATTTTATTCAAATATTTATCATCCTCCAGCAGCATAATCTTCTTTCAGTCTTTTAATCGTTACTGTGCTTTCATCGCACTTACATACTTTTTAATTTTTTCGGAGTATTTTATATGAACAGAATATATTTAATATTTATAGCATCTGCGATAAGTGTTTATGCTGTTATATTGCCTTCCTCTGTGCAGTTTTCACCGCAAGAGTGTATGAAGTACAGCTATTCGCATTCGGGAGGTCAACTTCACTCCAGTTTCAAAAACTCAATGGAAAAAAAGAAGAGGGCTAAGGAGCTAGCAATTGTTACGAAAAATGAGGTTGAAAATTTTATAAAAAAGAAAATGCCAAATTTGCAGATAAAAAAGATAAAACTATCAACAATCAGATGCAGTGTAGTCTACAAGGTAATAGCGGAGAATAAAGTGATTTTTGTAGATGCCGGAGAACTGAAAATATTGGGACAAAGGGGAAAAAAATGAGAATTATTATGATTTTATCATTTCTTTTTTCGCTAGCTTTTGCGAAAGTTGCGGGACTTAAAGAGATAATGGAAAAATTTGAAAAAACACATCCGGCTGCTGTTGCCATACAAAAAGAGATCAAACTTTTACAAACCAAGACCAAACTGTCTATTGTACGTGATCCTGCTGAATTTAGAGCCTCATCTGCATATGCCGAAGAAAATAGCGGTATAAGCGGAAAAGAGTACTATTTTGAATTAAATCAGCAGTTCTTGGTGCCAAATGTTAAAAAATCATTAAAAAATAGTGCGTTATCGGGTGTTGAAGCGAGGATTTTAAATCTTAAATTTGATTTTTTAAAACTCAAATATTCAATAAAAAATTTATATAAGCAGACATGCCTGAACAGAAAAATATATAAATTAAGAACTGAAAATCTTTTTGAACTGGAAGGGTTTTACAAAAAGATGCAAAAGGCGTATAAGCTTGGGGAAGTCTCTAAAAAAGATATTTTGGCTCTTGAAATGGAAAAGAGAAAAGCTTTTGTAGAAGTTCAGTCTGCTAAAAACGATATGACTGAGTCCTTTTTGAATCTTAAAAAACTTCTATCTTCTACTGAAATTGAGTTTGATGAAATTCTTTGTGAAGAGGGGAGTATTAAAATAGAAGATATAAATTATGAGCCTGAAAAAATAGTTGAAAACTCTCCAGATATTTTGTCATATAAGGCATATATCAAAAAACTGCAGGCCAGACTCAGAGGATATGAAAGTACTATAGAGAGATTTGATGTCTCTATGGAGTACAGTGACGAGCTTGGTACAAAAAGATATCTGGTGGGAGTAGGAATTCCTTTGAACTTCAGCAGTTCAAAACGACAACTGGAGAAAAAAGCTATTATGGAGTCTATCAGTCTGAAACGTACAGAGCTCGAAAATCTTGTTGCTTCAAAAAAGGCTGCCGCTATGCAGCTTTTGACAAGATTGAAAAATGTAGTGAATAACTACAAAACTACTAAAAAACTTGAAGATGGAGCAAGAGAGCTGACAAGCTTGACTCTCAAGAGTTATCTTGCAGGAGAGAGCTCTTTACTAGAACTTTTGATATCCAAAAGAGAGCTGATCAATCTTCAGATAGAGACTCTCAATTTTAAAAAGAGATATTTTGAGACACTTTTTGAATTATATAAGACTATTGGATTTAGGGAGGATATATAAATGATAAAAAAAATATTACTGGTATGCGTATCTTTTTTTATTTTATCAGCAAATGAAGCAATCAAAATGACAAAAGAGGAGATGTTAAACTGGCATATAAAAACCGAAAAACCGAATCTTAGCGGATATATTCCGATAGGTGAGTATCTGGGAGTGGTAAAAGCTCCTCCTTCTATGTTATATACTGTATCGCTTCCGTTCTCGGCTCTGGTTGTAAATCTAAAAACCTACAAATACGAAAGTGTCAAAAAAGGCGAGGTATTGGCCGAAGTAACAGGCAGCGAATGGATAGAGGCTCAAAAAGATCTGCTCTCTTTATCAATTGAGCTGGCAAAAAGAGAAGCTCAGTACAAAATAAAATCTGTTTTATGTGAAGAGGGAATTGTGCCTCAAAAAGTTTGTATTGCATTGAAAGCCGATAAGGAAGCGGTTTTGAATGATCTGAAAAGCAAAAAGAGTCTCCTGGAGCTTTTCGGTGCGGAGAAAGATGAGATAGATGATATCATCAAAAAGGGTGTGATTAAAAAAACAGTAGATATAAAAGCTCCCATAAGCGGTGTTGTTGATAAAATATTTGTAAATACCGGAACCACATTGGAATCTACTAAACCTCTTTTAACTCTCGTATCAACAAAAGAGAAAGTAATGGATATCGATTTGCCGGTCAAGGTTGCAAAATTGTTGAAAGTAGGCGATAAGTTATCTGTGAAAACGAAAGAAAGTGTAATTGAGACGCGAGTTTTGCAAAAAGCACAGATACTCAATCTTTCAAACCAGTCACAAAGAGTAAGACTCGCACTCCCCTCCAACATATCTTGGCCACTTGATTTAAAGTTGTCCGTAAAGCTTGAAGTTGCAAAAAAGAGTTTGAAAATATCTAAAATATCCGTAGTCAGGATACCCGAAGGTTATCTTGTGTTTAAAAAAGATGGCAATCTATTTAAACCGGTCAGGATAAATATTTTAGCAGAAACAAAAGAGAACTTTTTCTTTGCACCAAGTGAAGAAATAAAAGCGGTTGACGAAATAGTTGTGGAAGGGGCTGCAGTATTGAAAGGTATGATGGAGGGAAATGATGGTTGACGCTCTTATAAAATTTTCCCTTTCGCAGCGACTCTTCATCCTTCTTCTGGCGCTGGTAGTTTTAGGGTTTGGGATAAAGTCGTATAAAGAGCTGCCTATCGACGCTTTTCCGGATATTTCACCTACACAGGTGAAAATAATTATAAAATCGAGCGGTATGACGCCCGGGGAAGTGGAATCAAGGATAACTACTCCTATAGAGCTTGAGATGCTGGGCATCCCTAAAGAGAGAATTTTGCGTTCTATTTCAAAGTACGGTCTTTGCGATATAACTATCGATTTTGAAGAGGGAACCGATATATACTGGGCAAGACAGCAGGTCAGTGAAAGACTGAATGCCATAAAAGATGAGCTGCCCAAAAATATCGAAGGGGGACTTGCTCCTATAAGTACGCCGCTTAGTGACATCCTGATGTTTACAATAGAGTCTGATAAGCTCTCTTTGATGGAGAAAAGATCTATTCTTGACTGGGTTATAGCTCCAAAAATAAGAAGTATAAGCGGAGTAGCAGAAGTCAACTCTCTTGGTGGATTTGTCAAAACATATCAGGTTACGCCAAAACTCAAACAGCTTGAAGCGTATGGTATAAGTATGGATACTCTATACCGTGCTCTGGATGAAAACAATATAAATGATGGCGCGGGAAGAGTGACGGTAGGCCCAGAGAGTCTGTATGTCAGAAGCGTAGGACGGATTAAAGATATTGACGATATTAAAAGCAGGCCTGTTATCAATATAGATGGAAAGGTTGTGACGGTAGGCGATATAGCTGATGTGAGCATAGGACATCTGACCAGAGCAGGTTTTGTAACAAAAGACGGTAAAGGCGAAGCTGTAGAGGGGATAGTTTTGTCTTTGAAAGGCGCCAATGCGGCCAAGGTTCTGGAGAATGTAAAAAAAGAGCTTAAAAAGATAGAAAAAGTGCTTCCTGAAGGCACTTCCATAAAGATACTGTATGATCGTTCCGAACTTGTCGATATCGCTACACATACTGTTAAAAAAGCACTTATTGAGGCAGTCATACTTATCGTGGTAATTCTTCTTCTGATGCTTGGCAATATCGCTTCTGCGGTATCGGTTGCACTGATTTTGCCTTTTGCTCTGTTGATGAGCTTTATCGCTATGAAGATGTTCGGACTCAGTGCAAACCTTATGAGTCTCGGCGGCCTTGCCATAGCTGTAGGTATGCTGGTCGATTCGGCAGTGGTAATGGTGGAGCATATAACTGCGGAACTTGGAAATCCGAAACGTATGAACAGACCGAAACTGGAAATTATTCTGGTTGCGGCAAAAGAGGTAGCTCCTTCCATAGTAACGGGGGTTTTGATAATCATCATAGTCTTTATGCCTCTTTTGACACTTGAAGGTCTTGAAGGAAAACTTTTCAAACCTGTTGCATTAAGTATTGTATTTGCACTTTTCAGTTCGCTTGTACTGGCTTTGACCCTGATACCGGTCATAAGTTATCTGATATTAAAAATCAGACCGGATAAAGAGTCTTTTGTGATGAGAGTGCTTTTGAAACTCTACAGACCTGTTTTGACAGGTGCTATCAGGCATCAGTGGATTGTTTTTGTATCTGCCGTTATGTTGATGGCAGGAGCGGTTTATATGGCAGCAAATGTCGGAAAGACATTTATGCCTACCATGGATGAGGGAAGTATAATCATAGGAATCGAAAAAATTCCTTCGGTAAGTCTTGATGAGAGCAAGGAGATGGATCTGAAAATCCAGCAAAAGATACTCCAAAGAGTTCCTGAAGTTGTATCCATAGTAGCAAGAACCGGAAGTGATGAACTGGGTCTTGACCCTATGGGGCTCAATGATACTGATACTTTTTTGGTTCTGAAGCCGAAAGAGGAGTGGAGAAAACAGGATAAAGAGTGGTTGATTCATGAGCTTAGAAAAGTTCTTGAAGAGTTTCCGGGAATTGAGTATAGCTTTACTCAGCCTATTGAGATGAGAGTATCGGAGATGCTTACCGGAGTCAGAGGAGATGTTGCCATAAATATTTACGGCAGTGATCAAGACAAACTTGAAGAGATAGGAAAAAAGATCAAAACTCTCCTTGAAAAGATACCTGGAAGTACGGATATTTACAAAAAGGCAAACGAAGGTGTAGAATATCTTGAGCTTACATTTAATCAAAAAATGCTTGGCTTGTATAATATAACAGAAACAGAAATTGCAGCATATCTGAAAACTCTTGTTGACGGTATAAAAATAGGTATAATTCAGGAGGGTATGAGAAGGATAGATCTTGTTATAAAAGGAGAAAACTCCGTTCAGCGTTCAATTTCTGCACTTAAAAAACTGAACTATACATTACCAAACGGCAACACCATTCCTTTGTCCCAACTGGTAGAGTTCAGGCAGACCAGCGGACCGGTGCAGATAGAGCATGAAAACGGTCTTAGAAAGACGGTGGTTCAAAGTAATGTGGAAGGCAGAGATCTTGTTGGATTTGTTGATGATATCAAAAAAGCTGTGGAAAATGAGATAAAACTTCCGGCCGGATACTATATAGAGTATGGCGGAGAGTTTGAAAATCAGCAAAGAGCGGCAAAAAGATTGATGCTGATAGTTCCTATATCCGTTTTTATGATATTTATTTTGCTGTTTATGTCATTCAAATCCATAACACAGGCACTTTTAGTGCTTGTAAACATTCCTCTGGCGCTTGTGGGAGGAGTTGCAGGGCTCTACTTTAGTGGGGAATATCTATCGGTACCTGCATCAGTCGGATTTATAGCGCTTTTGGGTATAGCGATACTTAACGGTGTTGTAATGGTAAACTATTTCAACCAGCTTGTTTTGAACGGAATGGAGATTAAAGAGGCTGTCATAACCGGAGCAATGAGAAGGCTAAGACCTGTTTTAATGACAGCACTCATAGCAGCTTTTGGACTTTTGCCGCTTCTGTTTTCAACAGGTCCTGGTTCTGAGATACAAAGGCCTTTGGCGATAGTTGTTATAAATGGTCTTGGAAGTTCTACTACGTTGACACTTCTTATCTTACCTATTCTTTATATGAGATTTGTGAAAGGTTTAAATAGATAACTCTTTGATCCGCCACAGCAAGATGCTGTGGACGGACCGTTTTGTAATCTATCCCGCTGTTACATCTTTGCATCTTTTTTTGAAGTACTCTTTGTCTGCTTTACATAAAGGGCATTTGTTTGGAGCTTTTTTGCCTCTGTGGACATGGCCGCAAACTTCGCAGACCCACTCTTCTTCGTCATCACTTTCAAAAAATCCTTCTGCTTCAAGTGCGGCTTTTAGGGCAAGATATTCCGCTTCATGCTCCACTTCAACTTTACCGATTGCCGTAAAAAGCCTTGCTATATCTTTGAAATTCTCATCTTTTGCAATAGATGCAAAATTTGGATACATCTCTTCATGTTCATATCTTTCACCGTCTGCAGCGTATTGAAGATTTTTTCTTGTTGTATCGAGTTCAATATCGTGCACAAGTTTATTGTAAGCTTTAAATTCAGCCATTGCGTGATATTTTTCGTTATCAGCAGCTTCTTGGAAAAATCTTGCAATTTTGTGAAGACCTTCATTCCTAGCAACTTCTGCAAAAAACTCATATTTGTTTCTAGCCTGTGATTCACCCGCAAACGCTTTCATTAAATTTACCGCTGTAAGATTTTCGGTAATGCATTCCATTTCCTCTCCACAACATACCAATGTACCGCCGCCTACCTTTTGTACTTCCACTTCATTGCCGCATTTGTTGCATCTGTAAGTTTCATATTGTCTCATACTGTTCCTTTAAAAGTATTTCTGATTTAGCAAAATTTATGCTTATCAGATTTTATCAAATGATTATTACATAATAATTCTTATAAGAAAATTATTTTCCTTTGCTTTCGATATGTTTTTTAAATTTAACCTCTATGGTTTCAATAATTTCAGGTGCGAATACTGATTTTTTACTTGATGTCAGATAAGATATAGTTGCTGTAACCGCAGCAAAATGTGCCGCTTCTATTCCGAAAAGTTCTGCCGCAAGTATTATGGCTGCAATAGGAGAGTTTGTGGAACCGGCGAGTATGGAAACAAAACCCAAAGCAGCATAAAGAGGTATATTTGCATCAGTAAAATGGGCGAAAAAATTTCCGGCAGTCGCTCCAATAAAAAAGATGGGAGTTACAAATCCTCCGCTGCCGCCAAATCCCAGTGTAATAGATGTAAATAGAGTTTTCAAAAGAGGATCGTACCAATGAAAAGTACTTGAAGCCGAAAAAGCGGCATTTATACTTTCAAGTCCAAGACCCAGATATTTTTCTCCAAAAAGAAGTATCATGAAAATTAAAATAATCCCGCCAATTACTCCTTTAAAAAATGGATTTGCTATATTTTTTTTCGCAAAAATGTTAGTTAAATTCATTGCGGCAATTACAACATATGATACGATACCGAAAAAAAGACCTGCTAAAACTGCTTTTATAAGATTTAACAGTTCCCAAAGATCAGGTACAAGACCTATAAAAATCGGATGATAGATATATTCCACATTCAGAATATGCATACTCCAATATGCAACGAAACTTGATACAAAAGAGGGTACAAGCACTCTGTATAGTATTTTGCCGGCAAAAAGCGCTTCAAGTGCAAAAAAACCTGCTGCTATCGGAGCACCGAAAACGACAGCAAAACCTGCACTTACTCCTGCAATTATGATAACAATTCTTTCTGCATGTCCTACATGCATAATTTTTGCCACAATGAGCGAAAAAAATGCTCCCATCTGTGCTGCCGGAGCCTCTTTACCGGCAGAACCGCCAAAAGTTATAGTTAAATAAGTAGCCAATTGTTTTATAAAAAAAGAGAAAATATTGAGCTTTTTATCGTTATATACAGCTGAACGAACCATCTCTTCTGTTCCGTCTCCCGCTGCCTCTTTAAAAGTTTTGTGGATTATCAGTGATGAGAGTCCCATTATAAATGGCAGGAGTATATAAAGATTGAAGTTAAAAGGATTGTTTATATTTGCAAAGTCTATTGCAAGTTCTAGTAGTATCAGAGCTGAGCCTACACCAAAACCAACCAAAAGACCTATAAAAACAGATAAGAAACTCCATTTGACTATATCTGAAGATGTTTTGTAGAAAATACGGGAATTTTCTATTGCTTTGTCAAAAAATTTGTTTTTAAGTTTTAACCACTCTTTTTTCATTCTGTTTCAAAATGCACAATTACCGGTGCATGGTCGCTGGGCGTAGGGCTTCGCCTTCTTCTTGTCCACATATCCACTTCGATTTTTTTGCAAAGTTTCGATAACGGAGGAGATGCAAGTATATAGTCTATTCTCATCCCTTCATCTCTCCAAACTGCTGCATTTCGGTAATCCCACCAGGTAAAACCGTGAGAGTTGGGATGAAATTTTCTATACAGATCTACAAGACCGATGGATAAAAATTTCTCAAAAGCTTCTCTCTCATCATCCATAAATCCGATGGTACCTCTTAAAAGTTCCGGTTCCCAAACGTCAATATCATCTCTTGCCACATTCATATCGCCTGCAACGCAGACCATATCTTTTTCCAGTGAAAAGTTATTTTTTATATAGTTTCCCAGATATTCGAAAAATCTTAGTTTGTATTCGTGTTTTACTCCTTCGATTTCACCGTGGGGAGCATATATATTTAATATATTGATACCGTTTATTTTGGCTCTTATAAATCTTTTTTCTCTGTCCATCTTTTCATCGCCAAAACCTTTTTGTACCTCTTCAAAAGGGAATTTTGAGCATATTGCTACACCGTTGTAGGCTTTTTGACCGAATACTTCGCATTTGTATCCTAGATTTTCAAAATCTTCGTACGGAAAGTTTTCATCTGTGCATTTAAGTTCCTGAAAGCAAAGAACATCAATCGATACTTTTTCGTTAAGCCATCTGATGATAAGCTCTTTTCTCGCTTTTATTGAGTTGACGTTAAATGTGGCTATTTTCATTTTTATTCTCATTATTTTTCAAAGATTCTATAATAACTCTGTTGAATTCTGCATCGTCAGCAGTGAACTCCTCTTTTTTCTTTTTGGGTTTTTTAAACTCCAGATAGAGTCCTCCGAAAACGAGTATTATTACAGCAGCAATAACTGAGATTCTTGAAACGGTATCCAGACTCATTTTAGAGGTTCCCTTTATTTAAAATGTTCCAAAAGTTTAGGATAGATTGATGCACAAAGTTCCATATTTTCCGGAAAACTTCCTGATAATTCTATAACGGAAGCTTTTTTTACTCTTATATTAAGATTTCTACATTTTGTTAGTGTACCGATCATTTCGGAAAAATCCGGTTCATGTCCGATAACAGCAATAGTGTCGAATTCAAGATAGTTTTTAATAGCAAGCTGAAGATCCAGAATATCGGATCCAGGGTTTAAAAGAGAGTTTGTTATAAATTTTGCGTTTGGAAACTGTTCATATAAAATATCTGCAGTTTGAAGCGCTCTTGTCGCTTTTGATGTTATTATCACTTCTACATCATAAATTTTTGGCAGTTTTTTGAAAAACTCTTCCGCTTTTTTTGCCCCCTTTTCACTTAAAGGTCTTAAAAGATCATCTTTGTGCCACTCAAATCTTTCAAGAGCTTTTGCATGCCTTATGAAAAGAAGTCTCATATCTCTTTTCCCGGTTTGATCTCTTCGAACTCTATATTTTTTATCTCTATCTTTATCTCCATATCTATCTTTTTATCTTCTACTTTTTTGTTTATGATAAAATGGCTCTTTTTTGGAATAAAAGAGAGTTGCGATACGATAAGTTCCGCTTTGTCAAATCCCGGGTTTTTTCTGTATTTCAATTCAAATCCGACTTTTGAAAAAGGTAGTGTAAAATCTCCAAATCTCTCTTCTTCAAGAGGTTTTGAATAGAAGTGCATTTTTAAAATACCTCTAAATTTTTCATCTCTTTCTTTATCTATTCCGTAATTGAAAAGATTCCATATCTCCAGACCTGCTATAAGATACCACTGTTGTGCTGCATAGTCAAGAAGAGTTTTTTTGGCAAAAAATTTTTTATCTCCCGTAATAAAAGGTTGTGCGTCTATATTTGTAAATGCAGAGGGGTTTGTCCACACATAGGTCTCATTGTTATGTTTTACAAATATACCTGCAAATTTTGAAGAGAGACTTGTCTGTCTAGGTTCGGTTCTTCCAAAAAGATTTGAGCCGATATAACCCGGGAAAAGTGTTATAGAAAAATTGTTTGGCAGAGTTTTAAAATAGCTGTGATATTCTATAAACCCTTTAGTCTTTTTTATGGTATAAGTGATGTCGATAACTTCATGATTACCTAAATTTACGACTTTTCCATTTTTTATACCCTTGAACTCTACCTTTTTCCTGTCTACTGAAAAATCTATACCAAATCTCTTTTTTCGAATACCGTTTCTAACATCTATTGTATATGAAGCTTTTTTGATATAGTATTTTTTCCCGTCATATATCAAAGGATAGAGAGAACTGTTGTTGTCTGTTTTGATAGGAAGTGCAAGGTATAGATAATGGTTGGCGTTTTTTCCAAATATATGCGTCGCCTTTCTCCATACATTGGTATCTGCAGAACAGAGTATTGTAGAAAACAGTATAACAGTAATAAATGTGACAAATTTTAAACTTTTCACTATATCAGCCTTTAAAAAATTTTTATTATGAATTATACAGGTAAAGCATAATTTTGTAAATAAAATTTTTAAAATTCAAAAAGTTATATAACCAACATTGCATCACCGTAACTGTAAAATCTATATTTTTTTTCAATAGCAAGTCTGTAAAGTTGCAGAGTTTTTTCAACTCCTATAAAAGCGGCTACGAGCATGATAAGAGTAGATTTGGGCAGGTGAAAATTTGTAAGAAGATGATTTACCCTTATAGGAGGGTTTAGAGGATGCAAAAAGAGATCGCACTCTCCAAACGGGTTTTTTGTCCTTGCGTAGTATTCTACTGTCCTTGTCACCGTAGTTCCCACAGCCAGTATTTTAGCGTTTGAATCTATAATTTTTTGTGTATCGGCGGGTATTTCATAATATTCCGAATGCATTTTATGCTCTGTTATAAATTCAGTTTCTACAGGCTTGAATGTTCCGGCTCCTACATGAAGCGTTACAAAATGTATATTGAACTCTTTTTTTATTCTTTGAAAAAGCGCTTTTGTGAAATGAAGCGATGCGGTAGGAGCTGCTACCGCTCCTTCTGTTTTGGCAAATACTGGCTGATAGTTTTTTTCATCCTCTTTCATATCGGCTCTGTCTATGTATGGCGGTAGCGGGATATGTCCTATTTTTTCAAGAATATGCACTAAGGAGGAGAAGTCTAATTCCGATAAATTTTTATAAAACTTTACAATTCTGCTGCCATCTTTTTCCAAAGATACCACATCTGCGATAAGCTTCTCATCAAAAATCAGTTTTGTTCCGGGTTTTACTTTTCCTTTTATAAAAACGGAAAAGAGATTATCTTTCAAAGGTCTGTTCAAAAGAAGCTCTATCTTGCCGCCTGTCTCTTTTTTTCCGAAAATTCTGGCTTTAATCACTTTTGTGTTGTTAAAAATAAAATGAGTATCTTTGGGCAGAAATTCGACAATATCTTTAAAAAGAGCGTGTGTGACTCTGTCTGTTTTTCTCTCATAAACAAGAAGTTTAGCCCTGTCGGCAGGATGGACAGGATGTTTTGCTATAAGTTCTGAAGGGAGCTTATAGTCATAGCTTTCTACTCTGAGAGGATCAAGCATCAGCGGCTTTCTGCTCTTTTTCTTCTTCCTCCTCTTCCTCTTCTTTAGCAGGGTTTACGATTTTTGCAATAAGGATGGAAACACCGTAAAGAAGTATCAACGGCCCTGCCATTAAAAGCTGGGAAAGTACATCAGGAGGGGTCAAAAGAGCTGCGATAACGAAAATGATTAAAATTGCATATTTAAAAAATGATTTTAGACTTTCGTCAGTTACGAGTCCAAGAAGTGCCAGGAAAAAAGTTATAACGGGAAGCTCAAACGACAGACCGAAACCGAACATTAGCTTTGTAAAAAAGCCAACATATTCCCCGATGCTTGGAAGTGCGGTAAAAAGTTGGCTTCCGAAGTTGATCAGATAACCGAAACCAAACGGAAAGACTATGTAGTATGCAAAAAGTGCTCCGGAAATGAACATGATTGTTGCAGATATTACAAATGGAAGAACAAATTTTTTTTCGTGTTCATATAGTCCGGGAGCTATAAAAAGCCAAAGTTGCCAGAAAATTACAGGTAAAGATAAAATCAGTGCAGCAAAAAAAGATACTTTGAGTGCAGTAAAAAATGCTTCTCCCACTTTTGTGAAAATAACATTGCTGCCCGCCGGTAAAACATCTTTCAAAGGTGTTATCATCCAGTCAAGAATCTGTTCCCAAAAACCAAAACATACAAAAAACATTACAAGAACGGTTAAAATGGAAATGAGTAGTCTTTTTCTAAGTTCGGCCAGATGCGGTTTTAACTCTTCAAACATTTACTTTATCCTTATCATCAAGGTCTGTTTTTTTAAAATCTACAACTTCTCTTTCAATCTCTTTATCTTCAAGACCCTTTTGAATCTCTTTTACTTCATCTTTGATTTCTTTTAATTCACTCAGAGCTTTCAGTTCTTCTATCTCTTGAGTGGCACTTGTCAGTTTTTTCTTATACTGGGACGCTTCTTCTTTGAGCTCTGATATCTTTATCTCTTCTTCTAGTGAAGATTTGGCATCGTTTATTGCTCTTTTTACACTTTTGAAAAACTTGGCCATATCTATGAGAAAATTGGGCAGTTTTTCAGGCCCCAAAAAGACAATGGCAATAATTGCAATCATAAGGATTTCGGTAAAGCCCATTCCAAACATAGCCAACCTTTTAAAAAAATATCGGTGAGTTTAAGTCGAAAAACTTTTTTGGGCAGTTTTTCTTGAATCCGGTTCATACAATCTTGATAAACGGACTCAAATTTTACACTAAAAGATATTAAACCCGAATTATGCACTAATTCAATACAAAAAGTGAAATCTCATCAGCCAAAAAATAGTTGTTGTTGTAATATATCCCGTTTTTTTCAAAAATTTTTCCGTTTTTTACAAGAATTTCAAACTTTTCAATCTGCTCTTTTTTCAAAACTTTTCTGTTTACGCCGACTATGCTTCTTAATCCAAGAAAAATTTTTTCCGTAATGATATCTTGTTCCGTTAATATTTCTGTATCTGTTTTCAGAGGATTTTTTATATATTCTTCCGGACTTTTTGAAGGATAAAATCTTCTGTTTTTCAAAAAACCGACCGCACCGCTTCCTATACCGATATAATCTTTGTATCTCCAGTAGCCAAGGTTATGCTTGGATCTGTATTTTCCGAAGTTTGAAATCTCATACTGCTCAAATCCTCTTTTTTTTATCTCATCCGCAAACCAGAATGCAATATTTTCTTCATCTTTTTGCACCTGCGGAGTTTTTGAAAAAGGTGTCCCTTCCTCTATTGTAAGTGAATATGCACTAAGATGGTTTATAGGAAGAGAAAATGCAATCTCTATATCTTTTTGCAACAGCTCTTTACTGTCCATTGCAGTTGCGTAGATCAGATCTAAAGATATATTGTAAAATCCTGCTTCTTTTGCATTATAGATAGCGTTGACCGCCTGTTTTGAACTGTGTGTTCTTCCCAAAAACTTCAGTTTTTTGTCATTAAAGCTCTGTACACCGAAACTTATCCTGTTTACTCCCAAAGAGCGTATCCCTTTTAGCCACTCTTGTTTGGCACTGTTTGGATTTGCTTCAATTGTAATCTCTATATCTTTTTTTAGATATGGCAAGAGTGTTTCAAAAAACTTTTCGTAAAATGAAACTTCCACGGTAGATGGGGTTCCTCCCCCGATAAAAACTGTTTCAATGGAATTTTTTTTCACATTAAATCTTTCTATCTCGTATATAAGCTGTTTTTTTACAGCTTCAAAATATTCCTTTTTTAGATAAGTTTTTTCCACATACGAGTTAAAACTGCAGTAGTGGCACTTACTGTCGCAAAAAGGTATATGCAAGTATAAAAGCAACCATTTATCCTTTTTTAAATAGATTTGGGATATTATATCACTCATTGAAAAGAGTGGGGTATGACAGGAGATGAGAATTGAGTTTTCGTACTCACTTCTCACCTCTTGCAATCTGCCCCGGAAAGAGGGGAAATGAGCGAGGAAAAAAGGTATCGGCCCAACGTCGCAGCGATAATATTGTCAGCAAAATATCCGGAAAAAGTGGAATTTTTTATTGCGTCAAGAAACGATGTAGCCGGTGCCTGGCAGTTTCCTCAGGGTGGTATAGATGAAGGGGAGAGTCCAAGAGAAGCACTTTTCAGGGAACTCAAAGAAGAGATCGGCACGGATGAAATAGAGATAATTGCCGAATATCCCGGCTGGGTCAGCTACGACTTTCCAAAAATGATAGCCAAGAAGATGTATCCGTATGACGGGCAGAAACAGAAATATTTTTTAGTCAGACTCAAACCGGGTGCAAAAATAAACCTCAAGACGAAAGAGCCCGAATTTATCGAATACAAATTTGTGCCATATCATAAAATTTTTCGCTATATAACATATTTTAAAAGACCGATATACAAAAAAGTTCTTGAATATTTCAGAAAAGAAGGATATATTTGAGTGAATGAGTGTGAGTGAAACCGATCACGAATCACCAATCACCAATTACGAATCACGAATTACGAATTACCAAAAACGGAGAAGGTATGCTTATCGTTCAAAAATACGGAGGAACAAGCGTAGGAACCCTTGAAAGGATAGAGAACGTAGCAAAAAGGGTTGCCAAAACAAGAGCCCAGGGCAACGATGTGGTTGTCGTAGTATCAGCAATGAGCGGGGAAACAAACAAACTTATAGAATATGCGAAACATTTCAGCCCGACTCCGAGCAGAAGAGATATGGATCTGCTGCTCAGTTCCGGAGAGAGAGTTACATCCGCTCTGCTTTCTATCGCTTTGAATGAGATGGGGTATCCTACTGTTGCAATGACCGGCAGACAGGCGGGAATCGTCACGGATGAGGCGCATACGACCGCAAGGATAGAAAAAATTGATCCAAAACCTATAGAAAATGCCGTAAAAGAAGGCAAAATCGTAGTAGTTGCCGGTTTTCAAGGGATTACAAAAGATGGAAAAGTTACTACGCTGGGGCGCGGAGGAAGCGACCTCACCGCTGTTGCTATAGCCGGAGCGCTTGGAGCGGGCAGATGTGAAATATATTCCGATGTTGACGGCGTCTATACTACAGACCCAAGAATCGAGCCCAGAGCAAAAAAGCTTGAAAAAATCAGTTATGACGAAATGTTAGAGCTTGCCAGTCTCGGTGCCAAAGTTTTACAAAACCGGTCAGTAGAACTTGCAAAAAAACTAGGTGTTATCATAGAAGCCAAAAGCAGTTTCAACGAGAATCCGGGAACTATAATAACAAAGGAAGAGGATATTATGGAAAAGCCACTTGTCAGCGGAATTGCACTCGATAAAAATCAGGCACGTGTGAGTCTTAGAGGTGTAAAAGACAGGCCTGGTATTGCTGCGGAGCTGTTTAAAGCTCTTGCAGGCGAAAATATAAATGTAGACATGATAGTTCAAACCATAGGGCATGATGGAAAGACAAACCTTGATTTTACTGTGCCCCAAAGTGAATTAGAACGCGCAAAACAGGTAATGGAACAGTTTAAAGAGGATTATGAGTCTGTTGATTATGACAGCAATATAGCTAAAGTATCAATTGTAGGCGTAGGTATGAAATCTCACAGCGGAGTAGCTTCAAAAGCATTTGAGACTTTGGCTCAGGAAAATATCAATATAATGATGATCAGCACAAGTGAGATAAAAATCTCCATGATTATCGATGAAAAATACAGTGAATTGGCGGTAAGAGCATTGCATAGGGCTTATGAGTTGGACAAATAGCCCATTTGAAAAGCAAGGAAAATTATGCAAGAGTTTGACAGGTGGACGCTTAACACCATCAGATATGACGATGCTTTAATGAGTTGGCTTGAAGAGAGGCGTTACGACTGGATGCCTCTTGCAGTAAGTGCACTTGAAAAGCTTTTAAGCGGCCAGAGTGTAATAATTGTAACAGATGAAGAAAGAGAATGGTTTGGAGATTATATACTCTCATCTATAAACAGACCTCATAAAAACAGGCCTTTACTGCCTTTCTATCGGCTAAAAGATCTTTATCCCTATATAGACAGAATCAAAAAAGCCGAAGATGTAGATATTTTATATGATATGCTTTCACTCTCTTTCAAAGATGATTATTTTTTCTGGTATATCGGCAAAAGCGAAAGCCCTAGATGTCAGATTGCAAAAAGAAAAGATGACAGTTTTTTGTGGATAATGGATGAGGAGATGCAAAACAGCTTCTATCTCAAATCTTTTGATGATCTGCTAGATCTAAAACTTTTCCAGCTTTTTAGGCTTTTTGACAAAAGTATAGATGCGGCAATGTTCGGAGAAGTGGAAATAAAACTATAAGGCTTGCAGTTGGCAGATAAAATTGAACTCAAAAGCCAGATAATAATCACTGAAGATTTTGAGAAAATCGAAGAGTTTTTCAAAGATAATATAAAGCCTGCTTTTTTGCATATTTTTAGGCGAGACGAGTTTAAAATAGATGATGCGAAAGATGTTATCAAAGAGGCTTATATAGCGAGTGAATCTTTGAAATACATCATCCTTGCCGCAGAAAAATACAATATTTACTCACAGAATACTCTTCTTAAAATTCTTGAAGAACCCCCTAAAAACATAATTTTTATAATGATGGCAAAATCAAAATCCTCCCTTTTGCCCACGATTCGTTCCAGACTTCCTCTAAAGTCTCTTAAAAGCAGAAAAGATGATTTTGAGCTTCCGTTGGATATTGACAGACTCGATCTTGCCCAGATCTATTCATTTGTAAAGGAAAATCAGCGTCTTGAGAGAAAAGATGCAAAAAAAATTATAGAATTGCTTATTAAAAAAAGTGTTGAAAACAATATTGTGCTGAATGAAAAAGAGCTGGAATTCTTTTCAAAAGCATACAGGCTTCTTGAACTAAATGCCAGTATCAAGAACGTCCTTACAGCTGTACTTCTGATGCTTCTGAAAGCAAAAAAGAGAAAGAAGTAATATGAAAATAAAGAAAATTGATATCAAAGATATCGGTCTCTTTTTGAAAAAACTGGATGTAGAAAAGCCAGGAATAAAAATAATGTCCAAAAAAAGTACCCTATCTCTTTTTTTTATTAAGGGTATGCATGTGGGAGCGGCGAATATTCTAAAACAGGATGCCCTTTCTTTGGGTGCAGATCTTGCTGTACCCCGTGGTACGATTATCTGTTCGGACAAAAGAGTGGATGCACTTCTCATAGGGACAAAAAGAGAGATAGAGCAGCTTTCAAGAAAAGAGCTTGCACAGCCTTTCGGACTTAAAGAGTTGGCAAAAAGACTGCAGCAGTATCTGCGCGAAAAAGAGTATCCACTAAAAATTATGGGCGTTATAAATGCAAACGAGGACAGTTTTTATCCAGGAAGCAGATTTAAAGAGGCAAATGCTATAAAAGCCGTCGAGAGGATGATAGAAGAGGGCGCGGATATCATAGATATAGGCGGAGTCTCAAGCAGGCCGGGAAGTGAACCGGTAAACGAAGAAGATGAGCTTCAAAGGGTAAAACCTGTTATTGATGTGATATATTCTTCAAAACTATACGAAAAAGCGCTATTTAGTATAGACAGTTTCAGGCCGAAAGTCATAGAGTATGCACTTCAAAGAGGCTTTAAAATCGCAAATGATATTACTGGGTTAAAAGATGAGGAAGTTGCAAAAATTGTCGCAAAACATGATGCCAAAGCTGTTATAATGCATATGAAAGGCGAGCCCAAAACCATGCAGAAAAATCCTGAATATGAAGATGTGGTTATCGAAATATCCGATTTTTTTGAAAAAAGATTAGAAAAAGCAGAGTTTTTCGGCATAAAAAGAGAAAATATCATACTAGACCCCGGAATCGGTTTTGGCAAAAAGCTTCAGCATAATCTTGAGATAATAAGAGATTTGTCAGAATTTAAAAGATTTGGATGTGAGATACTTGTAGGAGCCAGCAGGAAATCTATGATAGATATGATAGTTTCATCATCTGTTGAAGAGAGGCTGCCGGGCTCTTTGGCTCTTCATATGAAAGCATACCAAAACGGTGCTTCTATCATAAGATGTCATGATGTGAAAGAGCACTTTCAGGCATTGGAAGTATTAAAAGCAGTTGAAAATATATAAGGATAAATGTGAAAGAGGTTGTTGTATCGCGTTCTAGTGCTCTAAAGCTTGAAAAATTTTTCCCGTGGGTCTACAAAAATGAGATTTTATCCGATGAAGATTATGAAAAAGGTGAGATTGTCATTGTAAGAGATGAACTTGGAAAGTCATATGCTGTAGGATACATAAATACAAATAGCATAATATCTGTAAGAGTCTTTGATTTTAAAGTAAAAGATATAGATGAAGAGTTTCTTAAAGAGAAGATTTTAGATGCTTCCTTGAAAAGAGAGAATATAAACAGTGACGCTTACAGACTCATACACTCAGAAGCGGATATGCTACCGGGACTCATCGTAGACAAATATGGCGATTATCTCTCATGTCAGTTTAATACAGCGGGAATCTTGCGTTTAAAAGATACAATACTAAAGCTTTTATCAGAGATTTTCACTCCCAAAGGCATATATGTCAATGCTGATTTCTACTCTTTGAAAAAAGAGGGGGTTGCGGATTTTGAAACGACAGTTTTAGGTGAAATACCGGATGAGATAATCATAGAAGAAAACGATGTAAAATTTTGTATCGATATTACCGGCGGACAGAAGACCGGATTTTATCTTGATCAGAGACGTAACAGAGAGATTGTCACAAAATATATCAAAAAAAGAGACAGAGTTCTTGATGTTTTTTCGCATGCCGGCGGATTCGGACTTTATGCGGCTGCAAAAAAAGAGGCGGAAGTTACCATTGTCGATATCTCATCAGAGGCTCTATTACTTGCCAAAAGAAATTTCTCTCTTAACGGTGCGCCTTTGAGAGATGCAGTAGAGGCAAACGCTTTTGATTATCTAAGAGAACTCAGGAATAAAAAAGTCAAATATGATGTTGTATTGCTGGACCCGCCGTCGTTTGCAAAATCGAAAGATAAGAAAAGAAGTGCACTCAGAGGTTTTAAAGATCTTTTCGTAAACGGTCTTAAATTGGTTGACAAAGACGGAATGATTTGCATTTTTTCATGCTCGCATTATATAGATATGGATGATCTTAAAGATATAGCTCTCAAAGCTTCAAAAGATACAGGCATAAGACTTGAAGTTATGGAACACCTCTATCAGGATACGGACCATCCTTATATATTGAATATTCCCCATTCATTGTATCTGAAAGGAATTCTTTTCAAGAGAAACGGTTAGTTTCAGAGGTGTTGTTTTGAAGTACGGCCGAAACGACAAGATACGATAAAAGTGCCCCTGTCGCTGCACATATCATATCTTTTTGGGAATCCCATTCATCTCCCTGAGTTATAAGATAACTTCCCTGTCCGTTTGAATGGGTAATTTCTATGAGCAGCCATTCGGCTATCTCATAAAATGAGGAAATTGTCATTATAAACAGAAAAGCTATCAGAAAACTTGTCTTTTTTGTGAACTTTTGATGATAGTAAATTTCAAAAAAAGCCGGATATACAAGAAGACCGAAAAGAAAATGTACAAATCTGTCATAATAGTTTCTTTTTTCTCCAAATATTTCAAATGTAAAAAAAGGTACGTCGTTATAGGTAAAATATGAACCTATAATATGGAAAATACCAAATATAAACAGCATTAAAAAAGTAGTATTACTGAATCTGTATTTTTTATCCAGATATATTACAAGTGGAAACGCAAAAAGAAAGATAATATTCTCCGCAAGCCATACAATTCTGTCGTGCGGCGAGAAAGCCATAATGATCCAGAAAAGTATAAATAAGAAAGTCACAGCTTTTTTCATAAAGTACCTTGTTGAGATAATAGTGTTTTATTGCTTACATTCTATTTGGTATAATTTTAAAATATCTTTAATAAGCTGAAATTCTCTAATGAGGTTAAATTGTTTCAAAAACTAAAATATCTTAAAAATGAAAATCTTAAAAGTATAAAGCCCGGATTTAAAGGTGTTCCTTATAAAAGAGGACGTTTTGCCGGAGAGTATGAAGCTAGAAGTAAAAAAATCACAACAAAATCGAAAAGTATAGTCAGGTTTATAGAAAGAACTATAAAAAAAGAGAAAAATATAGAGGAAACTCTTCTTCCTGTTATTGAAGATAAAGGTTTTTTGGAAAAAAAAGAGGATTTTATCGTATGGCTGGGTCATGCTACTTTTCTTATGCAGATAAGCGGAATAAGGATTATAACTGATCCTTGTTTCTCTTCTATTCCATTTAAAAAGAGACTTATGCCTGCTCCTTTGCATATTAAAGAGCTGGGCAGTATAGATTATATGCTCATTTCTCACGGACACCATGATCATCTGGATATAAAAACTATCAGATATGCGGGAAACCAGATAAAAGAGGCTCTGGTGCCTCTTAAAATGGGTAGGCTGATAAAAAGAGCAAACAGGCATATAAAGGTTCAGGAAGCTGGATGGTACCAGCAGTATAATACGAAAAAAGAGGTAGAGATTTACTTTCTTCCCGCTCACCACTGGCACAGAAGAAACCCGTTTGATTATAACAAAGTTTTATGGGGCAGCTTTGTTATCAGAAACAGTGATAAAACAATTTTTTTCGCAGGTGACAGCGGGTATAATAAACACTTTAAAGAAATTGCGGAAATTTTTGGCAAAATAGACTATGCAATAATGCCGATTAATCCGCCTTATGTAATGGAAGGGTCGCATATGACTCACAGTGAGACAATTAAAGCCATAAAAGATCTTAATCCCGACTATATTATACCTATGCATTACGGTGCATTCAAACTTACAGTTGAAAGTGTCGATGAACTGATCCAATGGTTTAAAAATCTGAAAAATCATCCCGGCATACACGCCGAGACACTGATGCCGGCAATCGGGGAGGTCATTGAGATATGAAAACTCAGACTTTTAGAGAGTTTCGTGAAAATTTTTTAAATTTTTTCAGAGAACTTTTTTTGTACCACTACTCTTCACTCAAATTTCGTGCAAAAGTTTTTGCTATTGTTATAAGTGCGAACAAAGAGTGGGGAGAGTGTGAAATGAATATACTGCAAAAAGCCGCAGTAAAAATATATGATAACCAGGAAGAGCGCGTAGAAGCTTTGATAAGTGCTGTCAAAGACTATATAAATGAGCTTGAAGAGTATGAGTATCTGGGCGAACGGTACTGGATAGCCGATATTAAGAAAGATATTGCAAAGCATAAAAGATTTATTAAAAAAATTGATATACAGACTTTAAAAGAGTTTGGTAAGTGTGTTAAAGATAAAGAGACCAGAATGTATCAGCAAAGAGTTATAGAATTTTTGGAAAATCTAAAAAAAGAGTTCGGAGAAAAAAATGACGTATGAAGAGTATAAAAAAGCGGTTGAAAAACTGAAAAAATGGTCTTATGCCTATTATGTTCTTGATAATCCTCTGGTACCCGATGAAGTGTATGATAAGCTGTACAGGGAAGTGGAGCAGTTTGAAAAAGAACATCCCGAACTCATTGATCCCAGCTCACCTACGCAAAGAATCGGAGAAGAGCCTGCAAAAGAGTTCGTAAAAGCGAAACATTTAACAAAAATGTGGAGTATGGAAGATGTTTTTAATGAAAAAGAGCTAAAAGAGTGGTTGAAAAGAGTAGAGAAAAATCTTGCGGGAAAATATGATATCGAAAAAATAGACTACTATCTTGAACCTAAATTTGACGGTGCAAGTCTAAATCTCATATATGAAAACGGACTGTTAAAACATGCGATTACAAGAGGAAACGGAATCGAAGGAGAAGACGTTACTCTCAATGCCAAAACGATTCACTCTATTCCTTTGAAAATAGAACATAAAGACCTTATAGAGATAAGAGGAGAGGTTGTTATCCCAAAAGATGATTTTGAAAAACTTAATAGCGAGAGAGTAAAAAGAGGAGAAACTCCTTTTGCAAATCCCAGAAATGCAGCTGCCGGAAGCCTCAGACAGCTTGATCCGAGAATTACCGCAAGAAGAAAACTTGTGTTTTATCCATGGGGAGTCGGATACAATACCCTAAATCTGAACAGACTCAGTGAAATACTAGATTTTGTATATACTCAAAACTTTCTCAAACCTCCAAAGAGAAAAATCTGCAAAAAGTATGAGGAGATTTTGGATACATATGAAGATTTCAAGGAGTTTAGAGAACATTTTTCAATGATGCTAGACGGTATGGTTGTAAAAGTCGATCAGGTTGATGCACAGGAGATTTTGGGATATACGGTCAAGTATCCAAGATGGATGGTTGCCTATAAATTTCCTGCAATCGAAAAGATGACAACAATTCTTGATGTAAAGGCGCAGGTGGGAAGGACCGGAGTCGTAACCCCTGTAGCTATTGTTGAACCGGTAGAGATAGAGGGCGTTATAGTGGAGCGCGCTACACTTCACAACTATAGTGAGATAGAGAGAAAAGATATAAGAATAGGCGATAAAGTTATAATAATCAGAAGCGGTGATGTAATTCCGGAGATAACAAAAGTTTTAAAAGAGTATAGAACAGGCAAAGAGAAGAAAATAGAAAGGCCAAAATTTTGTCCGGTCTGTGGAAGCGAACTTCTTGATGAAGGTATTTTGATAAAATGCCAGAACCTCAGTTGTCCTGCAAGGGTTGTCAACTCCATTATCTATTTTGCCTCAAAACAGTGTCTAAATATTGAAGGATTGGGAGAAAGCACCGTAAAGCTTCTCTATAAAAAAGGGCTTGTAAAAGATGTTTCCGATCTTTTTTATCTGAAAAAGGAAGATTTGATAGGGCTTCCGGGATTCGCCCAGAAAAAAGCCGAAAATCTTATCAAAGCTATTGAGAATGTAAAAGGGGTCGAGTGCTGGAGATTTATAAATGCTCTTGGAATTGAACATATAGGAGAAGTTGCCAGCAAAGTTCTATGTGAAAAATTTGGACTCGGATTTATCAATGCCACAAAAGAAGAACTGCTCTCTATTGAAGGTTTCGGTCCTGAGATGGCGGAGTCTGTGCTCGAGTTTGTAAGAGTCAACAGAGAAAAGATAGAAAAACTTATGGATTTGATAAAGCCAAGAGAACCGAAAAAAGAGGAGATAAAAGAGTCTCCTTTTACGGGTAAAACTGTAGTTCTGACAGGAGCTATGAAGAAACCGCGAAATGAGATAAAAGAGATGCTTGAGCATCTGGGAGCTCATGTAACCAATTCTGTATCAAAAAAGACAGATTTTGTGATATACGGTGAAGATCCTGGAAGTAAATATGATAAAGCTAAGCAGTTGGGAGTTACTCTTTTGCCCGAAGAGAAAATGTGGGAGATGATAGAAGCGTCAACTAAAAAATAGGGAATTAAATGAAACAGCCTAAAAAAGAGAGAGAGGGTAGACTGGATAGAAATAAACTTTTCGAACAAGGTCCGGTATTGCTATTTAGTATCGATATAAGAAATCCCAATAATCCAGTTGTAACTTTTGCTACGCCAAATTTATATACGCATTTGGGTTATATGCCGGAGGATGTAATCAACGGCAAAGTTTCATTGAAAGATATTATACATCCAGATGATTATTCCCGATTTACAAAACGGATCTTTTTATCTTTTGAAAATAAAGAGATAAACAATTTAAATACCAATTACAGGCTTATTAAAAAAAACGGTGAAATAAGATATATGCGAACATATTCATTTATAGAGAGGGACAGCAGACAAAACCCTCTTTTTTTCCATGGGTATATTATGGATGTACATGAACAGGAGCTATATAAAAGACAGCTAGAACAGGTTATAGAAGGAGCCAATCTTGGATATTGGGTATGGAATGTAAAAACAGGTCATCATGAAGTCAATGATATCTGGCTTGATATGCTGGGTCTCTCCAGAGAAGATATAAAAAACGATATTACCGACTGGTCCGATAGACTTCATCCTGATGATAAGAAAAAGATTCTACCGATAGTTGAAGAGCATATAAAAAACGGAACGATTTTTGTGGGTGAATTTCGTATGAGACATAAAAACGGCTCATGGGTATGGATTCAGTCTTCGGGCGGTGTTGTGGAGTACTCGCATGAGAGCGGTGAGCCTTTGCTTATGTGCGGAACACATCAGAATATCAGTGACCGAAAAAAGACGGAAAAGAAGATTAAATTTATGGCTTTTCATGACGTTTTGACGGGATTGCCCAACAGAACACTTCTTTTTGACAGAATAAAACAGGCTCTGTATCATGCAAAAAGAAGCAGGGAATCAAATGCACTCATTTTCATAGATCTTGACAATTTTAAACATATAAATGATTCTCTCGGACATAAAATAGGGGATATGCTTTTAAAAAGAGTCGCTTCAAGGCTTAAAAAGTGTGTAAGGTCGGAAGATACAGTAGCAAGACTAGGCGGTGATGAGTTTGTTATACTTCTTACCGGTTTAGATATTAATCGCGCAGATGAATATGCTCTTTATGTGGCAAATAAAATAATGAACAGCCTGAAAAGAGCCTTTAAAATAAACAATCAAACACTACATACAAGTTCAAGTATAGGAATCGCTTTATTTCCTGTTATCAACAAGCTGGAGTGCTGTACACCGGTGGAGGTATTGAAACGTGCAGATACTGCAATGTATCATGCAAAAAGTGAGGGAAAAGGAACGATAAGATTTTTTGATGAAGAACTGAATAAAAAAGCTCAAAGAAGACTTAAAATGGATATAGGCATGAGAAATGCCCTGAAAAAACGAGAATTCGATGTATTTTATCAGCCAATTGTAGAGATAAAGTCAGGTCGGACAATAGGACTTGAAGCACTTATAAGATGGGAACCAAATAATGAAGTGTTCCATCCTTCCGAGTTTATTCCCATTGCCGAAGAGAGTTCTTTAATTCTTGAGATTAGCGAGTTTGTTATAAAAGAGGTATGTAAAGATCTGAAAAACGGAAAAATTTTTAAACTGTTTCCCGATTTGAAAAGTATATCTATAAACCTTAGTACCAACCTTTTCAAAATAGAAGAATTTGAAAACAAGATAACAAAAATTCTTCAACAGAAGTGTATAAACCCTTCAATGCTAAATTTTGAACTTACAGAAAGTGTTTTTATAAATAACTATCAAAACATCATTGACAAAATTTTGAAGTTCAAAAAAATGGGTATCAAATTTTCTATCGATGATTTCGGTACAGGTTTTTCATCTCTGACATATTTGAAAAAACTGCCTATAGATTATATTAAAATTGACAAATCTTTTATAAATGAGATCAATATTGATGAAGATAATGCAAAAATAGTTGAAGCAATTATAGATATTTCCAAACATTTTGGTTTGAAAGTGGTTGCAGAAGGAGTTGAAACAGCAGAACAGTTAAAGTTTTTGAAAAAAAGCCGTTGCGATTACTGTCAGGGATTTTTGTTTTCAAAACCTTCAGATTTGGATTCTTTCTCTTATGATAATGAAAATATGAAGATGGCAAAGGAGATAATTGAGACTTGATAAATATCTCTGCATAAGAGGTCTTGCACAAAGCAGAAACAAAGCTATAGAGCTTATAAAAGATGGCAGAGTCAAAGTAGGAGGCAAAAGGGTCAAAAAGCCTTCTCTTGAAGTGTCAGACAATGACATTATCGATATCGATTCATACAGACAGTATGTAAGCAGGGCTGCTTTGAAGCTAAAAGGATTTTTAGAAGAGTTTCCTTTGGATATAGAACATAAAAGCTGTATGGATATTGGAGCGAGTACTGGCGGATTTACCGAAATACTGCTTGAAAACGGAGCTGCTGAAGTCTATTGTATAGATGTGGGTTCAAATCAGCTAAGTAATAATCTTAAAAGTAATGAAAAGGTTAAAAATTTCGAAAAGTGTGATATAAGAGGCTTTGAGTGTGACAGAGTTTTTGATATTATTACCTGCGACGTATCGTTTATCAGTGTCATTAATATCATAAAAGATATAGACAGATTTGCCAAAGATAAAATCATAATTTTGTTCAAACCGCAATTTGAAGTAGGACGTGAGGCAAAAAGAGACAAAGCGGGCGTAGTTATTGATGAAGATGCGATAAACGCAGCAATGCAAAGAGTTGAAAAGGCAGCCGAAAAACTGGGCTGGAGACTGATTGGAAAAAACAGATCGAAACTAAAGGGGAAAGAGGGAAATGTCGAATGGTTCTACCTTTTCGAAAAATGAAATAGAATCTCTTGCCATAGGAGCATTCAACGGAATGCACAGAGGGCACAAAGAGCTTTTCAAACGTCTCGGAACAAAAGGAGGTATACTCGTTATAGAGTCAAAAAAAGCGGATCTTACTCCCGGAAGATATAGATGCGAATATGTTGAATATCCATGTTTTTTTTGTAATTTTGATGAGATAAAAAATATGGAAGCAGAGGAGTTTATAGAAAAACTAAAAAAAGAGTTTCCCAATCTGAAAAAAATTGTCGTAGGGTATGACTTTGCTTTCGGAAAAGGAAGGAGATATACAGCGGATGATTTGAAAAAGATGTTTGATGGTGAGGTAGAAGTTGTTGATGAGGTAAAAATCGACGGAGTATCTGTTCATTCGAAAATTATAAGAGAGCTTTTGAAAAAAGGAGATATAGAAGAGGCTAACAAGCTTTTGGGACACAGTTACAAAATAGAAGGAAAGATTGTAAAAGGGCAGGGGTTGGGTAAAAAAAAGCTTGTTGCTACGCTTAATCTGGATATTGACCAATTTCTTCTGCCCAAAGAGGGTGTTTATGCAACTCTGACAGAAATAGAGGGGAGGTTTTATCCATCGGTCACTTTTATTGGCAAAAGAGAGACAACCGACGGAAAAACAGCAGTTGAGACACACATCTTAGACCATGATTTAAAAACCACGCCTCAAGAAGCCCAGATAGTTTTTCTCAAATACCTTCGTCAAAACCGAAAATTTAAAAATCTTGAAGAGTTGAAAAAGTCAATAGAAGAAGATATCGAAGAGGCAAGAGAGGTTGTCAAAGAGCATATAATATAAGTGTCGGGTTACTAACATAAGGCTGATTGATGAAAAAAGTGATAATAATATTTTTAACTCTTCTGTTTTCATTTGCAGAGGAAAAACATACCAACGCTTTGATTTATGAAGAGTCTCCTTATCTTCAGCAGCATGCACACAATCCTGTAAACTGGTATCCCTGGGGCGAAGAGGCTTTTGAAAAAGCGAAAAGAGAACATAAGCCCATATTTTTATCAATAGGATACAGTACCTGCCACTGGTGTCATGTTATGGAAAAGGAGTCATTTGAAAACGAAGAGATAGCCGAATTACTCAACAGATACTACATAGCTATAAAAGTCGATAAAGAGGAGATGCCGCATCTGGACAAATACTATCAGAAAGTCTATCAGCTTCTCCATGAGCGCGGAGGCGGCTGGCCTTTGACTATCATACTTACAGAGGACATGAAACCTTTTTTTGCAGCTACGTACATACCGCCTGAAGACGGATACGGTGTAAAAGGGATGAAAACTATACTTCCCCTTTTGGCCAAAGAGTATAAAAACAACAGAAAAAAGATAGAGATAACTGCAAATGCAATAGTATCATTGATGAAAAGTGTAGAAAATATGCAGACAAAAACTGTCTTGCTTGATTTGGGTGTTGCAGAAAAAGCCGTCAAAGAGATAGAGGGGTATTATGACAATATATATAAAGGTTTTTCGAAAAGAATAAAGTTTCCGGAGAGTTCGAGAATACGACTGCTTATAGATATATATCTTGCTACCGGGAACGAGAAAGCTTTTAAAATGGCGGATGAGACTTTGAGCGCAATGGCAAAAGGGGGCATTTACGACCAGATAGAAGGAGCGTTTTTCAGATATACGACGGACAGAAGATGGCAGATACCGCATTTTGAGAAGATGCTCTACACGAACGCCGAACTTATAGAGCTATATACAAAAATGTATATACTTACCAAAAAGCCTCTTTATAAAAAAGTTGTGATTGAAACAATTGCCGAAATAGAGAGGAGATTTGAAAACAACTCTCTTTATTACAGTGCGAGCGATGCCGATACTGACGGGATAGAGGGCGGATATTTCATATACAGTTTTCAAGATACGCTAAAGTATTTCCAAAAGAGAGGATTTAAAAAAGAGAATGCCCAGAAAGTTCTTGCATATTTCGGTATAGTTGAAGACGGAAACATCGACTCGGAATACTCAAACCCTCACATAAACGAGAATATAAAAATAGATGAAAAAACGAAAAAGCGAGCAAAACGTCTTTTAAAAGAGCTAAGATTTGAGAGAAACTATCCCTTTATAGACAAAAAAGTCATTACCGCATGGAATGCCATGTGGATAAGGGCGAAACTGAAAGCATCCTATATAGATAAGAGATATGCACTTCAGGCGTTCGGTTCTTTGGAGAGACTTTTAAAGAAAATGTATAAAAACGGCACTTTATACCATCAGTTTAGATTTCCGCATGAGCCATCAAAAGAGGGCCTTTTGGAAGATTATGCGTATCTGATTTCAGCACTTATTGAAGCCTATGAAAACAGTTTTGAAGAGAAATATCTGAAACTGGCTAAAAAACTGGCAGATGATGCAAAAAGCAAATTTTATACAGGGGAGAAGTGGTATCTAAGCGCAGGGGATTTTAAAACAGTGGCAGATATAAACGATAGCTACTATACCGCTCCTTTATCTATAATGATACACAATTTTCTCTCACTGTCTTCTTTGAGTGAAGATTTGAAATATCTTGAAGATGCAAAAAAGATATTAGCGAAATATTCTGTAATGATTGACACAAACCCTTCATATTATCCAGAAGCTGCAAGAGCTGTTATAAGAGAGAACAGAGGCGATATCATACTCAAATCCCGGGCAGAAAATCTTCTAAGATACAAAAAGGAATCAGATGAGATAAAATATCCCTATCTTTTGCTAAAACCTGTAAAAGAGGAAGGTTATCTTGCCTGCAGGACAAATACCTGTTTTGCTTATGAAAAAGATTTTGAAAAAATAAAAAAGAGAATTGAAAATGAGCGATAAAGATAGAGTTTTCAGCAAACCGATAAAAAAGCAGTTTGAATTTGACGAAGAGGTAGCCTCGGTATTTGACGATATGATAAGCCGTTCCGTACCTTTTTACAAAGATGTCTTGGATCTTGTATCAGACCTTGCCGTAAAAAACAGTGAAAGCGGCGATGTTGTTTACGATCTTGGATGTTCAACCGGAAATACACTGCTCGAGATTAACAGAAAAACGCCGCACACTCTTACACTTGTAGGTATAGATAATTCCGTACCGATGATTGAAAGAGCAAGGAAAAAGGCGGCGGCATACGGAGCGGATATTGAGTTTGTGGTCGAAGATATCCTAAAATATGACTATAAAAAATCGAAAGTTTTTCTTTCAAACTATACTCTCCAGTTTGTAAGGCCTCTCAAAAGAACTGAGCTTGTTAAAAAAATATACGAATCATTAGAAGATGAAGGTATCTTTATTTTCAGTGAAAAGGTGATAAGTGAAGATAAAAAACTGAATAAACAGCTTATAGATAAATATTATGAGTTTAAAAAAAGACAGGGTTACAGCGAATTTGAGATAATGCAGAAAAGAGAAGCTTTGGAAAATGTCCTTGTTCCTTTCAGTGAGGAAGAGAACCGTCATATGATAAAGTCAGCGGGGTTTAGATATTTTGAGACGATTTTCAGATGGGCCAATTTTGCCACTTTTTTTGCCAGAAAGTAAAAGGAGAAATAGGTCAGCTAAATAGATGAGGTCTTGTTTTTTTGATATGCTCTATTACTTTAACGATCTCTTCAAAACCCATTTCTCCTTCCTCGTCGCCGAAAACTTCGTCAATACCTTTTAGATAGGCATCAACAGCTTCAGGTATCTTCTCTTTTTTTACTCCGGCAAAAAAGAGTGCTGCTCCCAGCATATCCGCCAACTGCATAGCTAGCTCTTCTATCTCTATTTCAGCCCTTTCCAACTCTTTTTTTTCATTTTGTCTCATTCTCTTTTTCCTTCAAAAGTTCTTCTATATTTGATTTTAGCTCACTGTAAATAAATTGCTCTTTAAAACCTTTGATCCGTCCTCCGCTTGCATTTGGATGTCCACCTCCTCCTGCAAGTTCTTCAGCCATTTTTGAAACATCCATTTTATTATTTGCTCTGAGACTGAAAGATCCTCTAGCCGATACATTCATAAAAAAGCTATAATCCGGATTTTGCGTTAAAAACTCATTTCCTATGATGGAGGTGTTTCCGATGGAGTATGTAAGAATCCCTTTGTTATTTTTGTAATATATGGTCATCTCATCTTTTTTGGTATTTAGAAGCGAAACGATATATGCTGTGACCATATTATCGAGAGTGTCGTTTTTATCTTTTCTAAAAAAACTCTTTTTTATCTTATAGAGGTTATCATCTAGTTTTATGTGGGCTTCTTCTTTACCTATATAATCTGCAGCAGTTTTGATCACATAGTGTTTGTATTCGGCATTTTCTGAAGGAAAAAGATTTCTGTTTATCTCTTTTGCCTCGTCTACAAGCCTCATACAGACTTTTCCGAATTCAAACAGTTCATGTTTTTGAAGCCATAGATCGACAGCATTAACGGCTTCTACAAGTTGTAAATATTTTGTCAAATTTTTGGCGGCATAATTTTCTATAAGATATTTATATGTTATAAGTGTGGCCGATTTTGTGACATCGAGATGGTACCAATTGAAATTTTCGGCAGAATCAAGTCCTGTGGCATGATGATCGAGCAGTTGAAGTTTTACCTCTTTGCCGCTGGAATTTAGATTTTCCACCTCTTTGTGTAAAAACTCTGCTTCCTCCAAAGTTAAATTAAGGTCAGTAATAAGAATTTTTGTTTTTGTAGACGACTCTTTGATATTTTTTATTATATATTCAAGTCGTATGCCTACTTCTTCACCGTAGTTAGCATTTAAAAACTCTATGTTATTAAAAATTTCTTTTGTCAAAAGTTGACAGCAATAGCCGTCAAGATCTGTATGCGAAAGATGATATATTTTCATCTATTTCCTTTATATGACAGGGAGAAGGAAGTTATTCCATAATGTCTTTGAGAGTCAGGTCTTCTAAAAAAGTATCGATTTTGTTCTGCAATTTGTTAAGAAATGGCCACAGTAGACAAAACTGACCTTTGTTACTTGGACAGCATCCCAAATCTGTAGAGCAGTCAAAAACGCTAATCTGTTTTCCTTCAGCTGCTTCCGCAATCTCTCTTATTGAGATTTTATCCGGTTTTTTTGCCAGTATAAAACCTCCGCTTGCGCCCTTGAAAGATTTGAGTATATTCTTTCTTGCAAGATTTTGCAAAATTTTGGCCAAAAAACTTTTTGAGATTCCCAGCTGTTTAGATAATGTATCTGTTCCCATCGGTTCGTTTTTTCTGGCTATAAGCACCAATGACAAAAGAGCATATTCGCTCGCTCTGGTAAAAAGCATAGCCCTCCCTGTTTTTTTGATTTTTAAATGGCTGATATAATCATATAATCCATTCTGTAATATAATTATACAAAATTTATCCTATTTTTACACTGTTTGCAAAATAAGATTTTTTAGATATAATACGGCTCCAAAACTAAAATGCCCTTGGGCATATACCAATCAGGAGGCTGACATGGCTTTGGATTCGGCGAAAAAGCAAGAAATCATCGCTAAATTTGCTCAGGGTGAGAGCGATACAGGATCTCCCGCAGTGCAAATTGCACTATTGACTGAGAGAATAAAGTATCTGACTGATCACCTAAAAGAGCACAAAAAAGATCACTCTTCAAGACTGGGACTTTTAAAACTGGTAGGACAGAGAAAAAGACTTCTTAGATACTTGAAGAAAAAAGATTACGACAGATATACTCAGGTAATCTCCGAACTGGGAATAAGAGGATAATTTCCTCTTCCCATTTTCTCTATAGCTGTTAAATAATACCATAAGTATAACTATTCCTTTTTTTCTTCTTTTGCAATACTCCCTTTAATTACCTAATACTTAGATACTCTATAATATAAACATAAATGAGGATAATTATTTGTTTCAGAAAAATTACTAAAATAACTTGACAATAATAAACTCAATGTTGTATAATAACATCAGCAATCAAGCAAACCAAGTGCTAAAACTGGAAAACTATGATAGATAAAAAAGTATTGATATTAGAAACAATCATAAAAGAGTATATAAAAAATCCGGCACCGGTAAGTTCAAAACAGCTTCAGACCAAGTTAGAAATCAAACTTTCTTCCGCCACAATAAGAAACTATTTCAAAAAAATGGTGGAAGAGGGAAAACTTGAACAAAAACATATCAGCAGTGGTCGTGTACCTACTGTTAGTACATTGAAAAAATATTGGACCAAAAAACTTTTAAATATTGGTCCGGTTAAAATTTCCAAAAAAGAGAATATAAAAGATGCTGTAAAAAATTATAGAATTTTTTGTGAATTCAAGTTTTTTGAATCCGATAAACTTTTAGAAGTTAATAACATTGATAATAAATTTCTACTTCTAGTTTTTGAAAGAAAAGAGTTTGTCACTCCCTATACAGATGTTTTATATAGATTTTTCAATGAATTCAAAGGTACAGATTTTTCTGATTTGATAAGAGTGTGTGAACAGCTTGGCCTTACGGCTCTTTCAAAGAAACTTTCTATTTTGTCAAATGAAGGTATAATAAGAGAAGGTTTTGAAGAACTGATTTCTATAATATCGAACAATAGTAAATGGGGTAGCGGATTTTTAAAAGATATTATGGAAGGTAACTATTTTGATAAAGTTGAAAAGGGCGTTCATTTTAAACATATCGTTCCTGAGGGATATCTCGCTTTAAAAAGTGATGCCCAGATTGAGGATAAAGAGGCAAAGATGCTCTGTATCGGGCATTTGTCACGTGACTTTGAAAGTTTCCTACAACAAATGCAGAAGGAGTAATTATGGCTGAGAAAAAAAGAGAGGAAGAGATCGAGCAGGAGAAAGAGACGAAAACGGAAAAGAACGAAAAAAACGAAATTGAAGAACTGAAAAAGAAACTTGAAGAGTGCGAAGAAAAATATCTTAGAGTCTTTGCCGACTTTGAAAATACAAAAAAGAGACTGGAAAGGGAGAAGTACCAGGCACTCGAATACGCATATGAACAGTTTGCAAGGGATCTGTTGCCTGCTCTTGACAGTCTTGATATGGCTCTGGCTACTGTCAGCAGCGAAAATCTTAAAGCTGAAGAGGCGGTAGAGAAATTAAAAGAAGGAATCGAACTTACAATAGAGCAGTTTGCGAAAGCTTTCGGTAAGCACGGAATAGAAATGATAGAGATAGGTGAGGGATTCAATCCTCATCTGCATGAAGCGATTTTACACGTGGAGAGCCCTGACCATGAGGAGGGCGAAATAGTACAGGTACTTCAGAAAGGGTACAAATATAAAGAACGCGTTTTGCGTCCTACAAAAGTGAGTATTGCCAAAGGTAAAAAAAGCGAATAAAAAATGAGTGAGAGAAAATAATAAAGGAGATAAAAATGGGAAAAGTATTGGGAATAGATTTGGGAACTACAAACTCATGTATGGCTATATATGAAGGCGGCGAAGCCAAAGTAATAGCCAACAAAGAGGGTAAAAACACTACTCCTTCTGTCGTTGCGTTTACCGACAAAGGAGAGGTTCTTGTGGGTGATCCTGCAAAAAGGCAGGCTATTACAAATCCAAAAAAGACAATATACTCTATTAAAAGAATTATGGGCCTTATGTGTAGTGAAGACAAAGCAAAAGAGGCCAAGAAAAGACTTCCTTATGATATAGTTGATAGAAACGGCGCGTGTGCCGTAGAAATTGACGGGAAAATATATACTCCGCAAGAGATAAGTGCGAAGATTTTGATGAAACTTAAAGAAGATGCAGAGAGTTATCTCGGCGAAGAGGTTACCGAGGCAGTTATTACGGTTCCTGCCTATTTTAACGATGCCCAGAGAAAAGCAACAAAAGAGGCGGGTACTATTGCCGGACTTAATGTTCTCAGGATTATAAACGAGCCGACTGCGGCAGCCCTTGCGTACGGTCTTGATAAAAAAGAGGCCGAAAAGATAGTTGTATATGACCTTGGGGGCGGTACATTTGACGTTACTATCCTTGAGACAGGCGACAACGTTGTTGAAGTTCTTGCAACGGGAGGTAACGCATTTCTTGGTGGTGATGACTTTGACAACAGGATAATTGACTGGCTAGTAGAAGAGTTCAAAGCTGAAAATGGAATTGATCTTAAACAGGATGTTATGGCTCTTCAAAGACTTAAAGAAGCAGCTGAAAATGCCAAAAAAGAGTTAAGCTCGGCTCAGGAGACTGAGATAAACCTTCCGTTTATCACAGCTGATCAGACAGGACCTAAACACCTTGTTAAAAAACTGACAAGAGCCAAATTTGAAAGCATGATAGAAGATCTTGTAGAAGAGACTATCGAAAAATGCGAAGAGGTTCTAAAAGACTCTGGTTTAAGCAAATCGGATATAAATGAAGTAGTAATGGTGGGCGGTTCTACAAGAATACCGCTTGTTCAAAAAAGAGTAAAAGAATTTTTCGGAAAAGAGCTGAACAAGTCTGTAAACCCTGATGAAGTTGTTGCAATAGGCGCTGCAATACAAGGTGCAGTTTTAAAAGGTGATGTAAAAGATGTATTGCTGCTTGACGTTACTCCTCTAAGCCTTGGTATTGAGACACTTGGCGGAGTAATGACAAAAATTATAGAAAAAGGTACAACCATACCTGTTAAAAAGACACAGATTTTCTCAACAGCCGAAGATAATCAGCCTGCAGTTACTATCCATGTATTGCAAGGTGAAAGAGAATTGGCCAAAGACAACAAATCTTTGGGTATGTTTGAACTTACAGGTATTCCTCCTGCTCCAAGAGGCGTACCTCAGATAGAAGTTACATTTGATATCGATGCAAACGGTATCCTCACTGTCAGTGCCAAAGACAAAGCGACAGGTAAAGCTCAGGAGATCAAGATTACAGGAAGCTCTGGCCTTAGTGAAGAAGAGATCGAAAAAATGATAAAAGATGCAGAAGCTCACAAAGAAGAAGATAGAAAGAGAAAAGAACTCATCGAGACAAGAAACCAGGCTGATGCCCTAGCGTATCAGACTGAAAAGAGTCTAAAAGAGGTAGGTGACAAGCTTGCTGATGCAGATAAAGAGGCCGTCGAAAAAGCATTGAGCGAACTAAGAGAGACTTTGAAAAACGAAAACGCTACAAAAGAGCAGATAGAAGAGAAAGTTAAAAAATTGACAGAAGTGAGTCATAAGCTTGCCGAAGCAATGTATAAAAAAGAGCAGGAAGGCAAGGCTGGCGGAGCCGCACAAGGCGGTGAAGCCAAAAAAGGCGGAGAAGACGACGTTATAGACGCTGAAGTAGAATAATCTCTCCAAAGCGGGCATCTGCCCGCTTCTTTTTTCTGCTATATCTATCAAAAAACAAGAAGGCAAACTATGATAATCTACATTCATGGTTTTGGCGGAAGCGGCGAAGGAAACAAAGCCAGAATCGCACGAAACTATTTCAAGGAACGTATTTTAACCCCTTCTTTGTCTTATGTGCCAGACCTTGCGATTTCAACACTTGAAGATATTATAAAGAAGTTTTTGAAATATGAAGATATATATCTGATAGGCTCATCGCTGGGAGGATACTATTCTATCTATCTTGCTGAAACATACAATCTCAAAACTGTACTTATAAATCCATCCGTAAAACCTTATGAGACACTCTCAAAATGGACAGGTTTTGCACAGAATTTTTATGATAACTCGAGATTCGAATGGAACGAAAAACATATCGAAATGCTCAAAAAATATGATGTCAAATATATAAATGACCAGAGCAGATATATGCTCATGCTTCAAAAAGGAGATGAACTGCTGGATTTCAGAGTCGCTTTGAGAAAACTGCCCGAAGCCGATTTGATACTCGAAGAGGGAGGCAGCCATCAGTTTGAGGGATTTGAGAATCATCTATCCACGATAGAGCGTTTTTTTGAAGATATCTAAACTCTTGCAGGGCAGTGGTCCGATACAGGGCATATTTCACACTTAGGTCCTACGGGCTTGCATATAATCTGACCGAAAGAGACCAGAAGTCTGTTCAGGCCTTTTCTATACTTCGGCTCCAGTTTCTCTTCTATGGCTTTATCAGTCTGTTCAGGGTTTTTTGTATGAACAAATCCCCATAGATTCAATATCCTGTGTACATGGGTATCAACTGCCGTATAGTTTTTGCCATAGGCGTTTTCAAGAACTATTTTAGCCGTTTTGGGTCCTACACCTTTGATTTTGGTGAGATCTTCAAGAGTATCAGGCACTTTGCCGCCGCAGTTTTTTAAAAGATACTTTGATACTTCCAATACGCTTTGTGCTTTTTGGTTATAAAAACCTACCGGATATATCAGTTTTGCTATCTCTTCTTTTGGAAGTTTTATCATTTTTTCAGGTGTGTCGGCAAAGTCGAAAAGTCTGTGTGCTGCAGCAACTGTCACTTCATCTTTTGTTCTGAAACTAAGCAGTGTTGATATAAGTATGGTGTAGGGAGTTCTTTTGTAACCGTAGGATTCTGAGAGTTTTTTTGCCGGGGCATCCCATTTGTGATACTCTTCTTTCAAAATCTCTATGATATTTAAAAATTTCTCTGTTTTCATAAAGAAATAATACCAAAAATAAAATTTTTTAACTCTTTTGAAAGATAAAAGGATAATATTTTACTAAAACCCTTTTTATAAATATCCGGTTTTTAGAAAAACTATTTAGAAGATCATTTGTTTTTTATCCTGATTTTGGATATATTTATAAAAAATGGTTAAAAGATTGATATTATGAAAAATGTGCTATATATCATATGGAATGATGAGAATGATCTGGGAATACCGATAATTGACGAGCAGCATAAAGGTATCGTTTCTATCATAAACTCTCTTTACTTCTTTATGCAAAACGGCGATGGAGAAGATGAACTGCTGCATATTATAGATCTGTTGGACAAATATATAAAAGTACATTTTAAAACCGAAGAAGCCCTTATTAAAAAAGCCCTTTTCCCAGGCTGTGAAAAACATCTGTTGATGCATAAAGAGTTTTTCAAGAAAATGCAAAAAATAAGAGCCGAAGCACTTACAACAAACGAGCCTAAAAATCTGCTTAGTTTTTTAAGATCATGGTGGTTAGAACACATAAAAAAAGAGGATATAAAATACGTTCCTTTTGTGATGAACACTTTAGAAAAATGATTTGTCATCCTTTCAAGCCTGTAATAGACAAAAACTCTGAAATTTTGATACTGGGGTCCTTTCCCAGTATAGATTCATTTAAAAACTCTTTTTATTACGGACATAAAAGAAATCAGTTTTGGAAAATATTGTCGAACATTTTTGAAGAAAATGAGCCCAAAACGATCGAGGAAAAAACAGAGTTTCTAAAAAAACATCATATTGCTCTTTGGGATATGGTTAAAGTATGCAGTCGTCAAAACTCACTTGACAGCAGCCTGAAGGATGTAGAGGTAAACGATATAGAAGCACTGCTGAAAAAATACCGGGGTATTAAAGCCCTTTTCTTTACCGGAAAAAAGGCGTATAATCTTTACAAAAAACATTTTTCACATCTATCTATCCCTGCAGTCTATCTCCCTTCGCCTTCGCCGGCATATGTAAAAATGAGTTACGAAGAAAAACTGAAAATCTGGAAAAGAGAGCTCAAAAAGTATCTGTCATGAAAAAGGTTATGATTTTAAGCGGGGCCGGACTCAGCCAGGAGAGCGGTATAAAAACCTTCCGGGACAATAACGGGCTTTGGGAAGAGTATGATGTGATGGATATTTGCTCTGCGGAAGGGTGGCGGAAAAATCGCCTGCTGGTTACAAAGTTTTTTAACGAAAGAAGAGAAGAACTAAAAAACAAAGAGCCAAATCCTGCCCACTATATGCTGGCAAAACTGGAACAGAATTTTCCGGACCGTATCTGGCATCTGACTCAAAATGTAGACGACCTGCTTGAAAGGGCAGGCTGTAAAAATATCATCCACATGCACGGTACGCTAAAGGATCTTAGGTGTGAAAATTGCGGTTTTGTGTGGGATATAGGATATCGTGCTCAAAGAGAGGATGAAGTTTGCCCCAAATGCGAAAGTGATAGCGTCAGGCACAATGTGGTGATGTTTGGAGAACCGGCTCCGGCGTACCGCAACATATACAGAGCAGTAAATGACAGCCGGCTTTTTGTAGCCATAGGCACCAGCGGCCGCGTAATAGATATCGTCTCGCTTGCAAAGGAGTTTGGAAACTCTATACTTGTAAATCCTAAAAGAGAGGAGTATATCACTGTTTTTGGCTCTCACGAGCGTAATATTGATGAGTATTTTACCGAGTTTATACAAAAAAAGGCCGGTGAGGCTTGTGAAGAGCTTTATGAAAAAATAGTGAAATTTTTGGAATGACTCAGTTTGTGAGCATAATAGCTTTTGTCATACGGCATACTCTTTGAAGTTTTTCATAAATTTCTCTATTTTAGGGGCTATAACGGCCATACAGTATCCCTGGTAAGGATTTCTTTCATAATAGTTTTGGTGGTAATCTTCGGCGGGACAGAAAAGCTCCAGTTTTTTCAATTCCGTTACAATCCTGTTTTCAAAATATGGATTTAGCTCTTTTATAATCCGTTTTGCTGTCTCTTTTTGCTCTTCATCTGCATATAGGATAATAGACCTGTATTGCGTTCCTATATCGGCACCCTGTCTGTTAAGAGTCGTTGGGTCATGAATGGCAAAAAAAATCTTTAAAATCTCTTCGTATGATATTTTATCCGGGTCGAACTCCACTTTTACAACTTCGGCGTGTCCGCTTAGACCGCTGCAGAGCTTTTCGTATGTAGGGCACGGATCATCACCTCCTGCATAGCCGCACACAACATCTGTTACCCCTTTGACTCTCCTGTATACCGCCTCCATGCACCAAAAACATCCGCCGCCGATTACTGCACTTTTTTTAGTCATGTTGTTCCTTGATATGTTCGATTATCTTTTTGCAATCATTTTCGCTTGCATAGCAGTTTCTAATTCCGCAGAGCATATACCCTTTTGCCTCTTCATCAGCTTTCAAAAGCGTAAAAGGGTATGGAACATAGTCTATCTTTTCGGTACATTTGAAAAGATTATCTCTGTTTGATTTTATTATTTTGTCTTCATATATCAGTCGTACTATATCTTCTGCGAAAAGCCCTGCATAAAGAAGGTGTTTCATAATTTTTCCAGAGTAATATTCAAGAGATTTGAATGAAAAGTGCCTGTATTTTTCATCGATAAGGCTGCCAAGAGAGAGCATAACCGATACTATTTTTGCCCCGCTGCTCGGATATGTAGTATCGCTCTCTTCGGCATATATGGTAAACTCTCCTTTGCTGAAATACCATCTTCCCTCATCGAAATACTCTATCAGCGCTTCGTTTGTCAATTTTTGGGCTAAAAGAAGATAGCTCTCGTTCAGAGTCGTTTTATAAGCTTCCAAAAGAGCATCTGCAAGATATGCGTAATCCTCCAAAAAGGCTTTTATTTTTGGTTCGCCGTCTATCAATGCACTGTGGTATAGGTGGTTGTCAATATACATCTTTTTCAAAAGAGCATTTATAGCTTCTTGGGCCGGCTCGAAATACTTCAGGTCTGTTCGTGATGCTATAAATAGAGTTTTTATCATCATCGCATTCCAAGAAGTTATCACTTTTTTATCGATCTGCGGATAATCTTTGTTTTTCCTGAGTTCTTTTAAAACTGTAAGTACTCCCTCAAGCCACGAAAAATCTTGCAAAGATTCGTTTCTGATGATTATTTTGCCCTCAAAATTTCCATTTTTTGTAATAGAGAGTTTTTCGCATACCTCTTTTATCTCTTTATCGTTAAATCCGGCGTTTTTGAAAGCCTTTATTATTTCATCGTACTTATATACATAATATTTCCCCTCTTCGTTATCACTATCCGCATCGCTTGAGGAAAAAAAGAGATTTTTTTCGCTCATCTTTTCCAGCATAAAATCCAAAGTCTCAAATGCAACATTTTTATAAAAATCGTCTTTTGTGGTGAAATATGCCTTAAGATAGGTTTCGGCCAAAAGAGCGTTGTCGTAAGTCATTTTCTCAAAGTGGGGCACAAGCCATTTATCATCTACGCTGTATCTGCAAAATCCGCCGTCCACAAGGTCTCTAATCCCGCCTTTGGCCATATTTTTGAGAGTAAACTCAGCCATTTCGAGGGCATCTTTGTCGTTTTCGAGTCTATAGATATTCAAGAGCATATTAATAAGTGAAGTTTGGGGAAATTTTGGTGGTGGGGAAAAACCTCCATATTTTTTGTCAAAATGCTTTTTTGCAGCTTCAATGAACTTTTTTGTAATCGTTGCGTCAAATTTTACGGCTTTTACAGGTTCGGCTCCGCCTTTGATGAATCTCTCTATCTCCCGGGCATGCTTTATCAACTCTTTTGGATCCTCTTTATACATAGAAGCGATTTTTTCTATGAGCTGCATAAATCCCATCATATTGTATTTTGGTTCCGGCGGTATATAAGTACCTGCAAAGAACGGTTTTTTGTCGTGAGTCAGGAATATAGAGGTGGGCCATCCGCCAGGCCGCTGGTTCAGGAGTTGATAGACCTCCTGATAGTATTTGTCAATATCCGGACGCTCTTCTTTATCCACTTTTACAGATATGAAATGTTCGTTCAAAAACTTTGCAATTTCGGCATTTTCAAAAACCTCTTTTTCCATAACATGGCACCAGTGGCAGCTGCTGTATCCTATGGACAAGAATATAGGTTTTTTTTCTTTTAAAGCTTTTTCGAAAGCCTCCTCACACCATGGCCACCAGTCCACAGGGTTGTCGGCATGCTGTTTCAGATACGGCGAATCCTCATTTACAAGTCTGTTTGGCATCATTTTCCCTTGATATTTTTTTTATGATTTTTTTATACTATAATGATATTTCGTTAAATCAAAATTAATCAAAACCGATAAAAAAGTTTCACAGGTATAAAAAAAATTTATTTTGCTATGATAAAATCGTGACACATAACCGCTGAAATTATAAAATATATTTTTAAACGAGGATATAAAATAATGAAAAAATTGTATGGCCTTCTTTTTATACTTACACTCTCTTTTGTATATGCTTTTGACTTGGAACAGAAGATTCTGGAGCCTGAGGAAGCTTTCAAACCCTCTGCAACAGTGATAAATGACAAAGTTGTGGTCAATATAAAACTTGGTGAAAAAATCTATCTTTATCAGGACCAGATAAAAGCCCAAATAGTAAAACCTGAAAAAAAAGAGCTCAAAATATCTTTGCCGGCTCCCGAAGAGATTCACGGCGATAAAGTCTATTTCAAAGAGCTCAGATTTGAGATACCCAAATCCGAAATAGGATATGACAGTTTCACCCTTAAAGTCTCTTTTCAGGGATGCTCCGAAGCCGGTCTTTGCTATACTCCCATGAGCAAAGAGTTTGAGCTGTCATTTAAACAGGCAGAAGCCAAAAGTAAGCCTCAAAACGAGAAAAATACCGTTTCTTCAACTTCCGAGCAGGATAAAATCGCCGATACCCTGAGAAACGAAAGCGTTTTAGTGATTTTGGCCACTTTTTTCGGGTTTGGCCTTCTACTTGCGCTTACTCCCTGTCTGTTTCCTATGATACCGATACTATCTTCCATAATTGTGGGTACAAAAAACATTACTGCAAAAAAAGCTTTTTTCCTATCTGTTGTTTATGTTCTCGCTATGTCCGTTACATACACAGTTGCAGGCGTTTTGGCAGGGCTTTTTGGAAGCAATCTTCAAACCGCTTTTCAGGATCCTATCATAATAGTTGTATTTTCTCTTGTTTTTGTCGCTCTTGCATTTTCCATGTTCGGTTTTTATGAGATTCAATTGCCCGCTTCATTGCAGACTAAACTTGCAAAAAAGAGTGAAGAGGCGGGTGGACACGGAGTAATCGGTGTAGCGATAATGGGTTTTTTGTCGGCTCTAATAGTAGGACCTTGTGTCGCTCCTCCTTTGGCTGGAGCTCTAATATACATCGGACAAACGGGAGATGCCGTCCTTGGAGGCGCTGCTCTTTTCATGCTAAGTATCGGTATGGGGTTGCCGCTTATTCTTATAGGGACAGGCGCAGGTAAGTTTATGCCAAAACCGGGTCCATGGATGACGGCAGTAACGAAAGTCTTCGGTGTTGTTATGCTGGGAGTGGCCGTATGGATGCTCTCAAGAATAGTTCCGGATTGGATAACTCTTCTGCTTTGGGCAGTACTCTTTATAGGAAGTGCTGTATATATGCGTTCTTTTGAAGCATTGCCACAGGACGGGCACTGGTTTCATACATTCAAAAAAGCGGCTGGAATCATTATGTTCATATACGGTGTTTTCCTTTTTATCGGCTCCTTTACCGGAGCAAACAATCCGCTTGATCCTTTAAAATCATTCAAACCGGCGGCAAAAGCTGCTGTCTCAAAAGCCTCTAAAACCGAAATGTTTAAAAAAGTATCCACTCTTGAAGAGCTTATGAATATCGTAAAAAATTCAGATAAACCGGTTATGGTGGATTTTTATGCGGACTGGTGCGTAAGCTGCAAAGAGCTTGAACACAATACATTCAGTGACGAAAGAGTCAGAAAAGAACTTGAAAATTTCATAACACTGCAGGTTGATGTGACCAAAAACAGCGAAGAAGACAAAAAATTGTTAAAATATTTCAATCTCTTCGGTCCTCCTGCGATACTCTTTTTTGAGAATGGAAAAGAGGTCAAGGGCCATAGAGTAATAGGATACAAAGGGCCTGAAGAGTTTTTGGATATACTTAGGAAAGTAAACGGTAAATGAGTATGGCAATAGTCTATTTTTATTCAGATACTTATAAAGGATGGTCATGAAAAAACTTGTTTCGATTCTGTTTTTATCGATTGTTCTTTTTGCTGCTGATTTTGACTGGGTGGAATCTTTGGATAAAGCGAAAGAGATGGCCAAAAAAACCGGAAAGCCTATAATGCTTATGATAGACCAAAAAGGTTGTGAAGCTTGCGAATATATGGATGAAGTGGTTTTTGAGACGGACAATGTGGCAGAGTTTGTGGAAAATTTCTTTATACCGGTTAAAATGGAAATGAAAAAAGCAAAAGCTGCCGGTTTCAAAGTATTTGGAACGCCTACATTTTATTTTTTCAACAGCAAAGGCGAAAAGATAGGCCGACAACTTGTAGGAGCCGCTCCGGCAAAAGCCTTTATACACAAACTGCAGGTATATAAAAAACTGAACGAGAAATACAAATAAAACTATAAACCGTTAGATTTACGACCCGTCGTCACCCCACTGTACGAAATCGAGCTGATATCTCTCTTCATTTTCATCTTTTTTGATATTTTTCAAAAACCGGGCTATCGCTTTTATCTCCTCATCGCTCAAAGGCTTTGCGTAAGAGACCATGATATCGGCTCTTTTTGATTTTATCTTCTGTGCACGGTAGGCTTTGAGCTTATCTATCAGATACATTTTTGATTTGCCGGCTAGTTTAGGATACGAAGAACTTCCTTCTCCTTTTGCTCCGTGACAGCCGTAGCAGCCGTATTTCGAATAGAGTGCCTCTCCATTGTCTGTAGCAATTGCAAGCGCAAAAAGAGAAAAAAACAGAAACAGATGTCTCATTATCACCCTTTTAGTCAACTTTTTGTACAATTTTAGAAGTTTGTACAATTATATCAAATTGAAACAAGGTCAGATATGGTTATAAAAAATGCTCTTATAGTTGATTCAAAAGGCGAAAGAGAAGCAGATATAGAGATAAAAGACGGCAAAATTGCAAAGATAGGCACAGATCTTAGTTCAGATGAGATATACGATGCAAAAGGATGCTCTGTTTTGCCAGGTATAGTAGAACTAAATGCCAAAACCTGCGATGATAGAGTAAGCGTCGACTCTTTGGCCAAACTTGCGAAAAACAGTGCAAAAGGAGGAGTTACTACCGTACTTTTAAATCCTCACTTAAATCCTAAAATAGATGATGAAATAATTTTGGAGTTTGTAAAATCCCAAAACGAACTTAACAGTAAATCCGATATAAAACCGATGATAACAGCCATAAAAGGCGAAGAAAACGAGCAGCTCAGTGAAATAGCCATACTTTTGAAAAAAGGTGCTGCTGCAATTTATACCAGTTCAGATATAGATTCTTCTTTGATGAGGAGAGTTTTCGAGTATGCCGTTATGTATGAGATTCCTCTTCACTGCAGGGCGCAGAACTGTTCTTTGAGAGCCGGTGGTGTGATGCATGAGGGGGAAGTCTCATCCGAGCTTGGCCTGGGAGGGATTCCGGAACTTGAAGAGAATATAGAAGTTGCCAAAATCGTAGAGTTTCTAAATCGCTACAGAATAGAGACGGTATTTAAAAGCCTTTCGTCTGCCAGGTCTGTAGAACTTGTAAACGAAGCAAAAAAAAGAGGGTTCAAAGCTTATGCCGAAGTTTCTATCCACCATCTTGTAAAAAGCGACGAAGCGTGCAGAGGCTACAATACCTGTGCCAAAATAGACCCTCCGCTCAGAGATAGAGAGAACAGAGAGTTACTTTTGCAGATGCTCAAGAACGGACAAATCGATTTTCTTACATCTCTTCACTCTCCAAAATCGATGGTTCAAAAAGATATAGCATTTGATGAAGCGGCCTACGGCGTGGATGCCATATCTCTTTATCTGCCGATAGCATATACATATCTTGTAAAAAGCGGTATTTTGAATATGAGTGATTTGACAAAACTTCTTTGCAAAAATCCGGCGAAAGTCCTTGGACTGAACCACGGAACTATAGAAGAGGGGTGCAGCGCAGATATCGTCATCTTCGATCCCGATAAAAAAAGAGTTGTGGAAAACGAAGAGTCTTTGTACTATAAAGAAGAGCTTTTTGGAGAGGTTACAGCCACTTTCAAAGAGGGCAGACGGATATTTTGATTGAGAAATACAAAAGAAATAATAAATTTTTCATTGAACCTCTAAAAATAATTGTAAGGTGTTTGGTCTTTTATTTTTAATTTTCAGATGATACATTATAATAAGATGAATAATAAAAATTAGAAATTCGTAAAAAATAAAACTAATTAAATATCGAAGAAAAAAATAATTTGGAGCTCTATTTAAAATATAAATGATTTTTGAAATGCTTTTTGATATGTATAAGAGTTGTTTTTTATCTAATAAGCAATACTTAACAAATAGAAAAGTAAATAACTATTAAAAAAACAACAATTAGGACAAAATGCAAGTATATACTAGTCCATTTTTTCATAATTTGATTTGAAACAAATAGGGATAAAAAATAAAAAAATATGATATTTATAAAGCAATAAAAAAAGAGTGAATAAATGGCAAATATTTTTCTGAGTTGGTCGGGTAAGAGAAGTAGGGAGATGGCGAGTTTTTTGTATGTGTGGCTGAGAAAAGTTATCCAAAAGGCAAAACCATGGATGTCAGACAGCGATATAGAAAAAGGTCAGCGATGGTTTATTGAAATAGGAGAAAATCTAAATAGTCACAATATAGGTATAATTTGTGTAACTCCAGAGAACTACAAGGCTCCCTGGCTTCTTTTTGAAGCAGGCGCTCTCTCCAAGGCGGTCGGAAGTTCGAAAGTGTGCCCACTGCTTCTGGGGATTTCTCCTTCAGAACTTGATGGTCCTTTGCGAGAATTTCAGGCTACCGTTTTGACTAAAGAGGATGTTTTCAAACTTGTTAAAACTTTAGATGCTGAGCTTGGTGAATGGAAAACACCATATCTTGAAGAGGCGTTTGAAGCTTTTTGGCCTGAATTTGAGGAAAAGATTTCAGAGATATCGAAAATAGAAATAGCAGGATCTAATGATCAGATCTCGCGAGTTATAAATTCGTTTGCTCGACATGGACTACCGGAGCCTCTCATAGGAAGTCAGGTCTATTTTTCAAGTGGGTTTGAAAGTCACTCTTTATATACGGTTTTGACCAATGTAGTTCAAAACAGATTGCTTATATTTGGTAGAAAAAACAGAAAACTTTTCGACAAGGAACATCGTGATTTTTTTAAGACTCTGAAAGAGCGTGTTGATAACGGTTTTGATTTTAGAGTTCTTTTTTTAAATCCAAATGCTCCTTTACATATACTGAGAGCCGCACATCAGGATGACGATCTGAAAAGTCAGATTGAAATCTGTATTAAAAGAGCGAAAGAAGTGCTGGAAAATGTTGGACTAGATCCGGAAAATCATATTAGAATTTATAATATTCATCGAACAGTAACATCTTTTATCGTTGATGATGCAGTTGTTTATTCTCCTATCACTTTGGATGAAAACGGAAGAGCGAAAAGACTCACAAAAGCTCCGTTCAGCGTCTTGAATCTAAATACCGAACTGGGAAAAGAGCTTCATAAATCTTTTGAGTCTGTCTGGGAAAATGGAAAAATGGTATCTTCCTAAACTTCTCTCAAAGGCCTGTGCACAAAAAGCAGTCCTATTGCAGATGATACGAGGGTGATCAGAAAAAATATAAATGAAAAAGCGATACCTGTTGCCGGATCCTCTCCTATAAGTTTCAAACCGTATAGAAAAGTCAGTTCTCTTGCTCCGACTCCGCCTATGGTAAGCGGCAGAACGGCTACAACGGAAGAGATGAGAAAAAGAGTCAGAAAATCTATATTGTTTACGTCGTTTGGCAGCGACAGTATGATGAAATATGCGCTTGACAGCTGCAAAAGCTGCACGGCAAGGCCGAGAAGTGTGGTCTCTTTTATATAGGTGGAGAAGTTTTTGAAAAGCTTTTTATGAAGATAGAGAAAAACAGGATAGACCAGAGCCGCCCCGATGATGGAGAGTATACCTAACCCGGGATAGATATCTGTGTATGAGCTGAAAGCAAAAAGTATCGCTGCCAAAAATACCAGAGCCGCCAGACCGCTTATGCGGTCCAGAAGAGTAGCATTTATCAAAGAGGAGACTTTTGTGTTATATCTCTTTGCAAGCAGATATATCTTATACCCGTCTCCTCCTATACCTCCCGGAAGAAAGAGGTTCAGATACATTCCTACGTAGTAGAGTATGAGATTGGCTTTTTCGGATAGATTTATGCCTATATCTTTGAAATAGTAGTTGAGTCTGACCGAACTTACTATTTTTGAGAGATTGAAAGCTACAAAGGCCCAAAAGAGCCAGATAGGATCGGTCTCTTTGAGGATCGCAAAAAGCCTGTCCGTATCGATTTTAGACAGAACGAAAAAGAGCAATCCTATAGAAAAAATGATCTTTATAGCTGTTTTAATCTTTTTTTTCAATCTATTTTCCGTAATTCGTGATTTGTCTCACACCCACACTCACACTCACACTAACATATAATTCGTATCAACCTTTTTTCCCTACAAAAATCTCCTTGATCACATAAGGCTTTTTATTTTGCGATTCATAATAGGTTCTCATCATGATTTCAGCCAGGAAGCCTGTAGTTATCAGCTGTATACCGCCGAGAGTTAGCATAACTCCAAGTAGCAGAAGGGGTCTGCCGCCGATATCCTGGCCGAAAAGTTTCAGTATAAAAAGGTAAAAATCGATCAAAATTCCTATGCCAAACATTCCAAATCCCAAAGTACCGAAAAGATGCATCGGTTTAGTACCGTATTTTTGGAAAAAGAGCATAAGCATAAGGTCGCTGATGACTTTGAATGTTCTGCCTATACCGTATTTGCTCACACCGTGTATTCTTGGATGGTGTCTGACGTCCATTTCGGTCATCTTTGCACCGTAGAGTTTTGCCAAAACCGGGATAAATCGGTGTAGTTCACCGTAAAGTCCCAGGTTTTTGGCTACATCTTTTTTGAAAAGTTTCAGTGTACAGCCGTAGTCGCTGATGTAAACTCCCGTACTTTTTCTGATAATCCAGTTGGCAATTTTGCTGGGAATTTTTCTTAGCAAAAAGCCGTCCTGTCTTTTTGCACGTCTGCCGGCAACCACATCCCAACCTTCACGTTCCAGTTTTTCCATCATCAACGGTATGTCTTTCGGGTCGTTTTGCAAGTCACCGTCTATGGTTACGATAAGTTCGCCTTCGGCTGCGTCGATACCTGCAGCCATTGCGGTAGTCTGGCCGTAGTTTCTGTTAAATACTATCAGTTTCGTTCTCTCATCTGCCTCCTCTTTTATCCTGTCGACCGTTCTGTCGGTAGAGCCGTCGTCTACAAGAATAAGTTCATAGTCAATATCATTTAAAGCCTCTCTAATAGCGTGAAAAAGAGGTTTTATGTTCTCTTCCTCGTTCATTACCGGAACTACAACAGAGAGTTTTTTCATTTTTCAACCTTTACAAGCAGGATACCGTTTTTTTGATAGATGATTTTGTAATTTTTTAACTCTTTTAGGGCCGTCACCTTGGTGAGCACAATATCACCCGGTATTGGCGCTCTTTTTTCAACGAATTTTTCGCTGTAAACGATAAAACTAGGTGTATTGAGTCTGTACATAACCACATCGAAACCGTACTTTTTTGAAATAAGTGCAGCCTCTTTTATGGGTTCTTGAGCTATTTTGCCATATATGGGAATAACGAAAAAGTTTACCGCTATTACCGATAAGAAGCCCAAAATCACCGTTTTTGTGATTTTATCAAAATGTTTATTAAAGCTTAGAATCAAAAGAAGAGTAATGGCAAAAATAAAAAATATCCTGTAAGGAAATGTGAAATAAGAAGGTGCCGAAACAATCACCGCTCTGGCAAATTCGTCTTTTACGCTCTCTTTGAAAAGCAGAGCAATTTCGGGCAGGAAAAGCAGAACCGTAAACAGTAAAATCACAGGTAAAAATAGCAGAAAATCATTTTTTATCTCTTTTAGATACATAGCCATGATAAAAAAGAGAGGCGTATATCCATATATCACGTAATGGGGGAGTTTTGTGCCTGAAAAAGAGAAAAAGAGAAATACAAATATAAACCAGATAGAGAAAAAGAGATAAAGATCGTTTTTAAACCAGGATTTTATCTTTGTAATAGCTTTTAAAAAGAGTGAAGTATACGGCAGAAGGCCTATAAGCACTACGGGAATGTAGTAAAAAAGCGATCCGCTATGCCCCTCGAAAGATGTTTTGAATCTGGAAATGTTATGTTTAAGAAAAAAACCTTCTATAAAACGCATTCCCTGGTCCATATATTCCAGTATATACCATGGAAGCGCAATGAGCGAAAATATCAGCAGTCCGATGGGATTGAAAACGGTCTTGAAAAAGAGTTTTAATTCTTTTTTGATCAGAAGATAGATAAAAGTAACCGCTAGAGGTATGAGAATAGCGACAGGTCCTTTTGTAAGTGCACCGAAGCCGATGGCTCCGAAGGCAAAATATAGATACTTTTTCTCGTTTTTATCCAGATAGATATAGACAAAAAACATAGAGTAGGCTATGAACATATTCAAAAGAGCGTCCGCAATGGCTGCTTTGGCTATGATGGTGATTTGTAGGGAGGTAACCATAAAAAAAGTGGCTGCAAACGCCGTGATCTCATCAAAATACCTTCTTGCAAACCAGTAGATTCCCAAAGACCAGAAAGTTGCCGCAAGGGCGGAGGGGAACCGGAAGGAGAATTCACTCATACCGAATATTTTGACGCTTAGAGCCTGAAGCCAGTAGATGAGTATAGGTTTATCAAATCTCAGTTCACCGTTCAGATATGTGGTAAGATAGTTGCCGCTTTGAAGCATCTCTCTTGTTGCTTCGCTGAAAGCTCCTTCGTCCAGATCGAAAAGCGGGGCCATGGAGAGGCTGGCAAAAAAGCTTAGAAATATAGCCGCCGCTAGGATCCAGTCGGAATATCTTATAAGAGTTTTGTTCATCTCTTTCCTTGAAAAAGTTTTTTATGTACCATTATGGCGGTAACACTTCCCAGAAGTGCCCCCGCAACTATGTCGCTGGGATAGTGGGCTGTAACACCGACGCGGCTTACAGCTATAAGAGTTGCCGCTGCAAAGAAGAGATATCTGTATCTTGGCCAGATGAAAGAGAAAGCCACGAACGCACTGAAGGCAGTTGTAGAGTGGCCTGAAGGGAAAGAGGCGAAAGAGTGCCCTAAATGAAACCAGTCAAAACCGTAAAGCCCTTCGCTAAAAAGCATTTTCGGTCTATATCTTGCAAAGATGATTTTGAGGATATTTACCGCTATCCCCGAGATAGCCACCGACCAGAATACCAAAAGTGCGTATTTTTTAACGATTTTTTGTTTTTTTCTGTATAAGAGATATATGAGGAAAGACGGTATCAGGTATATCTCGGCTCTTCCAAGTTGTGTCACCGCTTCGAAAAAATCTCTCAAAAGCTTTGTTTCATGAAAATAAAGAACTGCCCTCTTATCGAAAAAGAGATATGAGAGGATTATAAATAACAAAGCTGCTGTTACAGGAACGATTCTTTTCATAAGCCTCTCTCAAACATAAAATAGTACAAAATTCTTGCTGTAAAATATACGAAAAATGCACTAAATACCACATCGCTTAAAAAATGGCCGCCTTGTAAAACTCTTACCGTTCCAACGGCAAACCCCCACGCAAGAGCCGCAGCAGCTACGAAAAATCTCTTTTTAGGGTCTCTGAAAAGAGGAACGAGCGATAGAAAATAGAAAGCCGCTGCAGCATGTCCGCTTGAAAATGAGCAGTTTTTTTCGCATTGATCGGTTTTTACGAAAGCGGGGGTAAATTTTTTATCTCCTCCGAACTGCTCTATATGTATGGGTCTTGCCCGCCCCCAGTTGTCTTTAAATATCAGATTCACCACAAGGCCTGGACCAAGCAAAAGGGATAAAATAAGGTAGACAAGAACTTTTTTTCGAATAGAAAATAGCTCTTTTTTAAGTATCAAATCCAATATCAACAGCCCAAGGACGGCAATTGTAAAAACTGCTACGACAATTATTGTCGCTTTATATATTATTTTTGCAAAAAGGGTGTTCGCTAGATAAAAACCGGTTCCTTCTTTATAAAAAAAATCGCTTATATAAAGATCGATTTTGGCAAAATAGAGGAAAAGTGCTACGCTAAAACAAAAAAGTATAAAAATGACAATATCACTTTTTTTCACCTGTATCCCTTGAATCCCTGCAGATAATATATATGATAGACTCTGCTGAAATCTTTATAGAGTCTTATCTTTACACTGCCTATCTTTTTTGCTTTTTCAAATCTCGAAGCCACATCGCCGATGGATCTTCTTTTGGTTACAAATATGAAATTTTCGCCTATATGTTTTTGCATATCGGTGGTAAGATCGTAATGGTTTTTCATTTTGCCTTTTGGGTTCCATATAACTGCATCGAACGGATGGGGTCTTACGTAGTATATAAGCTCTGCCATCGTTTTTCTATCATCACACAGAAGTTTTGCGTCCGGATACTCTTTGAGTATTTTTGAGACCTCCTCACCTAGCTCTTTCCAGCCCAAAACCCTTTTGTAAGGGTCGGTTTTTGAAGTAAGTTCTATTCCGAGCAGCGAAGTGATGGCGTGGTAGTGATAAAAAGCAAGGGCAAGTATGATATTTACAGCTATGGCCGTTTTTAAAAGAGTGTCTCTGTTTTTATATACTAGATATGCGCTCACCAGCAGCGTTGCCGCTATATATGTGGGAGCGGCCCAGTTTGCAAATGCACGGCTCAAAAAACTTTGCAAAGTGATTATCGCAAGAAACGGAACGGTAAAAGAGTACAAAAGTCTGTATCTGTCATCTTTTATAAAAGGTCTGAACAGAAGATAAAGAAGAACAGCAAAAAGAACAGGGCCAAATACCGCAAACTGGGCTCCCAAAAATTCAAACATTTTGTCGAAATGGAAAAGCTGCCTGTCTATTTCGCTTATCTCTTTGGTATGAACGAAACTGACAAAATGGTGTTTATAGTTCCAGTAGAGGTTTGGAAGATAGATTATCGCGGCAAGAGCCATAGTGATATAGAGTTCTATACTTTTTAAAAATTTTCTATGCTCTTTTGACATTGCAAGATAGACAAAAACCGAGATCACAAAAATGATCATCGTATATTTGCTTAGCAGTCCAAAACCGGCACTCACTCCAGCCAAAATCCAAAAGAGTTTTCTTTCCGTTTTAAGAGCTTTTATAAAAAGGTATAGTGTCAAAGACCAGAAAAATAGCAAAACCACGTCTGTGGAAATTATAAGCGAAGACATTGAAACGGCGGGAATCGTTATGAAAACAAGGCCCGAAAAAAATGCCGTTTTTTTATCAAAAAGCTCTTCGGCTATTTTATATATGATGATGGTTGTCAGCGGATATATAAACAAAGAGGGAAGTTTTATACATATCTCACTGTCACCGCAAATAGAGGTAAAAACGGCTATTATCCACGCTATCATAGGCGGCTTCGAGTAGTATCCGAACTCAAAACTCTGCGACCAGCCCCAGTAGTAGGCTTCGTCAGCATATAGATTTGCATCTGAAAAATATAAAACGGCAAATCTATAAAAAGTGATCAGCATAATAAAGAAAAAAAGTGTGGAAAGAGAATATCTTTTTTCAGTCATCCACGTCCTTGAAATTACTGGTTATTTTGTATAAATACAGATTTGTATTATACTTATAATAGACTTGATAAATATTGAACTTTTATTGCCACTAAGGCAATTGGCAAGGAGGTTGAAAATGGAAAGAACAGCAAGCGTGGCAGGGGCCTTTTATCCGGCTTCTTGTAAAGAAACGGAAGAGATGATAGATCACTTCAACTCAATTTTGGAAAATGCGCTCCATGAAAAAGATATACTGTCCACAGTTCCCAGAGCCGTTATCGCTCCGCATGCAGGATATGTTTACAGTGGATTTACAGCAAACATTGCCCACAGGGTTTTGGCAAATGCAAAACCAAAAAGGGTTGTTGTTATAGGGCCAAGCCACAGGGTATATCTAAACGGTATAAGCGGAAGTTTTTTTGATACATTCCAGACACCATGCGGGGAGCTGGATATAGATAAAGAGTATTTGACCCATCTTTCGGATCTTTTCGATATAAGTTTTGTAGAAGAGGCCCATTTCGAGCATAGTACGGAAGTTCAGATGCCTTTTATAAAACATTATCTGCCTGAGACAAAAGTGGTTGAGATGGTCTACGGTGAGATTAATCCTGCATATGTTGCGAAAATATGTGAAGCTATTTTAAGCGACAGAAACAATGCTATAGTTATCAGTACTGACCTGAGTCACTATTATCCACTAAAAAAAGCGGAAATACTTGATATGCAGTGTATAAAGGCGGTTCGTGATCTTGATACAGGTTTGCTCCATCAAGGTTGCGAAGCATGTGGAAAAATAGGAGTGGAAGCTATAATCCTTGCGGCAAAAGCAAAAGGTCTAAGTCCTGTTCTTCTAGATTATAGAACAAGTGCGGATGCAAGCGGAGATGAGAGCGCTGTAGTTGGATATATGAGTGCTGCGTTTGTGTAGTTGGTGTTAGTGTGGGTGTGGGTGTCAGTGTCAGTAAAAGACTCTGCATAGATAGAGCCCGTATGGTGGGGCTAGAGTGGAGGAGTACTGATGTTTGCATGAGAGTTGCTCTGCAAGCTCTTTTAAAGTAAGATCGCCTCTACCTATTTTAAAAAGAAAATCGGCCATCATTCGTACCTGGCTTCTTAAAAAACCGTCCGCTTCGAAATAGAGGATATAATAATTTTTATATCTGTATATGCAGGCTTTGTATATTGTTCTTTCGAAGTTTGTTACCCCACTTCCCTCTTTTTTGAAATATTCGAAGTTGTGTCTTCCCTCGAACAGTTTTACTGCATTTTTGCACTTCTCGTAATCGAAATTTTCCAAAAAAGTTATGTATTGTGCAGAAAAAGGGTTTGGTGTATCCATTGAGAAGATATATCTGTAGGCTCTTCTTTTTGCACTGTATCTTGCGTGGAAATCATCGCTTACTATTTCAATTTTTTTGAAAAGTATTGAAGGAAAAAGATATCTGTTGAGGTAGCTTTGAAGTTTTTGGGTATCATTCCAAAATGGCGGTAAATCAAAATGAATTACCTGACCTGTTGCGTGTACACCTCTGTCTGTTCTTCCGCTGCCTGTTATCTTGGTTTCGATTCCGGTCTTTTTCAAAGCCTTTTGCAGAGTGCCGATAACGGTTTTTGATGTATGCTTTTGTGACTGAAAACCATGAAATCTGCTTCCGTCATAGGATATAATGGCTTTTGCCCTCATCAGTATCTCTTTTTGACCGTTTTAATATATATCAGATATCCTGTAACAATCCAAATAAGAGGTATAATGCCTATAGCATAAAATGTTATCGATTTTGCCAGAATGAAGCCGATAACATAAAAGAGTGTCATTGCGATAATCATGTACATATAGGTGTTTTGTTTCTCATATCTGGGATTTATAATTCCTATTGCCATAATAATAAAGATAGAAATTAATGGAAAAACAGAAACTACCGTAAAAATGGAAAAATCAAAAGCTCTTGTTCTGTTTTTTTTCGCTTCCATCCAGTATTCGGCCACATTTTTATATTTGTCTGATGTAAAAGAGCTCAGGTCATTGATGATCATCTTATCAAACTCTATCTCAGTGAGTTTGCCTTCTTTGTATGTATAACCCTTGCCAACGCTAAGTACAAACTTAAGCATATTGTCTGAGGTATCTATTTTTGCTTTTTTAGCTATTATGAAGTTTTCCGAAGCGATAGCCTTTTGGTTGAACATAACGATATCTTCAAAGCTGTTTTTGCCTTTCTCTTTGCCGATGAAAACAAGCCAGGTCCCGAATTTCTGGCCGAATTCACTAGCTTTGATATTTAGTGTGGCCTGTGATTTTTTGTATGAGATAAAACCTTTATAAAGCTGCTTTGCCTGGGGAATGAGACCCAGGGATAAAACAAGCAGAACAATGGTAGTCAAAAGTGCGGGTTTTGCAAAAATCCTTGCAATTTTTGAGGGTTTTACTCCAAGGCTGAAAAGAACTATTAGTTCATAATCGAAAGAGAGTTTGACGAGTGTCATTACAGCGCCGGCAAAAAAAGCGATCGGAATAGTATAAAAGAGTATTTGCGGCAATACGAAGAGGTAAATTTCCAAAAGTTCCAGAAAAGTGACTTTTATGATAGATGTTATGGATACCGTCTTTATGAAAAAAACAAGTGATGCTATACCGTAAAGAGGTACAAAGATAGAAAAGAAAAGCGCCGAAAAATTCCTGTTTATATAATTTTCAAGCCTAACCATTTAACCATTCCAAAAATATTTTGAATTTGTCATCAAACATATAAACTATCCAAAGTGCAAGTGCTAGAAAAGGGATATAGGGCAGTTGTGCCTCTTTTCTTGCATATTTAAAAAAAAGCGAGGCGGGCAGGGCAAGAAAAGCCGAAAGAAAAATTGCTATAAGTGCAAGCTTAAGCCCCAATATGGCTCCCATAGTTGCGGCTATTATGATATCGCCTTCTCCCATCGCCTCAATCTGAACAAACTTCGGATAGAAGTTTTTAAGCCAAGGAGCATTTTTTATATTTTTTTTGATTTCTCCTTCATATGAGAGACTGAGTGCGTAACTGACGAAAAATCTTAGCATTGTAAAAGCTCCGGCAAGAAGCAGTGCGCTTTGCAGGCTTTCCAAAATATTGCGTGATGCTGCGAGTGCGATAACAAATGCCCCCAAATTTAGCGAATCCGGGACGGCTTTGTAGTAAAAATCGATAATCGAAAGCGCTAGCAGCAAAGAAAAAGCGATGCTGAGCAACAATGTATGATAGGAAATTCCCGCCTTTACAAAAACGAGCAGGAAAATAAATGATGTGAGGATTTCTATGAGTGGATATTGCAGGGAAATTTTTGATTTGCAGTAGTAGCATTTTCCTCCGAGAATTATCCATGATAAAACAGGTATATTGTGCCACCACTTTAGTCTGCTTTTGCATTTTGGGCATCTGCTGGGTGGATATGCAATGTTTTCACCTTCGGGAATTCTTGTTATAAGTACGTTCAAAAACGAGCCAAACGCTAGCCCCAGCAGCCATATTAAAAGATAGATCATCTATTGGCCCTTTTTCTATATTCCGCCAAAGCGTCTCTCCCTTTTGTAAAACTCATATATGATCTCTTCCATCTCCTTTGGCGAAAAATCGGGCCAGAGTGTGTTTGTAAAGAAGAGTTCCGCATAGGCAGAACGCCATAAAAGAAAATTCGAAAGCCTCATTTCGCCACCGGTTCTCACAAGTATATCTACGTCTCCTAGCCCAGGAACATCCAAAAAATCGTCAAAATTTGACTCTTTCAGTTCAACTCCTCTTTGGCAGGCTTTGTTTGCGGCTCTTACTATTTCATCTCGACCACCGTAATTGAGTGCCAGAACCTGAATCAGTTTTTTATTGTTTTTGGTAGCCTCTTTTGTCTCATTGATTCTTTTTTTAAGTTTTTCTCCAAAAGGCTTCAAATCTCCTATCGTTTCAAATCTGACACCTTCTTTCATATACACCGGAAGCTCGTTTTTGAGATATCTCTCAAGCAGCCTTGTCAAAAACTCCACTTCAGGTTTGGGTCTTTTCCAATTTTCGGTACTGAATGCGTACAGTGTCAAAACTTTTATTTCCGGGTGGTTTGCGCAAAAAGTTGTTATCTCTCTGACCGTTTCTGCACCCTGTTCATGTCCTTTTATTCTGGGAAGTCCTCTTTTTTTTGCCCATCTTCCATTTCCATCCATAATGATGGCTATATGGGCAGGAATATTTTTTTTCACTTCTCTTCGACCTCTTTAGAGAGTTCGGTTATCTGCAAAGAGACGGAAAGTTTGTCACCGCGGGGGATTTTTGTCTCTTTTGTTTCAGTGATGAAAATGATTTCATTCGTATCGCTTCCAAAATCTTCGGAACTTTTGAGAATATTCAGGCAGACCGCGTCAAGCTCTTTTTCGAAAAGCATCTTTCTGGCATTCTCAAATGCACTCTCTTTATCGGTTTCAGCTTTAAATCCTATAGTACAAATACCTGTTTTATCTATACTTTTCAATATATCTTCATTTTTAATAAGTTTAAGGTCCCATTCCTCCCCAAGCGTCTCTTTTTTGAGTTTGCCCTGCTGAGGAAATTTTGGTCTGTAGTCACTAACGGCGGCAGCCATAAAGAGATAAGGTGTTTTTTGTATCAGTTTTATCTGTGAGTCATCAAGCAGTGTAGCTTTTGTAAGCACTCCTTTTTTTGCTGTTTTTAAAGACTCTTCAAGATACTTTTTCAACTCTTTTGCACTTTCTACTTCTATGATATGTACCGGAGGGATGTTGTGATGCTCTTTTGTGGTTATCAAGCAGACATCGGCTCCTTTGAGGTAGAGTGCCGTTGCGAGCGCTGCAGCCTGTTTTCCGCTCGAGAAGTTGCTTATATATCTTACTTCGTCTATCTTTTCGATAGTACCTCCTCCTGTAACTACAACCCGTCTGTATTCCCAGAACTCATCTTTTAGAAGTTCTCTCGCTGCCGCCCAGAAGATATCGATAGGTTCTGCCAGAGCTCCTTCTCCTACGATTTTGCATGCCAGCTCTTTTGTTACAGGGTTTACAAACTCGTAACCGTTTAGTTTAAGCATTTTTATGGATGCTTCGGTGATGGGGTTTTTTATCATTTTAGTATTTGCGGCCGGGGCTATGATTTTTGGTTTGTCAAACGCCAGTGCGGTTTGCAGAAGAAGGTTGTCCGCTATGCCGTTTGAGAGTTTGTTGATAGTGTTTGCCGTGGCCGGGGCAATAACCAATATGTCATAGTCTTCCGCCACATGAATATGGTTGTTTCTGTTTGTCCAGTCCTCATTCTCTTCATTGAGTACTCTGTTACCGCACAGAGTTTCAAATGTAAGGGCTGATACGAATTTTTGTGCAGAGGGCGAAAGTATAGTCTTTACTTCGGCTCCGGCTTTTACGAAAAGTCTTATAAGCTCGAGTGATTTGTAAACCGAAATACTCCCGGTTACACCTACAAGTATCTTTTTGTCTTCCAGAATTTTTGGCATATTTTTAATATCCACTACTTCCCTTTGCCGAAAAATTTGTAAAAAAAGTTTTCTACTGTTTTCAAGGGTGTCCTGCTTATAGCTAGAGAGCCTTTTTTGACATCTTTTGTTACAGTCGACCCTGCCGCTATGATAACGTCATCTTCTATCTTTACCGGTGCAATCAGCTGTGTATCACTGCCCACAAAAACATTTTTGCCGATGATAGTTTTGTATTTTGCTTTTCCGTCGTAGTTGCACGTTATCGTTCCTGCTCCTATGTTTGAACCTTCATCTATTTCGCTGTCTCCAAGATAGCTTAGATGCCCTGCTTTAACGCCTTTGAGGACCGATTTTTTTACTTCGACAAAATTTCCTATGTGTGAATCTTCTATGTCACTTCCCGGTCTGATACGGGCCATCGGACCTATAGTTGAGTATTTGATTTTGGAATCTTCTATGACCGAATTTGCAAAAACGATGCTTTTGCAGATGTGAGTGTCTCCTTTTATTACCACACCGCTCTCTATTTCACACTCTCCTTCAAATTTTACTCCCTCTTCGATGAAAATGGTTTTGGGAAGGTGCATAATTACGCCTTCTTTCATCCAGCGGGTTTTTATCCTCTCCTGCATTATCTCTTCGGCATGGGAGAGGTCTGCTTTGGAATTTACCCCTTTGAAATCCTCCTCTTTCACAAAGAGAGGTTTGATAGAGTACCCTTCATCTTTTGCAAGTGAAATGATGTCTGTTAGATAGTACTCTTTCTGGGCATTGTCATTGGAGATTTTTGGCAGAAATTTTTTTAAAATATCCTTTTTAAAAAGATATACTCCCGCGTTTACCTCTTTTATCCTTTTTGTATCTTTATTGGCATCTTTCTCTTCAACGATTTTTTCGACTTCGCCGTCCCTTATAACGACTCTTCCGTATCCTGAAGGATTTTGAAGCTTTATCACACTCATTACTATATCTGCATCGGTTTCAAAGAACTTTTCCATCTCCTCTTTTGTTATAAGAGGCATATCGCCGTTGAGAACGAGGATACGATTATGTCGGAACTCTATGTCTCTTAGAGCTCCTCCTGTTCCCGGATAGTTTTCCAGGTCTTGTATGACAAAATTGATGTTTTCAAAATATTTCTCTATACTCTCTCTTACTTTTTCGGCTTCATGATAAAGGATGAGGGTTATGTCGTCTGTTATCTTTTTTGCTTCTTTGATAATATGATATATCATCGGTTTGCCGCTGATTTTGTGCAGCACTTTCGGGAGCGGAGATTTCATCCTGGTTCCCTTTCCTGCTGCCAGAATCGCTATCGAAACGTTCATCAAAAACCTTTTTATAGATTTCAGATCCCCGGCCGTTCAGGCCTCTTTTCCTGTTAATTTGGTACAATTCTATCAAATTGCTTATAAAAGTAGGATTAGTATGGAGTGTAAATATTTCGGATTATGCGGAAGCTGCAAAATATATGACAAGGGTTATGAAGGGCAGCTTGAAGAAAAAGTGAAAAAATATACAGAGCTTTTCAAACCTTTATATGATAAAAAAATTGATATTTTCAGATCGCCCGAGTCACATTTCAGAAATCGTGCGGAATTCAGGATCTATAAAGATGGCGAAAGACTCTTTTACGCCATGACTGGATTTGACAAAAGGCCGGTTCCTATAGAGTCCTGTCAGATCGTAAACAAAAGGATTTACGATGCTATGCCATTGATCAGGGATTTTATAGAAAACTCAAAAGTTTTAAAAGAGAGACTTTTTGCAGCGGAGTTTTTATCCACTCTCTCAGATGATCTGCTTGTTACGCTCATATATCATAAAAAACTTGATGATGAGTGGACTAAAGAAGCTGAGAAACTAAGAACACTTGCATCTGTAAGCCTTATCGGAAGAAGTAGAAAACAAAAAATCGTTTTGGGAAATGAGTATGTAACCGAGAGATTTGAAATATTTGGAAAAGAGTTTGTATACAGACAGTATGAGAACGCTTTTACACAGCCAAACGGATATGTAAATATAAAGATGATAGAGTGGGTTGTGGAAAATATAAAAGATATAGGGAATGATCTTTTGGAACTCTATTGCGGAGCAGGGAACTTTACATTACCGATGTCGAAGTATTTTGAAAAAGTTCTTGCTACGGAAATTTCCAAAACCTCAATAAAAGCCGCACGCGAAAACTGTTATCTAAACGGCATAGAAAACATAACGTTTGTAAGAATGAGCAGTGAAGAGATAAGTGAAGCTTTTGAAGGAAAGAGAGAGTTCAGGCGTCTTAAAGATATAAAGCTTTCAGAATTTGACATAAAAACGGTATTTGTAGATCCTCCAAGAGCAGGACTTGATGAAGTTACGAGAGAGCTTGTGAAAAATTTTGAAAATATCGTCTATATTTCATGCAATCCAGAAACTTTGAGAAGAGATTTGGATATTTTGTCAAAAAGTCATGAAATAAGAAGATTTGCATTTTTTGACCAGTTTCCGTACACTCCTCATCTTGAGTGCGGAGTATTTATGAAAAGAAAAGACTAAGATTACTCGGCTCCCCAAGGAAGTCCGGCTTTTTTCCACCCGAAGGTAAATCCTTCCGATACGTTATAGACTTCGTCGTAGCCCTTTTTTGCAAGAAGATTTGCAGCATATGCGCTTCTTTGTCCGCTTCTGCAAATAATCAAAAGAGCTTTACCAGGATATTTTTTTACTACAGCTTTAACATTTTGGGCAAAATTTTCATTTTCAACAGGATTTATGTCATACATTTTATGTGCATCAAAAACGCTGTTTTTCTTTAATTCCATTTGAGAAAATTTTATTCTGTATTTTATATCTTTTGGTTTGATGTGGTAGAAAAAAATCGGTATATTTATGCTGCCAGGGGCATGCCCGCCGTAAAGAAATTCGGCAGGAGTCCTGACATCAATGAGGATTGCTCCGTTTTGCTGCATGAAATATGCCTCTTTAGGAGTTATATCATCCTCATAATAGACATTCTCTTCTGCAAACAAAAGAGATATAAACATTGCAAAAGCAATAAAAAATCTCATTCTATCCCCCTATGCAGAATTTAGATATATAACGACAAACGAAAATTACAATAAATGTTCTTACATTACTCTTATTTTCATTTCTTTATTAAAAACGAAAGGAAAGAGATAAATAAAAATGAGAATGATTATCATAATTAAGCATTTGGTAAGTTTTTCTCTGTTATTATTTCAAAAGATTTATAAAGGAGAAGATCGGTGAAAAAAGGTTTTTACATATTTTTCTGTTTAGTTTCGATGCTTTGGTCTGACGTGCTCTCTTTCGGAGAGTTTGAAAGCGTCAGAAAAAAGCTCTCTGAAGTTGATTTAATGCAGCATCTAAACGGCGAGATAAGAGCCGGATACATAAACTTTGATGCAAAAAATGAAATAGATTCAAAAGCTTTCGCTTTGGGCGGGCATCTGCATATAAAAACTTTTGCTTTGAACGGTTTACAGGCAGGTGCTGCATTTTATACCGTTCAGGATTTCGGTTTAAATGAGAAAAACAAAAACGGAGATTTCTTCGATTCGAACAAGAAATCTTTCGCGATGTTAGGTGAAGCTTATATTCAATACACATTAAAAAATACGTTTTTAAAAGTAGGAAGACAAATAATTGATACGCCTCATGCTGACAGTGACGATATCAGAATGGTTCCAAATCTTTTCGAAGGGGCTCTTTTGAAAAACAGTTCTTTTGAGAATTTCGATATTTTTATGATATATATAGACAAAATGGCAGGATGGGAAAACGGTACGGATGCAAAAAGATTTGTGAAAATTTCCGATGTTTTGGGAGTGGAAAAGGGTAATACGGCGATAAGTATACTTGGTGCCGAATATTCGGGCCTTTACTATCTTCCTATGCAGATCTGGTTTTACAATATAGATAATGTGGCGAATATAGTATATATGGAAGCTACTTACAACAAAATGATTGCTTACGATACCGATATCTCCATATCTATGCAACTTGACAGGGCACTTTCAACGGGTGAGAGGCTGGCAGGAGAGATAGATACCAAAACAGTGGGTGCTGCGGCAGAAATATCATTTGAGAGCATAGGGCTGAGACTCGGTATTGCTTATAACAGAGAGTTTGGCTCTTCCTCTTCTATGTTCAGTTTTGGAGGCGGTCCGTTTTTCACCTCCATGGAAGATCAAACCATTGATGCGGTCGCCGATGAAAATGCCGAAGCATATACCTTTGGAGGAGAGTATGAAGTTTATGATAATATTTCTGTTGGATTTTATCGCGGAGAGTTCAAGGCCGGCGATAACTCAGTATATCATACTGCGGAAACAGATGCATATATAGTTGCGAATCTGACTGAAAACATAGAAATAGAATCGGCTTTTGCAGCAGTAGACGACAAAACACAAAGCGATACGGATTATAATCAATTCAGAATGTTAGTAAAATACAGATTTTAGGAGCGGAAATTGAAAAAAGTGTCTGAAATGAAAATAGGAGAAAGTGCTGTTATAAAAAAAATTACTGCTTTAGAACCTGTAAAAAGTAGATTAATAGCTATGGGAATTGCAAAAGGCAATGTGATAAAACTTCTTGATCATACATTAAAAAAACAGACTTGGGAAGTAGAGGTTGACAATACGCGAGTAGCTTTGAGGCGTGAGGAAGCTGACTCCATATTATTAGAGGATAAATGATGCGAAAGATAAAAGTAGCTATGGTGGGTCAGCCCAATGTGGGTAAATCGTCTATCATAAATTCTATAAGCGGTGCAAGGCTTCATGTTGGAAATTTTGCAGGCGTTACAGTAGAAAAAAAAGAGGTTTTCATAAAAAAAGATCAATATGATATAGATATTGTCGATTTACCTGGGATCTACTCTTTGAATGCCTATACTCCCGAGGAACATGTAACGAAAAACTATCTGATGAATGAAGAGTATGATCTGTTGATAAATGTAGTTGATGCAAATACTCTGCAAAGAAATCTGATTTTTACTCTTCAACTTCTGGATATGCGCAAAAAGACTATACTCGTCGTCAATATGATCGACGAAATTGAAAGCAGAGGCGGAAGTGTTGATGCAGAGAAGCTTTCGAAGCTTTTGGGTATTCCTGTGATTCTAACTTCTGCAAAAGAGCAACGAGGGGTTGATGAAATAGTAGACAAAATCATTGAAGTTTACAATACATCTAGATTCAAACCGAAAGTATACTATGATGAGAAAATCGAGGAAGAGATTGAAAAACTTTCACATATTCTTTTAAAATCTCCTCACTTCAATGACAAAGATTTAGCCAGATTTTATATCATAAGGCTTTTGGAGAAAGATGAAGATGTTTACAAAATAATTCACGACCTTCCGATTTTCATAGAGTTTCATGAAGCGTTAGGAGAGAGTTACAAAAAACTTAAAATCGAATTTGATGAAGAGAGTGTTGCGGATGTACTTGCGTATGAGAGAAACGCACTTGCAAAGAGTATCGTTATGCAGGTACTTAAAAGTGTCTCTAAAGAGAGCATTACCGACAAGATAGATAAATTTCTCATCCATCCGGTTTTGGGACTGCCGATATTTCTTTTTTTTATGTGGGGACTATTTCAGGTAACTTTCGAAGTGGGTTCGATTCCTATGGAATATATAGACGAGGCGTTTACCAATTTTGCTTTCTGGCTTAAAGGTATATTGCCCCAGGGAGCTCTAAATTCCGTCATTACGGATGGGATAATACCTGCAGTAAGTGCGGTTATTATGTTTTTGCCCAATATTCTTATACTTTTTTTGGGTATAAATCTACTTGAACAAACAGGTTATATGGCAAGAGCAGCGTTTTTGCTTGACGGTTTTTTGAAAAAGTTCGGATTGCAAGGAAAAGCGTTTATTCCTCTTGTTAGTGGCTTTGGATGTACCGTTCCCGCATATATGGCGGCAAGGACGCTCAAAAATCCTAAAGACAGACTCATAACGATGCTTGTTCTCGGATTTATGAACTGTAATGCGAGACTTCCTGTCTATGTACTGCTGATTGCGGCTTTTTTCCCTACTCAAAATGCCGGAAACGTACTTTTTGCAATATATATAGGGGGAGCGATATTGGGCCTTATAGTTGCCAAAATACTAAGAATGGTACTTTTCAAGGGAGAACCTGAACCGTTTGTTATGGAGATGCCGCCGTATAGATTTCCCTCTGTAAAGTCTCTGGCTATGGAGTTATGGATCAAAACCAAACTATTTTTGAAAAAAGCAGGTACTTTTATAGCCGGTGCAGCTATGATAATCTGGTTTTTGAGCTCTTATCCTGTAAATGAAACTATAGTAAATCAATATGAAGAAAAAATTGAACATGCCGGTACTGAAGAACAAAAAGTTCAGTTACAAAATGAACTTGCAGCAAAGCTTCTGGAAAACAGCTATTTGGGCCAAATCGGAAAAGCCATAGAGCCTGTTTTCGAACCTATCGGATTTGATTGGAGAATGTCGGTTGCCACTATAAGCGGACTAGCTGCAAAAGAGGTAGTTGTATCCACTCTTGCGACTCTGTACGCCGTAGGCGAAGCGGATGAGACAAGTTCTACACTCATCTCAAAGCTTAGAGAAAATATCGATATTAAAACGGCGGTTGCACTTATAGTCATCATAATGATCTATTCGCCGTGTGTAGCGGCTATGAGTACGTTTTATGCGGAAGTACCGCAATGGGCGTGGAGAAGTTTTTATACGATATATCCAAATGTCCTTGCATGGCTCATGGCGTTTGCGGTATATAACATTTTAAAAGCGGCAGGGTTGTAACTTAGTAAACAACTCTGTTTTTCCCCGCCTTTTTTGCTTCATACAGTTTTTTATCTGCAACCATAAAGAGTTTTTCCAGGCTCTCTTTATTTTTTTGAGCAGATATGCCAAAGCTGGCAGTTACTTTGCCCGCTTTTCCAAAATGGCTGTTTTCTATAACGCTTCTAAGTTTTTCAGCTATGACAACACTGTCTTCAAAAGAGGTTTCGGGGAGAAAAACAAGAAACTCTTCTCCTCCGAATCTGCATAGTATGTCATCTTTACGAATATATCTTTTGACGATTTCAGCTATTTTTTTCAATACTTCATCACCTGTTTGATGGCCAAATCTGTCATTGATTGTTTTAAAGTTGTCTATGTCAAAGAGTATCAGACTGTTTTTACCGCTGTTTATGAATTTTTTTATTTCATTTTGGCAGCCTCTTCTGTTAAAAGTCTGTGTCAATTCGTCAATATGTGCCTGTGAGCGTACGTTTAAAAGTTTCTTTACTATAAAAAGCACCAGGATTGTAATGGTTGTCAGAAGAATAAGCAGATAAGTTGTTCTTTTGAAATTTTCTTCATTTTTGATAATTTCTTTATTGTCAAGTTTTATATTTACTATATAGCCGTTTTTTGCACCGCTTATCGATTCGATAGGTATAAATGAGATAATATAGTCTTTGCCGTTTTTTTCTTTATAGATGGCCTTTTCCAAATAATCCGGATTTTCCAGTCTAAGCCCCAGTTTTTTTATAATTTTGCATTTTTCGCTGTTTGTCTCTTCTATCAGAAAATTGGGATTGAGGTAGCATATTCTGTAGTGATAAAATTCGCTTTTTGGCACCGTTTGCATTACAATGTTTTTATCCAGTATCATAAAATAGTAATTGAGCGGTTTTTCCAGATTTTTTCTTATTATTTCAAAGGAAAAAGATATTTCCATATTTCCGAGATATTTTTTTGATTCCGAGAATATAGGAAAAATATTCCTAAATCCGCCATGATATCTTCCTATCTCAAATCCATAAACAGGCTTTTTATTTTTCATTACATAATTGACAGAATATCTGAAATCATAAAGATTGTCTCCATATTTTTGAGGTTTGTGAAATCTCAAAAAAGATCTGCCGTCCGGAGTATGAAAATGGAGTTGTCTTAAACCGTATTTTTTTAAAATTTTGTAATTTTTCAACAATTTTTTATATAGAAGAGTTCTTGCGATTACCGGATCCGTTTCAGCTTTTGAAAGTATTTTTTTTATTTCTTTGTCCAGCATAAGCTCATAAAGCATTCGTGTACTGGCATACAGAGTATTTATCTGAAGTGTGATTTTCTCTTTTTCGCTTCTCAGTTCTTTTGAAAGAATACGTTCAACTTCCTGTTTTTTTATACCGTATATAAAAGTGTATATGAAAAAAAATATAGCAATTATCAGAATAATAAGTATGGCGAATCTGTTTTTGAAGAGCTCTTTTATTTCACTTTCGACTCTTCTTCTGTTATAAGTAATCATAATAAAATATTATATTCCTTTCTACCTTAATTGGCTCTTTACGCTATATTTGATATACTTACCCAATTTTATATAAAGCATTTAAGAAGGATTGTATATGGAATGTGAAATTCCGAGTATAAATGCAGATAAAAAAACTATCAAAAAGATATTTGAAGATGTTGAAACTATTGCTGTTGTAGGATTGTCCCCAAATCCTCTAAAAGATAGCCACAGAGTTGCGAAATACCTGCAGGAGCAAGGATATAAAATAATTCCCGTATATCCAAAAGGCGGTGAGATTTTGGGAGAAAAAGTTTACCGATCTCTTGAAGAGATTCCAGAGCGTATCGATATGATAGATATTTTCCGAAAATCCGAAGCCGTTACGGCAATAGTGGAAAGCGCAATCAAAAGAGGTGATGTAAAAGTTGTCTGGATGCAAAAAGAGATAGTGAACAATGAAGCTGCCGCAAAAGCTAAAAATGCCGGTATAGAAGCCGTGCAGAATATGTGTGCCATGATAGAACATAAAATTCTTTTTGCCTGAAAGGTTTTTGATGATAGATTTGAAAAAGATTGAAGATGCAAGAAATATAGTTTCAAAAATTGCGGTAAAAACGCCTTTCGCATATGCTCCCCAGCTCAGCGTAAAAAGCGGCTATGAAATATTTTTAAAAAAAGAAAATCTTCAGGTTACCGGAGCATTTAAAATCAGAGGTGCTTTTTACAAAATATCAAGATTAAGTGACGAAGCCAAAGAGAGAGGGGTTGTAGCTGCGAGTGCAGGCAATCACGCTCAGGGTGTGGCTTTGAGTGCAAAATATTTCAATATTCCTGCAACTATAGTTATGCCGGAAAATACGCCGCTTACTAAAGTGAACGGAGTCAAGTCATACGGTGCGGAAGTGATTTTAAGCGGGGCAAATTATGATGAGGCTTATCTTTTTGCACGCAAATATGCAGAAGAGAAAAATCTGGCTTTTATCCATCCTTTTGCTGATGAAGATGTAATGGCCGGTCAGGGTACTATAGTTCTTGAGATATTTGAAGATATAGAGAGTTTGGATGCTATAGTTGTCCCTGTCGGCGGTGGCGGGCTTATAGCCGGTATAGGAAGTGCTATAAAACAGATGAATCCAAAGACGAAAGTCATAGGCGTTACTGCTGCGGGAGCACCGGCAATGAAAAACTCCTTTTACGCAGGCAAACCTATAGACAGCATTGATGTAAGAACCATAGCGGACGGTATTGCTGTACGAGATACATCATCTGTTACCCTTGATATTCTTCTTGAATGTGTAGATGAGATTGTAGAAGTGGATGATGAGGAGATTGCCGATGCGATACTCTTTTTGCTTGAGACAAGAAAATTGGTTGTTGAAGGAGCGGGGGCGGCGGGCGTCGCCGCTGTTTTGTACCAAAAACTGAACTTACCTCCTGAGAGCAGGGTTGCAGTAATTTTAAGCGGCGGCAATATCGATGTGACAATGCTTTCGGTCATTATAGAAAAAGGTCTTATAAAATCATACAGAAAAATGAAATTGATAGTTACTCTTGTTGACAAACCGGGCTCGCTGATGAAACTTACTGAAATTTTGGCAAGTGTAAGTGCAAATATTGTACAGATAGGATACGATAGAACTTCCGCCTCACTGGCTTACGGTGATGCGAATGTGAGTATCGCCCTTGAGACAAAAGGAAAAGAGCATCAAGAGGAGATCAGAGAACTTTTGACAAAACAGGGGTATAGATTTTATGAGGAGAAGTAGAAATTGATAGCAATTGATCTTGGTTCTAATACCCTGCGTATTGTAAAGTTTGACTGTGAAACACTTAAAAAAACTGATGAATTTGAAAAAACCGTAAGAACGGCTGATAAGCTTTATTTAACAGGTATCATATCCAAAGAAGCTACACAAAGGATAATCGACGCCATAATTGAAGCAAAAGAGAAAATCGATTTCGATGACGATATAGAGGCGGTTGCCACCGCTGCATTTAGAAAAGCCGAAAACGCCAAATCTGTTATAGAAGAGATAAAAACAAAAACAGGAATAGAATTTAAGATAATCTCTTCTGATGAAGAGGCCGTTTTTACGGTATATGCGGTAAAGCACAGATTGATTCAGCTTGGCAAAAAAGCGGAAAAATTTCTGGTTGCGGATATAGGCGGTGCCTCTACGGAACTTATTATGTATCACAAGGAGGGAGTAGTTACCGAAAGTTTTGATATAGGTATCGTTACAACGGCACAGCAGTACAAATCAAAAGAGAGTATGCTCATTGGAATCAGAAGAAAGATATCCTCAATGAGAATTTTTATTGATGATATATACGAGCTTTTCGGCATTCCGAAAGAGTTTGTGGCAACAGGCGGAACACCTACTACTTTGGCCGCATTAAAACTGGGATTGACATATGATACGTATGATCCCGAAAAAATCAACGGAACCGTTCTTTATCCGGTCGATCTTGATGAAGCTTTACGAAAATTGGAGTCACTTTCGTTTAAAAAGAGAGAAGAGATAGTAGGAGAGGGCAGAGCGGACCTGATAACGGCAGGAATTCATATACTTAAAGAGCTGCTGAAAGTCAGCGGATTTGATGAAGTTACTGTATGTGACGACGGTTTAAGAGAGGGAGTTGCTCTAATTAATTGCCAAAAAAAGTTGGGTTAAAGGGTTTTTTTAGGTAAAATTACGGCTAATTGATAATGTTTAACTTTAGGAGACAAGATGCAGCAGATCAGCGGCGCACAGATGGTTGTTGAAGCAATGCGCAAGGAGGGAGTCGAAGTTGTTTTCGGATATCCCGGCGGTGCGATAATGAATGTTTACGATGAGATATACAAGCATAAATATTTCCAGCATATTTTGACAAGGCATGAGCAGGCAGCGGTTCATGCAGCAGACGGCTATGCAAGAGCTACGGGTAAAACAGGTGTAGCGTTTGTTACATCCGGTCCTGGATTTACAAATGCGGTAACGGGTCTTGCAACTGCCTATACAGACTCTATACCTCTTGTTGTCATAAGCGGACAGGTTCCCATTTCCATGATAGGCACAGACGCTTTTCAGGAAATTGATGCGGTGGGAATCAGTAGGCCGTGTACAAAACACAACTTCTTGGTTAAAGACGCAAAAGAGCTTCCCTTTATATTGAAAGAGGCCTTTTATCTTGCGAAAAGCGGCAGACCCGGGCCTATACATGTTGATATACCAAAAGATGTAACGGCTCAGATAGCGCCATTTGATTATCCTGATGAGATAAGATTGGAGACTTATAAACCTACATACAAAGGCAATCCTAGACAGATAAAAAAGGCTGTTGCGGCTATTGCTGAAGCTAAAAAACCGGTATTTTATCTTGGTGGCGGAATTATCAGAAGCGGTGCGGCGGAACTTGTAAGAGAGTTTGTAGCGGCTGCCAAGATACCTGCGGTTGAGACTCTGATGGCGAGAGGTACATTGAGATACGATGATCCTATGCTGCTTGGTATGGTCGGAATGCACGGAACATACGCCGCAAACATGGCGATGAGCGAAGCTGATCTGCTTATTGCTTTGGGGCCCAGATTTGACGACAGGGTTACAGGTAAACTTTCCGAATTTGCAAAATACGCAAAAATCATTCATGTGGATATTGATCCTAGTAGTATAGGAAAACTCGTTCATGTTGACTATCCTATTGTGGGTGATTTGAAAAAAGTTTTGGAAGAGATGGTTCCTCTGGCAAAGGAGCAGATAAATCCCGACAGATATGAAAGCTGGAGAGAGATACTGAAAAGGTACGGAGAACTTCACCCATTGAAATATGAAGACAGTGACAAAGTTTTAAAACCGGAGTGGGTTATACAAAGAGTCGGAGAAAAACTAAAAGGCAAAGCGAGAATATCCACAGATGTTGGACAGCATCAGATGTGGACGGCGCAATATTATCCGTTTACCAGACCGAATGAACTTATTACAAGCGGTGGGCTAGGCACTATGGGCTTTGGTTTCCCTGCGGCGATAGGTGTTAAAAGAGGAGTTCAGGAAGAGATATCGATAAACTTTACCGGAGACGGCTCGATCCTTATGAATATTCAGGAACTTATGACCGCTGTGGAATATAGATTGCCCGTTATAAATATAATACTTAATAACAACTATCTGGGAATGGTCAGACAGTGGCAAACTTTCTTTTATGAAAAGAGATATGCGGAGACCGACCTCTCTATGCAGCCCGATTTCGTAAAGTTGGCTGAAAGTTTCGGAGGGATAGGATACAGGGTAAAAACAAAAGAGGAGTTTGACGAAGCACTTGATGACGCGATAAGCAAAGGAGTTGTTGCCCTTATAGATGTTGTAATAGACAGATATGAGAATGTTTTGCCGATGGTACCTGCCGGGGGCTCGCTTTACAATATGATGTTAGAATATAAAGACGAGGGATAAAAGATGCATAAAGAAAGAAGAGTTATATCTGTAATCGTCAAAAATGAACATGGAGTTCTTTCAAGAATTTCCGGACTTTTTGCCGGCAGAGGCTACAATATAGAGACTTTGACCGTTGCTCCCATACCCAACTCTTCGCTCTCAAGGCTTACTATAGTCACTTCGGGAAGTCACAGAGTGATAGAGCAGATTATAAAACAGCTGAACAAACTGATACCTGTTTTGAAGGTTATAGAGCACGAAGAGCTTATAGAAAAAGAGATGGTACTTGCAAAAGTCCCTCTTGAAGAGAGACTGAGTGATGTGGAGGCTCTATGCAGGGCATATAACGGAAGTATCGTAAATGTGGGAAAAGACGGAATTATTGTTATGATTGCAGATGAGCCTACCAGAGTAGCCCATTTTATATACGCTCTTAAAAATTTCAATCCCAAAGAGATTATAAGAAGCGGCGTCGTTGCAATTGAGAGGTAATCCTATGTTGTTGAGTGAATTGGCCAAATCTCTGGAATTGGAACTTGTGGGAGAGGATAGAGAGATAAGGGGTATTGAGAGTTTGGACAAGGCCGATTCTTCTCAACTATCTTTTCTTGAAAATCCCAAATATCTCAAATTGTTGAAAGATACAAAAGCCGCTGCGGTAATTTTGAATAAGAAATATCTAAAAGAGCTGCCTGAAAACGTATCTGCACTAATCAGTGAGGAGCCTTATCTAAGCCTTGCTTATGCCACAAAGTTTTTTGCGAAGCCCCCTTTTGAAAAAGATGGAAAAGAGCCTGAAATTGAAGAGAACGTTACTATCGCTCCAAACGTATATATCGGAAAAGGTGCTGTTATCAAAAAGGGAGTGACTCTGATGCCGGGTGTGTTCGTGGGGGATAATGTAACGATAGAAAAGGGCACACTTATATATCCGAATGTTACCGTTTATCGTGACTGTAAGATAGGCAAAAACTGCATCATACATGCAGGAGCCGTTATAGGAAGCGACGGTTTTGGTTTTGCACATAAAAAAGACGGCACGCATGTAAAGATATATCAAAACGGAAATGTGGTTATAGAAGATGATGTTGAGATAGGAGCCAATACAACGATAGACAGGGCAGTTTTTGGTTCAACTGTTATCAAAAAAGGTGTCAAGATAGATAATCTCGTTCAGATTGGACATAATTGTGAAATAGGCGAGTACTCTATAATAGTATCACAGGTAGGCATATCGGGTTCAACAATCCTTGGACGAAATGTTGTTATGGGAGGGCAGAGTGCTACGGCAGGGCATCTGAAGATAGGTGATTTTGCAACTATAGCCGCAAGAGGGGGAGTTACAAAATCGATCGAGGGCTCAAAAGTATATTCCGGTTTTCCTCTTATGCCTCACAAAGAGTGGCTTAGACTACAGGCGAAACTTTCAAAACTTCTAAAAGAGTAGTGCTATAGGAAAAACCTTTTAGTTTGGTCTTATAATTGTTTGATATACTTTATATTAGAAGTGATGTTAAAATGAAATTAAACTTCAAAAAAGGAGTCGATTATGCCAAAAAATGCCCATATGATAAAGTTCTTCAATCTTTACGGAACAAAGGACGGAGTCGTTACTGTAACTCATCTGACTGAACCTTACGGTAAAAACAGTGAACCTGTTGTAAGTATCGGAATATCTCTAAACGGAAATCTTGAAGAGCCTGAGTGGAAAGTTCATATACCATATGAAAATATAGATGACCTTATAGATGCATTAAATATTGCAAAAAATGAGTTCGGAAAAGACTATATCCCTGAAGAGACTCCAAAAGATGTTGATGAGGGAATAACCGGATAACTAAATGTTACAGGCCAGGATAGTGCAGTAGCCCTCTCCGGCTCCCTCGCTTCCGCCGAATTTCGACCAGTCGATTTTCGGCATCTCTTTGACTCTTTTTTCATACTCTTCTTTTGTTATTTTCGTAAACGGCATCTGTTTGTATACTTTGCCTCTTTTATGCGGAAGCATCGATACAGATTTGATTACAGGTGCGTACATCGCCAGCATGTGCTCTACCTGCTTACCCTCTTTCTCTTCGTCAAAATGTATAGTGCATGAGACCATATTGTCAGACCACTCTCTTTGAAGCATTGCAAGCAAAGAGAACTGTTCCCAGGCAGATACGGAAGTGATAGGTCTTGTTTTTTTATACTCTATAGGAAATTCAAAGACAGTAGTGTTTTCAGAATAGATATCGGGTTCGTTTGGAACACCTGCTTTTATTAAAAATTTACATATGGGAGTGTTGTTTCCTACTCTGATTCTTCTTATGGCATATCTGAAAGGCGGAAAGTGAATGCCGGGACTTGTGCCTGCAAGTATGCTGATCGTACCCGACGGTTTTATGGCTGTAACTCTGATAGAAACCGGAATGCCCGCCTGTTCTGCAAGCATTTTGTTTGTATCTTTTACTATTTTATAACCGTATCTGAGTCTGCGTGTCAGCTCAGTTGCACCTATCTCATCCAGTAGGTCCGCAATACCCGATATACTTACTCCAACTCTTCTGTTTCTTGCTACTATCTTGTTCGTTTCATGTCTATGGGTTGGAAGCAAAGAGACGGTAGATGCGTAAAAAGTTGCATATCTCAAAGCTTTGTAAAACTCATCTTCGTTTTCGCACCTTGTTGGAAAAACTTCAGCAAGATTACACAACTCATAGCTTTCAAGGGCAATTTCCGCACAGGGATTGGAAAGCCATGCTCTGTCATACTCGATGTCACCGAATCTTGCATATTTTCTTACGTTTATAAGGTTTAAAATTCCTGGTTCACCGTTTTTTCTCACAAGTTCGGCAATTTCAGGAAGTTTTTTGAAATCTTCCGTTTTTTCAAAAACTACTGTATTGTTGGACATCCATCCTATATCTTTTCTGTCAGGAAAAATATCGTAATTTTTCAGATTCAGAAAAGTTTCGTCATGGGGCGAGCCTATAGCTATTTCAGCAGAACGTCTCACGTTTCCAGCTACAACGCAGACTCCTATAGAATTGAAAACGTCCGCTATGCATCTTGTTTTGTTTATTTTTCCTTCGATATAGCTATCCATTACGGCTTCAAGTCTTTTATGAAGTTCTTTTAGAGGTTCCGGACCGGATGCAGTTCCGCCAAATCCCCTTATTGGAGAACCTGCCGGTCTTATTTTCGAGTAGTCGAATCTATAGAAAGGTCCGTCACTTACATAGCTGTCAAGCAGCAGTCTGACAGATTTTACCCATCCCTCTCTACTGTCGTCGATAACGTATAGTTTAGGATTTTTTCTATCCGGTTTTTTTGCAAAACCGTCCCACGACATATTAAATCCCACTCCCACTCCGCACATAAGCATATCCATAGCCCAGTCGGCTGAGAGTGCAAGATCTTCGGTATCTACCGCACCGCAGTTGTAGAGGGCGGCACTTCCTCTTTCGTAAATATACGGGGTTCCCATGATCCAGAGACCTCGACCGGGGGGAAGCCACTTCATATCGAAGCAGGTAATAGCAAAGTCATGTGCAAATTCCTGCCATTTTTTTTCATCCCATTCAAGTCCGTTAATGATGTAGTGGTTTTTTCTGATAGAGATGACGCCTTCAATGACACGGATGATAGTATCTACCCAGTGTTCCTGGGAGCCATCCGGTTTTTTACGGCTATAGGTACGGTAGTAGGTGGCTTCCGAAAAAGCGCCGAAACCGAAATTTGGCTTTTTTCCTTTTAGTTTTTCAACTGTTTTTTTGGAAAGTTTGAAACGCTCTTTCACAAACATAATACAGCCTTTGGCATAAGTAATTTATTATACCATCAGCTGTATTAAGTATGAAAGAAAAAATAAAAAATTTTTTAGCTGTTTTTTTGTGTTTCCACAAATCTTTTGATTCTTTCGATACCGTGTCTGATACTTTCGATATCGGTTGCGAAACTAAATCTAAAATAACCGTCTTTTCCAAAACCTATGCCCGGAACGACCGCTACGCCTTCCCTCTCAAGAAGCTCTTTACAAAATTTCATGGAGTCAGGTTCTATCTCTTTGGTGTTAACGAACAGATAAAAGGCACCCTGGGGAGGTAGTACGCTAAGCCCTTCTATATCGTTGAAGAGTTGAACAGCTTCGTCCCTTCTTTTTTTGAACTCTTCTCTCATATACTCTATATCACCGTCTACACTTCCGTCAAGTCCGACTATGGCGGCTTTTTGAGTTATGGAGTTTATATTTGATGTGCTTTGGCTCTGAAGCTTTTTCATTGCTTTTATAAGCTCCGGATCTGCCGCCGCAAGATAGCCAAATCTCCATCCGGTCATCGCTACAGATTTGCTGAGGCCGTTTATGGTTATAGTTCTGTTATACATATCTTCGTTTATAGACGCTGCGGAGACAAATTTTGCATCATATACCAGTTTTTCATACATCTCGTCGCTTGCTATATATATGTCGGTACCTTTTAGAACTTCCGCTATCTCTTCCAGTTCCTCTTGCGAGTACACCGCTCCGGTCGGGTTCGAAGGGGTGGTTAGAACAAGCATTTTTGTTTTTGGTGTTATAGCGTTTTTCAACTGCTCTGCTGTTATCTTGAATTGGCTGTTTTCATCCGTGTCAACGAAAACAGGTTTTCCACCGGAATACTTTACAAGTTCAGGATATGTTACCCAATACGGAGCCGGGATGATAACCTCGTCACCTTCATCTATAAGTGTTTGAAAAAGATTGAAAAGAGAGTGTTTTGCTCCGTTGCTTACGATGATCTGGTTTCTTTTATAATCAAGATTGTTGTCACGTTTCAGTTTTTCACTTATAGCGTCGAGAAGCTCCGGAATTCCTTCAACGGCCGTATATTTTGTAAAACCTTCGTTTATCGCCTCGATAGCCGCTTTTTTGATAAGTTCAGGTGTATCAAAATCCGGCTCTCCCGCCGAAAAACCCAGCACATCTTTTCCGGCAGCTTTTAGCTCTCTCGCAAGAGAAGATATCGCTATAGTCAAAGATTCGGACAATGTTTCTATTCTTTTTGAAAACATTCCACTTCCTTCTAAAAATTTTATGAAATTATAGCTAAATTTTGATGAACAAATAATTGAAAAGCGAGCAGTGACCAGAATGTGTATAGTAAAGTAGCTATTTGTCGTTTTTTTTGGAAAACATGTACTTTATAGCAGCTAAGTAGTATAGAGCAATCGCAGAAAGAGCGATTATAAAGACAGATACGTTGTCCAACTTTACGCCTGCAAAATAGAGAAGCGCTATAAAAAGAATATTTAGAATGAGTATGACAGGAAAGAGAAGCACGATAACTATAATCGAATCAATCATTTCGTTGAGATATTTGATCATATGAATATTTTAGCACAAATGATTCTATATATGATGTATTGTGTTGTGATCATTTTTCGTTGTAAGTCCTTTTAGTAGGCCATTTAAAAATCTCTTTCGTTGTCCTTTTTACAAGAATATAGATTTGTTTAGTTTTTACAGAGAGAAGAGATTTTTATATCCGTTATTGAATAAATCCCAAAATAATTTCAAGTCTATGTTCGATATCGACAATCTCTTCTTCCGTCAGAAGTGTCAAAGGAACTGATTTCAGTCTATTTATATCTATGGCTCTAATTTGATCGCATAAAATATCTGAATCTTTTTCCAATCTGTCTCTTTTGTTTATTCTGAATCTCAAAGGATATGCTTCATCTACAAGTTTTGTAGAAAGAGGTAGTATTATAACAGTGGGATGAGATATCTCGTTTAACATATCTGTCTGCAAAACAAGGACAGGACGGAGCTTCCCAACTTCATTGCCTTTTTTAGGATTGAGATTTGCAAGATATATCTCGCCTCTTTTAATCATCTCTCAATCCGTCAAGATTTGTTTCCTCGAACTCATTTATCTCCTCAGACAGACTGCTTCTGACTTTAAACGAAGCTTCTTGAACTTTTTTCTTCAAATTTTTTTTATACAGATTTTTTTCATACTCTCTTACAGCTTCTCTTATGAGCTCGCTTTTGGAAATATGAAGATTTTTGGCTAACTTTGATATCTTTTCAAAAAAATTATCATCTGTTTTTAATGTTATCGTTTTCATGTTTTCTCCTACTTATTTACGTATTACCATTTTAAGTAAAATTAGAGTAGTTGTCAAGGAGATAGTTTATTTGTAATAGATTTTTACAAGTGGCTGTCGATTTTTTCTAATATCAATATTTTGTTCTTTTTATTGCAAAACACTCTTCGCAATCGTATGAAGGGTTGATGCAGACGACTCTTTTTAGAGCTACGCCCATTGTACCCCTGACCATGGAGCCTATAAATCTGGGAGGTTTGTACTCTTTTTTTTCAGATTCCACTTCTGTTTTAAGGTAGATGTATCTCATAATCAATCTTTCATAGCTTTTATGAACGCTTCATAGATGTGATCTAGCTCTTTGTCTTTTTCCAGTATGTTTTTGTCGCCGGTTAAGATCGCATGTTCGAGAACAGCCACTCTTTTTACAAGATATTCGAAGATCTCTTTATTTATATCCGGCAGTTTGTTGTGGCTTAGAGGCGATTTGTCTCTTCCTTTTACGATGATTTTTGCAGGTATGCCAACTGCGGTGGAATCGTCAGGCACATCTTTTACAACTACCGAATTGGCGCCTATTTTTGCATTTTTGCCTACCGTTATGTTTCCAAGTACCTTTGCGCCGGCTCCTATGACGGCTCCGCTTTTTACGGTAGGATGTCTTTTGCCTTTGAGTAGACTCACTCCTCCTAGGGTAACCTGCTGATATATCAGAACATCATCTTCAACTACCGCCGTCTCTCCTATAACAAGACCTATACCGTGGTCAATGAATACGCGTCTTCCTATCGTTGCCGCTGGATGGATATCTATTCCGGTAAAAATCTGGTTTATGCCCATTATCATTCTTGCAAGTAGTTTAAGACCCTTTTTGTGAAGGGCGTTTGCTATCCTGTACCAGAAAAGCGCCCAAACGCCCGGATAGTTTGTCAAAAGTTCAAATTTAGAGTGTATTGCAGGGTCTTTTTGAGAAACTACGGAAAAATCCTCTTTTATTATCTGCCACAAAGATGCTTTTTTCATCAGCCTTCCTTTTTGGTAACCATTTTCAGATAACTGTTTTCATGCAGATGAAAAGCCAGCTGTTCCAATATCTTCTCTTTTTCATCTATTTTAATTTTATCAGATTCTGCGATGTTTGTTTTTAGTCTGCTTTGCAGATCATTTATATCATAATCAAGATCATATAAAATATCGAGAATACTCTGAGCTTCTACGATATTTTCAAGAGTGTATCCCTCTTCTTCGAACTCTACAGTCACTTCGGTAGGGTGGGTGAAAAGGTTGTGTTTCATGCCTAACGTCTCCTGATAGGCGCCTACAAGAAAGAAGGCTAAAAAATACTCCTCTTTTTTTACATCGATATCGTGCAGATATAGAGGATAGTCTATATTAAAATCGATCTCACCGTCACTGTCACATGTTATGTCCCAGAGCGATGCGCTTCTAGTAGGGGTTTTGTCCAGATGGCTTAGCGGCATCACCGGGAAACGCTGTTTTAATCCCCAGAAATCTGGCAGGCTTTGAAAAAGAGAGAAGTTCAGAAGATATCGCTCTTGAACCCTGTCCTGTATTCTTTTAAGTTCCTGCGAATTAGAGGAGGTTGTCAGCTCAATCGCTTTTTTGATGATGAGATGTACGAGAATTTCGGTGTTTGACCTGTCCTGAAGGTCTATATATCCAAGATCGAAAAGAGTCAGCAAAGACTCCATATGATCGAGGCTGTCGTGAAGGTACTCTATGGCGTTTGCACTGTTTATCGTTTTATAAAGATCGTATAGCTCTTCTATCAAAGGAGGGTTCTCTTTTTTTAGTTTCAGGCCCTTTTCGGTGTATTCCTGTGAAAAGAGCTCCAGTACCGGTGCGATAAGTACTGCATGGCTTGCCGCTATGAACCTTCCGGATTCTGTATATATCATAGGCTCTGCAACGCCTTTTTGCGCTGAAATCTCTTTTAGCAGATAGACCACATCGTTTGTAAACTCAGTAAGGGTATAGTTTCTGTTGTGAATATTTTCATGCTGGGAGTATTCAACGGCAAGACCCCCGCCAAGGTTGATGGCGTCGAGGTTTTTCGCACCCATTTTTCTAAGTTCGGCATATATGTTTCCCGCTTCTCTAAGGGCTTTTTTTACAGGGGCTATTTCGCTTATCTGGGATCCTATATGAAAATGTATCATTCTGAACTTCTCAAGAAGATTGTTCGATTTTAAAAGATCAACCGCTTCGAGAAGCTCCGTAGAAGTGAGTCCAAATTTGGAATTGATGCCGCCGCTTTTTGCCCATATACCTATACCGGAGCTGTGCAGACGAATCCTCAGACCTATATTGGGGAGAGGTTCTCCTAGCTCTTTTGCAACTTCGAGTATGGTTTCGAGTTCGTTTAGACCTTCTATGGTCAAAGTTATGTCATATCCCATTTTTGCCGCGATAAAACCGAGGCTTATCATGCCTTTATCTTTGAAGCCGTTTACCGTGATGGGGGCGTTTTTGTTATTGTAGGCCATCGCTATGATAAGTTCGGCTTTACTTCCCGCTTCAAGTCCATAGTTGTACTCCTGTGCAATATCCACAAGAGATTTTATGAAGTTTGGAAACTGATTTACTTTCAGCGGAAAAACGGCATTGAACCCCCCTCTGTAGTCAAAAGTGTCGATCGCTCTGTTAAATTGCGTATAAAGAGAATCTATCTGTTTTTTTATAAGGTGTGGAAATCTTATGAGTATAGGTCCTCTTACACCTGTGTCTCTGATTTTTTTTGTAATTTCTATCAAAGAGGGCTTGACGGAATGGTTTACCTTTACCAGTCCGTTTTCGATGATAAAGTCATCTTTTGCCCACTGTTTTATGCCGTAGTCAAACATTTGCTCTCCAAATCAGAACTGTTCCAGATCTATAACTTTTTCTTTCTTGTTTTCAAGATCTTTTACCCATATTGTTCCGTTTTTGATCTCTTCCTCTCCGATTATAGCCGCATATTTTGCATTTGCCTTGTCTGCAGCTTTGAGATGGGCTTTCAGGCTTTTCTTTCTATATTCCATAAAGACTTTTTCTTTTTCTCTTTTCTTATGTGCCAGAGTGAAAATAGTGTCTATAGCATTTTCGCTCAAAGCGCCAAGATAGATCCCTTCTCTTTTTGTTTCCGGCATCTCTATCAGATCCAGAATCCTCTCCATTCCGATGGCAAAACCTATGGCCGGAGTGGGTTTGCCGCCCAAAAACTCTACAAGTCTATCGAATCTTCCCCCACCGGCTACCGCGCTTTGGGCACCTATCTCGGCACTGACAAATTCGAATGCGGTTTTAGTGTAGTAGTCGAGACCTCTTACAAGATTGGGGTCTACCTCGAATGAGACGCTGTTCTTTTTTAGAAGCTGTTTTAGCTTTTCAAAGTCGTTTTTGCACTCTTCACAAAGGTTGTCCAGAAGTTTTGGCGCCTCTTTGAGCTCTTTTTGGCAGTTTTCTATCTTGCAGTCAAGAACTCTTATCGGATTGGTGTCAGTTCTTCGTATACAATCGACACAGAGTCTGTTTTCGAGCCCTTCTAGATAATCAACCAGTTTTTTTCTGTACAGAGGCATACAGTTTGGACAACCTAGGGAGTTTATTTTGAGCGAATATTTTATTTTGAAAAAGTCCAGTATATCTTTTATAAGCAAAATCATATTCGCATCTTCATATACGCTTCCTTCGCCGAAAGTTTCGCAGCCGAACTGATGAAACTCTCTGAGTCTTCCCTTTTGCGGTCTTTCGTATCTGAACATAGGGCCGTAATAGAAAAATCTGTATGTCTGCTGCATACGGTCCAGTTTGTGTTCTATGAAACTTCTGACGATTCCGGCCGTGCCTTCCGGGCGAAGACATACGTCGTTTCCCCCTTTGTCTATAAACTGATACATCTCTTTGCCCACAATGTCGCTGCTTTCTCCCACACTTCTTTTAAAAAGAGCGGTCTCTTCAAGAAGAGGCGTTTCTATATATCTGAATCCGTACCTTTCGGCTATTTTTGTGGCGTTTTCTATAAAATATAAAAATTTATCGCTCTGCGGCGGAAGAATATCTTTCATACCCCTTAAAGCTTTTATAGTCATTATCTTCCCTTTTCGATAAAGTCGGAAATTTTGTGGTTTATTGTCTCTTTATCCAAAGAAGCGTCTATAAAAAGATGTTCGATACCTGTTTTGAGTATGGTTTTTTTCATGATTTCCTGAACTTTCAAAAGATACTCTACGCCTCTCGCTTCTATGGTATCGAGTTTTTCTGTGTGCATTCTTTTTAGCAGCGCATCTTTGGATATCTCTATCAGGACGATTTTGTCCGGCTCTATATTTTCCATAGCGAAACTGTTCAGCCAGAGCAGGGTCTCAAGATCTATATTTTCTTTTACATGAGCGTATGCCACCCCTGATACAAAACCTCTATCACTGATGATCAGTTTTTCGATATTTGGTTTTATAACCTTTTGAATATGTTCGTTTCTGTCGGCAAGAAACAGCAGTGCTTCCGCTCTTGGGCTGATATTTTTTGTATTTAGTACTATATCTCTTATCTTTTGTCCAAATGGCGTTCCACCAGGCTCTTTAGTAAAGAGAGCTTTGGGATATCTTTTTTTCAAAAGCTCTATCTGGGTGCTTTTACCCGCTCTGTCTATTCCTTCCAAAATAACATACATAGTTTGCCTTGTTTTATAACTGGAGATTTGAAAGCTTTTCTACTTTCTATCTATTTCCTCCAACACTTCCAATACCTCTTTGGGTACCAGATGAGATATGTCTCCTCCGTATTTCAAAATAGTCCTGACGACGGAAGAGCTGATGAATGCGTTTTTGAGACTTGGCATCAGATATACGGTTTCTAGATCCTCTTTCAAAGACTGGTTGGCATACCCCATCTGCAACTCATACTCAAAGTCGCTTACGGCTCTTAGTCCTCTTATGATGACATTTGCATCCACTTTTTCGCAGAAATCCACCAAAAGAGTATCGAAACTGACCACTTCAACATTTTTGTATGATTTGATCGCTTTTTTTGCCATCATGATTCTTGTTTCGATATCAAACATAGGTTTCTTTTCACTTGAAACAGCAACGGCGACTATGACGCTCTCAAAAAGAGTTGCCGCTCTTTTGATGATATCCATATGCCCCTTTGTTATAGGGTCAAAAGTACCGGGATATACAACTTTTTTCATTCAAAAACCTTTTGCTGCTAAAATGAAAGCTTTCAGATTTACAATCAATACTCTCTTACCCTTCCCATCTTTTAAACAGCGAATTTTTGATTCCAAGTAAATCGAACCATTTTCCGATTATAAAATTTTCCATATCTTCAAGATTTTTCGGTTCACTGTAATAACCCAGAACCGGAGGCGCTATTATAACATTTAACATAGAGAGTTTATGCATATTTTCAAGCGCTATTGGGCTAAAGGGCAATTCTCTTGGAGCAAGAAGCAGTTTTTTTCGCTCTTTTATCATTACGGAAGCTGTTCTTGTCGTTAGATCGTCTGATATTCCTACGGATATTTTTGCCAGTGTATTCATAGAACAGGGCACTATCATCAAGGCGTCAAGGCCGAAACTTCCGCTAGCAGGTTTTTCCCATATATGTGAGTTGTTAAAAATCTTCTCTTTCTCCTCTTTTTGGGCCACTTTAACGGCATTTTCGTTTACGATAAGATATTTTTCATATGTTTCGGGAATTTTTTCATATGTTTTGATACCGAGTCTAACGCCGCTTGCACCGCTTATAGCTACCGCTACTTTCAATAGAAGCCTTTTTATGATATTTGGAAGGTTTTATTATACTAATATATGACTGAAATAAATCAAAAAAATCGGAAGAAAAGGAAGAATATATGGAGCGGGAGACGGGATTCGAACCCGCGACCCCAACCTTGGCAAGGTTGTGCTCTACCCCTGAGCTACTCCCGCATCCGCATGGTACCGAGGGCGGGACTCGAACCCGCACGGGGTTGCCCCCACGAGATTTTGAGTCTCGCGTGTCTACCAGTTTCACCACCTCGGCTTGAATAGCGGAATTCTATAATATAAAAACTTAAAGGAGAGTTAACCCGGGCCTTTAAGAAAGACCCGGAAAGTTATGAGTTTCAGGCAGTCAGTTTATTTTGCAACCGCTTCTTTTAGTTTTTTTCCTACTCTGAATTTTACTACTGTTGTAGCAGGAACTTTAACAACTTTGTTTGTACCCGGAACTTTTGCTTCTCTTGCCGCTCTTTTAGCAGTTGTAAATGTTCCGAAACCTATGAAAGACACATCTTCGCCACTCTTCAATGCCTCCGTGATTGTCTCAAGAGCCGCATCGATAACTCTTTGGGTATCTTTTTTAGATAGCCCTGTTTTTTCTGCAACAGCTGCGATAAAATCGGCTTTTTTCATCGTACATCCTTTATGAAAAAAATTTACATTTCAATTGTACAGAGTTTTTTTAAAAAATTCAAGTAATTTTGGCTATTTTTTGCCTTAAAATGGTGCAAAAGGTGTATTAATAGATAAAAAAGACAAATTTTTGCTTTTATTTTTATAAAAATTTTAAAAGAACAGTATTTCCCATTATAACGAGTAGAAATGGAAATCATAAAATTATATTTAAAAAAAAGAGTCTTTTTATTTTTAAAAATTCCGACTGATTATTAAGTTGATAATTTAACTTTTAATATCTATTTTTTTGTTATATTTATAATAAATTTTGGTGGAGCCTACATGAAAAGACTTCTTTTAGTGGAAGATGATGTGACGCTGGGAGAGACTCTAAAAGAGCTTCTGGAAGCGGACAATTTTGATGTTACATGGGTTAAAGACGGTGAAAAAGCGCTGGATGAGACATTTGCAAAAGAGTATGATCTGCTTCTTTTAGATGTGAAAGTGCCTTTTATCAACGGTTTCGAACTTTTAAAAGATTTAAGAGAGAGCGGAAACAGCACGCCGGCTATTTTTATAACGGCTCTTACTGATATAAACTCTTTATCGCAGGGATTTGAGTCCGGAGCAGATGATTATATAAAAAAGCCTTTCGATTTTGATGAACTTTTGATAAGAATCAAAGCTCTTATAAAAAAAAGTTTCAATTCTCACAGCAATATTATTAAATACAGAAATATCAGTTACGATATAGAAAAAGAGGAGATTAAAAGAGACGGTGAAACGATACATCTGCCACCATTCGAAAAGAAGCTGTTGAAAGTTTTTTTGCAAAATATAGGAAAAACTATCAGTAAAGAGGAGATTGCTTTGAAGATATCCGAAGGTGAAGAGATAAGCGAAAAAGCTTTGCGTGTTCATATAAACAAGCTGAGAAAAGCGGGGTTTGATATAAAAAATATGAGAGGAATCGGATACAGACTTGAGGAGGAAGCTTGAAAACATATGAAAAAAAAGCTTTCTGGAAGTTTTTTGCTATCTATTTTGCATCTGTTGCGATACTTATAACCGTTTCCGGATATTTTTATTTTCAACAACAAAAAGAGACGTTTATTTCAAAAGAGCAGTTTTCGATGATATTATATGCGAGAATGTTGAAAACTTCAAACTTCAACTATAAAAGAGAAGGGTTTACATATGAAATATTGAAAAAAGAGATAAAAAATTTCAATCCTCAAAATCTGAAACTGACAGAGTGCTGTTTTGAAAAAATTGTACCCAACAGAAACAATTTGGGGTATCTTTTGATAAAAAAAGATAGAAAAGAGTTTGACGAAAACATAAAAAAGCTTCTATTAAAGATAATTGTCGTCGAATTTTCTTTGCTTTTTCTTTTTGGTGTGATAAGTTTCTACCTTTCAAAACTCTCATTAAAGCCTATGCAAGAGACCATAAAACGTCTGGACTGGTTTGCAAAAGATCTTATACATGATCTGAACACTCCTGTAACGTCGATTCTTTTAAATATAAAACTTTTGAAAAAAGATCCTTTGTGCAAGGGTAAAAAGGAGCTCTCAAGAATTGAGACAAGCACAAAGGAGATAGCATCTTTATATAAAAATTTAAATATTTTGCTGGAAGAAAAAACATTCAAAATGGAAAAAATAGATATATGCCCTTTGATAAAAGAGATGGCAGAAGAGTATTCATTGAAATTCAGGAATATAAAAATAAGTGTAGAGTGCAAAAGTTTTGAAGTGAAAGTAAACAGTGCCGCTATAAAACAGATACTTCACAATTTACTTACAAATGCCTGTAAATATAATGTAGAGGGCGGTTCTGTAAAAATCTGGACAAAAAACAGAACTCTTTATATCAAGGATACAGGCAAAGGTATTGAAAATGTCGATTTGATATTTAAAAGGTATTATAAAGAGCAAAAAAGCGGCAGTGGGATAGGACTGCATATAGTCAAAACTTTATGTGATGCAATGGATATAGAAATCGAGGCGGAATCCAAAAAAAATTTTGGTACCGTTGTTATGCTCTCTTTTCCCTAATTGAACCTTTTATTATAAAAAGCCCAGTTCGGCAAGTATAGGCATAAGACTGGCCGATATCTCTTCTGCTTTTGCCGCAATATCTCTAACGGCATTTTTATCCTCTCTCCACTCTTCAAGCCTGGCTATTATTCTTTTTTTCTCTTCCTCATCCATTCTGTTAGACTTTTTGACCGCTTCAATAATTTTCTCTATTTTTTCTGTATGCTCTTTTCCCATACTCTACTCCTTTTTTATAATTATTACATACTTAACAGTATGTTAACAAATTATAGCTATTATTTTATTAGAAGGAGGCGATAATGAGAGTGCAAAATCTGGCAATAAATCAAAACGGTTTCGCTTTCGACCCTACTACGGGAGAGAGTTTTACTGTCAATGAAACCGCAAAAGAGATAATAGAGTCTCTGTCCAAGGGAATGGACGAAAAATCTATAGCAGACAAAATTGCCCGTGAGTACGATGTGAGTGAAGAAGAGGCCTTCAATGATGTTCTGGATTTTAAAGAGAAACTGAAACTTTACGGACTTTTGTCATGATTGTAGCTGTAAGCGGTATTAACGATACGGATAATCCTGGTCCCGGTATAGGTGTCGCCAGAAGTCTCAAAGAAGCCGATCCTTCTATAAAGACGGTGGGACTAAGTTATGATGTGCAAGATCCGGGAAACTATATGGATTTTGTGATAGACAAAAGCTACATTTTATCATTTCCCACACAGGGGTGGGAGCCGATATTCAACAGGCTTCTTTATATAAAGGAAAGTTACGGACTCGATGTCGTTATACCCACGCTTGATGCAGAGCTTCCACAGTATATCAAATACCAAAATGATCTGGAAGAGGCCGGTATCAAAACTTTTCTCCCCTCACTCGAACAGTTTGAGCTTAGAAGCAAAGAGAATTTGCAAGAGGTTAGCAAAAAAATTTCTATAACCTATCCTGAAACGAAAAAAGTCTTTACTGTCGATCAGTTAACGAAGGCTGTAAAAGAGATAGGGCTTCCCTGTATTGTAAAAGGCAACTATTACAAAGCATACAAAGCAAAGTCACTACCCGAAGCGGTCTACTACTTTACCGAAATCTCAAACGAATGGGGGTTTCCTATACTTGTTCAGGAGATTGTAAGCGGCGAAGAACTAAATGTTATAGGTGCAGGTGACGGTAAGGGTGGAGTCCTTGGACTTGTGGCCATAAAAAAGATGACAACCACAAATCTCGGAAAAATATGGAACGGTGTAACTATAAAGCATGATAAACTTTTAAAAACTGCTGAGAATTTCGTAAAGCAATACAAATGGAAAGGACCGTTCGAACTTGAATGCATAGTGGATGGTGATGAAATAATAATGATAGAGATAAATCCTAGATTTCCTGCATGGGTCTATTTTGCTACAGCTGTTGGTGTGAATCTTCCAAAAAGGGTACTAGAAGAGATGTTTGATAAAAGTACGGATACAAACAGCGACTACAAAGCAGGAAAGATGATGGTGAGATATACATATGAGATGATAACGGATATAGAAAAACTGAGCACCCTTGCGACAAAAGGAGAGAGTGATGGCTAAAAAACCGTATGAAAAACCAACTATTATAAAAATCGAAAGCGGTTTTAGTAAAGCTGGTGTTCCTATGCCCAAACAGAAGATAAGAAAAACGATAGGCGGTGTGAGTATTGATGAGATGGTAGAAAAATTTGGCTCTCCTCTTTTTATTTTTGATGAGAAAGCCATCAGAGAAAAATATCGCGGGGCTTATGAAGCTTTTTCGAGTAGATATCCCAATGTGCAATTTGGATGGAGTTACAAAACAAATTATCTCAAAGCCATATGTGCCGTTTTTCATCAGGAAGGCGCTATAGCCGAAGTTGTCAGCGAGTTTGAATATGAAAAAGCCAGGGAACTTGGAATTGAAGGCAAAGACATTATCTACAACGGACCATATAAGCCTTATGACTCTCTGATAACCGCCGCAAAAGAGGGTGCAAAAATTCATATAGATACATTTGATGAGATCAATGATCTTGAAAAAGTGGCGGTTGAACTTGGTATGGAGATACCAGTAGCAATTAGATTAAATATGGATACAGGTATCTACCCGCAATGGAGCAGATTCGGTTTCAATATTGAAAGCGGCCAGGCGATGGATGCGGTCAAGCGTATAAAAGCTGGCGGAAAACTAAGGCTCAATGGACTTCATGCACATATAGGTACCTTTATGCTGGATGCCAATGCCTATAAAGTAGAAACCGCCAAAATGGTACAACTCATGAACGAGATAGAGGAGAAGGTGGGTTTTTCCATCGAGTATATCGATGTAGGAGGTGGGTTTGCATCCAAAAACCATTTGAAAGGCATCTATCAGCCTCCCGAAGTTGTTGTTCCTTCCATAGACGACTATGCAGAAGCTATAACCTCGGCTCTGTATGAAAATATAAAAGGCAGCAGTTATCCGAAGCTATATCTTGAAACCGGCAGGCATTTGATAGATGAAGCAGGTTTTTTGGTAACTTCCGTAGTTGCCAGCAAAACACTTCCTGATTCGAGAAGAAGCTATATAGTCGATGCCGGCGTAAATCTTCTATATACCTATTTTTGGTATAAATTCAATATTGAACTGACCCGTGAAATCAGCGGAATAAGCGAGCCTGCCACTATCAACGGGCCGCTTTGTATGAATATAGACATTATAGAGGATTCCATACTTTTGCCGAGACTCAAACGAGGCGACAAACTGGTTATATCACCTGTCGGTGCATATAATGTGACCCAGTGGATGCAGTTTATCAGATACAGACCCAGAGTTTTGATGGTAATGGAGAACGGGAGTGTGGAGATAATAAGAGAAAAAGAGGATTTGAGTGATATAGAAAGAAGAGAAATATTGCCAAAAAAACTGGAACTCAAATAAGGATTTTTGTTTGGCAGTTAAAAAAGCGAATCAAACTTTTGAAATACTGAAGCCTTATATATCATCTGTAATATCAAGCTATGCAGAAGTTCTGTTTATAGAGAGCAAAAAAGTCGGTCTGCTTTTGTTGATAGCTTCGTTTATAAATCCCAATGTAGCATTGAGCGGTCTTTTGGGTGTTCTTTTCGCTCTTTTTTTTGCGGCACTTATAAGGATGGATCCCGATTATCTTGAAAGCGGTTTTTATATATACAATCCTCTTTTAGTCGGTATGAGTATAGGATTTTTATTTAAACTGACCTTTATGTCTCTGTTTTTGATAGCTGTGGCATCGGTTCTAACTTTTCTTATCACTATCATTTTGCATACACTTTTTTCAATATATCTGATACCGATTCTCTCTTTTCCTTTTGCGATAGTCAGCTCTATTGTTTATCTTTCGACGCTTAATTACTCAAATCTTTTTGTCGAAACGCTTTACAGTCACTCTTTTTTACTGAACTCTGGATTAAATATACCGGTATGGTGTGAAGCCTATTTTAAATCCCTAGGTACTATTTTGTTTATGCCAAATATCTGGGCTGGAATTTTTATCTTTTTACTGATTGTTTTGCACTCTAGAATTATGGCTATTATGACAATAGCGGGCTTTTATTTCGGAGTTTTTGTCCACAGCCAGCTAAGCGGTTCGTATATACAGTCTCTCTTAAACCCTTACGCGTTCAATTATATTTTAGTTGCCGTGGCACTGGGTTCGATTTTTTTGATTCCCGGGATTAGAAGCTATTTGTTGGCGCTTCTTGGAGTAAGTATTTCTGTTTTACTGGTAGATGCAACGGCAATATTCTGGACACTTTACAAGATACCGGTATTTACGCTTCCTTTTAACATTACCGTTATAAGTTTTCTGTTTGTACTGAGGCTAGTGAGATTTAGAGAGTTTGCGTATGTTATTAAAAAGACACCGGAAAACAGTCTCAGCTATTTTCTTTTAAGTCTATTCAGATTCAAATCAAACGAAAAAAGCATATTTTTGCCTTTTTCCGGAAAATGGAGTGTATATCAGGCTTTTGATGATGTATGGACACATCAGGGAAAGTGGAAATACGCCTATGACTTTGTTATACGTGATAAAGATGGGAAAACATATAAGAATGAAGGGTTGCGACTTGATGATTATTATGCTTTCAAAAAGCCTGTATTGTCCCCTGTAAGCGGATATGTAGTTGAGGCCGCAGATGATTTTCCTGATCAGCCTATAGGAGAGGTAGACAACATAAATAACTGGGGAAACTATCTGATATTATCTACACCTTCAGGGGTTTATGTGGAAATTTCTCATCTTGCGAAAGATTCTCTCAAGGTTAAAAAAGGAGATTTTGTAGAAGCAGGACAGATAATTGGTCTTTGCGGCAACAGCGGATACTCTCCAGAACCGCATATACATATTCAGGTTCAGGAAAATATGTATCTAGGAAGCAAAACAATTCCTTTCAACTTTGTAGCTTATTTAAAAAAAGATGAGGTATGTTTTTATCAAAGACCTCTCAAAGGTGACGAGATTTCTAGTTTTGCTGCTGATAAATCTTTGGATACTAGATTTAGTTTTGTTTTGGAAAGCAGATGCAGTTATGAAGTTTTTAAAGATGAAAAAAAGATAGATGAGTTTACTTTGAGAGTGGCTATGGATAGATTTAGCGGCAGATTCTTTTTTGAAGATCCGGAAAAAAACAAGCTATTTTTTGCCAAAGAGTACGGTATTTTCTATTTTTATGATTATACTGGCAAAGATAGAAGCTATCTGAAGAAATTTTTTATGGCGATTCCAAGAATTGCTCTTATAGGAAAAGAGAGGGTTAAATGGGAAGACTTTTTGACGCCTCGTATAGTTTATGAAGGATTTAAAAAAGATTTTTTGATGTTCTTGGCTTCAATTTGTAGCAAACCTTTTCTTTATAAGGGAGTATGGGAAAAAAACGGTGATGATATAAAAGGAACAATAAATATAGGAAACAGACAAATATCAGTACTCACTGTTATAGATAAAACACACGGGTTTGATACCATAAAAGTTGAAAACTTGATTATAAGGAGAAAAAAATGAAAAAAATTGCAAGTTTGTCCCTCATAGCAATAGCTGCATTAGCAGGGGAAAATATAAGTGTAGTTCCTTTTGCAGGATATCTTGATTATGGCAGCAAAAGTGTCAAAGATAATGGATATTTTGGTGGAGTATATGTAAGCAAAGAGTTTGATTTGCAAAAAGTTGAACTTCAGTATGAATATCTGAAAGTCAAATATAAAAATGATGAGCCTGATTTGGAACAAAATGATTTTACCGCAGTTTATACAAACTATTTTGATGATAACTATCTTGCAAGAGCGGGACTACATTTTATCGATTCGGATGATTATCTTACAGATGGCGGTTATATACTGTTTGGCGGTTTAAAATATTTTCAGGCATTTGATTTTGATGCGGGAATAGATGTTTTCTATACTCACTACGACAACTTCGATCCATCTTTGGGTGTATGGCAGTTTTCACCGAGTTTTGGCAAATATATAAAAGGGTGTAGTTACGGTGACTTTTATGTTGAAGGAAAATATAACTATATTACATTCAAAAGCAGCAAAATAACTCAGACCGTTGTAAATCAAAGTTCGGGTATGAGTGCAATGGGCAAAAAATCGACACATATTATTCAGAGGTCTGAAGAGTATACAGACAGTTATAACTCTTTTGAATTCAATTTGGCCAACTACTACGGCAAATTTACCACAAAAGCTTCCGTTTGGATTGGGAAGCAGGCATTTGGCGTTAGAGACGGCGGATTTACTGTTTACAATCTTGCAGAAATTCATAAAGGCGGTGCGGCGCTGCAAACAAGATACTCATACTCAAAAGAGCTGGGGTTGAGTGCGGGTATATATTATGAAAAATTTACCGATACCGAAAACGGTGAAGATTCATATATGACAACTCTCGGGGCCTCTTTGGACTATAGATTTTAGGAGTATATATGAAACTTAAAAAAATTTGGCCAATTTTTTTACTTATAGTGTCACTGTATGGGTATGACGACTTTATAAAAAAGGCGTATTATGACTCGTACAATTATGAAAAGATGGGGGATTTTGAGGATGCGATAAAGTCTCTTATGCCTGTATATAAACAGTATCCGAATGCCTATACTCCAAATCTGCGGCTGGGATGGCTTTTTTATCTGGAAAAAAAATACTCAAATGCCCTTTTCCATTATGAAAAAGCCGCATTGGCCGTAAAAAGTGCTATAAAACCGAAACTGGGAATTATAAATATCTATATGTTACAGCAAAAATATGAGGATGCTATAAAGTTGTGCAATGATATTTTAAAGATGGACTATTATAATTATTATGCAAATCTCTATTTTGCACAGATTCTTATATATAAAAAGGAGTTTTCCAATGCTAAGGCCGTAATATATAAAATGCTTTCTTTATACCCCTCTGAGGTTTTATTTTTAGAAAAACTCGCCAGTATATTTGAACATGAAAACAGAAAAGAGGAGGCGGCAAAAATTTATGAAGATATTTTGATTCTTGACCCGAAAAATATTGCTGCCAACGAGTTTTTTCAGCGTAACGGAAAAGCAAAATAGAGTGTTAACGTTTTATTAACATTGAAAGTATAAGATAACGAAATATCGAAGGAGTGTTTATGAAGAGATTTGTTTTTGTGGTAGGTTTTCTGTTTCTGTTTACAGGGGCAGTAAATGCTGAAGATGGAAGAACTCTGTTTGAAAAGAAGTGTTCTGTCTGCCATATTACCGGTATGCCTGCATTAGAACAGAAAAGGAAAATGGTTGCGCCTCCCGCAGCAGGTATTATGTTTCATGTAAAAGAGAACTATAAGACAAAACAAGAGGCTGTAGATTTTATCGTCGATTATGTATTAAATCCTTCCAAGGATAAAGCGGTTTGTATGTCTAAAACTATAAAAAGATTTGGGGTAATGCCTTCTATGAAAGGAAACGTCTCAAAAGATGAGCTTATAGTCATAGCCAAATATATGTATGACAACTTTCCTCCAAATGAGTTTACTCACAGTGCAAATGGTATGGGAAGTTGCGATAACAATTGTAATAGTGCTAGTTCGAAAAGTGGTAAAAATTATCTACCGGGAGAAAAACTCGCACAAGAGAATGGATGTTTTGCATGTCACAATGTAATGGGAGCAAAAAAAGGTCCCGGCTTTATAGGAATTTCGTTAAGGTATAAAAGAGAGTATGGTGAAGGTGCAGTCGGTAAACTTGCCGATGTTATAAAAAATGGAAGTAAAGGTAGATGGCCCAGATTTAAAAAGATAGTTATGCCGGCTTATCTGACTATGCATGAAGAAGATAGAATAGCTATTGCCGAATGGATAGTATCGTTGAAACCTCCAATGTTACAGAAAGGGGAATAGGGAAGTCAGGATTTATTGTAAAGCTGCTGCATATGGGGAGTAAAATGAATAAAAAAGAGTCTTATAAAAAAAGAGTGTATATTTTGCAGCTTTTTTTAAACACCTTTAATGGTGAAAGTTAATCTGATGGTTAGTAAAAAAATTAACTTCATTGTGCTTATATGTGTGAGTGTAATTACTGTAAATATAAATGCGATTACACTTGATGAAGCTATAGAAACAGCACTTAAAAAAAGCCCTGAAATTTTGATACAAAAACAGAAACTTTTGGAAGCCCATCAGGAAAAAAGAGTTAAAAAAGCTCAAAATTTCGGCAAAATAAATGCGGTAGGAAGTTACACACGCTACAATATTCCAAGAACACTCACTCCGATAGTTCCTCCAATCACGCCAGATGTGGTTTCTAGCAGGGAGATAAGCAGTGCAGGTCTGATATATGAGGTTTTACTTTTTAACGGTTTTGCTGATGTGAGTTCTGTGGATATCGCGGAGCTTGGCAAAAAGATATCAAATATAAATCTCAGTCTCACCAAAGAACAGCTCATATACAACATAAAATCCCTCTATTTTAAGATAGTTTCTCTGAAGAACCAAAAAACTTCAGCAATCTCATATCAAAGAGCGTTGGAGAAACTGTATAAAGATGTCAAAAAAGAGGTAGAAGTTGGCAAAAAAGCGAAAATCGATCTTTTAAAAGTCTCTTCGGAGCTGGAAAACGCCTCTTTTAATGTAAAAAGTATAGAAAATTCCATAAAAACCCTAAAAGCCAAATTGGCTTCCATTATCGGTGTAGATGAAATCGATGACGTGGAGAGTGTGAACGATGATGAAAAGTTTTCCGCCAATGTGGATCTAAGAAACTCCTATACCTACAAAAAAGCGAAGTTCGAAGCCCAAAAAAGCAAAAAAGCGATAAGAAAAGCCAAGTCACTTTATTTTCCAAAAATCGGTCTGAATACCTATTATGGAAGCAACTTTGCAAAGGGAATCCAGGAAGAGTTGTGGCAGGCCGGTATAAATATAAACTGGAGACTGTATGATTTCGGCTACAAAGATGCACAGCTTCAAAAGGCAAAAATTGCTCATATGGTTTCAAAACTCAGACTCAAAAATACAGAATTGAAATTAAAAAGCGATATTATAGATGCCAACAACCGTATATCTACCGCGATTGCGAAAGTTCAATCCGCCAAAAAACAGCTTATTCTTTTAAAAAAGATAAAAGATACCGAATATATCAAATATGAAAAAGGTATATCTGATATGTACGATCTTCTCTATGCCATAGCGAAATATCAGAATGCCCAAAGCTCTTTTATAGAAGCTATGTACGATCTGAAAATGCAAAAAGCTTATCTAAACTATATAACGGCAGGTGAAAAATGAAAAAACTCTTTGGAATATTGATACTTATTTTACTTATTGCCGGCGGTGTAATTATTGTTAAAAAGAAAAAAGAGCAGATAGACTCTCTTCCTGTTCCTGCTGCAAAATCGATATCTATTGAAACAGTTAATCCAAAAAAGATGAAAATAGAACAAAAAAGAGAGTTTATAGGTAGATACTATTCTCTCAATCATCCGCAAATTGCCTCCAAAATAAGCGGTTTTATACAAAAAGTATATGTGGAGGAAGGAGACCAGATAAAAAAAGGCGATATTCTCATCTCTATCGATGATAGAGAACTCAAAGCAGCTGTTGAAGCACAAAAGTCATCTATCAAAGCTCTGGAGCGTTCAATTGAGTCTATAGAAGTCAGTCTTGATTCTTTAAAAAGCGACTATCAGTATGCCAAAAAAGTGTATGAGAGAAATCTTGTACTTTTCGAAGCCGATGCAGTATCAAAAGAGAAGCTCGACCAGTCCGAGGTTGCAATGAAGCTCAAATTATCCAAATATGAATCTACAAAGAAAAGCGTCGAGGCAAAATATGAAGAGCTTAATTCTTTAAAAGAACAACTTAAAGCAAAAATCAATCAACTGCGCTACGCCATAATACGATCGCCAATTGACGGGACGGTAGGAAAGATATTTCTTAGAGTGGGAGATCTTGCAACTGCCGGAAAACCTCTGATAAAACTTTTTGGAGACAAAAAAAGAGTGGAATTTCTGTTTCCAGCAGCATTAGCAAAGACTATTAGAAACGGTAAAAAGGTTTATGTTGACGGGGTTGAAGCAAAAATTTCTGAAATTTTACCGGATAGTGAAAAAGCTTTATTTGTTGCCAGGATAGATCTTCAAACCTCTCTTGGAGTCCCTGAAAACAGCAATGTAAAGGTTGAAGTTGTAGAAAGAGAAGCGTTTGGAATGGCAGTACCCGTTAATGCGCTCCTTGAAAAAGAGGAAGGAACTTATGTTTTTGAGCATGTAGACGGCTCCTTTTTGCCAAAAAAAGTGACTATTATGGCTCAAAATGAAAAATATGCTATTCCTATTTGCTATATTGCTCATCCGGTAGCAGTAGGCAGTAGCGATAAACTCTCAAAACTATTTGTTTTGAAAAATGGCAGGGCTCTAAACGATGAATAGCGGCTGGCTGGATACGATACTAAAAAGACCTTATTATATCATCTCCTTTTTAGGGCTTTTTCTATTTCTCGGGTTGTACGGATACAACTCGATTGATAGAAAGCTTTTTCCGGATTCTAACAGGCCGGAAATTGCAACTGTTATTATCTGGCCGGGAGCGGGAGCGAAAGATATCGCTTCGAACGTGGCGGTAGTAGTTGAAAAAGAGCTCTACACGCTGGATAAGGTAAGAAGAGTTTATTCTACTACTATAGATGAAGTTAGTGTAATCAGAGCAGAGTTTGAATACGAAAAAGAGATAGACAGTGCGGCAAGTGATGTAGCAAATGCAATATCGAAAATCCGTTCTTCTTTGCCAGATGGTATCAAGGAGCCTCAAATCCACAAAATTACCGCGGCTACTCCTCCTGTAGTTACGATAGGAGTCTCATCTGTTAGAGCTTCTTTGATAGAGGTAAGAGAGATTTGTGAAAACGAGATAAAAAATGAACTTCTAAAAACAGAAGGAGTTTCAAACGTAGAGATTTTTGGCGGTTACAAAAAAGAGATTTTGGTTGAGATTGATAAAGAGGCTCTGGATAGATATGCTTTGAGCATGGGGCAGGTTTTGGGTGTTCTTTCAAAAAACGACAGAGACTATGCTATCGGATTTTTGGATATTCCAAGAGGGAGGTTTCTGCTTAAATCAAAAGGAAAAAGAGAAAGACTTGAACAGATAAAAAAACTGGCTATAACAGATACTATCCGTCTTGAAGATATAGCACATATTTACTATGGCCATTATGACAACAGCGCTCTTTATTACGGTAACGGCAAACCTGCCATAGCTCTATCGGTTCAACGTTCAATTGATGCAGATGTAGTGAAGACGATAGAAAATGTTGAGGCTAAATTGGTTGAGATAAAAGCTACTTATCCGGGGCTTCATTTTGAGATTACCGATACGCAGAAGGATACTATTGAACAAAGCATTGCCAATATGTTTGAGTCTTTGCGTGATGCCATCATCATGTCAACAATCGTAGCATTTTTCTTTTTGGCTTCGCTCAGACAGGTTTTGGTTGTTCTGTTTACCATACCGCTTGTATATGCTGCTACAGTAGCTATGATGTATCTTTTTGGCATAGAGTTCAGTGTAGTTACCCTGACGGCTATTATTTTGGCTCTTGGTTTATTGCTAGATGATGCCGTTGTTGTCATGGAAAATATAGAACGTCACTACAAAGAGCGTAAAAAACCGATAAAAAAAGCGGTTTTGGATGGTACCAAAGAGATAATGTTTGCTGATCTGTCGGGCACTGTTACAACTATGGCCGCACTTTTTCCTATTATGTTTGTGGGAGATTATCCGCAGACGATATTCAGACCTCTTGTTTCCACGCTTCTTATAGCACTTGCTGCTTCATATATCATATCCATCACCACTGTTCCGCTTCTGAGTCTGAAATTTTTGGCTATAAACAGTCAGTGGATACTAAAAGCTGAGGCAGTATTTGGCAAAGTTACGGATAGTTTTAACAGCTGGGCCAGAAATTTTTTCATAAAGCTTGCAAAAGCGGCTATGGAGAGCAGAGCTTTATCGGTTCTTTATTTTTCCCTTTTGCTGATTCTTTTTGTGATAAGTGTCAGAGTGGTTATGCCGATAGTCGGTCAGGAGCTTATGCCGCCTATGGATACCGGTATTGTGAAGATAAATATCACTATGGATCCAAATCTTCCAATTGAAAAAAGTGCCGAAGTTCTTGAAAAAGTCAACAAAGCCGTATATGGAAGCGGAGAGGTACTCAGAGTGTCGGCCAGTGTAGGAAGTGAAGCCGGAGTTTTAAGTATCGGCAGCGGCGGGGGGATAGACTATATGGCTATTACTGCTGCGTATGTAAATAGATTTGAAAGAGGTGAAAGTATTTGGGATATAGAAAGAAAAATCAGAAAAAGACTTCAGGAAATCCCCAATATAAAATATTTTTCTGTATTCGACTATGGAGCTACCGCACTCTCCAGTATCAGAGGAAATGTGGATGTTATGCTTAGCAGCGACAGTTTTGAGAAGCTCCAAATCGCCTCGGAAAATCTTTTTAAAGTTTTGGAAAATACCCAAGGATTAGTTAATGTTGCAAAAACTTGGGATTTGGATAAAACAGTCTACAGACTTTTCATCGATGAGGCAAAAGCAGCATACTACGGGGTGAACTCAGAAGAGATATCAAAACAGGTGGGACTTTATCTAAAAGGTGCACCTGCAGCGCTGAAACCTGTCAGAAATTCCAACGATATACTGATAAGAATCAGGGGAGACGATAGAGATAAAGCTTTATTGTATCTTGATACAATTTTGATTGATACACCTAAAGGGAAAATTCCGCTATCAGCTTTTTCGAAACTTGAAAAGGCAAAAGAGCCAAGCCAGATTACAAGAGAGGGGCTGGAATACACGATAGATATATATGGATTCAGGGAAAAGGCAGCCATATCTCATATTATGCAAAATTTTGATGAGGCATATCAGGGCGTAAAACTTCCTGATGGGGTAGAGATGACGCAAACAGGAGATATCGCCCAGTTTCAAGATTCCGCTAAAAGGATGATAAAAGCGGTAGCGTTTGGCATTGGTCTGATATTTTTTACATTGGTTCCTATGTTTAACTCTGTAAGGGCACCGCTGCTTATAATCTTTTCTATTCCCCTGACGCTTGTTGGAGCAAGCTGGATATTGTTGAGTATGGATTATCATACTTCTATGCCTGCAATGATGGGTTTTATACTGCTTAGCGGTATTATTGTAAACAATGCAATACTTCTTATAGAATTTGCACTTCTTGGTATTAAAAAGGGACTGAGTGCAAAAGAAGCTATGCTCGAGAGCATAAAAATAAGAACTAGGCCTGTTCTTATGACCGCATTTGCTACAACAGCAGGTATGCTTCCGGTAGCGCTTGGATGGGCAATAGGGTTAGAGCGTCTCGCACCACTGGGTGCTGTAGCTATCGGCGGGCTTATGGTAGGAACGTTTTTGACGCTTGTATTTATACCTATTCTGTTTGTGTGGATTTATCGGAAAAAAGAGATAATTGATTTTAATTAAAACTAAATGGCATAGTGCCTTTTCTGAAAATATTTATTCTTAAGTAAAAAATCTGCATAAATATCCTACTACTTCGGCTTTTGTAAAAATAAAGTGACAACTGCATGACTCAAAAATTAAAAAAATAATTTATATAAAAAAGTAAGAAATGTTTAACACATATTTAACACTCCTTTGCTACACTACCAAAAAATCAGATAGGAGTAGTGAATGAAAAGAACTCTTTTACTAGCAGGTTTGGCACTGTTCTCTTCGCTTGCGGCAGCAGAGGAGATAGTTTTGGACAGTGTAGTGGTCGAGTCTTCTACCATTGAGGATATATTTACTGATCCGAAAACGGAAGTTTCGACTGTAAATGTTATAGATGAGAAAAAGATAGAGATAATAGATGCGAAAAACATCAATGAAATTTTGCGTACCGTTCCAGGTATTACAGCGGATGTAAGAAATGGCGATGTTGTTGAGATCCATATGAGAGGCGTTGCACAGCAGGAGTTTATGTGGGAAGATACCGGTGTTGCGATAGTTATTGATGGCGTACCTGTACTTCAAAACGGAGGTAAGGTTAAGTTTAATCTTGATGAGATTGAGAGCATCAAAGTGATAAAAGGGGGAGCTTCATATCTGTACGGTCCCAATGCATTGGCAGGTGCTGTAATCATTACAACCAAAAAACCGAAAAACAGAAATGAAGTATCTGTAGAAGCCGAATACGGAAGTTATGCGTATCAAAACTATAAAGCTACTGCATATAAAAGTACGGATCAATACGCTGCAAATGTGATAGCAAGTTACAGATATACCGGTGGATACTGGGATATGAGTGAAAACTGGACAAAATCCGCAAGTGGAAAATTTACATATTTTATTGATGAGATGAGTGACATAACAGTCGGCGTAGATGTTACAAGAAAATATGAGGAGAGTTCAAGAGGAAGTGTTACCGGAGTAACGGCTGCCGAAACAAATCCTACCGGCAAAGATGATGCAGATCTGCCATGGAACCATGACTACTATTCCGACATAGACAAATATTTTATAACTTACAACAAAGACTTCGACAACGGCGCAAATTTGATGGTAAATACCTACTATTATGTGGACCTGTACGATTTTGAAGCTTCTCCTCAGGATCTCAACGGCGACGGATTTGAAGATACATATACGAGAGACAGCAGTGACGATATATATCAAAAAGGTATAAAAAGCGAATATAGAGCCAATATAGACAATCTTGCCTATATGGTAGGGTTAGATATCGGTCAAAGAGAACTGAAATCTTATGATTTAACTACAAAAACTTATACAAGCAGAGGTAAGACATATTATACTGGTGAATGGACCGATTCTGACAGTACAGAAGACAGATATGGATTGTACGGAGAAGTTAAGTATAAACTAAACCCGAAATGGACAATTGTAGCCAATGCCAGATATGATTATGACAAATATGAATATGCATCAGAGAGTTACGATTTTGACGGGACTGTGTGGACGCTTTCAAATATAACTAGGGATGATTCTTTTAGAAACGTTTCATACAGAGTAGGTGCAACTTATCAGTTGAATGCTGACAACACTCTTTATACAAATATTTCCACCGGTTTCAGAAATCCTCGTATATATGAGTTGTATGCGTACGATTTTGATCCAGACAGATATTCTCAAAACAATCCTGATATCGATACCGAAACTACGATAAACTATGAAATAGGTATCAGAGGCACACGCCACCTGAAAAATAACAAATTTGAATATGAGGTTACATTGTATCAGCTTGATACCAAAGATATTATAGCCAGAAACGGAGGTACCTACTATTCAAACGGTTCGAATGTATATTTTGACAATGTGGGTGACGCAAGAAGCAGAGGGCTGGAATTCTCTGTAAAGAGTGATAGAAGCAAAAAGCTCGCCTTTGATCTGGCATATACATACCTGGATGCATACTATACGTCACATCTGCCTTTTACAGTAGACTTGGATCCTATATATAGATCAACAGGAGATGAAACGTATGATATTGACGGAAACCAGCTTCCAAGAACACCACATCATAAAATCGATCTTTTTACCTATATAAAGATGTCGCCTAAGTGGACGTTGATTCCCGAATGGTATTGGCAGTCAAGCTATTATGCAGATGAAACAAATTTTGTAAAAATGCCTTCATACGGTGTCTTGAATCTTCAGGCAAGATACAATACAAAAATCAATGGAAACGATTTTGAGTTTTTTGCAAGAGTGGATAACTTCTTTGACAATCAATATTACAGAACAGTCTACCTTTATAGTGACAAAAGTGGTGACGGCAGATTGGATGCGGAAGACGCATCCATTACGGTTGATCCGGGAAGGGTCTATTATGTAGGTATGAAATACAGATTTTAAATAAAAGGATTTGATTGGAAGCGGCTGCGTATATAACAGTTTTTCTTATGGGACTTTCATACGGTTCGACGGCTTGTATGTTGTCCTGCGCGCCGCTTTTGAGTCCTCTGCTTGTGAGTAATTCATCAACCTTGAAACAATCTATGACGACTGTAGGGATATTCAGTGCAGGCCGAGTATTTTCATATTCGATGATAGCACTCAGTGCCTCTTATGCCTCGCTTACCGTCAAGGAGATTTTGAATGAGCCGCTGCTTTGGGGGAGAGTTATGGGAGTGCTTATGATCTTAACGGCTTTATATCTCTTTTATACACAGTTTCAAAGAGAAAAAAGCTGTTGTGTTGCACGGAACTTTTCAAAAGGTATAAACAGGCTTGGAAAAGGCGGATATTTTTTTATGGGTGCAGCACTCTCTTTTAATTTTTGTGCGCCAGTTTTAAGTCTTGCTGCGTTCAGTGCCGGCAGTTCTTCAAAGGTAGTTTCTCTTTTTTACGGATTTTTGTTCGGGATAGGCGCTGTTATGGTCTCTTTTATTTTTTACGGATTTATTCTCTCGTCTATAACCAAAGAGCTTCTTTTTCAATTTTCCAGACAGAAAAAGTGGATAGAAACAGCTGCTTCGGCTCTGCTTTTTGCGGGAGGCGTTATGGTGCTGCTTGGCATATTGAAACTATAAAAGGCTAAATTATGGTCAGATTTATTAAACGCGACAATAACGATATCTTCAAAATGCCGATTTTAAGGTTTTTATTTAAAAATCAAAAATTCCTTTTGGTTTTGCGTATATCTGTTGCTGCGCTTTTTTTCTACGCAATCTATATGGGATATGCAGACTCTTCAAAAAACAATATTTTTACCACTGCCGTGTTTTGGGGGATTTTTTGGCCTCTTTTTATAGTTACCACTCTGCCGACTTTCGGCAGAATATTCTGCGGTATATGCCCACACGGTTTTTTGGGAAAATATATCACTAAAGCAGGGCTCAAAAAAAAGATGCCAAAATGGCTTGAAAACAGATTTATCGGTATTATGCTGCTTTTTTTGGGATGGTGGGGAGTTTACTACATGTTTCCGGGAGTCTACAGAACTCCTCTTGGAAGCGCGATACTCTTTAGTGTAATGACTGTTTTGGCGTTTTTCATCTATTTTCTCTATAAAGATATGAGTTATTGCAAATACATATGTCCTATCGGTACGGCACTCAGAGCTTTCGGCAAGCTCTCTTTTACATGGTTCGGTTCGTATGAGAGTGCCTGCAAATCGTGTAAAACGTTCGATTGTGCAAAAACTTGCCCTTATGGTCTGAGTCCTTTCAATTTCGACAAAAAAAACTCTATAAGCGATTGTACTCTCTGTATGGAGTGTACGCATTCTTGCGAAGCTATCAATTTCAGATTTGTAAAACCGGGATTTTCTCTTTATAACAGATTCAAAACTCTCAAAGCTGAAGTCTGGGTATATATACTTATTTTGGCAGCTATTCCTATCTCCATGGCATTTCATCACGGTCTTGGCAGAAGCAATATTTCCGATCATTTTATATGGGCAAAGACGGCCGAATTTTTCAAACAGTTTGTGGATTTTGGCAAACTTGATGCCACAGGTATGTTTGCCTTTTTATATGCTGCGCTTTTTACCATCGCAGCAGCAGTGATCGGTATGTGGATAGCCTCCAAAATAGTGAAAAAAGATTTCGGCAGTGTCTTTTATACACTGGGATACGCATTTGCGCCTCTTTTTATCTTTGCTTCCATGGGTCATGCTCTTGAGTTTTTCTTTACAGGCAATTATGAAAGAATAGTTGAAGGGCTTGCTTGGGGATTTGGGTTCGATGTAGATGTGGAGCCTTTGGCGAAAAGAGGAGATAGATGGCTGCAGATTTTTCATCTGTTTAGATGGATTGCTGTTTTTTGGGCTCTTTTTATACTTTATAAAAGAATGGCTTTTATTGAAACAGACAAAGTCAGAAAAGTCATTGCATATCCTTTCGCGGCACTTCTTATAATCTTCTTTGTGGGTGTAAATCTATACAGAGACTATGTTATAGAGACATATGGCAGAAAGCCGCGCGGTCATCACACGGGCAGTGCGGCAATGATGATGAAGAAAAACTCCAAAAACATTGAGAAAGTGGCCGTTTTACCCGAGCAGAGCGTCTGGTTTAAAGACAGACTGCCCGGTAGCAGAAGAATGGGTATGATGGGCAGACGTGTTCCAAACGCGGTTCCCAAAAGAAGAGTCTGGCTTGTTACAGGTGAGCTTGGCAAGCCAAAATGCGTAATCAATCCTAAAGGGACTTTCTATACTGTAGATACCGAAGGTGTCGTAAAAGAGGTGGAGCCGAAAAAAAGAGGATGCATAAGTGTCAGTTTTGAAATGCCTAAAAGCGGTTACTACAGCGTCTATTATCTGCAGGATATAAAAACTCCTCGAAAAGAGTATATAAAAGTAGCCAAATACGAATTTAAAAGATTCGATCACAGCTCACACGCGGTTTACGACAAGAAAAAGATGGCGGCAAAAACGATAAAAGAGGTTCCCTTTGATATTTTGAGGCTGCGCCCAGAAAATGAAACTTTTTATTCCAGACTTCATACCGGCGAAGAGGTGAAATTCATGGTTTTGAAAGATGGCAGACCGCTTGAAGGGGCCAAAGTGGTACTCGTGACGCAGTTTGGCTGGCAAAAAAGCCAAAAGAGTGACGAAAACGGTATAGCGAAGTTCAAACTCATAAAAGATTACTACCCCGATTGGGAAAAATACAATAAAAGATTCAGGGAAAAATTTATTGTAGTTGCGAGTTTTGAGGAAGAGGGAAAAGAGTATGAGACAACCTATATAGGTACATATTCTCCCTCAAGAAATGAGTATCAGTCATATGCCTACGGGCTTTTGACAGCTATCATAATTCTAATCGCAGCAAGTGCCGGGATTTTTGTATACAGATACAGAACCCAAAAGCCGTTCAAAGAGGTAAAAATAGATGAGCAGGATTAAATATTTCATAAATCGGTCGGATATCCGCAAATTCAGGTTCTGGATACAACTGCTTACGTTTGTACTCTTTATTTACGGCGGATATCTGGCTATAGACCTTGGCAGAGAGATACCGGTCTTTTCTTGCGGCTACAATGATAAAACAGGTGGAATGTGCTATTTTATGCCTCTTCAGCATCAGTTGGCAAGACCTTGGGAGAGGCTTTTCAGTGCTGCAAGTATAGGTGTTTTGACAAGTTTTCTAGTCTTTTTGCTCTGGTTTATCATATTCAACAAGGCCTGGTGCGGATATGTATGTCCCCTTGGTACTATGCAGGACTGGATAACCGCTATAAGAAAAAAGTTGGCTATACCTTATGGAAGATACAGCCAAACGCAGTTTGAATCTCTGAAGAAAATAAAATATATATTTCTTGTTATTGTGATAATTTTTCCGTTACTGATAGGTGCGGGTCTTCTTGATACGGAATGGAGAGCCGCTTTTTGCAAGATGTGTCCCGGAAGGATCATAACGCCGATGTTTGTTGGTGATTTTAGCCAGTGGGCTATCGATTTTTCATCCAAAACGGCTGTTTTCCTCACCGCTTTCGGTATCGTTTTTACTGCACTGTTTTTTGTGGGCTCATTTATAAAAAAGAGATTTTTCTGCTTTTTTTGTCCGATGAGTGCGATGCACTATATTTTCAGTCCGTTTGCGTTTCTGAAACTGAAAAAAGATGGTGAAAAGTGTACCAGGTGCGGGGACTGTTACAGGGTCTGCGATATGCAGATAAAAGATATAGCCGATGATGTGGATAGCAGAAATATTTTGAGAGATGACTGCATATTCTGTATGAAATGCGTTGCGGCATGTCCCGAGGAGGATGCTTTGAAGGTGGATATTGTAAAATGGACGATTTTCAAATCTACAAAAGGGGGCTTTGCCAAAAGAATGGGGATAGATGATGAGAAAAATTGAAACAAATACTGCTGTTCAAAGAAAAAGAGAGATCGAAGATCCGCAAAAAAGGCATAGTAGGCATGAGGCTATGGAAGCCGTCCAGATGCTGGATAAGCTGAAATACGATTTTCCACACTCTTTGGAATCTATGAAATATTTTTACGATCTTTACGAGAGGGTCTACTGCAAAGGTGAAAAGATTCACAGCGATAAGCCGCTTGTAGGTACTTTATGTATACAGGTTCCCTATGAGATTATCTATGCAATGGATGCTGTGCCGGTGAGACTTTGTAACGGGTTTCATACCGACGAGCAGCTTGGTGGAGAATTTATGCCCACCAAGTCCTGTTCACTGGTCAAAGCTACGCTTGGAATGCTTCAGAGCAGAGATATTCCTGCTGCTGACAAACTCGATATCATTGTTCATCCTACCACTTGCGATCAGAAAACAAAGGCTATATCCATTATAGAGGATATGAGTTACGATATGTATCATATGGAGTTTCCAAGAGTAAAAGAGAGCGAAGAGAGCAGAGAGTATTGGAGGAGGACAGTCAGAAAGTTTACAAAAGATATCTCAAAAGAGCTTGGCAGAAAAGTGAGCAGGAGATCTTTGAAAGAGGCTATCAGAAAAGTTGGAAGAGCCCAGATGGCTTATCATAAGCTGAATGAGCTAAGAAGAGTCACTCCATCTCCGATACTCGGAAAAGATATGTTTCTTATAACCAATGCATTTTTCTTCGATGAGATAGAGCGCTGGACAGAGGCGGTGGAAAATGTCTACGAGGAGGTCAAAAAGAGAGTTCAAAGCGGTTTTAATGCAGCCGGAAAAAGGTCGCCCAGGATTTTGTATACCGGTTCTCCTCCCATTTTCCCAAATCTCAAACTTCCGGTAATGATAGAGGAGGCTGACGGCATAATAGTGGCTGATGAGAGCTGCTCAGCAAACAGGCTTTTAAATGATATGGTTTCGGTTGACGAGTGGTTTATGTATGATATGGTTGATGCCATTGCAGATAGGTATCTCAAGGGTTGTACATGCCCCATATTTACAAAAAATGAAGATAGAAAAAGAAGACTCAGAGAGCTTATTGAAGAGTATTGCGTTGACGGGGTGGTATATCAGTCTTTTGCCGGATGTCAGGTATATGAGATGGAACAAAGAAGCATTATGCAGGAGATGGAAAAAATCAACATACCGATGCTTTATGTGGAAACCGACTACAGCCCCGGGCAGGGCGGGCAACTTTCAACGAGAGTAGAAGCATTCATAGAATCTTTGAAAGTCAGAAGGAGAAAAAGATAATGGTCTATTTTGCAGGAATTGATATAGGATCGACTGCCATAAAGATAGTTGTAATAGATGAAAATGAGATCATAAAAGGGTATAAAGTATCAGGCAGCGGAAGTATGTTTTACAAATATGCAAAAGAGAGTTTTGAACTGCTTCTCAAAGATATAGGAATCTCTTCCCAGGATGTGGCATATATAACTTCGACGGGATACGGAAGAAAACTTTTTAAGGAAGCTGATGAGACAATAAGCGAGATTACCGCAAATGCAGTCGGTGCCAGAAAAGCCGGGGAAGAGTTCGGAACTATCAGAACAATAATCAATATCGGCGGTCAGGACTCAAAAGCCATTGCTCTTGATGAACACGGAAACGTTGTCAATTTTGCAATGAACGACAGATGTGCTGCCGGAACGGGCAAGTTTTTGGATGTTGCCGCTGCAAAACTTGAAATTGATGTAGAAGAGTTGGGCGATTATCATTTCAGATCCATCGGGACACCACTCTCCATAAACAGTACATGTGCTGTATTTGCAGAGTCGGAAATAATAGGACTTTTGGGAAATGAACATACAAAAGAAGATATTGTTGCCGGTATCCATTTCTCTATTGCGAAAAGAATCATACGTCTGGCAAAACGGGTGGGGCTGAATGAAGTTATCTATTTTGACGGAGGTCCCGCTTTAAACAAAGGGCTGGTTTCTGCCATAGAAGATGAGCTTGGGCGTGAGCTTGCTATTCCACGTTATCCTCAGATAACCACTGCTTTAGGTGCCGCACTGCTTGCGAAAGAGGCTTGGGAATATGAGTTGAAAAATGCAGATGCAGTTTGAAACAGCACCGAACAGGTGCTGTTTTTAAAATCTATATGCAAGTCCCACAGAGAGAACAGGCCACCATCTGTAATCTTCTATATCGTCGTTAAGCCTGGATTCTTCAACACTCACGTCATATTGAAGCTGTGCACACTCTGCCGAGGTGAGTCCCGGTCCGCAGACTGCGGTTAGATTGACTTTTGGTTTGCCCTGATACATAGCGCCTGCTTTTGCCGTAAAAAATATATTTCCCTCTTTAAATAAAGAGCTATCATACCCTATCCCTATATAAGGAGCGAATTTGTTTAGGTCGCTTTCTCCGTTTACGTAACCAATATCTGAAGCGTTGTATGTATTTCCGTTAAAGGTGTATGTTCCTGCACTTGGCGTAGCGTCAAATTTGAATTTGTTACCATTATAATATCCGCCCCCACTTAAGTAAAAACCTCCTGAAAAGGGATGATAATCGAGTGTTAATCCGACTCCCAGAAGTCTTAAATCGACATCATAATCTACATTGTCAACGGTTGTGGAGTAGTCGTATTTAAATCCGCCTGCACTCAATTTAACTGAAATCTTTTCGCCCACTTTCTTTTGATAGTCGAGTACCACTCCCATAGTGCCGGCCTGTATACCGACAGAAGTATCTTTTGTCAACCACTCTTCGGCTACAGCAAGATTGGCTGTAGCGGCAATTAATGCTATAGATATTAGTTTTTTTCTCATGGTAATCCTTTAAAAATATTTGGTTTGTCACACTTTTATTACAAGATTATAGGAGCAGTTTACTTAAGAAAAAATTATAATGTAAAGAAAACAAAAAAATTTGTTTAAGATCAATTATTATTGTTTAGTAGTTGCTATTTATATGCTAAAATATTTTATTATTGTGTTATATAAATTAAAGGAGAAGAGATGAGAGCTTTAAAAAGAGTGCTTGTAGGAATAGATCCCTTTTCGGATTATGAAGATATATTAAAAAGGGCTCTCATGATCGCAAAAAGTAATGGAGCTGTTCTGTATATTGTATGTGCAGTTAAAGTTCCCTGGTTGGAATTGCCGATATTTGAGAATAAAGAGATACTCAACAAAGAGATTCTGAAACAAGAAGTTGAAGAGAGACTGGAAAAACTTGAAAATAGTGCCGAAATCACATCTGCCATTGTAGTAGAAGAGGGCAATCCGGATGAGGTGATACTGCATGCAGCAGTGCAGGAGAGTGCAGATATGATTATTATGGGAACTAACAGGGAGTATAAAGTTTCAAAAAATATAATAGGAAGCACTGTGCAAAAGGTTGTTCACAAAAGCAGGCTTCCTGTTTTAATTGTGAAAAATAACGCTGATAAAAAATATAAAAATATTCTTGCACCGACTGATTTTGAAGAGGAATCAAAAAAAAGTATACTGTTTGCCAAAGAGATTTTTCCTGATGCCGATATAAAACTCCTTCATGTTTATGAGACATTAAGTGAGATAGCTTTGCACTTTTACTCTCTAAAAGACAAAGAGATTGAAGAGTACAACAAACTGGTGGCACATTATGCAAAAAATGAGATGGAAAAGTTTTTAAAAGAGGTTGGCTTGGAACAAGGAGAAGTGATTGACGGAAACAATACCCCAAAGAAGGTGCTTATAGATTATATAACCAAATGCGGTAATGATCTTACGGTAATAGGTTCAAAAGGGACGGCGGGTATAAATAAACTTTTAGGCAGTATGGCGCTTTATATAATGCGAGAATCACCTACAGATGTTTTGGTATATGTTTCATAACCGGTCTATTTTATTGAGTTGTTGTACTCTTTATAAAACTCCTCGAACTGTTTTGCAGGCAGAGGTCTGGAAAAAAAATATCCTTGCGCTATATCGCAGTTTATCTCTTTTAAAAAATCAAACTGTTCTTTTGTTTCCACTCCTTCTGCTATGGTTTTCTTTCCCAGACTTTTGGAGAGCGATATTATCGCTTTAGTTATGCTTGTATCATCTTCATCTGTAGGGAGATGTTTGATAAAAGTTTGATCAATCTTAAGTGCATGTACGGGCAGTTTTTTGAGATAATAGAGTGACGAATAACCTGTACCGAAATCGTCAATGGCGGATTTTATTCCGTATTCTTTTAAAAGTTGAAGACCTTTTTCAACCTTATCTATATTCTCCATAATTAGTGACTCTGTTATTTCAACGTGTAAAAGTTTTGGATTGATTCTGTTTTTTGCAACTATTTCTATCAAGTCTGAAAAGAAATTGTTATTTCTGGAAATCTGCTTGGCAGAAATATTTATTGAAACTGCGATAGGAATTTCAAGTTTTTGTTTTTGCCAAACAAGAATTTGTCTACACGCCTCCTCTATTACCCAAAGACCTATCTCTTCTATTAGATAGGACTCTTCTAGAATCGGAATAAACTGAGCAGGACTCACTAGACCTTTTTTTGGATGTCTCCATCTTATTAATGCCTCTGCACAGCAAATTTTCATTTTTACCAGATCGATTTGAGGCTGATAAAATAGTTCAAATTCACGGTTTTTGATAGCCTTTTTCAACTCATTTTGAAATCTTATTTTAGATTGTGCCATTGTATTCATCTCTTCGGAATAGAAGATATAAGTATTTCCGCCATGATTTTTGGCTGCATTGAGTGCAGTTTCGGCTATTGTTCTTAGATCATCGGCATTATGTGCATCTTTGGGAAAAAGCGAGACGCCGATGCTTAAAGTTATAAAAAGTTCTTCACCGTTTATTTCAATAGGGGTTGATGATAGTTTGTTGATTTTTTTGATAAAACGGATTATCTCCTCTTTGTTTTTTATATTGAAAAAGATAAGTGCAAACTCATCGCTACCGTAACGTGAAAGAATATCTTGTGGACGGATAATCTGTTTTAGATGTTCCGCAACTTTTAAAATAACTTTGTCGCCAAAACCGTAGCCGTAAGTGTCGTTTATCAGTTTAAACTGATCGATATCAATTAATACTACTGCAAATACCTCTTTTTGAAAATTTGCGCTATAGACTGCAGTTTCAAGTCTCTCTTCATAAAAATGGCGGTTTGGCAAGCGGGTTAAAAGATCGAAATTTGTAAGAAATTCTAAATGTTTTCTATTTTCTATTGTTGTAATTGCATAAGATATATCATCGGCTATCTCTTTAAACAGGTGTATCTCTTCATTACCGAAGGAGTCCACTTCATTTGAATAGATTTTGAGGATAGCGCGAATTTCTGTACCCTTATAGAGAGGAATTCCAACCTGTTCTTTTTCATGCCATATAGGTATAGTCAGCTTTTCATGGACGAATTTACCGTTTCCTGTTTGTGTTTTTGTATCATAGCCTTTAGTTTTGAGCTTTTCAATAATCTCTTTAATGTTTTCTTCTTCGGACAATTCACTCTCAGTTCCGCTCTCTTCATAAAAAAAAGCCATTTTTGAGTAGGCAACAGGATTGATAAACTCTTCATCTTCTATCTCCGCAAGCCAGGCAAATTTAAATCCTCCCTCTTCGACTATTATGCGACATATTGCCTGATAGAGCTCATCTTTTTTGGTAGAACGGATTATCTGTTCGTTAACAGCGCTTAAAACACGATATAATCGATTTAAACGGGAGAGCTTTTTCTGTATGGATAGACGATCTTTTATATCTCGCACTATTTTAACTATATAGTTTTCATCATCTAGTTCAAACTTTGCGTAAGTTACTTCAACCGGTTGATATTCGCCACTTTCTTGATTGACAATATATAGTTCCGGAATCAGTCCATACCGCTCTTTTTTAGCTTTTTCAAGGGATGTTTTAATAATTTTTTGAAATTCGGCCGGATGAAGTGTAAATATATCTTTTCCTATCAGATTTTTACGCTTTCTAGCGGTAAACTCTTCTATTCGGTGATTAACTTCAACTATTTTGAAAGTATCAGCGTCTATAACGACAACGCCGTCACGCATAGCATCAATAACGGTACTGTATTTGCGATAAAGTTTTTCGAATCTTTTTTTGTCTTCATGAAAATATGTTTCCATAAAAAGATTTGTATCTAACAGAAGCATTTTGTTCAAAACAGCCGTTACCGCACCCATGCGACCTTTAAAATATGGCTCTATTGCCGAAACAAGCGTACTGTAATATTCGGCGAATGCAGCTATATAACATTTTGGTTTTATATCTGCATGATAAAATATATATCCGATTTCCACACGGCTTTTGGCGTATTCTATATCGTATGGACCTTTGAGCATACGAGCAAAATAATCTTCTTGTTTAACATTTAGCTCTTTTTTTATACGATCGTAAGTTTTAGAAGATATCATCAATTTGAGTGTGTCTAAAAATGAGTATTTTACTTTATCTCTAATTTTGTCATATACTGAAAAAATCTCTTTTAAAAGATCTTTTTCCTTTTCTCCGATATGTAATGCTTCAAGTCGTCTCTGTATCTCTGCACTGTCGATTTTCAACTCTTTCATAATCACAACGTCTCCCTGGAGATTTAAACCGTAAAATTATAGGTTTAAACTAATGATTATTAGAAAATTGTAGCGTTTTAGTATTTTAAAAAATTTAAATATTGAGTCTTAATATTCCTTATTCTATAAACTATGTCTATAAATTATATATTTGCAATCTTTATAACAATTTTTATTTATTGTTATGATAAAGAGAATACAGTTTTTTCAGTCTAAAAAGATAATATGAGGATTCAATTTAAGAATAATCTGAAATTACACGACTGAAATCTTTCTTGATTTTAAATATGTTAAAATTAACTTATCAAAAATGCAGAGCGCAATATTTTTAAGAGGTGTCCCATTTTAAAAGATATCGTATTTATTATACTGGCTGCAGTCTTTATATATCTTGGCCTTTCAACGATTATTTACAATCCCGAATATATAGGCAGTGTAGGATATGAATTTGCCCGTGTAAACAGAGAATATTTCGGATATATCTCTTTTGTATATCTTTTTGCCCTGTTGCTGCCTCTTTATAAAATATATTCAAACTCCAAAGAAGTGAAAGAGGTATTTGAGACCGCCCTTTCATCTATGCTGCTTCTGCTTTCTCTTCTGATTTTACAGGCACTTCTTGTAGACGGTGAGTTTGCCGGGAAAATCGGCAGCAGTGTGGTTGTTTTTTTAAAACCGTATCTGGGAAGTGCGGGAGTATGGATATTTTGGCTTGTGACTTTCATTATCTCACTGGCAATCTTTTTCGATAAGAGGCTTGAAGAGTTTTTTAAAGATAAATTTTCAAAAAGCAATCCTTTACTTTTAAGACCATCTAAAAAAGTAAAAAAAGAGAAAACTTCTTTGCCTGCTAAAGAGGTTTTGTCATATGAAGAAAGTGTAAGAATCCCGCAAGAAAGTGTTGCCCCGGAAAATTTGCATAGCACCCGAATGGAGACAAAAGAAACTGAAAAAGCTCAGGAGAATCAAAATCTCGACGAACCTGTTACGCTTGACGAATCATCAAAAAAAGAGCAAAAAAGGTCGCTTATAACAGAAATAGTGGATGAGTTGGAAGAGAATAAAAAGCTTTTGGAAACCATAGAAAAAGGTGAACTTGAAAAACCTAAAGATTTCAGACTTCCCTCAACTTCCTTGCTGCAGAGACCTCCAAAAAGAAAAAATGAAATAAATGAATCGGAAATTGATGAAAAGATAAAAGAGCTTATCGAAAAACTCCAGAAGTTTAAAATAGAAGGAGATGTGGTCAGAACATACACCGGTCCCGTAGTAACGACTTTTGAGTTCAAGCCTGCACCACATATAAAAGTATCCAAAATATTAAATCTCCAAGATGACCTTGCAATGGCTCTAAAAGCCCAGACTATCAGGATACAGGCTCCGGTACCCGGCAAAGATGTGGTCGGTATAGAGATACCGAACAAGAAATTTGAAACCATATATTTAAGAGAGATACTAGAAGACGAACTTTTTGCAAAAGCGGCTTCACCTCTTACTATTGCTCTTGGTAAAGATATAGTGGGCAAACCGTTTGTAACTGACCTGAAAAAACTCCCGCATCTGCTTATAGCTGGAACTACCGGAAGCGGAAAGAGTGTAGGGATAAACTCTATAATTGTCAGTCTTCTTTATAGAAATTCACCCGAGAATCTGAGACTACTGATGATAGATCCGAAAATGCTGGAGTTTTCCATATATAACGATATTCCGCATCTATTAACACCAGTGATTACTAAGTCGAAGCAGGCAGTTGTTGCACTTAACAATATGGTATCGGAAATGGAGAGGCGATACCATATGATGAGCCAGACAAAGACGAAAAATATAGAAGGGTATAACAAAAAGGCAAAAAAAGAGGGGATGCCCATACTTCCGTATATAATTGTAACTATTGATGAGCTGGCAGATTTGATGATGACCAGCGGAAAAGAGGTGGAATTCTCCATTGCAAGACTTGCCCAGATGGCAAGAGCTGCGGGAATACATCTCATAGTTGCTACTCAGAGGCCAAGTGTTGATGTTGTTACCGGGCTTATCAAAGCAAATCTTCCTTCGAGAATAAGTTTCAAAGTCGGACAGAAAATCGACTCGAAAGTTATCCTTGACAGTATCGGAGCCGAAAGTCTGCTTGGACGCGGAGATATGCTCTTTACGCCTCCGGGAGCCACAGGCCTTATCAGGCTTCATGCCCCTTGGATTAGTGAAAATGAAGTTGAAAAGGTCGTAGAATTTCTAAAATCCCAAAAAGCACCAGAATATGATGAAAAATTTCTATTAGAAGAGAACAGTACATCAGGTTCTGTTGAAGGTGCAGGTGGCGAAGAGCTTGACGAGCTTTTTGAAGAGGCGAGAGATATAGTACTAAAAGAGAGAAAAACATCTATAAGCTATCTGCAAAGAAGACTGCAAATAGGCTACAACAGAGCTGCTAGAATAGTCGAACAGCTTGAACAGATCGGCGTTCTTTCTCCTCCAAATGCCAAAGGAAACAGAGATATTCTTGTTTGATGGGTATTGGTGGTATAATAGGGCAGAAGAGAAATTTTGATTAACGGGAGCCCTGAAAAATCGCCATGGAACTGGAGTTTGCAAAAGGTCTGAGCATTTCTGTTCTTCTTGGATTTATGATCGGTCTTCAAAGGGAAGTACAGGTATATCACGAAAAGTCGCAGGAATTTGCAGGAGCCAGAACTTTTGCAATAATCGCTTTGATAGGATATCTTAGTGCCTATCTGACTCAATACTCCCAGTGGCTTATGCCTCTTCTTCTTTTCGGATTTGTCATATTTCTTGCTTTGGGGTATATAAAAAATATAAAAATTACAAAAGATATTGGTACAACTACCGAATTTGCAGCAGTGGCTACTTTCCTAATAGCAGCACTTATCTATTTTAAAAATTATGAGATGGGTGTTTTTGCAGGAATTTTACTTCTTTTTCTTCTGGAACTGAAAGCCAGAGTAAGAGTAGTAAAAGGGCGAATAAGCAGAAAAGATATAGATGCTGCCGTTCTGTTTTTTATAATGACCTTCGTTGTTTTGCCGGTTTTGCCAAACAGACCTGTTGATCCGTTCGGTGTAATAAATCTGTATAAAATCTGGCTTATGGTTGTTTTGATTGTGGGGATATCTTTTGCCGGATATATAAGTGTTAAAAGTATCGGTTTGCAAAAAGGATTGCTGGTTACAGGATTTTTCGGCGGCATTGTATCCTCAACAGCTGTAGCAATAACACTTTCAAAGAAAGCAGTAGCTGACGAAAATATCTTAAAGTATCTTACTGTTGCCATAGGTCTTGCGTCAAGTACAATGTTTTTTAGAGTAGTAATCGAAGTTCTTTTTGTAAATGAGGCTCTTTTAAAACATGTATTGATGCCTTTTATTGGAGCTACAATAGCGGGGTATATCTATCTTTTTGTTGTATATAAAAAGAGCAGCTCCGTTGTCACTGTTCCTGCCGATTTTGGATTTAAAAATCCGCTTGAACTCAAAGAGGCCGTAAAAGTAGGTGTTTTATTCGGCATAGTTTTCGGGGCTATACATGTTGTTTATGAAAAATTTGGCGAAACAGGTATTTATGCACTATCTGTTATATCCGGTTTGACAGATGTGGATGCTATAACACTTTCTCTTGCAAGTATGAGCAGATCTGAAAACCTGACGGAGTATGCCGCATCACTGGGAATCATACTAGCATCAGTTTCAAACTCTTTGACAAAGCTCTTTATAGTCTACTTTCTTGGAGGCAGAAAACTTGGGCTATATATGGCCGGATTTTATATATTATCTCTTGCCGTTTTGGTTCTATTACTTTTTTTAAACAATTTCTTTTGAAACATTTATGTAACCTTATTACACATAAGCTAAATTTACCGTTACTTAAAGTAACTGTTTTGTGTATGCAAAGGGCTCTTTTGATAAAATTCATATATCGGTTACTGTAGCTTTTTGCAGTAACAAAACCTCATAAGGAGTTTAAATGGGATTTATAGAAGAGTATAAAAAACATGTGGAAGAGAGAAAAAAGCTGGGAGTTCCGCCACTTCCTTTGAATGCCGAGCAGGTAGCAGAAGTGATTGAACTTTTAAAGCAGATACCAATTATAGAAGAAGAGTTGTTGATGGATCTTCTTTTAAACAGAGTACCGCCCGGCGTTGATGATGCTGCGTATGTAAAAGCTGCATTTTTGAATGATATTGTTCAGGGCAAAGCCGAATCGGCTGCGATAAGCCCGAAGCGTGCAGTAGAGATTTTGGGTACTATGCTTGGAGGTTTTAACGTAAAACCTCTTATTGACGCTTTGAACCATAAAGATGAGGAAGTAGCACAGACGGCTGCGAATATGCTTAAAAATATCTTACTTGTTTATGATGCATTTAATGATGTTGTTGAACTTGCAAAATCAAACAAGTTTGCCAAAGAGGTTTTAGAGTCCTGGGCAAATGCCGAATGGTTCCTGAACAGAGAACCGCTTCCTGAAAAACTTGTAGTAACGGTTTTCAAAGTTCCGGGAGAGACAAACACAGACGATCTTTCTCCTGCAAGTGAAGCTTTTACAAGAAGCGATATACCACTGCATGCTCAGAGTATGCTAAAAGCTAAAATGCCGGATGCTCAGCAAACCATCGAAGAGTTGAAGAAAAAAGGACATCCTGTTGCATTTGTTGGTGATGTAGTGGGAACAGGAAGTTCCAGAAAATCCGGAATCAACTCTGTTCAGTGGTGGATAGGCGAAGATATTCCTCACGTTCCGAATAAAAGAACGGGCGGGGTTATCATAGGTGGTATCATAGCTCCTATTTTCTTCAATACTGCAGAAGACAGCGGAGCGCTTCCTATAGAAGCTCCTGTTGAAAATCTTGAAACAGGAGATGTGATAGAAATTTATCCGTATGAGGGTAAAATTGTTAAAAACGGTGAAGTTGTAAGCGAGTTTAAGTTAAAACCGAATACACTGCCGGATGAGTATAGAGCAGGCGGTAGAATACCTCTTATTATAGGAAGAGGTTTAACAAGAAAAGCCAGAGCCGCTTTGGGACTTCCTGAAGAAAACATTTTTGCAAGACCTGAACAGCCAGAAGGAAAAGAGGGTGTAGGCTATACTCTTGCACAGAAAATGGTAGGACGTGCATGCGGTATGGAAGGTGTTAGACCAGGTATGTATATAGAGCCTGAAACTCTGACTGTCGGTAGCCAAGACACTACAGGGGCTATGACAAGAGACGAGATAAAAGAGCTTGCGGCATTGAGTTTCGGTGCAGACTTCGTTCTGCAGTCTTTTTGTCACACAGCAGCTTATCCAAAACCTGCCGATATAAAACTTCAACATACTTTACCGGAATTCATAACTTCAAGAGGCGGTGTGAGTTTGAAACCGGGTGACGGGGTTATACACTCATGGTTAAACAGATTTGTTTTGCCTGATACTGTAGGTACCGGTGCCGATTCTCATACTAGATTTCCTATAGGTATCTCTTTCCCTGCAGGGTCCGGACTTGTTGCCTTCGCTGCGGTTACAGGAACGATGCCTCTTAATATGCCTGAATCTGTTCTTGTAAAATTCAAAGGAGAACTTCAGCCCGGAATTACCCTTAGAGACCTTGTTAACGCAATTCCATATTTTGCTATTAAACAGGGACTTTTGACTGTTGAGAAAAAAGGGAAGAAAAATATATTTGCTGGACGTGTTTTAGAGATAGAAGGGCTGCCTTTTCTAAAATGTGAGCAGGCATTTGAGCTCTCCGATGCGTCTGCGGAAAGAAGTGCGGCGGCATGTACCGTAAGACTTGACAAAGAGCCTGTTATTGAATATCTCAAATCGAACATTACGCTTATAGAAAAGATGATAGAAGCCGGATATGAAGATAAAAGAACACTTCAAAGAAGAAAAGAGAAGATGGAACAGTGGCTTGAAAATCCTGTACTTCTTGAGCCGGATGAAAATGCGGAATATGCTGCGGTTATTGAGATAGATCTAAATGAAATTACAGAACCTATAGTTGCGTGTCCGAATGATCCGGATGATGTTGCAACACTTAGTGAGGTGCTTGCCGATCCTAACAGACCGCATAAAATCGATGAAGTGTTTGTAGGTAGCTGTATGACAAATATCGGTCACTACAGAGCGCTTGCCGAAGTTCTTAAAGGAGAAGGACAGGTTCCAACAAGACTCTGGATAGCACCTCCTACAAAAATGGATGAAGAGAAACTCAGAGAAGAGGGGTATTACTCTGTTTTTGCGGCTGCAGGAGCGAGAATGGAGTTGCCAGGATGTAGCCTCTGTATGGGTAACCAGGCAAGAGTGAGAGACGGTGCAATAGTCTTCTCTACTTCTACAAGAAACTTTGACAACAGACTTGGAACCGGTGCAAAAGTCTATCTAGGAAGTGCAGAGCTTGCTGCTGTTACGGCTATGCTTGGAAGGATACCGACTAAAGAAGAGTATCTTGATATTGTTCCGAAAAAGCTTGCAGGCAAAGAAGAAGAGGTCTATTCATACCTTAATTTCAATGAGCTTGAAAAAGAGCTTCTTGATGAAATGATTCACAAATATCTATAATATAATCTCCCGCATTCGCGGGAGATTATTGATATATCACATCAAACGTCGGATCGATTCTGTATTCGAAAATTTTTTCATCTATATCAATGTTTTTTTTGGGATTTAAGAAGACTATTTCAACACTGTTTCCCAGCTTGTCTTCAAACTCTATTTTTTTAAGATTGCCGCTCTCATCGGTAAAGATTTCAAATTTCTGTTCATTATAACTGGCTTGATATCTGTTTTTGTCGATTTTCTTGGCGTTTTGTAAAATCTCTATAATATTGATAGCTTCTCTGAGTCTGCTTATTGTAACCTGTTCCAGTTCCGGTTCTATAATTACAACTTCATTTCTAAGTATATAAATCTCTTTTTTCAGAGGCTGTTTGTATATCCATAGAACTTTCATAGGTTTTTTGAAATAGAGTTTTCCTTTATATTCTATTATTTTTCCGCTTTCATCTTTTACCTTTTGAGAAAAGTCGCTTTTGAAAGTAAAAATATTAAGTGAAGCGAAGAGAAAATTCGCAAAGAGTATAATAAATAGAAAATATTTCATATTTTTGCCTTTATAATTGTTTAGATAATTCAAATCATAAATGAATTTTATTAAAGATGGATTAAAATTGTGATAAAATCTCATCCAGTATTTACATAGTCAAAGGAATTTTATGATCAAAGGCGTTTTGCAAAAAGTTTTCGGTACGAAAAACGAAAGAGAGCTAAAAAGATACCAAAAAGTTGTAAATCAGATCAACGCCCTGGAACCAAAATATGAAAAACTGACGGATGAAGAGTTAAAACAGGCTTTTTCTGAATTGAGAGAAAAGGTAAAAAACGGCGAAGCCAAAATGGATGATGTTTTAAAAGACTCTTTTGCAATTACGAGAGAGGCGAGCAAAAGAGTTCTCGGTATGAGGCATTACGATGTGCAGCTGATTGGAGGTATGGTCCTTCATGAAGGGAAGATAGCAGAGATGAAAACAGGGGAGGGTAAAACACTTGTTGCAACTCTGGCTGTTGTGCTGAATGCTATGACTGGTAAGGGTGTTCATGTGGTAACGGTCAACGACTATCTTGCCAGGCGTGACGCTCATGATATGGGAAAACTTTATAACTTTTTAGGATATAGCGTAGGTGTTGTTACAAGTGATATTCATGATGATTTTGAAAGAAAGAAGCAGTATGCGGCAGATATCACATACGGTACCAATAATGAGTTCGGATTTGACTATCTAAGAGACAATATGAAATATTCTCTCGAAGAGATCGTGCAAAGAGGACACAACTATGCGATAGTAGATGAAGTGGACTCTATACTTATAGATGAAGCGAGAACACCTCTGGTAATTTCAGGTCCTACAAACAGAAAACTGGATAACTATATAAAAGCCAATGAAGTTGCCAAACAGTTGATAAAAGATGAGGATTTTACAGTTGATGAAAAAAACCGGGTAATTATGATTACCGAAAAAGGTATAGAAAAAGCCGAGAAACTTTTTGGTGTAGACAATTTGTACAAACTTGAAAATGCAATACTTGCGCACCATCTTGATCAGGCTCTTAAAGCAAACTATCTATTTCAGAAAGATGTTGATTATGTGGTAAAAGACGGTGAAATCGTCATAGTTGACGAATTTACCGGAAGACTCAGTGAAGGAAGACGTTTCAGCGAAGGACTTCATCAGGCTCTCGAGGCAAAAGAGGGTGTGGAGATAAAAGAGGAGTCCCAGACACTAGCCGATATTACATTCCAGAACTATTTCAGGCTTTACAAAAAACTTGCCGGTATGACGGGTACCGCTCAGACTGAAGCTACAGAATTTGCTCAGATATACAACCTTGATGTTATATCTATCCCTACAAACAGACCTGTTATCAGAAAAGATATGGATGATCTTATATATAAAACGGAAAAAGAGAAATATGAAGCGGTAGTTAGGAAGATAAAAGAACTTCACAAGAAAGGGCAGCCTGTTCTTGTTGGAACAACTTCTATAGAAAAAAACGAACTGCTTCACAAACTTCTAAAAAAAGAGAAGATTCCTCATTCTGTTCTTAATGCAAAACAGCATGAAAAAGAGGCAGAGATCATTAAAAATGCCGGTAAAAAAGGAGCTGTGACCGTTGCAACAAACATGGCGGGACGCGGTGTAGATATAAAAATAGATGAGGAAGTAAAAGCTCTTGGCGGTCTTTTTATACTGGGAACCGAGAGACATGAATCCAGAAGGATAGACAATCAGCTAAGGGGCCGTGCCGGAAGACAGGGAGATCCAGGTGCCAGTCAGTTTTTCCTGAGCCTTGAAGACAACTTGCTCAGGATATTCGGCGGTGACAGGATAAAAAACATTATGAACAGGCTTGGAATCGAAGAGGGTGAACATATCGAATCCAAAATGGTGACAAGAGCCGTTGAAAAAGCTCAGAAAAAAGTGGAAAATCTCCATTTTGAATCGAGAAAACATATACTTGAATATGACGATGTGGCAAATGAACAGAGAAAGACTATATACACTTTTAGACAGGAGCTTTTAAACCCAGAGTTTGATATCGACAGTAAAATCAGAGCCAACAGAGAGGAGTATGTAGAAAATCTTCTCGCAAGATGCGAGATATTCCCGGGAATGCCAAAAGAGGACTACAATCTTGAAAAAGTGATCTCTATACTCAGAGAAGAGATGCACTCTATTTTTTCTCAGGATGAACTAAAAGATAAAGATTATGAAGATATCAAAGAGTATATACTAAAAAAACTTACCGAAGAGTACGATAAAAAGATGTCCGTAGTAGATGAAAAACAGAGACGTGAGATAGAGAGGATACTATATCTTCAGGTTCTTGACAGTGCCTGGAGAGATCATCTTTATCAGATGGATATTTTAAAGACAGGAATCGGACTCAGAGGTTACAACCAAAAAGATCCTCTGGTAGAGTATAAAAAAGAGAGTTATAACCTTTTTATGGAGCTTGTAAACAGTATAAAATTTGAAACACTCAAAACTCTTCATACAATTCAGCTTAGAAGCGAGGAAGAAGAAGCTGAGATAAAAGCTCTGGAAGAGCAGCTTGCCAAGATGGATGAGGAGATAAAAAGCCAGGCAGTTTTAAGTCATGGAGAAGAACAGAAAACCGTATCGGGCGTAAAGAAGAAAAAACCGGCCAGAAATGAACCTTGCCCATGCGGTAGCGGTAAAAAATACAAACATTGCTGCGGCAAGAGCGGACCTAAGAAAGGTATATTGGCTAGTTAAAGAGTGCAGCTGGTGAGAAGTTGGCTAGTCTTTGTGAAGCAAGATAAATGATGGATAAAAATTTTATTTTTTATATTGTAAAACGCTATCTTAGATTTGACAAAGAGCAGCCGTTTATATTTCTTTCCGCTCTACTCGCATTTTTGGGTATAGCTGTGGGCGTTATGGTTCTTATAGTCGCTATGGCTATAATGAACGGTTTTGACAAAGAGTTTGAGAAAAAACTCTTTACTATGAATTATCCTCTGACAATTTATCCAAAACTTCCCGGTGCTGTAAATAGTGAGCTTTTGCAAAAACTGGAAAAAAGTTTTCCTAATCTTAAATTCAGTCCCTATCTCTCATCCCAGGTTATTGTTAAAAAAGGTGATTCTATGGAGGGAGGGATACTTTTTGGTGTCGATTTTGAAAAAGAGGTGGAGATAAACGATGTTTTGCAAAAGGCTGTCAAAAACAAAAAAGTTGGCAAATTTGAAGCTATAGTAGGAGCGGAACTTTATAAAAATATGATGCTTGAAGAGAATGAAAAAGTCATTTTTATATTCACGAAAAGTGAGCCGGGCGGGCTTGTCTTAACTCCTATGATAAAAAGGTTTACAATAAAGGGATTTTTCAAATCAGGACTTATAGCATACGATAAAGCATATATATATACTACTATAGATTCACTCAAACCGATTTTGAGGACAGCAGAGGGGGAATTTAGTGGAATACATATATATTCCAAAACTCCTCAAAAAGATATAGAGAAACTTAAAAACTTTGTTCCTTCAAGTGTAGGAATTGTCGGCTGGTGGCAGCAAAACGGAAACTTTTTTGCAGCATTGCAGATGGAAAAAAGAGCACTTTTTATTGTTTTGATGCTAATTATTTTGATAGCTTCGCTGAACATAGTCAGTTCGCTTTTAATGACAGTTATGAACAGAAGAAAAGAGATAGCACTTCTTCTTTCTCTCGGTGCGTCCCGTAAAGAGGTGAAACATATATTTTTCTATCTGGGTTTCATCATAGGAGGATTTGGTGTAGCGGCTGGAGTTGCTCTCGGACTTTTTGGTATATATCTGCTAGGAACGTTTGATATAGTCTCTTTGCCGGCAGATGTGTACGGTACTTCCAAACTTCCGCTTGAACTGAGCATAATCGACTTTTGGTCTATAGTAACGGGAGCGATAGTTATTACACTCCTCTCTTCGTACTATCCGGCAAAAAAAGCTACAGAAGTAAATGTGATAGATGTTTTAAGAAACGAGTAAAACTTTAAAAAGTATACTAAAACCGTAATCTATTTAAAAAGTTTGAAGGGAAGTTCAAGAGTCCTTTTGATGATATTCAATGGGGCTTTTATAGTCTCTTCAGGAAGTTTCGACTCGATTTTCGGTTTCATAAGATCGCCTCTGATTTTTAGAACCGTGCTGATAGAGCCATCTTCTCCCAAAAGTATATAACCGGCAAGAGGGATTTTGCTTACAACTGTACTAATTCTTTTAAAAGTTTTCAATTTTAATCGCATATCGATAGTGTTTCTGTTAAGATCTAAAATTCCGGAACCTTCGATATTGGTACTTGAACCTTCAAATTTCAAAGAATCTATATATAAGACTTTGTTGACTAACCTGAAGTTCATAACCCCCTTTTTTACCTTGAAACCGTGTTGACTATATCCGGGATCAGAAAAAGTTATGAGTGCAGGTACGGTATTTAGAAATGCAAGAATATTATTTAAAAGGGCAAAATCTTTCAAAACCGCATTGTAAAAAGTTATTTTTCCGGTTAGATTTTTTGTGTTGCCATTTGCCTGTAAATTGTATAGTCCACCGTTTATACCATAAAAGTCAATAAATCTACTGACAAGCTCTTCTTTGAGATTTGAACCTGTTATTTTGAAATTTTTTGTTGTTCCTGTCAAAATAACTTTACCGCTTTTGTAGGTTGAAAGAAAATCTATAAGACTTCCCTTTTTTACAAGAATATAGTTTTCACATAGAAGAAGATGATTGTCTATAATGATGTTTGAATTTTTTCCGTTTAATCTTATATTTTTAAGGGCTGAGTCAGAACCGGTATCGTTTTGATCAAACATATCAGATTTTATGTGGATATCATAATCTTTAAGTGAAATATCCAATATATCTTTATAAAAGATTTTTATTTTTTCGTTTATATCTACAGTTGCGCTTTTTTCTAGGATTTTACCTTTAAAATAGAAATCACTAACATAGGCTCCTTTAAAAGTAAGGATTTCGTTTTTTTTGACCACAAAACCATCGATATCAAAACTTTTGAAATTTTGGGTAATGATATTTAGATGGCCTCTGTCTATTTTTATGTTTTTGAGAAAATCAGAATACTGCTCTAGTTTTTTCAGTTCTTTAATATAAATATATTTTTTTTCCGGCTTCATAACCATTTTTATTCCCATATTTTTAAATAGCAAAGTTGTAGTGTTTTGATCTTTAAAATCTATCAGCAGATTTTCTTTTATATTTTTTGCATAAAGAATATCTCTTTTCAAAGAAGAGATTTTTATCTCGTCTATTCCCAAATGAAATTCGGCTTTTTTGTTATCTGTATCTATAGCACCTTTGATTGAACTTTTCAGTATATCATCCAAAGCGATTTTTGAAGGCTCAACGGTAACTTTTGTTCCATCAAGCTTAACCGTAGCATCTTCCATATAAAAATCGATACCTTTTATACTCAAAACAGAATTTCGGGTTACAAAAACGCCTTTTATTTCGGGTTTGGGTTCTCTAAACAGAATATGTATTTTTAATACAGCTTTTATCTTCCCTTTTTTCTGATAGAGAGGAAGATCCACATCGTAGGTTTTCAGCAATGAGAGTATTTCATCATCAAGAGGGCTTTCGGTTTTTATAATGATATCAATATTTGCATTGCGATAAATGATATCGTTTATCTTGACACGGCTTCCGTCGAGATTTTTATTCAGGTATCTGGGTTTTTCTATATCAAAAGAGAGAGTACTCTTTTGGTACGTTGCAGTAACTTTTTTACATATAACGGGGGGTGTTTTTTCATTGAAAAATATTTTTGTATTGTATCCGTAAGCTATACCTTCGATAGAGTCAGGAACTACAAGATATTTGAGTTTCAGGTCTATAATCGCACTTAGATATTTTAGTCTATATTTTTTTGCAACGATATTTTTATAAATCCAACTTTTTATAATCTCTTCTAGATCGAACTTTTCTACCACTTTTTTCAAATCCTCATTTTTAAAATAGCCGCTATCGATTTTGGTGAAGATTTTATTTCCTCTTTTTTTTGCTAAAATCTTTCCTTCTATACCGTATATAAAATATTTTCCTTTGAATTTAGCGTTTTCCGTTTTTAGGTCGAGTTTCAGTAGACCTTCGAAAAAAAGATCAAATCCTTTTATTTCCAGTTGAGGAATATCTGCAAAGAGAGTATGGTCAACAATATTAAGTTTTGCGGCGAAACGGTATTTGTCGGTATCTATATAAAAAACGTCATCTTTGTATAGAAAAGTAACATGATAATTTAGGAAATTGACACGTTCTATCTCTATTTTTTGAAAAATAAGCGGCAGATAATGAAAAGAGTCGATAAATTTTTCTATATCTTTTTCTCTTTTCGCATGTTTCTCTTTTTTAATATTGAGTTCTTTGATATTGACAATTAGTTTTTTATCTAGTTTCAGATACAATTGCTTTGCGTTAATAAAAGGTAATTTTATTTCGTCGATTTTTATACCTTCTGTTAGAAGGAAATAGAAAAACCCGAAAAGCAGCAAAATGGCTATAAAAAAACTTAATATTATCTTATTTATTGCAGAAATCGTTTTAGTTATCATTACAGTTCTCGTCTATTATTTGGCAAATCCTATAAATTCTTCAAAAGTTGTCTATATTCCGAAAGGCCCTATTAACAAGATTATATCATACCTTGAGGATAAAAGTTTTTCGCTTAGCGGTATAGATTCATATATAGTTAGATTTATAGGAAAACCTCAGTCTGGCTGGATAGATATCGGGCAAAAGAAGCTTTCTCGTGGAGATTTTCTCTACAAGCTTACAACTGCAAAAGCTCCGTTGATAGAGATAACGCTTATTCCAGGTGAGACAACAACTCTTTTTTTAAAAGAGGTTGCCGAAAAACTCGGTCTTTCATATGAAAAACTAAAAAACGAATTTTTTATCCAGTCTCCTTTCAAAGAGGGTGTGATACTGCCCGAAACATATCATATACCAAAAGGTATAGATGAGAAACATCTAATATACTACCTTGTAAACAATTCACTGAAAAGACATAAAGAGATAGCGAACAAAATATTTGGCAGATATGAACAGGATAAATGGTTTGGAAAGTATATAACTATTGCTTCTATTATTCAGAAAGAGGCTGCAAACGAAAAGGAGATGCCGCTGATCTCCTCCGTAATTTATAATCGTCTGAAAAAAGGAATGCCTCTGCAAATGGACGGGGCATTGAATTATGGTGACTATTCGCATACTAAAATAACAAGAAAGAGGATACAATCCGATTTGACAAGATTCAATACCTACAAATTCAAAGGACTGCCACCGTATCCTGTATGCAATGTGAGTTTGAGCGCTATAAAGGCGGCTGTTTTCCCCGCAAAAACCGAATATCTATATTTTGTAAAGTCCGGAAAAAAGAGACACAAGTTTAGTAAAACTTATAAAAATCATATCAATAACATAAAATCTGTGAAAAAATGAAACATATTTCGACAATCGAAAGAAAGTTCTGTAAAGTTTGAGAAAAAATAAACTTATAGAGTGTTACTATTAGAATGTTAATTCAGGTAGTGAAAGGGTAAAGCCTGTTAAGAGACAAGACCTTTAAAGGGTCATTAACAGGCTATAGTCTATAAGGTATATCCTAGTAGATTCAAAGTTATTAAAGAAAATAGAAAGAGGAGAAAACATGGCACAAACACCAAAAATAGTCTGGACAAAAATAGATGAAGCTCCAGCATTGGCGACATATTCGCTTTTACCTGTGGTAAAGGCTTTTGTCAAGGAAGCGGGAGTAGATATCGAACTAAGGGATATCTCTTTGGCCGGAAGAATCATAGCAGAATTTTCCGATAAACTTCCGGAAGATAAAAAACAGTCTGACGAACTTGCTTATCTGGGTGAGCTAGTTTTGAAGCCGGAAGCCAATATTGTAAAACTTCCAAATATCTCAGCATCAATTCCTCAGTTGGTAGCGGCAATTAAAGAGTTACAGTCTCAGGGATATGATATACCCGATTTCCCTGAAGAGCCAAAAACTGCTGAAGAGGTTGCTCTTAGGGAGAGATTTTCAAAGCTTCTAGGAAGTGCTGTTAACCCTGTTCTAAGACAAGGTAACTCAGACAGAAGACTTTCTGAAGCTGTTAAGCAGTATGCGAAAAAGCATCCTCATAAAATGAGAGATGTAAGCCCTGACAGTAAAAGTTATGTAGCTCATATGGATAAAAACGATTTTTACCAAAATGAGCAATCTTTCATAGCTCCGAAAGATATGAAAATCAAAATGGTTTTTGAAGGCAATGACGGAAAGGTAGAAGAGCTTAAAGAGATTGATCTTCTTGAAGGTGAAGTATTTAGTGCAGCATCTCTTAACAGATGTGAACTAAAAGAGTTTTATCAAAACGTTATAGATGATGCTAAAAAGAAAGATATTCTTTTCTCGCTACACGTGAAAGCTACCATGATGAAAATCTCTGACCCTGTTTATATCGGAGATGCTATAAGAGTCTACTATAAAGAGCTTTTTGATAAATTCGGAAAAGAGCTTGAAGAGATAGGATTTGATCCAAACAACGGTCTTGTCGATCTTGAAAACAAAATGTCCAAACTTCCTGAAGGTGTTCAAAACGAGATCAAAGAGTGCATCAATGAAATCTATAAAAAACAGCCAAGAATGTATATGGTTGATTCAGATGCAGGTATTACAAACCTTCATGCGCCAAACGACGTTATCATAGACGCCTCTATTCCGGCAGTTATCAAAAACGGACTTAAAGGATGGGGACCAAGCGGTGAAGTAGAAGATTGTGTAATTACAGTTCCGGACAGAACATATGCAAGAATGTATAAAGAGATAGTTTCTGATATCGTTAAAAACGGACAGTTTGATCCTGCAAAAGTAGGAACAGTACAAAATATCGGTCTTATGGCCAAAAAGGCTGAAGAGTACGGAAGCCATGACAAAACTTTCTTCCCTCCAAGCGACGGAGTTATCAAAGTCGTAGATGAGGAAGGTAATACACTACTTTGCCACAGCGTACACGAAGGAGACATCTATAGAGGATACAGTGCTAAAGATGATGCTATCGTTGACTGGGTAAAACTTGCGGTAAGAAGATCTAAAGAGAGCGGATATCCAATCGTATTCTGGCTTGACAGCAACAGAGCACATGATGCGAACTTGATCAAAAAAGTTGTTGATGTACTTAAGGGCGAAGATCTCAATGGAGTAGAATATCATGTAATGGCTCCAGAACAGGCTATGAAGTTTACATTGAAAAGATTTAGAAGCGGACTTGGAACAATTGCTGCTACAGGTAACGTTTTAAGAGACTACCTCACTGACCTTTTCCCGATAATTGAAGTTGGAACAAGTGCAAGAACACTATCTATCGTTCCGTTGCTAAACGGTGGTGGTGTGTTTGAAACAGGTGCAGGCGGCTCGGCTCCAAAACATGTGGAGCAGTTCTTGAAAGAGGGACACCTAAGATGGGATAGCCTTGGAGAGTTTATGGCACTTGTCGAATCATTCAAACTTGCAAATAAACAGGGCGCAAGCGATAAAGCGGTAATAATAGCCGATGCACTTGATAGAGCCGTTGGCCAGTATCTTGATAAAGACATGACTCCGAAAAGAAAAGTTGGTGAGCTGGATAACAGAGGAAGCCACTACTATCTTGCCACTTTCTGGGCAGAAGAACTGGCCAAATGCGGTGATAGCGAATTAGAAGCGATTTTTGCACCTGTTGCCAAGTCTTTAAAAGAGAATGAGCAAAAAATTCTCGACGAGATAAGAGCAGCAGAAGGGAAACCTCAGGATGTTGGCGGATATTTCCATCCAGATGACGAGAAAGCTGAAAAAGCAATGCGTCCAAGTGCCACATTCAATGCGATTATAGACTCAATATAGTTTTAATATCCTAAACTTTGTTAAATAAAGAGGAGGTCTTCTCCTCCTCTATAAAATATTAAAGAAAGGAGTGTGATGATAGAGCAAAGTAAAGTTGCGATTATCGGAGCCGGCAATGTGGGAAGTACCGTTGCATATTCATTAGCGGTGCAAGGTGTATGCCATGAAATAGTATTGCTAGACAGAGACAAAGAGAGAGCAAAAGGGAAAGCTCTTGACATGAGTCAGGCTGCAGCCGCAATCAGAAGTCATACGGTTGTAAAATCGGCGGACTCATATGAAGATATCAGAGATTCCAGAGTTGTTGTGATAACAGCAGGGAGTCCTAGAAAACCTGGAATGAGCAGAGATGATCTGCTGATGATTAATGCGGAAATAACCAAGGAAGTAGCAACAGAGGTAAAAAAAGTTGCTCCTGATGCAATATTGGTTATGGTATCAAATCCCCTTGATGCTATGACTTATGTTGCATTGAAAACAGCCGGTTTTTCTACAAAACAGGTTGTTGGAATGGCGGGAATACTCGATAGCGCCAGAATGGCACACTTTATTCATGAAAAACTGGGATTTGGTGCAGGACAGATCAGAGCAAGTGTCATAGGTGGACATGGAGACGATATGGTTCCTCTTCCCAGATACTCCACAGTAGCTGGAATACCTCTGACAGACCTTCTTTCAGAAAAAGATATCGATGATGTTGTGGAAAGAACCAGACACGGAGGAGCGGAAATAGTTGGATATCTAAAAACAGGCTCTGCATTTTACGCACCTGGAAAATCTACAGCAATAATGGTGGAGGCAATTTTAAAGGATACAAAACAGATATATCCTTGTGCAGTCTATCTTGACGGAGAATACGGCTATAGAGATATTGTAAACGGAGTTCCCGTAATGCTTGGAAAAGAGGGTGTTGAGAAGATTATCGAGGTGACTCTCAACGAAAAAGAGAAAGAGATGTTTGCAAAAAGTATTGACTCTGTTGCGAGATTGATAGAGACACTAAAGAAGAATAACTTTTTCGAGGATACGAAATGAGAGAAGTTTTATATGAAGATGTAGTGAATGCTATAAAAAACATGATTATACATACTGCTACAAATCTTCCCGAAGATGCGTTAAAAGCTTTGAAAAAGGCAAAAGAAGAAGAAAAAAGTCCTGTGGCGAAAAAAGTTCTTGAGCAGATACTACTAAATGCTGAGATTGCTAAAACAGAAGAGAAACCTCTTTGCCAGGATACCGGTTTAGCAGTATTTTTCGTTAAAGTCGGAGAAGATGTAAAAGTTGTTGGCGGAACTCTTAAAGATGCTATAAATGAAGGTACGCAGAAAGGGTACAAAGAGGGGTATTTGAGAGCTTCGACTTGCGACTGTTTTACAAGAGAAAATCTAAAAGATAAAATCGGTTACAATCTTCCTGCAGTTATACATTTTGATCTTGTTGAAGGCGATAAAATAGAGATAGAGTATGCTGCAAAAGGTGGTGGCAGCGAAAATGTAAGTCGTGCGACAGTATTGGCACCTGCCCAGGGTAAAGAGGGAGTAATCGACTTTGTTAAAAAAGTCATATCTGATGCAGGTCCAAATCCATGCCCTCCTATAATTGTAGGTATAGGTATAGGAGGAACTTTTGAAAAAGCCGCTATATCGAGCAAACATGCACTTTTCAGGGAAGTTGGCACGGAAAACCCCGATCCGGATATGAGAGAATTTGAAAAAGAGATTCTTTATGAACTTAACAAACTAGGAATTGGGGCTATGGGTATGGGCGGTACCCAGACTGTTTTAGCGGTTCACATAGAAAAAAACCCATGTCATATTGCCAGTCTGCCTGTAAGTGTCAATGTTCAGTGCCATAGCAGCAGGCATACACATATTGTTATTTAAGGTTGGTTGTATGAGTAACGTATATTATATGAAAACACCGTTAAGTGAAGATGATGTAACAAAACTGAAGGCCGGTGATATTGTCTATCTTACCGGAACAATTTATACAGCAAGAGACGCTGCTCATAAGAGGCTCGTTGATCTTATAGAGAGAAAAGAGGAGTTGCCTTTTCCTCTCGAAGGAGCAGTAATTTATTTTGTAGGACCTACTCCTCCGAAGCCTGGAGAGCCAATAGGGAGTGCAGGACCCACTACAAGCTATAGAATGGACAAATACTCTCCTACTCTTATCAAACATGGGCTCAAAGGTATGATAGGAAAAGGAAAAAGAAATGAGGAAGTAAAAGAAGCCTGCAAAAAATATAAAGCGGTCTATTTTGGTGCTACCGGTGGAGCGGGGGCGCTTCTTAGCAAGACGATTACTGAATCGGTAATCATTGCTTATGAGGAGCTTGGTCCTGAAGCTATAAGGATGCTTAAAGTAGAAAATTTCCCCGTAACTGTTATAAACGATACTTACGGTAACGATCTTTACGAAGAGGGAAGAAAAAAATACGAAGTCAAAGAGTGAGAAATTTAAAATCAAGAAAGGATAGCTATGAATATACATGAATATCAAGCTAAAGAGATATTTAGAAGCTACGGTGTACCTGTTCCGAGAGGATATGTGGCATTTACGCCTGATGAAGCTGTAAAAGCGGCAGAAGAACTTGGTGGTAACCTATGGGTTGTCAAAGCGCAGATACATGCGGGCGGCAGAGGAAAAGCCGGCGGTGTGAAGCTTGCAAGGTCTTTGGATGAAGTCAGAGAGATCGCTTTGCAACTTTTGGGAATGACCCTTGTTACGCATCAGACAGGACCGGAAGGCAAAAAAGTTGAAAAAGTATATGTGGAAGAGGGCGCAGATATACAAAAAGAGTATTATCTAGGTATGGTTCTTGACAGAGCATCTGAGATGCCAGTTATGATGGCTTCTACGGAAGGTGGTATGGAGATTGAGGAGGTAGCGGCTAAAACTCCCGAAAAGATAATTAAAGTAGCCATTGATCCTGCTATTGGATTTCAGGGTTTCCACGGAAGAAAACTGGCCTTTGGACTTGGATTGCCGAAAGAAGAGATAGGAACTTTTATAAAGTTTGCAAAAGCTCTTTATGATGTATACATGGATAAAGATGCCAATATGATAGAGATAAATCCTCTTATTAAAACAGGAAGTGGAGAATTTATAGCTCTTGATGCAAAAATGGGATTTGATGATAACGCTCTTTACAGACATCCCGATATTCAGGAGATGAGAGACCTAAGCGAAGAAGATCCTGTAGAGGTAGAGGCGGCAAAATACGGTTTGAGTTATGTTAATCTTGACGGCAATGTAGGTTGTATGGTTAACGGTGCAGGTCTTGCGATGGCTACAATGGATATAATCAAACATGAGGGCGGTGAACCGGCAAACTTCCTTGATGTGGGAGGTGGAGCGAGTCCGGAAACTGTTGCCAAAGGATTTGAACTTATACTTCAGGATAAAAACGTAAAATCTATTTTTGTCAATATATTTGGCGGGATTGTCAGATGTGACAGAGTAGCAAACGGTATACTTGAAGCTACAAAAATAACTGAAGTTAATGTTCCTGTTGTAGTCAGACTTGACGGAACAAACGCAGATATAGCGGCTGATATTTTGAAAAATGCAGGTATCAAAAATATCATTTCTGCTACAGACCTTGAAGACGGTGCCAAAAAAGCGGTTGCGGCAGCAAAAGGAGAGCTATAATGAGTATTTTGGTAAATAAAGATACAAAAGTAATAGTACAAGGCTTTACAGGAAAAGAGGGAAGTTTTCATGCTGAACAGTGTATAGAATACGGTACTAAGATAGTAGGCGGTGTAACTCCCGGAAAAGGTGGTCAGACGCATCTTGACAGACCCGTTTTTAACACCGTAGAAGAAGCGGTAAAAGAGACCGGTGCGACAGTAAGTCTTATTTTTGTTCCTCCTGCATTTACCAGTGATGCAGTGATGGAGGCTGCAGATGCGGGTATTGAGCTTGCCGTCATTATAACGGAAGGCGCGCCTGTCAAAGATATGATGTATGCAAAAGCTTATGCAACTAAAAAAGGTATGATGACAATTGGTCCCAACTGTCCGGGTATTATCACTGCGGAAGAGTGTAAGATAGGTATCATGCCTGGATTTATATTCAAAAAAGGAAATGTAGGCCTGATAAGCAAGTCAGGTACACTTACATATGAGGCTTCGAATCAAGTTGTAAAACAGGGACTTGGAATCACCACTGCAGTCGGTATAGGCGGTGACCCTATCATTGGACTAAGTTATAAGCAGCTTCTGCCTATGTTTGAAAACGATCCTGAAACGGAAGCGATCGTTATGATAGGAGAGATAGGCGGAACTCTGGAGATTGAAGCTGCTGAATATATAAAAGAGAATATTACAAAACCTGTTATAGCATTTATTGCCGGTCAGACTGCGCCTAAGGGTAAAAGAATGGGTCATGCCGGTGCTATAATCTCTGGAGGACAGGGTACGGCAAAAGAGAAGATGGATGCATTGGCGGCTGCAGGCGTTCATGTGGTTGTTTCACCGGCTGATATCGGTAAAACAGTTGCTGAAGCACTGAAAAAATGAAGAAAAGTTTTGAAGTTTTAAATATTAGATGCGAAGGATGTGCAAACACCATTGATAAAAAACTCAGGGATAAATTTCCGGATATTAAGATTGATCTTGGATGTGAGCCCAGAATAGTAACAGTTGATATTAAAAGCGAAGAGGATGAAGAGTTTTTAAAGGAAACGTTAAGAACTCTTGGTTATCCTCTAAAAGATGATAAAAAAGATTTGCTTAGCAGTACTGGAATGTTTGCAAAAAGCCTTGTTTCATGTGCTGTTGGCAAAATAACTTTGGAGAAAAAAGTTCCTAATCAAACAAAGGAGTAGACATGGCGGCAAATGCACCCGTATGGGTAATTGAAGATAATTGTAAGGCATGTGATTTATGTGTTTCGGTTTGTCCTGCAGGCGTTTTGGCAATGGTTCCAGACCCTCACAGGGTTTTGGGTTCAATGGTAAAAGTTCTCTATCCTGAGAGCTGTATAGGTTGTAATGATTGCGAACTTGAGTGTCCTGATTTTGCAATTTATGTTGCTGACAAAAAAGAGTATAAATTTGCAAAATTGACAGAAGAGGCTAAACAAAGAGCGGAAGCAATCAAGAAAAATCATTTTAGAGCTTTAAGTGCTTAAGGAGAAAAAATGGCAAGAGAAGTAATATCAAGCGGTAATGAATTGGCGGCAATGGCTGCTATCGATGCCGGATGTAGATTTTTTGGAGGATATCCAATTACACCATCAAGTGAAGTTGCACATGAATTAAGCGTACTTCTTCCGAAAGTTGGCGGCAAATTTATACAGATGGAAGATGAAATAGGAGGTATTGCTGTTGCTCTTGGTGCTTCAATGAGCGGCGTTAAGTCGATGACAAATACCTCTGGACCTGGTATGTCGTTGAAGGCTGAGCAGATTGGTCTTGGATTTATGACCGAAACACCGATGGTCATAACAAACGTTATGAGAGGCGGCCCTTCAACCGGTCTTCCAACAAGAGTTCAGCAAGGTGATATTCTTCAGGCAAGAAACCCGACCCATGGTGATTATAAATCTATAGCTTTTTGTCCGGGAAGTCTTGAAGAGTGTTATACTGAAACTGTTAGAGCATTTAATGTTGCTGAAGAGCTTATGACAACTGTTATCGTTCTTCTTGATGAAACTCTTGGACACATGCACGGAAAAGCTGTTTTGCCAGACAAAGAAGAGATTGAAAAGTCTATTGTAAACAGAGCCAGATTTGATGGAGATCCGAAAGATTATAAACCTTTCGATGTTCCTGAAGACAAACCTGCTGTACTAAATCCATTTTTCCAAGGTTATAAATACCATCTAACAGGTTTACACCACGGTCCTACCGGTTTTCCAACAGAAGATGCAGAAGTGTGTCAAAGACTTATAGAGAGATTACATAGAAAGATAGAAGTTAGAAGAAAAGACCTTTTAGAAAGCAACGAAGAATATCTTCTTGATGATGCAGATTATCTTATAATTGCATACGGCTCTGTTTCTAGAGCTGCCAGGGAGGCTATAAACAGATTGAGAGCGGAAGGTAAAAAAATAGGAATGTTCAGACCTATCACTCTATGGCCTAGTCCGGAAGAGAAGATAAAAGAACTTGGCGAAAGATTCCCTGCTGAAAAGATTCTTATGCCGGAACTTAATATGGGGCAATATATTCTTGAAGTAGAGAGATTGATGGGCAAAAGACCTGAAAGTCTTAACAAAGCCAACGGAAGACCTATTAGTCCTGCAGAAATTATAGAAAAACTCAAGTCTATGGGCATATAAAAGGAGAAAACAATGGCATTTAATTATGATAAATATTTAAGAACTGATAAGATGCCCACACTATGGTGCTGGGGATGCGGTGACGGCATAATCTTGAAATCTGTTATCAGAGCTATCGATAAACTTGGCTGGGATATGAATGATGTGTGCGTAGTGTCCGGAATAGGATGTTCAGGAAGATTCTCTTCTTATCTTAACTGTAACACTGTTCATACTACGCACGGAAGAACTGTTGCGTATGCTACAGGTATCAAACTTGCAAATCCGGATAAACATGTTATTGTTGTAGCGGGCGACGGTGACGGTCTTGCAATAGGTGGTAATCATACTATTCACGGATGTAGAAGAAATATAGATCTTAACTTCATTCTCATCAACAACTTTATTTATGGTCTTACAAACTCTCAGACATCTCCTACTACTCCTGAGGGAATGTGGACAGTAACTGCGCAGTACGGAAATGTAGATCCGACTTTTGATGCTTGCAAACTTGCAGAAGGAAGCGGTGCAACATTTATAGCGAGAGAGACAGTAATTGATCCTAGAAAACTTGAAAAAATGTTTGTTAAAGGTTTCCAACATAAAGGTTTCAGTTTCTTTGACGTCTTCAGTAACTGTCATATTAACCTCGGTAGAAAGAACAAAATGGGTGAAGCTGTTCAGACTCAGGAATGGATAGACTCTATTACGGTTTCCAAGAAAAAATGGGAAGCTCTTCCAGAAGAAGAGAGAGTTGGTAAATTCCCGACTGGCATCCTTAAAGAGGACACATCAAAAATAGAGTATTGTGAAGCTTACGACAAAGTCATAGAAGCGGCACAAAATAAAACCAGAGTGCAACTATAGTAAAGTGAAAAATAGAAGATGAAAAGCAAAGGCAGGTTTTCTGCTTTTTGCTTCTCTCTTAATTTTCACTAGACTCATAGTTGTTATTCAAAGAAATAACACAACATACTCAAAGGAAGTAGACTATGAGACATCAATTGAGATTTACAGGCGTTGGCGGACAAGGTGTTTTGCTTGCGGGAGAGATTCTTGCGGCTGCGAAAATAAAAGAGGGCGGATACGGTGTTAAAGCTGCAACATATACTTCACAGGTCAGAGGTGGTCCTACAAAAGTTGACATAATTCTTGACGATGAAGAGATACTTTTTCCATATGCAAATGAGGGCGAGATAGAATTTATGCTTTCTACTGCACAGGTGAGCTATGACCAGTTCAAGGGCGGAGTAAAAGATGGCGGTATAATAGTATTTGAACCAAATCTAGTTACTCCTTCTGAAGAAGATAAAAAAAGATGGAAAATGTATTCAATTCCTATTATTACAATAGCAAAAGAAGAGGTCGGTAACGTTGTTACACAGTCTGTTGTAGCACTTGCCGTAACAGTTACTATGACAAAATGTGTTGACAGAGATCTTGTATATGATACTATGATTTCGAAAGTTCCTCCTAAATTTGTAGAACTTAACAAAACAGCATTTGAACTGGGCGAAAAATATGCAAATGAAGCTTTGCAACAAGGTCCAATAAGCTAATATTCTTGTTATCAGGTGTATTGGTTTTTTCCCAATACACCTTTAACATCTTTCTTTTCTCTACTTTACTTTCAGTAAAATTTAAGATATAATTACGCAGGTGCAGCAGGCGGATGCTTGAGAGAGTATCAAGAGGAAAGTCCGAGCTGCAATGAGGCAGGGTTCCGCCTAACGGGCGGCCGGCGAAAGCCGAGGGAAAGTGCAACAGAGAGCAGACCGCCGATGGCCGGCAATTGCCGGATCAGGCAAGGGTGAAACGGTGGTGTAAGAGACCACCAGCGCAGTGAGCAATCACAGCGGCTATGTAAACCCAACCCGCAGCAAGAAGAACCTGGTTGGCGCCTCATATTACGAGTTCTTCGCTTGAGCTTTGTCGCGAGACAGAGCCTAGATAAATATCCGCCAAATACAGAACTCGGCTTACAGCTGCACCTGACTTCTACTACTTTCTTCTATGCGGTTAATCATCAGATAAGTATCAAAAAGATATACTAAAATGTATTATTAAAAAGTTTGTAAGCCCTTGCAATTGCCGCAAATTGCGCTTATAAAACGTCATGTAAGAGGGGTACAATGAAAGATATTATATTTATAGGTGGCGGGCTTAATTATGCAGGTGCGATAGTTGCGGCAAAAAGAGGCTTTAATGTTGCACTCATAGAAAAAAATATAAATCATTTGGGAGGGGTGTGTCTGCATAACGGATGTATTCCTTCAAAACACTTTCTTCATCTATCAAAAATAAATCTTGAACTAAGAAACGAAGCTTTTAGAATAAAAAAAGACAAAATTAAACTGGATATTGTCCAAAAGCAGCTTGACAACCTTTTGTCAAAGGCGACAAAGTCCATAATTTTGCAATGCGAAAATGCAGGAGTAGAGCTGATTGAAGGTGATGGGTACGTTGTTGACGAGGGAAAGATAAAATTTAACAGTGAAATACTTGAAGCTGAACATATCGTTATAGGTACAGGTTCGTCTCCTTTTATACCGGAGGGGATAGAGTATAACGGTGAGAGTATCGTAACAAGTGATGAAATACTGAAACTAAAAAACTTTCCGGAATCTATTGCAATATACGGTTCAGGCGCTGTAGGGCTTGAGTTTGCCGGTTTTTTTGCCGCAAACGGTATAGATGTAACTCTTTTTTATATTGAAGAAAATATTTCAAATAAAATGCATCCTTTTATAAATAAAAATATAGAGAATGGACTTACCAAAATAGGTGTGAAACTCATGCCTTCCACAAGGATTTACGAGGCAAAAGATTTTGAAAGAAAAGCCAGAGTTACTACCGACAAAGGGATATATGAATTTGACAAACTGCTTGTAGCTACAGGTAGAAAACCCAATACTGAAGTGATAAAAACAGACAAAATAGAGGTATCAAATGCTATTGTTACGGATGATTTTTTTGAAACTACACTAAAAAAACATTTTGCCATCGGAGATTGTAATGCCAAACAGATGATTGCACACTCTGCAAGGGCACAGGTTTTAAATGTGATAGACAGGATTACGGAAAAAAAATCAAAAAAGCTCAGTTTGATAAATATACCAAAATTCATCTACTCTTTGCCTCTAGGATATGCTTCTGTAGGTTTGACAAAAAGTTATCTGGAGACTCAGGGTATCGTATATAAAGAGACAGTTTTTTCATTAAGCGCATTTTCACACTCCTACAGCCATAATGCAGCAGACGGAATGGTTATACTATATGCAGACGAGAAAGAGTCAATCAAAGGTGCTGAAATACTTGCTCCCAATGCGGAAGAGCTTATATCAGTAGCTACAACTGCCGTTACAGCAGGATTGGACAAGGAGAGTTTTTTGGATATCGTTTTTGCACATCCTACATTTTCAGAAGCTTTTGAGAGAGCTGCGAGAAGACTGTAAGGGAAGAGAGGATAACAGCAATGAAATATATAAAATGGTTCAAAGAGATAAGCGCGAAAGATGTGTCAAGTGTTGGCGGAAAAAATGCAAATTTAGGTGAAATGTACAGACATTTAGCACCGCTCGGCGTTAAAATACCGAATGGTTTTGCCGTAAATGCCGATGCCTATAGATATGTACTGAGCTATAACAATGCTTGGGAAAAACTTCATAAGATACTAGATCCTCTCAATCCGGAGGACGTGGAAGATCTTCAAAAAAGGGGAAAAGCTGCAAGAGAAGTAGTCTACAACTGTAAAATACCTGATGATCTTAAAAAAGAGATTTTAGAAGGCTATGAAAGTTTGAAAAAAGAGTACGGAAAAGATCTTAGTCTGGCTGTCAGAAGTTCTGCCACTTCGGAAGATTCGCCGGAAGCCTCTTTTGCCGGACAAAATGAAACATATCTCAATATAAAAGGTGAAGAGGCGCTTTTAGATGCTTATAAAAGATGTCTTGCCTCAAACTTTACAGATCGAAGCCTTCACTACAAATACGACAACGGATTTGACTATTTTAAAGTCTACTTGTGTGTTGTCGTTATGAAAATGGTTAGAAGCGATATAGGCTCAAGCGGTGTAATGTTCAGTATAGATACAGAAACCGGGTTTAAAGAGGCGGTTTTTATAAATGCTGCATACGGACTTGGAGAAAATGTTGTACAAGGGACTATTGATCCTGATAGTTTTTATGTGCATAAACCGACCTTTAAAAAAGGGTTTCGTGCTGTTTTGAAAAGAAGACTCGGAAGCAAAGAGTTGAAAATGGTATTTTCCGAAGAGATTTCAGTTGCTAATCTTGCCCAGGAATATACAAAAAATGTACCGGTATCAGAAGATGACAGAAAAAGATTTTGTATTAGTGACGATGATGTTATGGTTTTGGCCGATTATGCGATAAAGGTGGAAGATCACTATTCTAAACTTGCAGGGTATTTCAAACCGATGGATATGGAATGGGCAAAAGACGGTATAGACAACCAGATATATATGGTACAGGCAAGACCCGAGACGGTAGAAAGCCGTAAAAGAGGAGCTATCCTTGAGATATATCATCTTCTTGAAAAGAGCAGGGTTCTTGTAGAGGGACAGGCAGTTGGTATGAAAATAGGGGCCGGAAAAGTGCAGGTAATAAATTCAGTAGAGGAGCTTCCATCTTTTAGACCGGGTAATGTACTTGTAGCTGAGACAACAACGCCAGATTGGGAACCGGTCATGAAAACATCTGCAGCTATCGTTACAGCAAGGGGCGGCAGAACATGCCATGCGGCCATTGTTTCCAGAGAACTTGGAATCCCTGCCATTGTAGGTGCCGACAAAGCAACCGAAATACTTAAGGATGGAGAAGAAGTAACTGTAAGCTGCGCTGAAGGTGAAATAGGAAAAGTATATGAAGGCATTTTGAGATATGAGGTAAAAAAGATAGATTTGAGTTCTCTACCCAGACCTAAAACGAAAATCATGATGAATCTGGGCAATCCTGATATGGCTTTTTCACTCTCACATCTGCCGGTCGACGGTATAGGTCTTGCAAGAATGGAGTTTATCATAAACGAATATATAAAAGCTCATCCAATGGCGATAAAACATCCGGAGAAAACAGACGATTATACACGAAAAAAGCTTGATGAACTATCATATGCATATAAAAATTATGAAGATTTTTTTATAAAGACACTTAGTGAAGGAGTCGGGACCATTGCTGCCGCTTTTTATCCAAAACCGGTGGTTGTAAGGATGAGTGACTTCAAATCCAATGAATACGCTTCACTTCTGGGAGGGAAATTTTTCGAACCTAAAGAAGATAATCCTATGATTGGATTTAGAGGGGCTGCAAGATATTCTCACCCTCTTTATGAAGAGGGTTTTGGACTCGAATGTGCCGCGATGAAAAGAGTTAGAGAGGTTATGGGGCTTGAAAATGTAATATTGATGATTCCTTTTTGCAGACGGGTTGACGAAGGGAAAAAAGTTATAAAAACAATGGAAAAATATGGTCTTAAAAAAGGTGAAAAAGGCCTAAAAATATATGTTATGTGTGAAATACCGAATAATGTGGTTCTTGTAGATAGATTTGCCGAAATTTTTGACGGTTTCAGTATAGGTTCAAATGATCTGACACAGCTGACTCTGGGTGTAGATAGAGACAGCAGGATAGTTGCCTTTGACTATGATGAAAAGGATGAGGGAGTGCTGGAGATGATAAAGGCTGCAGTTGAAGGTGCAAAAAGAAATGGACGTCATAGCGGAATATGTGGTCAGGCACCCTCTGACTATCCTGAAATTGCAGAGTTTCTTGTCAAAATAGGTATAGATTCGATCAGTCTGAATCCAGACAGTGTTTTAAGAGTATTACAGTTTATAGTTGAGCTTGAAAAAAAACTTTAAAGCCGTTTTTTTAACTCGTATTTTGCAGGCTTCTACTTTAAAAAAAGGATTTTTGTGAACAAAAAGATAGAGTCAATAATAGATAAAATGAAACTCCTTGAAAAAGAACTTTTGGATGAGATAGAAAAGGAGGAGAAAAAATTTGGTTTCAAAGTTGAAACTGAAGGGATTGTCTTCAACAAAGAGATACGAAAAAGTCACAGAAAATATGCTAAAAATCTTTTCAGATATATTTTGGATGCGCCCTTTCTTTATATTCTTACTGCTCCTGTCATATACGGTGCAATTTTTCCGGCAATTTTTTTGGATCTTTATCTGTTTTTGTATCAGATGATAAATTTCAGAGTTTACGGTATAAAAAGAGTTAAAAGAAGCGATTACATAATTTTTGACAGGCAGTATCTGGAGTATCTAAATCCCATAGAAAAACTCAATTGTATGTACTGCTCATATTTTAACGGTCTTATGGCTTATGCAACGGAAGTATCTGCAAGAACCGAACTTTTCTGGTGTCCGATAAAACATGCCAAAAAAGTGCCTTATATTCATCGATACTATACTATGTTTATCTCATACGGCGATGCAAAAGAGTATAGAGAAAAACTGGAAAAACTCAGAAGGGCTATAAAAGAGGAGGGATGAGGTTTTTCTCAGCAGAGATTTATAAATCGAAGCCAATTTTTATCTTTTATCAGAGTTGTATTTATATCTGCGCTGTGAAGAGACCGGAACAAAAAGAGAAACGAACAAAAAATTCATGATTTTTATTATATCATTTGTAAATGAGATATTCAGATTTATAAACGGAAGGTATCGATATGAAAAGTATTGTAATAAGAAGCATCAAAGACGTTCTGAGTTGGGAAATTGTGAAATTCTCTTTGATGATCGGTATACCGCTTGCAATTTTATGGATATTTCTCGGTTATATTTTTTGGCCTGTGATGGTCTCTTTTGCATACAAAAGCATATCATGGATTCCCTTTTCGATTGTGAAGGCAAATGGAGCTTTTATAACCTTGTTTTTTATATGGTTTCAGGCAGTAACCGTCTCTTTCGCTCTTATAATGGCTTTTTTCAATGTTCCAATATACAGATATGTGAGCAAAAGACGGTATGAATATCTTATTATAAGTATTATTGCCGGACTTGCCGTTTTTTGGGCAATAGTGATTGTTTTGAACTGGCACACTCTTTTTGTGGGAATAGAGAAAATTCTCACCTGGTTTCCGTTTCAGACCGTAGATGAAGCTATATCCTGGCTATTGGCGATATTTCTTGTATACAACTTTTACATTCTCTCTTTTTTCCTGCTTGTTCTTGTCTATATAGATCCTTTTTTAGATGCGATGAGAGAGAAACATTATCCAGATTTGAAATCGGTACCCGAAAGCAGTCACATAGCAGTTTTGGGAACTGCCGTAAGGGATGCAGCTCTTTTTGCACTTTTTATATTGATTTTTCTTCCTTTTTTGTTTATACCTTTTTTGAATATAGCACTTCAGCTTTTTCTTTGGACATGGCTCTACAAAGAGTCTTATTTTCTTAGTGTATGTGCTAAGTTTTGTACAAAAGTTGAATATAAAAAGATAAAAAGTCATAAATTTTCTATATGGATGATAGCTCTTTTCGCCTCGCTTCTAAATTTTCTTCCGGTAGTTAATATTTTGGCGCCGTTTTTTGCTATAAATATGTATTTTCACTGGATTGTGAAGCAAAAAGAGAGGGATTAGCTCTCTTTTTTCTCTTTTGAGCACTCTTTGCAGATACCATATAAATTCATGTCATGCGAAACAATTTTGAATCCAAATTTTTTGGCGATTTTTTCCTGAAGTAGTTCAAGCTCTTCATCAAAGAATTCTATTATTTTTCCGCATTCAAGACATATCATATGGTCATGATGGGATCCTCTGTTGAGTTCATATTTTTTTCCTTCCACTCCAAAGGATATAGAGTTTATAAGCCCCTCTTTTTCCAAAAATGACAATGCCCTGTATACTGTCGCAAGTCCTATATTCTTTTGTGATTTTTTAACTTTATAGAGTATCTCTTCAGGAGAGAGATGCTCTTTGGCTTTATATAAGATTTTAAGTATCTCTTCTCTTTGCAGAGAGTATTTCAGTCCTCTCTTTTTGACAAGTGAATGCAGCTCGTTTTTATAATATTCAAAATTTCTGAAATCCTGAATGTTTTTGGACATTGTAATTCTCTTTTTCAGCATTCGGCAAGAGGATTGGCTTTGAGTTTTTCTATGGGGAGTTCTGTTCCGTCTTTACATTTTCCGAAGGTTCCGTTTTCTATCCTGACAAGGGCTTTTTTTATCTGTACGAGTTCCTCTTCGAGTCTTTTTAGAAGAGCAACGTCGTCCATATCAAGATTTTCTAGCTGTGCCATATCTTCCATATCATCAATTGCATCTTCGGCAATAAAACTTTCAAGTTCATTTCTAAGATTTTCTATCTCTTTTTCAACCTGAGCTTTCCTTTTTTCCAAAATCTCTTTAAATTCGTTTAACTGCTCTTTTGTCATATTATCTCCTTGCAATATTGTTTATACGGTAATTATAACTTATTTTGAACATATTTCTGTTTGGATATAATAAAATCAAAAAAAAACGAATGGCAAAAAGGGGTATTTATGTATCTTTTCACTTCCGAGTCCGTATCTGCCGGTCATCCTGATAAATGTGCCGATATTATAGCAGATTACATTGTCGATTCTTTGCTAGAGTTGGACCCGAATGCAAGGGTTGCAACTGAAGTTTTTGTAGTCGGAAAACATGTGATAATCGGAGGTGAGGTCAAAATCAACAGTACTCTTGAAAAAGAGTTTTATATAGATATAGCAAAAAAAGCTTTGAAAAAGATAGGATATCCTGAAAGCGGTTTTAAAATAGGTGAGACTTTAAATCCAGAGGAATGTATATATGAGGTGTATATAAGTCGTCAATCTCCCGACATAAGTATAGGTGTTGATAGAAACAACAAAGAGATTGGAGCGGGGGATCAGGGTATGATGTTTGGTTTTGCGACCATAGAGAGAGATGATTTTATGCCTTCTGCTTTGATGTTTGCAAGAGAGATAAGAGATATTCTTTATAAAAATGCAAAATCAAATCCTGATAAATTTGGTGTAGATTTGAAAACCCAGGTAACTCTTGATTATGGTACAAAAGAGAATTTTGATAATTGCAGACCGCAAAGAATAGACAAAATAGTAGTAGCACAGTCTCATACAGGTGATATTTTACCCGATGATGTCAGAAAAAGAGTAAAAGAACTAATTTTCCAGAAAGCCTCTTTTGCCGATAAATATCTTGATGAAAATACGCAGTTCCTTATAAACGGCACAGGCAGATTCGTTACACACGGTCCTATTGCAGACTCCGGACTTTCTGGCAGAAAAGTGGTTGTGGATACTTACGGAGGATATGCACCGATAGGCGGAGGGAGCCAAAGTTCAAAAGATTATACAAAAGTGGACAGAAGCGGACTGTACGCTGCAAGATGGATAGCCAAACATATAGTAGCTGCTGGACTTGCAAAGAAAGCTCTTGTAGAGATAGCATATGTGATAGGTGAACCAAAACCTGTGTCTGTTACGGTAAATACACTTGGATCGTCTTCTGAAAACATAAGTGATGAGGAGCTGAGCATAAAAATTGCCGAAAAATTTTCTTTGACACCCAAATGGATAACTGAAAAATTCGGTCTGGACAAACCATCTGCTGATAGTTTTTTGTATCATGAAATTGCCGCAAAAGGACAGATAGGATATGAAGAGTATCCTTGGGAGAAAATTGACGAGATAGAGTGGTTCAGAGCTCTTGTTTGAGCACGAGCCATAAAACCGGAAATTTTTATTAAAAAGGCTTCAAATCCTTTTTTTCGGGTTTGCAAAACTATTTTACAATATCACTGAAAGAGCATAAAACTGCTCCTTTTTGCATCATAGCATCTATTGCATTTTCGGTGTCGCCCGGATTTATGTCTACTCCTTTGATGCCATCTTTCAATAAAATTGTAAAATATCCCAGATTTACAGCTCCCAAAAGAGTATTTTTGACACAGTAGTCCGTTGCAACTCCGCATATAAAAACACGTTTTATTCCCTTCTCTTTTAATAGCTCATTCAAAACAGTTCCCTGAAAGCCGGAATAGGCATCAAACTCTTTTAAAACACCTTTTGATATGACAAATTTGTTATCAGCCGGAATATAGAGATTTTCATCAAACATTGCACCTTCACTATCCTGAATACAGTGTGGCGGCCAGATGCCACCTTGCCCTTTGAAAGAGATATGCTCTTTCGGATGCCAGTCCCTTGTAAAATATACTGGATTGGAATTTTCTTCGAAAAGTTTTATGTACATGTTGATATTTGGTATGATTTTATCGGCGCCGCTAACCGGCAGAGCACCGCCCGGTAAAAAATCTTTTTGCATATCGACAACTATAAGAGCATCGTGGTCTGTTATTTTTATCTTCATCTCTTATCCTTTAGGGGCTTTTTATAAAATTGTACTAAAATTTAACAATATCAGTTAATAAAAAGGAATAAAATGACTTTTGGATTTGTTAACAAGGAAAATATGAGTCTTCTTACAGATATGTACGAGCTAACTATGGCTCAGGTCTATTTCAATGAAAATATGAACAAAACAGCAATTTTTGATTTTTTTACGAGAGAGATAAAAAACAGATCGTATCTTTTGAATGCCGGACTTGAACAAGTGCTGTATTATCTTGAAAATATGAGATTTACACAAAAAGATATCGATTTTTTGAAAAGTACAGGCAAATTTTCTGACGATTTTTTAGATTTCCTGAAGGAATTCAGATTTGGTGGCAATGTGTATGCGATTGATGAAGGGGAGTTTGTTTTCCCGAACGAGCCTGTTATCCAGGTTGAAGCTCCTTTGATTGAAGCACAGATAATAGAGACATTTTTAATAAATACTATGCAGATATCCATGCTTACAGCTACTAAAGCCATAAGATGCTATAACGAAGCTAAAGGCACGGCACTTGTTGAGTTCGGGCTCAGGCGCTCACACGGTTCTGATGCAGGTATGAAAGCCGCAAGAAATTCGTATATAGGAGGTTTTTTAGGTACCTCAAACGTTTTGGCCGGCGAAAAATTCGGCATTCCGATTTTCGGAACAATGGCGCACTCTTTTATTTTGGCTCATGAGACGGAAGAGAAGGCTTTTGAAAATTTTGCCAAATACTATCCTAAAAACGCTATTTTGCTTGTAGATACTTTCGATACGATAAAAGGAGTTGAAAATGCTGTAAAAACTATCAAAAAGATGGGACTTGAAACTTTCAAAGGCATCAGACTCGACAGTGGAGATATTCTGAAACTTTCAATTGAAGCGAGAAAAATATTGGATGAAGCAGGTTTTAGTGAAGCAATGATATTTGTCAGCGGAAGTTTGAATGAGTATAAAATAAAAGAACTTCTAAAAAACGGGGCTCCCGTGAATGCCTGGGGTGTGGGTACGGAGCTTGCTGTTTCGGCTGATCTGCCGTATCTAGATTGTGCCTATAAACTGGTAGAGTATGACAATAAGCCGAAAATGAAATTCAGCCCCGGGAAAATCACTCTACCTTCGAAAAAGCAGGTTTTCAGAAAGTATGAAAACGGAGTGTTGACTGAGGACATAATAGGGTTCTATAACGAAAAAATCAAAGGGGAGCCTCTTTTAAAACTATATATGGAAAAGGGTAAAATCGTTTGTGATATGCCGTCTTTGAATGAAATTAAACAAAAAGCTCTTAAAAATTTTGCAAAACTTCCGGAAAATCTCAAAGATATAGAAAAAAACGAGAAATTTCTTCCAAAAATCAGCTCCAAACTTCAGGATATTACAAGAGAATTCATGAAAAAACACGGGATACTCAACCCTCCATTATTTTTTTGAGTTCAGCCCCGTCTATAATCTCTTTTTTTATAAGTTCTTCCGCAACTCTTTCTATTTTATCCCAGTATTTGTCGACTAACATCTTTGTTTTTGCGGTAGCTTCGGATATCCATCTTTGAATTCGTTCTTCTATTTTTTCTCTGAAAAAGTTTTTACTAACGTTCTGGTTTAATGTATCTGTATGCACATATCCTATCTCATCATCCATTCCAAGTGTTGCGATGGCATTGTAAACCTCCCATGTAGCCTGTTCCAGATCAGCCGAAGCTCCTGTATCAATACCTTCTGGACCAAATTTTTTTATCTTTGATATTCTTCCCGCAAGTAGAACGCATATGTCTCCCAAAATCTCATCCTTGGAGATGTTGCTGATATATTCCTGATTGCTGTATGATACAAAGCCCAATGATTCCGAACGAGGAGCTATGGTTACCTGTTCTATTTTGATATCCGGAAGTAGCAGATAGGATAGCACTGCGTGTCCTGCTTCATGATATGCGGTTTTTTTAAGATCCTTCTCAAGATTTCTTATTCTTTTTTTCTCCAATTTGTAGCCATATTTAATATTGTTGATCTGTTCGATGAGAATCTCTTCGGTGATATATTCCAAATTGTTTCTTATAACGTACAGAGCTGCTTCTTTGCCTATTCTTTGCAGCTCATATCCGCTCATTCCAGAAATATATCTGACAACTTTTTCGATATCTATTTTTCCGTCGTTGGGCTTTTCGAGAATTTTCCGTATAAAAAATCTTCTTGCTTCCATGTCCAGTTCGGGCACTTCTACAAATATATCGATTCTGCCCGGAGCTAGAAGGTTTTTGTTGATTTCATCTTTGGAGTTTGCTGTAGCTACGGTAAATACAAACTCTTCCGGCGACGAAGCTATAGAGTCGATTTCATTTATAAGCTCTTCTACAGGCATTGTTGTATATATGCCTTCTATTATTCCTTTTGTATCGATTTCATCAAGAAAAACGATACTCGGGGCGTACTCTCTGGCCTTCTGGTAAGCGAGTCTGATAAGATTCTGGTCAAAAAGATCACTTCCGGATAGATATATATAAGGTAGTCCTGACTCTTTTGCAAAGCCCTGTGCAAGCAGTGTTTTGCCAACTCCTTTTGGACCGTACAAAAGCATACCTTTAGGCATATCTATATCAAATTTTTTTACCAAGTCCGGATGTCTTAGAACGTGAATGATCTGTTTGAGTGTCTTTTTGACGTTGGATTGACCGGCTATCTCTTTGAAGGATGTAGTAGAATATCTTACTGCCGGTTTTTCTTTGGGCGAGATATACAAAGGAAGCTTTTTTATTGCAACATTTTTTATGCTGATTATTATAGAGTTTTTCTCTTTTTTTATTTCCCATGAAAGCTCGACCGTTTCGTTTTTTCTAAAGAGCTCTTCTAGAAACTCTTTTTTATCCTTTATTTGTTCGAGAAAATTCAGTGCATTTTTTTCAGCTCTAAAAACAATTTTTTCAGGTATAAAATCAGTTTTTGATATGCTTTGGCCTATTGTTTCTATTATCAGGTCAGGGAGTTTCTTGTTTATCCTTCTTGCATTTATATAAGGCGCAAATGAGAGTACTGCCAGTTTTATGAAATTTTTGAAATCTTCAAACTCTACATTGATACTGCTCTTCTTTTCAAATATCGATATAGCGTTTTTGAGAGATCGGCTTGCTATTTTTACGATGGAATCGAAAGAGAGCGTTTTGAAAAGAACTATCTGATGCTGTGCCATAACCGAGAGTAGTTTTGGATCGATTGCATTTTCTACGATATCGTATATAACTTTTTTTTCGTGAGATATAGCCTCTATGATTTTAGCCTGTGCTTTGAATTTTTCTTTTTTGTAGAAACTTAAAAAATCCCTTTTTTTGATATATTGACTGCCTAAAGATGTTGAAAAAATGATAACGCATGAAGAGAAATCGACTCCGCTCTCCTCTTTGGGAGTTTTTATATAATCAAGTATTGAGAGCTGTATCATGTTTTCGGCTTTTTCTATATCATCGAAAACGATTACAGAGCGTGGATGTTTTTTTACAAAAGCTGTTAATGAACCGTTTGCTCCTATAAGTTTTTTTTCATCACTCGGGTCTGTAAACTGGGCCATATCGAAGACTTTTACAGCCTCAAACATATCGGATAGTTCGGCAAGAAGTTTTGCAAGATACACTTTACCGCTGTTATGGGGGCCTAAAAATGTGAAAAGAGCTTTGAAGTTTTCAGATGTCGGGACCAGAGAGACTCTGGTCAAAGTATCTACAACTTCGTCTATGGCTTCGTTTTGTCCAAAAATTCTTTTTTTAAGCTCTCTTTTGAGTTTTTGGGCTTCATTGTAAATATTTCTCTCCATTTTTATGCCCTTTAAAGTAATTTTTTAGTCATTATAACGATTTTTTGCAAAAAATTTAAAAAGTCGGTTTATCTTTTTGAAAAGCGGTAAATAAAGCAAATAACGGTAAAATAATGGCTGATATTTGGCATCGGAGCGTTTTTGATGAGAAAACTTTTTATATTTTTTATAGTTTCTGTTTATCTAATTGCTGCAGAGCATATTGCCAGGATAGAACCCTATGAGATCTATTCTTTTAAATCTGCCGTCAGCGGAAAAGTTGTATTTGCTAATATCGATAAAGAGGGCAGTGTGGCCACTAAAGAGGCTATCATAAAAATTGATAGCTATCTTGACAAAGAACAGCTGAAAAAGAGCCTAAACAGGTTTAAAAATCTTGAAAAAATTTACAAAACAAACGTAGAGATAGAGAAAAATCTGGAAAAATTGGCAAAAATAAAAAAGAGCAATTTTGAGAGAATAAAAGATCTCAAAACAAAATCTAAATTTGAAAAAGATCTGAAGCTTGCCGAATATATTGCTGCCGACAATCAACTTCTATCACAAAGAGAGAAAATTGAAAACCTCAAAAACCAGATTGATGATGTTTTATATCAGATAGAGCAGCTAAAAGATTCGATTTCCAAAAAAAATGTAACGGCCGAAGGGCTTTATATATATAAAATCTATGTGAAAAAAAATGATTTTGTCAATCCTGGAGCAAAACTTTTCGATGCTGCCGATATTTCGAAAGGGAAAATCATCATCTATCTATCTGCAGAGGAGCTTGAAAATATCGAAAACAAAAAGATATATATAAACGGAAAAGAGACAAACTACAAAATTTCCAAAATATGGAGAGTCGCCGATAATGTTCATATTTCTGCATACAGAGCGGAAATAGTAGTCGCTACTCCAGAAGTTTTTTCCGTTTTAGCAAAAGTAGAACTCAAATAGAAAGGAAGAATTTTGGCTGAAAAAATCAAAACGGCTTGTCCATTGGACTGTTACGATGCATGTTCAGTGATATATATGGACGGGAAACTAAAAGGTGACAAAAACCATCCTGTTACTCGTGGTTTTCTCTGTCCCCATCTCAATAATTATCATAAATACAAAGTTTTAGAAAAACCGAAATTCCGAGGAAAAGAGATATCTCTCGAAAAGGCTGTAAGTATACTTGCGGAAAAACTCAAAAGCGTGAAGCCCGAAAATGTCCTTCATTTCAGAGGAAGCGGAAATCTCGGCAAGATGCAGGAGGTGACCGATCTCTTTTTCGCAAAATACGGCGCTGTGTTGACAAAAGGTTCACTTTGCGATGCAGCAGGACAATTGGGTATTGAAAACGGGCGCGGAAGAAATATAATCCTTCCCGTAGAACAGATAGAAAAGAGTGAGCTTGTCGTTGTCTGGGGAAGAAATATACCCGTAACCAATTCTCATATGCTACCCTTTTTAAAAGATAAGATTATTGCTGTTATAGACCCTATAAAAACAGATTTTGCAAAAAGGGCAAATATCCATCTACAGATAAATCCAGGCACCGACCTGGAGCTTGCCAATATGATGGCGAGATTTACCATAATGCAAAATGAAGAGGCGGAAGAGTTTGTTGAAGAGTTTTGTGAAGATTTCGACTATTATTATGATTATCTCAAATCTTTCAGAATTGTAAGGACGGTTGAGAAAATAGGTGTGGATATTTTAGAGATAATGACACTGCAAGAGCTCATGAAAGATCTTAAAACCGTTTTTCTTGTAGGAAACGGTGTTCAAAAATACTCAAACGGTACAGATACTATAAGAGCAATCGACTCTCTTGCCGCAACACTCGGACTTTTCGGAAAAGAGGGATGCGGAGTATCGTTTCTTGGAGACACATCGGCAGGGCTGGAAAACCCTTTCGCCGTAGAGGCAAAAAGAGTAAACAAGGCGGTAGTTGATTTTGGAAATTACGATCTTTGCTTCATACAGGGAGCAAATCCGGCAAACCAGAATCCTGCTTCAAAAGATGTAAGAGAAGGGCTTGAAAAGAGTTTTACAGTATATTTCGGTCTCTATGAGAATGAAACAAGCGAACTTTCCGACCTTGTAATACCTGCAAAGAACTTTTTGCAAAAAAGTGATATGAGGTTCAGTTACGGGCATGAGTATGTCTCTTTTTTGCCAAAAATCGAAGAGAATGAGAATGCTTTAAGCGAATATGAACTGACAAAAAAGCTTTTTGACATTTTTGGATTCGAGGGGCTTAAAAGCGAAGAGGAGTATCTGAATATTTTCAAATCGCAGCTTATCGAAGAGGAAGGACTTTACAAGATACCCGTTTATGAAAAAATTCCTTATAAAGAGGGTTTTTATACTGATGAAGAGAAATTTCTTTTCATAGAGGAGAGCGAAGAGGGTTCGCTTCATGAAAAAGAGGGGCTGTGGCTTATTACTCCAAAATCGAAAAAATCCCTGAACAGTCAGTTTGAAAGAGAAAAATATGCCTATCTTCACCCTTCACTCGGAATAAAAGAGGGCGAGAAAGTCAAAATATCCTCTGAATATGGAGAATATATATTTGAGACAAAAATTGATGACTCTTTGAAAGAAAACACTGTACTGATATACAGCGGAACTGCGGGAGTGAATTTTATTACCCCCAGAAAAACGGATGAGTATGGAAACGGTGCGGTTTTTCAGGAAGTCAAACTCAAAATCGAGAGAGTATAAAATAACGATAAACTATCAAAGGGGTGAAAATGAATTTAGAGCAAGTTGACAAAAAGTATCTGCTCCATACATATGCAAGAAACTATGTAAATTTCAAAAGAGGGACAAACGCTACTCTTTTTGACGAAAAAGGAGACGATTATATCGATTTTACGAGTGGTATTGGTGTTGTAAGTGTGGGACATGGAAACAGAAGACTTGCAGATACCATATGCGAACAGGCAAAAAACATTATTCATATTTCAAATCTATATCTTATAGAACCACAGGCACTTTTGGCTCGGAAACTTGTCGAGCTTTCAGGCTATGATATGAGACTCTTTTTTGCCAACAGCGGAGCCGAAGCGAACGAAGGGGCTATAAAGATAGCCAGAAAATATGGTGAAGTTGACGGTGAGGTAAAAAGATATAAGATAATCACCCTCAAATACTCATTTCACGGAAGGACAATAACGGCGCTCAAAGCAACCGGGCAGGAGGCGATGCATACCTATTTCGGCCCTTTTCCTGACGGTTTTGTTTATGCAGAGTCGATAGAAGAGATAGAGTCTCTGATAGACGACCATACGGTAGCGGTAATGATAGAGCTTGTTCAGGGAGAAGGCGGAGTAGAGCCACAGGATAAAGAGAAAGTCCAGGCTTTGTCTAAGATGCTTAAAGAAAAAGATGTTTTGCTTATAGTTGATGAGGTTCAAACAGGTATATACAGAACAGGTGAGCTTCTTGCATCAAATCTTTACGAAATCGAACCGGATATCATAACCCTCGCAAAAGGGCTTGGCGGCGGTGTTCCGATAGGGGCAATAATGACAAATCTGAAAGATATCTTCAAACCGGGCGACCATGGAAGCACATTTGGAGGAAACTATCTATCCTGTGCAGCGGCAAACGAGGTTATAGATATCCTGGAAGAGGAGAAATCGGACGGGACACTTGATGAAAGAATAATATATTTTGAGGAGAGACTCAAAGAGATAGAAAGAGACTATCCACATCTGTTTGAGAAAAGCGTAGGGCTCGGACTGATGAGAGGGCTTCGGGCAAGAAGCAGTGATATTTTGTCTGCTGTTGTCAAGAAATCTTTTGAAAAAAGAGTTTTGGTACTCAAAGCAGGAAGAAATACGGTCAGATTTCTGCCTCCTCTTACTATTTTCAAAGAGGAGATGGCTGAAGGCATAAAAAGGTTCAGAAGTGCGCTTGACGAGATTTAATGCTCTGTTTTTTTCTATTTTTGTCTCTTTGTATGCAACAGGGGAGAATATACTTTCCGATTTGAAAAAAGAGGGTTTCAAGCTGGAGTATGAGAAGAGCGAGGTAGAATCTAAGAAGCTCAGGGACAGCTGGATAAATCCGATCAATATGAGTTACATAAAATCAAAAAGCGACCAGTATGGACTTAATCAGGAAAACGATACATTCAGAATTTCAGTAGATCAGCCGATTTTTAAAAGCGGCGGTATCTATTTTGCCATCAAGTATGCCGAGGCGGCACGACAATTCAGCCATCTGTCCGTAAAAGAGCAGGAGAGGAGGCTGATAAAAGAGGCTATAAATATATTAATTAATATCAAGAAAGCTGACCTACAGATAGAGAAGCAGAAGCTTTTGATAAAAAACGCAAAGTTAGATGTGATAAGAAAAAAAGAGCAGTATCTGAGCGGTTTTCTTGACAGCGGTTTTCTTGATCAGGCTATTATCAACAAAAATGCACAAGAAATTGCTCTTATTGGACTTTTAAGTCAAAAAGAGGAATTGCTGAAAAGTTTTAAAAATATAAGCGATGCTGATCCGTATAAGCTGAAAATCCCTAAATTCAGCCTGATTGAAGAGGAGAGTTTTTTATCGAAAAATATCACTCTTTCAAAACTGGATGAAGATATCAAACAAAAAAATTATTTTAAAAAAATGACTGTTGCAAGATATCTGCCCTCATTTTCTCTGACAGGAAGCTATGTGGAGCAGAAAACCAAAGGTTCATTTTTTCTTCCGCCCGGGAAAGAGAGTTATAAAGAGTATGGATTTAAAATCACTATGCCGCTGTTTGATATTAACAGTTTCAGGAATATTGAGTCGACCAAGCTTGATTATCTCAAAGCAAAAATCTCCCTTAAAGATTCTGCTAGGGCGGAAAAAAATCTCTACTTTGCAACAGTAAAAAAACTGAAACTAATAGATAGAAAAATAGAGTTGAGTGATGAAGATTTCCGTCTTTACGACAGGCTGTTAAAAGAGACCCGCGAACAGTTTAATGCAGGTGAAAAGACAGAATATGACGTAATGACGATAAAAAATTCAAGAGATATAAAAGAGATCGACAAAAAGATATATCTGCTTGAAAAGCAGATTGAGCTTCTAAACCTTTATGAAAAGATGGAAAAATGACTAAATTTGGCGAATTTATGAAAGATTGGCTCTATGGGGCTGATGGATACTACCAAAAATACAAGGCGATAGGTAAAGAAGGGGATTTTTATACTGCGGTCAGTTCCAGCCGTTTTTTCGGAGGAAGCATAGCAAACTATCTTATAACCCTTATAGATGAAGGGACGGTGCCAGAAGATACACTTGTGTGCGAGATAGGGGCACATAAAGGGTACCTTTTGGCTGATATCGTGCAGTTTATATATACTTTGAGGCCCTCTTTGCTTGAGACTTTGAGATTCGGTATAGTAGAGCCGTTTGAAAACTTAAGGAAGGTGCAAAAAGAGTATTTTGAAAACTCTTTCGGTGAGACAATAGCTCTTGAACATTTTGAAAGCCTTGGGAGCATGAGTGAAAAAAGCGGTTTTGTTGTTGCAAACGAGATATTCGATGCGTTTGCCTGCGAACTTGTATATAAAGGGCAGATGGGCTATGTTAAGGATTTTACGATCAGGTTTGAAAAGATAGATACAGATATAAAAAGGATTGCCGAAAAATACGGCATCATAAAAGGCGAAATCGCTCTAGGATATGAAGAGTTTGCAAAAGAGCTATACAATGCATTTGAAAAAGTCGAGTTTGTGACATTTGACTACGGTGATCTTGAAGCAAGAAACGATTTTTCTATCAGAGTTTATAAAAAACATGAAGTCTATCCGCTTTTTGATGAAAAACTTGATATCAAAGAGGTGTATAAAAGAGCTGATATTACCTACGATGTAAACTTTTCTCATCTGATAGATGCTTTTATAGGGGCAGGTTTCAGTAAAAAAGCCTATAAAACACAACTTCTGGCACTGGTGGACTTTGGTTTGACAGAGCTTTTGGATATGCTTAAAAACAGAGTGCCTGAAAATGTCTATATTCGAGAGGCAAACAAGGTAAAAACTCTGATACATCCGGCAATGATGGGTGAGAGGTTCAAAATGCTGTCGGTTACAAAGTAGGAGAAAATTTTTATTATATGATAAGAGACTATGTAATATATTAAAAACAGTATCTAAAGAAAAAGCGGAAAATGTAAATGAAAAAAAGTATTATAATATTTTTGATTTCTGCTGTATGTATGATCGCGGATGTCAAAAACGGCTGGACACCGTTGCATGATGCTATTTTTGCAGGCAATCTTGAAAAGGCTCAGTCTCTGCTTGACAAAGGTGCGGACATTGATGCAAAAAGCAAAGCGGGGATTTCGGTACTGCATATTGCAGTGAAGCTGAGAAAACCAGACCTAGTAAAGTGGCTTGTAGAACACGATGCAGACATAGATATACAGGATAATAACGGACTTACTCCACTGCATTATGCGGTTGGACAAAAAAGGCTGAAAATTGTCAAATACCTTGTAAATCACGATGCAGATATAAATATAAAGAATATTTACGGTATAACTCCTCTGCACCAGGCAGCTTACAGCGGAGATATAGATATCATAGAATTTCTGATAGACAGAGGTGCAGACCCCAACACTTTGAACTCAAGCGGAAACAATCCTTGCCAGCTTGCATATGCAAAAAGAAGATGGGGAGTGGTGAGTATACTGAAACCTATAACCGAGGGAGAATGCGAATGAAAGTTGTAATAAACGGCGAAACAAAAAATTTTAATGATGAAAAAACATTACAGTCTATTATAGAAGAGCTTAAAGTGGCAGATAAGGTTATGGCTATAGCCGTAAATATGGAGATAGTCAAAAAAGAGAAATGGAACGAGTTTGTTCCCAAAGAGGGAGACAGGATAGAGATGCTGAATTTTGTAGCAGGAGGATAAGTTGTAATTATCTGATACAGAGGGTTACAAAGTATAATTGATTTTTTCTATAACAGCTACTGCCACAGCATACTCTCCATCATGTGAGATGGAGAGTGACGTGTCAGTTATCTGATGTTTTTCGGTAATTTTTGAAGATAACATAAAATTTGGAGCTCCGCTTTTTTCTTTGTAAATAGTTATATCGTGAAAAGAGAGCTCACTTCCTATACCTGTTTTAAGCGCTTTTGCGATCGCTTCTTTTGCTGCCCAGAAGCCTGCTGCAGTTACAGGTTTTTTGACAAGTTTTATCTCTTCATCTCTTAAAAATTTTTTTAGTGCTTTATCACCGTACTTTTCAATAAACTTTTCTATTCTCGATACTTTTACAAGATCTATTCCAATCACAGCAAAACCTTCATTTTATCTCATAAGATATGTTTAATTTTATCATTTTTTTGATAAAATCAACAGATAAAAACGGTAAAGGCGGTAAATGGAAAGTTTTTTGGCCGTTTTAGGTCATCCTTTTGTTCTGTTCTACAGAAGTCTTGAAAAATTTGGTGCATTTTTACTTTTTCAGATAAAACTTTTGCCACTTTTTCTTACTCCGCCCTATAGGATAAAAGAGACATTCAAACAGATAGAGATTATAGGTATAGGCTCCTTTTTTGTTATATTTCTTACAGCGCTTTTTACCGGCCTAGTTGAAGCGATACAGCTTTATCAGGGATTTCACAGATTTAATGCCGAAAATTTCATGGGTTATACTATATTTGTATCAATTTCAAAAGAGTTGGGTCCGGTTTTTGGCGCATTGATGCTGACAAGCCGTGCTATAAGCGCTATGGCTGCAGAGCTTGGAACTATGAGAGTGACAGAACAGATAGATGCGATAGATACTCTTGCAATCGATTCGAAAAAATTTCTTTTGATTCCACGTATTATTGCGACAACAATCTCTTTACCGATACTTGTTATCGTCTTTGTTTTTGTGGCAAATCTAAGTGCATACATAATAGCCACATACGCTTTGGGCGTAAACCCTACGGCGTATAAAAATACTGTTACTATGTATCTGGATTTCAGCGATATAGGTACAGGTATCATCAAGGCTTTCGTTTTCGGATATCTCATCAGTACAATAGGCTCTTATATCGGATATTTTACGAGAGGAGGAGCCAGAGGGGTGGGACTTTCCACTACAAGAGCGGTTGTGTTTTCAGCTATGACTATATTTGCTGCCAACTATTTCCTCTCTGCAGTTTTCTTGTATCTTGATTGGTAGAAAGAAGCAGCAAACTAAAACAGTACACTTTTTTTAAATTTTTTCAAAAAGTTCAATCACACTTCTCAATTCCAAGTTTTTTGAGCAGATCTTCGAAAAAACTGCCTGCTTTTTTATCATAGTCGTCGTGAAACTCTATGATATATTCTCCATGCTCCATATCCCTGGGACATACTGTTATCTGCGGAGAAACTTTATGTTTTGGAATCAGGTCATTGACAATATTGCATATTGCTTTTTTCTCATCTATATTTTCGTAATCTAGCTCAAGCCTTGAGTATCTCTCTTCCATTTGGATATGAGCTTTGCAATCTTTGGGCATATGGACTCCTTTTTATTTTCATTTACTAATTTTTTTGATTTTTTTTCCTATTCGGTGAATTGGCGTCTCACATCCAATCGATGATTTTTGATACTTCTTCTACCTTATAACATTTTATTCCTGCCGATTCAAGCGGTTTGGATGGAACTATTGCTTTTTTAAATCCCTGCATTGCAGCTTCTTTGAGGCGATTGTCGAGCATATGAATATCCCTGATGTCACCGGTTAGTCCAACTTCTCCCAAAAATATAGTCTCGCTTCCCAGCGGTCTGTTTCTAAAACTGCTCAAAATCGCTGCTATGACTGCAAGGTCAGCTGCGGTTTCTGTTATTTTTATGCCGCCGGCTATATTTATAAAGACGTCATATTGGTTAAAAGGCAGATCCAGTTTCTTTTCAAGAAGTGCCAGCAGCATTGTCAGGCGGTTCGTATCAAATCCGGTTGCGCTTCGTTTTGGATTTCCGTAGCTACTTTCACTCACAAGTGCCTGAACTTCAAGAAGCAGAGGTCGGCTCCCCTCCATAACTACTGTTATAGCTGAACCTGCCTGAAGTCTGTTTTTTGAAAAAAACTTCGAAGATATATCTTTTGCACTTACAAGACCCTCTTTTGTCATTTCAAAAATACCCACTTCGCTGATCGAGCCGAAACGATTTTTAAAACCTCTGAGGATTCTCAGATCTTTTGAACTCTCTCCTTCAAAATAAAGAACCGTATCTACCATATGTTCGAGTACCCTGGGACCTGCAATAGAACCCTCTTTTGTGATATGTCCTATAATAAAAACAGCTATTTTTGTTGCCTTTGCTATCCTCATCAGATCAAAGGTTACAGTTCTTACCTGTGAGACAGTCCCGGGAGCGGAGGCAACCTCTTCGGAAAATATTGTTTGAATAGAGTCGATGACTAAAAGCTCATACTTTTGATTTGAAAGTTCACTAAGTATATCTTCAAGTTTGATTTCAGGAAGAAGATAGAGATTGGGATGATTTGCGTCTATTCTGTTGGCTCGGATTTTTATCTGCCCTTCGGACTCTTCTGCGCTTACATAGAGCACTTTTTTCCCGCTTTTTGCAATATTTGCACACATTTTAAGAAGAAGAGTCGATTTGCCTACCCCAGGGCTTCCTCCTATAAGAACAAGACTCCCGGGGACTATACCCCCACCCAGAACAAGATCTAGTTCTCTGTCACCGGAGGGAAATCTACTGACAAGATCCTCTTTTATCTGGGTTATAGGACTGGCTTTTGTTTTTTTGCCTGACGAATCTATCTGCCTGCTTATCTTTATCTGCTCGTCACTGAGTTCTTCGAAAGAGTCCCAAGCACCGCAATTTACGCACTTGCCCATCCATTTTGAGCTTTTGTAGCCGCAGGCCTGACATTCGAAAACGCTTTTTTTCTTTGCCATATATCAGCTTGCTTCTTTTTCTTCTGGAGTGTAGATTTCATCAAGGATAGTCTTGACAAACTCTTTGGGACTGAACTCTATCAAATCCTCTTTTTTTTCTCCCACACCGACAAAAAGTATAGGAAGACCAAGTTCGTAGGATATGCTAAAAAGTGCGCCTCCTTTGGCTGTGCCGTCAAGTTTTGTTATGATGATACCGTCGATACCTACCATCTCGTTGAAGGCTTTTGCCTGGTTTATTGCCGAGTTTCCCTGTGTTCCGTCAAGAATCAATATTTTTCTGTGAGGAGCTTCCGGCATCGCTTTTGAGCATACTCTGACTATCTTTTTAAGTTCATTTGCAAGGTTTGTCTGGGTATGAAGTCTTCCTGCAGTATCTATAAGTACTCTGTCTATACCTCTGGCTTTTGCAGCCTCGATTGTATCGAATGCCACTGCGGAAGGATCGTGTCCCTGTTTTGTATAAACAATGGGAATATCCAATTTTTCTGCCCATCTTACAAGCTGTTCTATTGCAGCTGCTCTGAATGTATCCGCAGCACCCAAGATTACACTTTTCCCTTCCTTTTTATATCTATAGGCAAGCTTCGCTATAGTAGTTGTTTTTCCGGCACCGTTTACACCGAGGATCAGCTCCACAAAGGGTTTTGCATCTATTTTAGTTTCGGGAACCTCTTTGAAGAGTGATAGAAGTGCAGTTTCAAGTTGTTCTCTTTTTATCTCTTTTGGCAGAGAATCGAGAATCTTCTCTATCAGATCATACTCCATATCCGCTTCTATGAGTATCTCTTCAAGAGTCTCTTTGTCGATTTTCTCTTTTTTCTGAGGAGCTACCGATTTTATGGTTTCAAGTGTTTTTTTCAGCCCCTTTTTGATAAATCCTATCATCTATTCTCCCAAAGCCTTTTTGATATCGCTCTCTATCATCTCTTCGGGAACAGCTCCCAGATAGTGTGTTATATATTTGCCGTCTTTGAAAAGAGCCATAAGAGGAATAGGCATATTTTTCGGGGCCTGTACTGCAGCATATACAAGCTGTGCAAGGGCATGGTTTGTATTTGAGTCGTTGGAGACAAAATAGTTGATTTTGTACTGTTCAATAAAACTTTTCAACTCTTCCGGATTTTTGTTTTCTTCAAGAAGGACCCCTATAATCACCAGCTTATCTTTGTATTTGTTCTGAAGGTTTACCAGATGGGGTATGGAGGCTTTGCATGGGGGACACCAAGTGGCAAAAAAGTCAAGAAAAATTATTTTGTCTTTGAGCTGATCCGATTCGATGCCGTTATCTCCGGCTTTAAGTTCGATACTCTTTCCGTTTATATCTTTGAGTACAAACTTCATTTCGACACTTTTTCGGGTCTGTGTCTGTTGAGTTGTTGATTCTGTTTTTGGAGTTGCGACTAGTTTGCTTTCGTCTTCCTTCTTTTCGCACCCGCTTATAAAAGCTACAAGAGCCACTGCTGCCAATAAATTTACAAATTTCATTTTCTTCCTTTGAGATGTATTTTGATAAAATAGAGTAAAACAGCATTTACTCAATGAAAATATCCAACGTAAATTAAACTATTATTATAAATAAACAAGGCTTAAAAAATGAATCAAAAATCAAAAAAAGAGATTTACAGGCAAAAATGTATAGAAAAACTAAAAAAAAACAGAGGAGTGAAAAAACGTAAACTTGATAAAGAGTTGAATAAAAGACTTTCAAGTATTATAGATAAAATAAATCCGCAATCGCTGCTTCTTTATACTCCTTTGAGTTTTGAGCCGGATATTACAGAGATATTTAAAAGATATCGAGGCAAAAAAACTATTTTCGTTCCGTTTATGGAAGGAAAAAGTTTTAAAATGGTAAAATATCGATTGCCTCTTCATAAGAAAAGATTTGGTATAAAAGAGCCGTCCAACTCATTTTTCGGGTTGGCAAAAATAGATTTGGCCGTTGTTCCTGTCATCGGGGTAGACAGGGATTTTAGAAGGCTGGGATTTGGCAAAGGAATGTATGACAGGTTTTTTGCAAAACTAAATTACAGACCTGTCGTTATATTTGTCCAGATAAAAAAATGTTTTATAGATGAAAAAATCACAGATATTTACGATGTAAAAGGAGATTTTTTAATTACCCCGTTTGAAATAAAAAAGATAGGGGACCGTAATGTGGTTAGAAATACTGGTGGGAAGCTCTGCAGCCATTATTGGCGGTGCAGCAGGCTTTTTGATAGCAAAAAGAGCGGAAAGAAGCAAATATGAACTTTATGTCGAACAGGCAAAAGCAAAAGCAAAGGCGATAGAACACGAAGCTGAAATTATTCTTCAAAATGCCCAGATCAAAGTAAAAGAAGCTGAACTACAGGCAAAAAAAGAGTACGAAGACAAACTTTCTCAGATAAAAGAGGAGTATGATAAACGTTTTGCCGAACTTATGAAAAAAGAGGAGTCTTTGAAACAGATGTTCAAAGACGAGCTTAAACACATAACTCTTGAGAGACAGGATATCAAATCAGAAAGAGAAGAGGCGGAAAAACTCAAACAGGAAGTCGAGAACCTTAAACAGGAATATTTACAAAAGCTTCAAGAAACAATCAAAATTCTCGAAGAGCATGCAGGATTAACTATTGAAGAGGCAAAAGAGCTGGTTCTTCAAAAGGCGGAAGAAGAGGCTAGAGCGGATATAGCTCATATAGTCAGAAAATATGAGAATGAAGCAAAAAGTGAAGCAAAAAGAAGAGCCAACTATATTCTTGCACAGGCTACAACGAGATATGCCGGCGAGTTTGCTGCCGAAAGGCTTATCAATGTTGTAAATCTTCCAAGTGACGAGCTTAAAGGAAGAATTATCGGGAAAGAGGGTAGAAACATCAAAACTCTCGAAATGCTTTTAGGCGTTGATATAATCATTGACGATACGCCGAATGCAATAATATTGAGCAGCTTCAATCTCTACAGAAGGGCAATTGCCACAAAAACAATACAGCTTCTTGTAGAAGACGGCAGAATTCAGCCTGCCCGTATAGAAGAGATTTACGAAAAGGTAAAAGAAGAGTTTGAAGAGCAGCTTATCGAAGAGGGTGAAAATATAGTCATAGACCTTGGCATAGGGCATGTGCATCCGGAACTTGTAAAGTTGATAGGAAGACTCAAGTTCAGAGCAAGTTACGGACAAAATGCGCTTGGTCATTCGCTTGAAGTTGCATATTTGGCGGGTATAATGGCAGCCGAAATGGGAGGAGATGAAACTCTTGCCAAAAGAGCAGGTCTACTTCACGATATAGGAAAAGCTTTGACGCATGAGTATGCAGGCAGCCATGTTGATCTTGGCGGAGAGATATGCAAAAGATATAAAGAAGACCCTGTTGTAATAAATGCTATCTATGCACACCACGGACATGAAGAGCCTAAAAGTGTAGAAGCTGCGGCTGTTTGTGCGGCTGATACTCTTTCAGCAGCCAGACCCGGTGCAAGAAGAGAAGTTCTTGAAAGCTTCCTAAAACGTGTCCAGGAAGTCGAAGAGATAGCTATGAATAAACCCGGTGTAAAACAGGCATATGCTATAAACGCCGGACGGGAAGTCAGGGTAATAGTAAACGCTAGTCTTATCAATGATGACGAGGCCGTGCTTCTTGCAAAAGAGATAGCCAAAGATATTGAAGGAAATGTTCAATATCCAGGAGAAGTAAAAGTTAACGTTATAAGAGAGAGTAGGGCGGTAGATTTTGCCAGATAATCCAGTCGTTAGTCTTTTTTAGACTAGCGACTAAATTTAATCCACTTTTTTATCAATGATTCTGCTCATCTGCATGCATAATCGAATCATCATACGGATCAAGATGGATTGTTATGTGCCATTTTGCATTCGGATCTATCTTTTTTATCTCCTCTTCTATTTTGTCAGAAACTTTGTGAGCAGCAAGCAAAGGAATTTCAGGAGTAAAAACAAGATGAACGTCTACAAAATTGAAAGGTCCTGATTTTCTGGTTTTTAAATAGTGATAGTCTGTAATTTCAGGTTCCTCTTCTATGATTTTTCTGATTTTCTCTACAACCTCTTCTTCCAAAGATATATCCATAAGCATTAGAACTCCTTCTTTTATGAGACCAAATGCCGAATAGATTATGTATATAGCGATAAGAATACCGAATATTGCATCAATAATATGAAAATCTGTAAAATATACTATTGCAAGTGAAAGTAAAACAGCGGAGTTACTCAAAAGGTCTGTCTTATAGTGCAGAGCATCGGATTTTACAACCATATTTCCAGTCTTCTTATAAACATATGTGAGATATGCCACAAGACCACCCGTGAGTATTATCGATATGACCATTACCGCAATAGAGCTTCCAAGATATGACAACTCTTTTTGTTCGATGATATTTTTTACCGCTTCATAAAAGATAAAGAGGCCTGACATGGTTATGATTGTTCCCTCTATTACTGCGGCGAGGGCCTCTATCTTTCCAAGGCCGTAATTGAACTTTTCACTTGGCGGTTTTTCAGCATTGTGAAGTGCAAAATAGTTGAACATAGATACAAAAATATCCAAAATTGAATCAATTGCCGATGCCAAGACGGCGACTGAACCGCTCATAATACCGATAACAAGTTTTATAATTACAAGTATTCCCGCAACTATACTTGCTATTACCGTTGCACCTTTTTGCAGTGTCATTTAATGCCCTTTGCCGAGTTTAAAACCGCAATTCTAACAAAAATTTTCTTTAGAAGACTTTTTTTCAATTTTTACAATCTGAGGACGGAGTGTTATATCGGTAATAACTGTACCTTCTCTTGCCGTTAATATATACTCTACCGTGTCACTTATACATTTTGGAGTAATATAGCTTAGGGGATCTTTTGATGTTGAAAACCGAAGTTCGTCGTAAAAGGGAGTTTTTGTCATATCCGGATTTATGCTGACAACTTTTACGCCGCTTTTTCTGACCTCTTCAAACAGAGAAAGGCTAAAGTGTCTGAGTCCCGCTTTAGTTGCAGAATAAGCAGCGGAAAAACGGCTGTTTTTAATTGCTTCTATGGATGATATATTGATAATGAAGCCTTTTGTTTTTTTTAGATTTTTTAAAAGAAGTTTTGTAATGATCAAAGGGGCTTTGAGATTTGTATCTATAAGCTGCTCAAGACTTTCAACAGATATATCTTCATAAGGCCCGAACAGTCCGAACCCTGCGCTGTTTACAAGCACGTCGAAAAGGGTGTGTTTGTTTAGATCCGATATGACAGAATTCACTGTTTTTGTGCAGGATAGATCGAGTTCTACTTTTATAAAATTTTCATCTTCTATTGTTAATTTTTCGAAATCTCTTGCAACACCATATACTTTATAATTCATATCAAGCAGTTTCAAAGCAATCGCTTCGCCAATACCGGAAGTTGCTCCCGTTACCAAAGCTGTTTTCATAAGTATTCCTTTAAAAGCTTTTCAATAATATTCATATTTTTTAATATCAAATCAGAAACGCTCTCTTTCTTTATTTTTTCTGGTTCAAAATGGTCGGAAATGACTTTTAATAAAACAGGTTGGATTCTAAATTTTTTGGCAACTTCAACAATCGCACTTGCTTCCATATCCGCCAGATCATATTTTATTGTCTTTTTCATTTCAGTAGAAACAGTTATGCATGATGCTTTTTTTATTTTTGGTGTTGGCTTTAAATGAAAAACCTTATTTGAACAGCTATCTACCGATTTTTCAATACAAACTATTTCACCTATATCGAAAGATTCTCTGCCTGCGGCGATACCTATGTTGAAAATTTTGCCTTTTTCTGAAGGATAAATGGTCAATATATGTGCTACAGCCGCTGCGGCAGATATCTTGCCTATACCTGATACTACAAGAGCTATATTTTCAGTTGCAAAGAGTGCAAAGGGCTTTTTTTGAACAGGTTTTAGGGAAAACTTCTCAATGACGGGTACTGCTTCGGCATAAAGAGCAGTTACAATGTAGATCAAGATATATCCTTAAATATAACGGTTTTTTGATTTTAGAAAATATATTTATATGACAAAACGGTCAAAATTTTTTTGCTCAATTTTTCCATGCTTTCATAATATCTTTTCGTTGCAGTAGCTTTTTTATCATATCAAAAAACGATTTTGAAAATACTTTAGATCAGGGAACAGTTTATAGAAATATATAGGTTTTTATGAGACTTTTATAGAGCTTTCTAGTTTTAGAGTGTAAAGAAATTGTCAAGAAACTATCTATAAATTTTTGATTTTTTTCAGAGATAATTTTATTTAGCGACAGAAAGTTTAGAACTGAAATATAAGGAGGAAAAGATGAAGAAAGTTGCGACTCTTTTTGTCACTCTATTTTCATTTGCCGTAGCTTCGCCGATTGAGAGTTATATGCAAATGCTTGAAGAGATAGCAAAAAAGGAGAATCACAATTTTAAAGGTTTCGATGCAAAAAGAGGTGAAAAGATTTTCTTTTCAAAACATATTGGAAAAAGAGGTAAAGAGATTTCATGTGCCAGTTGTCATACGGATGATTTAACAAAGCCGGGTGAAAATATATTTACAGGGAAAAATTTAGAGCCTCTTTCTCCAAAGGTTAATCCAAAGCGACTTAGCAGTGTTAAAAAGGTGAAAAAGTGGCTTAAAAGAAATTTTAAAGATGTTTACAAAAGAGAGGGAACGGCGCAGGAAAAGGGCGATGTGCTTATGTTTATACTATCAAAATAAAAAAAGGAGGAGAAGATGAAAAAGTATCTGATATTTGTAATAGTTGCAGGGGTGTTTTTGGGCAGTGGTGTTTCAATCATAGCGGATGATGATGAATATAAAAGAGACAGGATAAAAAAAGAGCGTTCTATATATGAACAAAAACATGAATACAGACTGAAATCAAGGTATGCAGAAGACAACGAGCATGAAGATGATGAAAATGATGAAGATGATTATAAAGAATCAAAGAGAATAAAAAAGTATGAAAATGTAACTAAAACCAGTCAGGAATACAGACTTTATAAAGAAGAGTGCGGTTCGTGTCATATGGCGTATCAACCGGAATTTTTGTTAAAAAGATCCTGGGAAAAGATGATGCAAACTCTTGAAGATCACTTTGGAACGGACGCTTCTTTGGAAGGAGAAGAGTATAAAAAAGTTTATGAGTATCTAATGAAAAATGCTGCAGATTCTAAAAGGGTTAGAGGTGAGTTTAAGGAGATTGCAAAAAGTATCGCTGGATATGAGACTCCTCTAAGAATCAGCGAAACATACTATTTTAAAAAAGAGCATAGAAAAATACCGGCAGAACTCGTAACACAAAAAGAGGTAAAAAGTATAGCAAACTGTGGTGCATGCCATAAAAGGGCACAGGATGGCATCTATTCTGAAAGAGATATTTTTATTCCAAATTACGGAAAATGGGACGACTGATTTTTTTATTTTAAGGAGATGATTTGAGAGCGTATATCTGGACATTACCGACAAGGCTTTTCCATTGGATGCTTGCTTCATATATTGTATTCTCTTTTTTCTCTTCGGAGATTGAGAATCTATTGAAGATTCATGTAGCTTTTGGTTATGGTGTGGGTATACTTTTGTTTTTTCGATTTATTTGGGGATTTATAGGCCCAAAATACTCCAGGTTTTCCGACTGGCCTCTTGGCTTGAATGATTTAGTTGAGTTTATAAAAGCAACAGTACATTCTAAAAATACTTTTGCGGGACATAATCCCGCAGCCTCTTTTGTAATGGCAGCAATATTGATAACGGCTTTTTTATCTGTGACAAGCGGGATATTGGCATACGGGGTGCAGGAGGGACGAGGGATCTTTGCTTTTCTTAATAACTCTTTTTTCAAAGAGATGGATCTGTTTGAGGAAATACATGAATTTTTTGTAAATATACTTTTTATATTGATATCTATGCATCTTGTAGGTCTCTTTGTTGACTGGGTTTTACATAAAGAGACCGGGACGGTAAGCTCTATGATAAACGGATATAAAAATATAAGGGCCGAAGATTCTAAACTGAACGCTTTTCAGAAGCTTTTTGCTGCAGTTTTTTTAACTTTTTCTTTAATATTTCCGATTTATATTTTTTGGTCAGACTCGATCTTTACCAAAAGTCGTTTTTCAGTGATAGATTTTGAAAAAGAAAACTCTCTTTTTGTGGAAGAGTGTGCTTCGTGTCACACTCTGTATCCACCATTTTTACTTCCTTCTAATTCATGGAAAAAAGTAATGGCCGGTCTGGAAGACCATTTCGGCGATGATGCCTCTTTGGATAGAGAGGATAAAGAGAAAATAGAGTCTTTTTTAGTAGAAAATTCTGCAGATGTATCAACAAAAGAGGCTGCATTTTATATAAAGGAGTCATTAACGGGCAAAAAGGATATAATATCTATTACCGAGACATCTTACTGGAAAGAGAAACATAAAAATATTCCGGAACGTATATTCAGGTCAAAAAGTGTAAAAAAATCTTCAAATTGTAAGGCTTGTCATAAAAATATTGAAAGAGGTTTTATCGAAGATCATAATATAGAAATTCCAAAGGCTTGATATGAAATTTTTACTTATTATATTTATCTCGCTGGTCGTATCTGTTGCAGATCACGATAATGAGTATAAATATTATGAGACACATATGCCCAGAGATTTGGGTTTTTTGAATTTAAATGAAAAACAGAGAGAGGCTATAAGAGAAGTGTTATCAAAAAATGCAGAAAGTCTTGAAAAACTGCATGAAAGTGAAGAAAAAACGGAGAAAAGACTCAAAAAAATTTTTTTACAAAAAAAGTTTGATAGAGAAAAGTTCGAAAATGAGCTTTTAAAGCTTAAAAAAAGAGCAGTTAAAATAGAGGCTGAAATGTTTGAAAAAATTCATAAGATTTTGACACCTGAACAAAGAGAGCGTTTTATAGAGTATATGGAGGAGTGGGAAGTTGAGTAGAAGAGTGCTTTTGATTGAGGATGATAAACAGATGAAAGAGTTAATAACTGATTATCTAAGCGGTTACGGTTATGAAACTGTATCTTTTTCCGATCCTAAAGCTGCGCTTGAAAATTTTTCGAAACACTCGTATGATATAGTTATTCTGGATCTAATGCTTCCAAAGATGGATGGATTTGATGTATGTAAAAAGATCAAAGAGTTTTCCGATATTCCGGTTATTATCTCCTCAGCAAGAGGAGATATAGGAAACAAGATACATGGATTCGAACTTGGTGCAGATGATTATCTTGCAAAACCTTATGAACCGAGAGAACTGGTACTCAGAATAGAAGCGGTATTAAGAAGAGTTCAAAAAAGCGGAAGAGTGAAAATTTCCGATTTTGAAATTGATGAGTCCGGAAAAGAGCTTTATATGGATAATTATCCTATCGAGTTGACAAAAGTGGAGTTTCAAATCTTTTCTTATCTATTGAAAAACAGAAATAAAGTGGTCTCTAGAGAACAGATAATAAATGCTACGTCTCTTCCATACGATACCAAAAGCAGAACAGTCGATATGCATATTAGTAATATCAGGCACAAAATAGGAGATGATCCCAAAAAACCGAAATATATAAAATCGGTATGGGGAATAGGATATAAATTTATTGGATAAATCGAATGTCTATTAGAAAAAAAATTACTCTTCTTTTTATTTTCAGTCTGTTAGTTATGGTGTCAATTGCCTTCTGGGCGGAAATGACAACAGAAAGAAAAAATGAGACTATTCAAATAAACAGATATATGTCAGAGGCAAAAGAGATAATCTCACTAATTGCCAAAGGTAAAAGAAACAGACTTGAAAAAAGATTAAATGAACTAGGGTTGAGAATTATAGATAAAAAAAGTATGACAGATTATGAAACAGTCTTTAAAAAACCCCATACTTTCGGTGAAATAAAAATATTAAAAAGATCAAACAGATTTTATCTTTTTATAAGATACTTAGATGTTAATTTATTGCTTTATGATACGGCCCAAGAAGAGATACAAAAAGAGAGGCTTATAACAAATACTCTTATATTTTTGGATATTGCTGTTTTAGTATTTATATATACAATAATTATAAAAATTTTGTCTCCTATAAATGATATATCATCAAAAATGAGAGAGATTTCAAAAGGCGATTTTAATGCGAGAGTAGATGTAAAAAGTACAGATGAGATAGGAGATATGGCAAAAAGCTTCAATGAAATGGCTTCAAAGTTACAAAAGGTACTAAACTCCAAAGAAGAGTTGATAAGAGATGTGGGACATGAGCTGCGAACTCCTATAGCAAAAGGAAAATTTGCTCTTGAGATGATAGATGACAGTAAAGGAAAAGAGATAATAAAAAGAGCTTTTGAAGAGCTGGAGTCATTGACAGCCGAAATTTTGTATATACAGATGATGGAAGATAAAGATAGTCTAAAAAAAGAAAAGTTTAAAATAAGCACACTTATACTCGAAGCACTATCAAAGACAAATATAGAAAATGAAGAAGATATAACTGTAAAAGTTTTAGAAGATTTTGATGTTGAGGGAGATTTGCACTATCTATCCATTGCATTAAAAAATCTGATAGACAACGCTTTGAAATATTCTGAAAAAAAGCCGATTGTTATTGAGGCAGATTGTGGAAAAGTTAGCGTTTTAAATGATGGGAAAAGGCTTGATAAAAGTTTGAGTTATTATATTCAGCCTTTTGTTCGTGAAGAAAAAAGAGAAGAGGGGTTTGGTTTGGGACTAAATATTGTATATAAAGTGCTCAAAAAGCATAAATTTGTTTTGAAGTATGATTATCAAGAGGGGAAAAATAGGTTTACAATTGTTTTTTTTGATAATGAACGCGGGCAAATGCCCGCTAATGCTTAAGGAGCCAATTTACAAAATGGTGTGTAATTTCCCTTTTTGTCTTTGTATTTGACTATTATCTCTTTTTTTGAGTTTAGCCTTTCCGCCATTTTTTTAAAGGTCTCTTTTTTGCTCACATATACTTCATGTCCGCAAGCATTGAATTTTGCACAACTATCGCCTGAATCGATATTTTTCTCACAAAGAGATTGATCATGATATGCAGGTTTGAGTTCTCCACCTATATCTACCTGAAAATATGCGTCACTCGCAAACAAAAAACCGGAAATCCCAACTCCCAAAAGAGCAATTGCAAATTTTTTCATTACATTTCCTTTCTGTTTGATTGAAAAATGATACCAGATTATTTAAAATAAATCAAACAAAAAATTATAATAATTATAAACTTTGATTAACTATACGACTATGTTAAATCTTTTTCAAAAACTGAGTCTTTAAAACAATGGTGCTTTTCCCGATACGGCACTCTACTTCATTGGCTTTTGAGGTAAGTCTGATGTTTTTTATCTTCGTGCCTCTTTTGAGAGTTCCGGAGGTTCCTTTTATCTTTAGATCTTTTATAACCTGAACAGTATCGCCTTCATTTAGAATATTACCGTTGCTGTCTTTAGGCATATTCGCTCCTTTTTGGTTTAAAAGGGCTTATAATATCCTTTTATATAGAAAAATGTGCTTAAAGTGCTATAATTCGAATATAGATTTAAGAAGGAGTTGTTATGGCAAGAGTCCCCGAAGATGTAGGATGCAAAAACGAAATATGTATAAAAAAAGATGAGTGTAAAAGACAGGAGATTTATAAAAACAAAACAGCCAGAGAGGTAAAAAGCTTCGGAGGCAACGAAGAAAAAGGGTGCGGAAAATTTATACCAAAAAACGAAGGAAAATAATTTAGAGGTTCAACCTCTAAATTTTGAGGTGTGTTTTGGATATAGAAAAGATAAAAAGAGAGAGAGAAAACTGGCTGAAGTGGAAAAATATTGCGCCTCTCAGAGAGATGCTGGATGCTCTGCCGGATATAAAAGACGTGAAAGTTGAGATAGACGATGTAATCAAAATAGATGCTGATGTAACAGAAAAGCAAAGAGAAGCTGTAAAAGAAGCGGCCTGGGCTATGAGACCATGGAGAAAGGGACCTTTTGAGCTGTTCGGAACATTTATAGACAGTGAATGGAGAAGCTTTATAAAGTATAATCTACTCAAACCCCATTTCAGGTTAAAAGATAAAAGAGTTGCCGATATAGGCTGCAACAACGGATACTATATGTTCAGAATGCTTGCTGAAAAACCGGCTGAGATTGTGGGATTTGACCCTTCGCCTCTCTTTAAAACGCAGTTTGATCTGATAAATAGATATATAAAGAGTGATATAGTTTACGAACTTTTGGGAGTGGAGCATCTGCCGTATTACGGAAAAAAGTTTGATGTAATATTTTGTCTGGGGGTTATCTATCACAGAAGTGACCCTGTAAATATGTTAAAAGGCTTAAAAAAAGGACTTAACAAAAACGGTGAGGTTTTTCTGGATACATTCTATATAGATGGAGATGAGCCTGTAGCTCTCTGTCCTGCCAAAACATACTCAAAGATACCGAATGTGCATTTTGTTCCTACTATACCGGCACTTAAAAACTGGTGTGTAAAAGCGGGATTTGAAAAGTTTGAAGTACTTGAAAAGAAACCGACAACTTTCGAAGAGCAGAGAAAGACGGAGTGGATAACAGGAGAGAGTCTGAGTGACTTTTTGGACCCGAATGATCCGACCAAAACCGTGGAAGGATATCCCGCTCCGAAGAGAGTTTATGTTAAAATTTCGCTCTAAATATTCAATTGGGAGGGAGTATGAAAGTTTACGGTATCAAAACGTGCGGAAGTGTAAAAAAGGCACTGAAGTTTTTTGAGGAGAACGATATAAGGTATGAGTTTCATGACCTTAAAAAAGAGCCGATAGGATGCGAAAAAGTTGATGAATGGCTGAAAAAAGCCGATATTGAGACTCTTATGAACAAAAGAGGAACAAAATACAGAACCCTTAAACTAAAAGAGCTCAATCTTGATGAAAATGGCATGAGAGAGTGGCTCTGCAAAGAGAATCTTCTGATAAAGAGGCCCGTTGTAGAATTGGACAATGGAGATGTTGTCATTGGGTTTGATGAAGATAAATACAAAGAAATTTTCGGGATATAAAATGAAATTGAATACACATAAAAAGATAGACTCAAGATTTAGCGGAAAAGTAGTTGAACTTAAAGAGGGATATGCGAAAATTCTGCTTAAAACAGTTCCGGAAATGGCTGCAGACGAAGAGGGTCTGGTACATGGCGGTTTTACCTTCAGCGCTGCGGATTTTGCCGCAATGGCAGCTGTCAATCATCCATATGTGGTACTTACGGGAGCAGAAGTAAAATTTACCGCTCCCGTTAAAGTGGGCGATGAAGTGATGTTTGAGGCAAACGTAATAGAAAATGATGGGAAAAAATCAAAAGTTGAAGTTGTCGGAAGAGTAGGGGATAAAGAGGTATTCAAGGGGATTTTTAAAACTTACGTACTTGATAAACACGTACTTGGATAAATAAAGTCTGAAAAAATATTTTTGACAGAGCCTTATTTTTGGCCCAAAGGGCGATAACGCCCTGGGCATGATTGCTATTTTCTGTCAAAATGGTAGATAGAGTGCTGTGTTGCGCGCTCTGAATCTTTCCAGACTATATATGAAGATTTTAGGTGGTTGTTGTTATCTGAGAGTTCCAAAATTATTCTATGTACATGCGCTTCGTCAGAGTCACACACTTCGCTTCTTTCCGTGTCGCATTCAAAAACAAGCCTTTTTTTGCTGCTCTCTTTCGTATTGAAAATGAAACTTGGTTGATTTCTTTTGGCACAGTAATGAGTGGCCAAAAGTTCGTTACACTCCTTGAAATCGTCACAATGATACATAGTAACCATCTGTTTCATTGTATTTGGCAAAAGATCCTCTTGCAAAACGGAGTCTCTGGCGATAATCTTATATGCAACTCCCGTTTTGTCTGTTCCTAAAAGTCTCTTGACCGCAGGATGTTCATGGGCGCCTGTAGTACCGATCTGCTTCTCTTTAGGAGATAATTTCCACTCTCCTTTTAATATCTCTTTCATATACTCGAAAGCCTCTTTTGGTTTCATTTCTGCAAAAAGAGGTGCAGAGGCAATGAAACCGAAAGTAAGTATTCCTGTCATCAATCTTTTCATTTTAGACTCCTTTTATTTACAAAATGAACGGCTTCAATCATTTTATATCAAAAAAATTAATATCTAACTTTAAATATTTATATAAGATTTATTGATATCTTTGTTAAATAAAATATATAAAAAAGTAATATTTAATTTGAGGGTTGCAAACGATTTTGTTGGAATTAATGGAGAGTAAAAAAGAGGGCTATATAGCCCTCAGCCAGTAATCTACGTACTTTTGTTCATTTTTTATAGTAGTAGGTTCGCCGTGTCCGGGATAAACCGGTTTGTCGAAAGGGATTTTTTTAAACTTCTCCAGACTCCTTTTCATAGCCTCGGGATCGGAATACGGAAAATCAACTCTGCCGATCGAACCTTTGAATATAAAATCGCCGCTGAACCATGCGTTATCTATCTCTATAACGCAGCATCCAGGAGTATGTCCTGGAAAGTGAATGAATTTGAAAAGTATTCCTCCTGCAACGATCTCTTTGTCACCTTCTACCAGTATGTCGGCTCTACTTTTTGGCATTCCCATGTTGTACTGGTCTGTTTCAAGAAAAAAAGCGTCCTCTTTATGGATGATGATGGGGATTGCCAGTTTCTCTTTGAGCTCTGCGTTGCTCCAGACATGGTCGAAATGTCCATGTGTGTTCAGAATGGCAACAGGATTTTTCACATTGTCCAATACCCATTCGGCTGCACCGATGCCAGGGTCTACTATCAACTCTTTTTCTTCGATTTCAACTATATAGCAGTTGGTCATATAGTCGCCGAAAGGTCTGCTTTTTATCTGCATCTTCCCTCCAATAAAAAAGTTTATAAAATTGTACTCAAATTTGCCAAAAACCAAACTTCAATATCGCCCAAATTAAGAAAATCAGTTACATTTAAAAGAACTGCTTAAGTATTTTTTTATTATAATAATAGCTAATGATACTGATTTTTATATAAGTACAGGAGAAAATTATGAGTAAAAAAATTCCTTTTTATGTTCCGAGTATAAATGATACGGAATTAAAAGAGATAAAAGAGGTTCTAGCGCTTTGTGAAGAATCAAAAGTAGACAAACTTGAAAGAGATTTTGCCAAATATATAGGATGTGAATATGCTTTGACCACATCAAGTGGAACAGGCGCACTCCATCTTGCTATGACGGCTATAGATCTCAAAAGGGGAGACAAGATCATCTGCTCTGTAAACGCATTTCCCTCTGTTCCGGAAGTTGTGAGGCATTTTGACGCAGAGCCGATATTTGCGGATATCGATCCTGATGACTATAACATAGATCTTGATGCACTTGAAGATATACTTGCAAAGAACAAGTCAAAAAAACTCAAAGGTGCGATCATAAATCATGTAGGTGGGCAGCCGGTTGATCTTGACAGGTTGTACGATATAGCGGAAAAATACAATATTCTTATTATCGAAGATGCCAGTGAAGCCATGGGCGCCACATATGAGGGCAAAAAGATAGGCTCGACCGGTGCAGATATGACGGCATTCAGTTTCAATCCCCATATGAGAAGCTCCATCTCGAACGGCGGTATGCTTGTAACCGACAATGAAGAGTTAAACCAAAGAGCCGAACTTCTCAGAACCCATGCAATAGTAACCGATAAGTGGGACAGACAGGGAAATCTGGGATATATATACGATGTAATCGATATAGGACTCAAATATGACATGAGTGAACTCGATGCGGCATACTGTATTGCACAGCTTGGCAAAGTGGATAAACTTATTAAAAGAAGAATAGAGATAGCAAATATATACAATGAAGAGCTGAAAGATGTGCCTCATGTATCATTGCCTATCGTAAAAAGAGAACACAACTACCAGCTTTATATTATCAAGATAGACAAAAACAGAGACGGGTTTGCAAGAGAGCTTGTAAAAAGAGGCATATATGTTGGCTTGCATTATATTCCTCTGCATCTTCTGAGCTATTACAGACAAAAATACAATCTTAGAGTCAACGATTTTCCGAATGCTCTTAGAAACTATCAGCAGATACTCTCTATTCCTATTCATGCAAAAATGACAGATGACGACGTTTATTATGTCTGCGAACAGATAAAAGATATCGCCAAGAAGAGAAGTTGGTAAAAAAAAGTGATTTAACCGAGTGGGTTGAGGGATATTTCTACAACCCCTCGCTTTTTCAAAGAATTTTATCGTTTTTTCTTCTGCCCTTGACTCTTTTATACTGTCTTGGAGCCTACATAAGAAGGAGATTTTGCAAAGCCAAAGATTATGGTATAGCCGTTGTATCTGTAGGCAATCTTTTGGTAGGCGGCAGCGGCAAGACGCCTTTTGTTATAGAGCTTGCGAAGAGATATGGCGATTGTGCCGTAATTTTACGCGGATATGGACGAAAAAGCAGTGGAATGGTCGTAGTAAGCGAAAGAGGGCAAATAAAAACGGATGTGAAAACAAGCGGTGATGAGGCGATGCTCATCGCAAAGTCTCTCCCGCAGGCAAGCGTAATAGTTTCCGAAAAAAGAGAAGATGCCATCGGATATGCAAAAGAAAAGGGTATAAAGGTTGTTTTTCTTGATGACGGATTCGGAAAATGCCACATAAAAAAACTGGATATTCTTCTGAAACCGGAAACAGATCCGAAAAATGGCTTCTGCCTTCCCTCAGGTCCTTACAGAGAACCAAAAAGTTTTGAAAAATATGCCCATATCGTAGCACGTGAGGGAGAAGATTTCAGACGGATTGTCAATATAGAAAACAAAACTGAAAATATGGTTTTGATAACTGCTATTGCAAAACCTCAGAGACTGGATAGATATCTGCCTGAGAATATCGAAAAGTTCTATTTTGCCGATCATCACTATTTTGAAAAAGAGGAGATAGGGGAGATTGTAAAGAAAACCGGTGTGGACTCTATATTGACCACCCAAAAAGATGAGGTGAAACTGGAAAAATTTGGCTTTAAGCTTTCGGTAATGAGGCTTAAGATGGATATTGACGAAAAAATATTGGAAAAAGTTGATAAGTATATAAAGGAGAGAGATGCAAAGAAAGATACAGACAGTTCAGACCCTTCTTGACGCACTGCCGTTTATAAAAGAGTTTAGAAAACAGACTATTGTTATCAAATACGGCGGTTCGGCACAGACAAGCGCCAATCTAAAAGAGAAGTTTGCTCAAGATGTGCTGCTTATGTATCTGGTAGGTATCAAGCCGGTTATTGTACACGGCGGAGGCAAGAGAATAACCGAAATACTCGACAGACTCAAAATTCCTACAAATTTTATAGAGGGGCAGAGGGTGACGACGCCTGAAGTTATGGAGATAGTGGAGATGGTTCTGAGCGGAGATATAAACAAAGAGATAGTCTCTTTGTTGAACAACCATGGTGCAAAAGCGATAGGCATAAGCGGCAAAGATGCCCACTTCATCACTGCACGACCGAAAGATTTTGAAAAACTGGGTTATACCGGAAAGATAGAAAATATAGATCCGGAAGTGGTAAACAGACTGATTGACGAAAAGTTTGTTCCTGTTATAGCTCCTATCGCCGCAAGCGACGAACTATCTCATCCCGGATACAATATAAATGCCGATCTGGCGGCAAGCAAGATAGCCGTAGCTTTAAAAGCGAAAAAGATAATTTTTCTGACTGATACTCCCGGTGTTCTGGACAAAGAAAAAAATCTCATCTCCACTCTCGATGCCGAAAGTGTGGAAAAACTCAAACAAGAGGGTGTCATAAAAGGCGGAATGGTTCCTAAAGTTGATGCTTGTCTCGAAGCCATAAACGGCGGTGTGGAGAAAGCGCACATCATTGACGGAAGAGTTGAACACTCGATTCTGCTAGAACTGTTTACCAGCGCGGGTATAGGAACACAGATAGTAAAATAGACCGAAAGGATGAGTCATGAGCGGATATATCACACTTTTTTGTACGGTTCCGGACAAAAAGAGTGCAGAGGATATCTCCTATACTCTTGTGTCTGAAAAACTCGCGGCTTGTGTAAATATCATTGACGGTGTGGATTCGATATATTTCTGGGAAGGAAAAGTACAGGACGACAGCGAACTCCTTCTGGTAATAAAGACCAAAAAATCTCTATATGAGAAACTGGAAAAAAAGATAAAATCGATCCATCCTTATAAAGTGCCAGAAATAATCGCATTCGAGATATTCAGAGGCAGCGTAGAGTATCTGAATTGGATAGACGAAAGTGTCGAATAAGAGACATATTTTGATATAATCACAAAAAATTTTTACAGGATTTGAAATGAGATTTATCGAAACAAGAGGAAACGACGGCATAAAGCCCGAATATGTGAATTTCAGCGATGCTATTTTGAGTCCCGGTGCAAGTTACGGCGGTCTTTATGTGCCTGAATTTTTGCCTGAGCCCGGTATCCCTTTCTTGGAGAAACATCTGAAAAGCTCGTACAAAGAGTTGGCTTTCGATATTCTTAAAACCTTCGATATAGATATAGATGACGATGTTGTAAAAGAGGCACTTGATCTATATGACAAATTTGACGACCCAGATAATCCCGTACCAGTTGTAAAAGTAAAAGAGAGTCTGTTTGTAAGTGAGCTTTACCACGGACCTACGAGAGCTTTTAAAGATATGGCTCTTCAGCCATTCGGCTACATTCTCTCCAATCTGGCAAAACAAAGAGGAGAGAAGTATCTTATCCTCGCAGCTACAAGCGGCGATACCGGTCCTGCAACTCTGGAGACTTTCAAAAACAGACCGAACATAAAAGTCGCATGCCTCTATCCGGACGGAGGAACGAGTGACGTTCAGAGACTGCAGATGGTAACAGAAGACGGGAAAAACCTTAAAGTTATAGGAATCATTGGAGATTTCGACGATGCACAAAACGCTCTTAAAGAGCTTTTGGCCTCAGAAAATTTTAAAAGAAAACTGCAAGAGTCCGGAGTAAAACTCTCCGCAGCCAATTCCGTAAATTTTGGCCGGATTATTTTTCAGATCATTTATCATCTACACAGCTATTTGGAGCTTATCAGACAAAATGAGATATCTTTGGGAGAAAAAATCTATCTCATAGTTCCGAGTGGAAATTTCGGAAATGCCCTTGGCGCCTATTATGCAAAAAAGATGGGACTGCCAGTGAAGAAGATACTGATAGCTTCAAACGAAAACAATGTTTTGACCGATCTGATACAAAAAGGCGAATACGATCTTAGAAGTAGAACTCTTAAAAAGACGGCATCTCCGGCAATGGATATTTTGAAATCTTCGAATGTTGAAAGAGTACTTTTTGACAAATTCGGTGCAAAGAGGACAAAAGAGCTAATGGACTCTTTGACAAATGAAGGATATTACAAACTTACACCGCAAGAGCTTGAGAGACTTAGAGAAGATTTTGAGGCCGATTTTACAACGGATGAAGAGGCTAAAAATACGATTAGAGAGTATGCCCAAAACGGATATCTCATGGACCCTCATACAGCTACCTGTATAAAGCTTTTCGACAAAAGAGACAATAAAGAGTTAAAGTGTGTGGTATACTCTACCGCTGAATGGACAAAATTTGCGCCAACTGTACTAAACGCTCTTAACAATGACGATAAAAAGTACAAAGACCTTGAAGCCCTGGTGGAGATATCGAAAAGACTCGGTGTCAGAATTCCTCTCGTGATAGAAGAGCTTTTCAATAAACCTATCGTACACGATACGGTTATTGAAAAAGAGCAGATAGAAGAGGAGATACTCAAATTTATCTAACGGACTGTTGATGGAACCAATATATATATCGGTGGCTGCAGCTCTTTTGCTTTTGGCTGCAGTTGCCTTTGTCTACAAAGAGACAAAAGAGATTAGAAGAAGGAGTGAAGAGCTTATACGCTCTTTTGATGATAAGATAACCAGACTACTTTATGAGCAGAGTGAAAAGAGTGCAAGAAGATTCGAAGAGCAAAAAGAGTTTCTTCACGACAAGATTGAAAACATTAACGAAAAACTTCTGCAAAATGCCAAAGAGAACCAGCTTCAGATAGAAAAAAACATAGAGCTTTTCAAAAAGATAGAAGAGTCCACAAATCTTTTCAAAGCAGAGATATCGGAAAACCTGAGCAAACACTTCAACTCCTTTTCAAAAGCACTATTCGAGCAGAGCGAGAAGATAAACAGTGACTTTTCACAGCTCAACGAAAAACTCTCACTGTCACTGAAAAAAGGGTTTGAAGATGTGGACAAAACCCTAAAAGAGATAATGCAGGCAAACTCCAGACTCTTTACCGAGACCAAAGATGCCCAGAAAAATTTCAAAGAAGAGCTTGCGCACCATCTGAAAAAAAATTTCGACGAGCTTTCAAATATCGTAGCTCTCAAACTCGATCAGATAAACTCTAAAGTGGAAGAAAGACTCAAAGAGGGATTTGAAAATGTTGATAAAACTTTCAAAGAGATCATAACCGGAATAGCGAAAATTTCGGAAGCGCAGAAAAAGATAGAGCAGCTCTCAGGCGAAGTGGTTTCACTGCAAAATGTGCTCAGCGACAAGAAAAGCAGGGGGATATTCGGTGAAGTGCAGCTAAATTCGATACTAAAGTCTATATTTGGCGAAAACAAAGAGCTATATGATACGCAATACCCTCTGGTGGAGGAGGGCGAAAAGATGATAGCGGATGCTGTCATAAAAGCGCCCGAACCTGTAGGGCTCATAGCGATAGACTCCAAATTTCCGCTTGAAAATTATACGAATATGATCGAGGCAAAAGAAGAGGCTGAAAGAAAAAGGCATGAGAGCTCATTCAAACAGAACCTCAAAAAACATATAAATGACATATCCTCAAAATATATAGTAAAAGGTAAAACGGCCAATATGGCGATACTCTTTCTGCCTGCAGAGGCGATCTTCGCAGAGATAAACGCATACCATCAGGATATTATAGAGTATGCGAGGCAAAAGAGTGTCTGGATGGCCAGCCCCACAACACTTATGGCACTTCTTACCACCGTTCAGGCGATAGTAAGAGATGTAAAAACCCAGGAACAGGCCAAAAAGATACAAGAAGAGCTTTCCAAACTCTCGGTAAACTTCAGAAGATACAAAGAGCGCTGGGAAAAACTCTCCCGCCATATCGATACCGTCAGCAAAGACGTAAAAGAGATCCACACTACTACCAAAAAGATCTCCAGTGAATTTGAGAGGATAGAGAAAGTTGATTTTTCCGAGGGGTTGATTGGAGAGAAAGGCAATTATTAAACTTAAACATAGTATCTAAGGAAGCTTTTATAAATTTTACACGTGATTTTTGTAATATATTTTTTTAAATCGGCAATTGAATAAAATTTTATATTTATATTTGATTTGTAAAAGTATGGGACTCTGTTTGATATAGATTATATAAAGAATTGATATGGGAAAAAAAATGTGTTATGGAACAATAAAGTATTATGCAAAAACTCATGAAGAAAAACTGGATATTATATTTATTATGAAAAAAAAGTTTGATGAATCAAAAACTCAAAAATATAAATTTCATGTAAAGGTTATAAATTTTTTTGAAGAAGAGTTTGAGAGTGAAGAAATTGGATCAATTGAAGAAATAGAAAGGATCACAGAAAATAAAGCCGAAGAAATTATATGCAATATTATTTTTATAACTCAAAAAAATATAGAGAATCCAAAACTTCTTAAATATAGAATAGAAACTAAGAAGGGGGGGTTGCAAAATTCGTAATACGCATAAGTTAAAGTTGTGCATAAAAACAAAAGAAGAAGTTAATAAGGAAAAAATTGCTGAAATAAAACAACTGTGTATGTCTCCTGAATCTGGTTCTTTTTATATAAAACTTTTTAGTTTAGCTATCAGACAAAAAGACCCTGTTGCAAAATTTATTCTCTTGTATTTAATACTTCTTTCTATAACAGCAAAAGGAGATGAAAGGCAAATATATGTGGATAAATATATAAAGAGCAAACAGCCGGATGTAAAATTTTTTCAATACAATAAAAGAAGAGAAACAATATATACAAAACTGAGGAATGAAATAGCTCATAAAAGAGAAACAAAAGATCCAACTGAAATTATAAAAAATATTGAAAGTGTATTAGCAAAATTTCAAAGTATAGTTCAAACTTCTATTTTAGAGAATATAAATTAATAGTAATATTTATTTTCTAAAGCGTACTCCTAACCACTATTTTAATATTTGATTGAGTTATTTCATTAACTTTTTGTCTGATTTCATCAAGGAACTTTAATACCATTTGATACAATATTTTTTCATTATTTCTAAGTTACTAATCAAGAGTTGTTGTACTAAGTGAAAGATTGTTGGAGTAAATTCTTAATATTATAATGATATATTGGGAACTTTAAGATTAAAAAAGTAAATATAAAGATATCATAAAAGTAAGATATTATAATGATTAAAAATTGAAAATATTGATAAATATCAGTTTAAGTTTTAAGAAAAGTTCAATGAAAAAAGCATAAATGGAAAAGGAAAATTTTGTATGATTCGTTAAAATTTATTTTATTAAAAAAGGAAATATTGTGAAAAATCTTTTTATTTTATTATTATTTATTATATATGCTAATTCCTCAAATATTGATGAGGCAAAAAAGGCATTAAATGCTAATAATTACTCTAAAGCATTAAAGATTTTTAAAAAAGAATGTGAAAAAAATATAGAAGGATGTTTTTATTTAGGGCTTTTATACGAACATGGCATTGGTATAGAGAAAAATATTAATAAAGCAATTAATTTATTTGACCGTGCTTGTGGTGAGGGAGATTTAAATGCATGTTTTGAGCTAGGATATATATATTATAAAAATAAGAATTATGACAAAGCTGTAAATTTATATAAAAAATCATGTGGAGGTGGGAAAGAGAAAGCATGCTTTAATTTAGGTATTTTATATTTTTATGGGGAAGGAGTTAAGCAAAATTACGAAAAAGCTAAAAAGTTATTCGAAATTTCTTGTAATAAAACAGAAGTAAAAGGATGTGTTAGTCTTGGAATTTTGTATGAAAATGGTTTAGGAGTTGAACAAAATTATAAAAGAGCAAAACAATTATTTGAAAAAGCTTGTAATAGAAATGAAGCGAGTGGGTGTTTTAATTTAGGAGAGTTATATTTAACTGGTAAAGGCGTTAGGCAAAATAAATATAAAGCTAAAGAGTTATTTGGTCTAGCTTGTGACGGTGGCAAAGAGGTTGGATGCGAGATGTATTTAGAATTAAATGAGCAAGGATTTTAATTCTAGAATTGATATATAATATTATCAAGTTAATTAATATTTTTTATTTAAACAATTCTTGCTTCCAAATCTTTGTTTATTTAGATAGTAGGTATTTTCTGTGAGAAAACAATAAATATCTGAGTTGACGTTAGAAGAGTGCGATGGCGACGGCTGTTTTGGGAAAGAATCCTCACAAATTTGTAACTCTTTTCTACCATTGTAAAATTTTTCTTTATATATTTGCTTCTATTTGTTAGACTGCGGTATTTTGATGATATACTGATAAAAAATCAAAAATTTTATCGGTTTTGCCAGTGGGAAATTACTGCACTGGATTAGGAGGGTTGGAGTGAGAATAATAGAGGAGTTTATAAAAAAAGAGTCTTCTTCCGGAATTTTGCTAATAATAGTTACCATTTTGGCACTTATATTACAAAATAGCGCATTATCCGATATGTACAGCGCTTTTTTGCATACTCACGTTGAGATACGTTTTGGAGATTTTCAGATAGCCAAACCTCTGCTTTTATGGGTAAATGACGGTTTGATGGCTATCTTCTTTTTTCTAATAGGTTTGGAAGTCAAACGAGAGATAACCGAAGGGCATCTCTCCTCTGTAAATCAGATAACATTACCCGGCGTTGCGGCCTTAGGCGGTATGGTTATACCTGCACTGGTATTTATCGCATTCAATCAGGGTGAATCTTTTGCTATGAAGGGCTGGGCTATACCTACAGCTACCGATATCGCTTTTGCACTGGGAATTTTATCTCTGCTTGGGAAAAGAGTGCCTCTCTCTTTAAAAATATTTCTGATGGCTTTGGCTATTATGGATGACCTTGGTGCTATTATAATCATAGCTCTTTTTTACACGAGTGACCTTTCAACAACATCTATTATCGTCGCTTCGATATGTCTTATAATTTTGTTTATTATGAACAAAAGGGGAGTTTCTAAAAAGGCTGCTTATATAATTGTGGGTGTTGTTCTTTGGGTAAGTGTTTTAAAATCAGGTGTACATGCGACTTTGGCAGGGGTGGCACTCGCCTTTTTCATACCATTGAAATCAAAAAAGGAAGATGGTAAAGAGTTCTCTTTGCTTAAAGAGATGGAGCATGATTTACACTATTGGGTAGCTTTCTTCATTTTACCGCTTTTTGCCTTTGTAAATGCGGGAGTGGATTTGCGGGGAATCTCTATAGATGAAATGTTTGGAAGTGTCCCGATGGGTATAATGCTTGGGCTGTTTATTGGAAAACAACTGGGAGTGTTTGGATTTTCATATATAGCAATAAAGATGGGATTGGCAAAACTGCCAAAAGGCAGCAACTGGATGCAGTTTTACGGTGTCAGTGTACTTACGGGTATTGGGTTTACCATGAGTCTTTTTATAGATTCTTTGGCTTTCAACGATACGCAAATTTATCACTATGCCGATAAACTGGCTATTTTGCTGGGATCTTTTCTTTCGGGAATTGTAGGGTATCTAGTTCTGAGGATGGCTAAACCATCTGTAAAATACAAAAATAAAAATGATTAGAATAGAGGAGAAATTTTATTTTCTCTTCATTATTTTCCAGATAAGAGCTACAAACGGTACTTCGAAAGCCAGGAACAAAAGAGTCACTTTCAATGTGCCGTTTGCGTCTTCGGTCAGGGGCAGACCGCCGGTATTCATGCCGAAGAACCCTGTAACCAGAGTTAGCGGAAGGAAAACGGCGGAAATGATGGTAAGAATAAACATGATATTGTTCATTTTTTCGTCCATTTTTGCTCTGTAAAAGCTGTATAGATAGTCGAGTTTTTCATTTGCGTTTTTGGAGAGTCTGAAGGCTCTGACCATATGTTCCAGAAGGTCTTTAAAAGCCAGTTCGTCCAGCTTGTTTTTATAATATTTGATAAATCTTTCAAAAGCGATCAACGAGTGTTCCATGAGCCTTTCTATGAGAGCAAGCTCTTTTTTATAATAGAGCCATCTATTTACAAAACTTTTATCAATATCTCCTTCGTACAGTTTGTCTTCCATTTTTGCAATCTGCATATTCAGTTTCGATATTTTTGCAAGTATCTTGTCTACTCTGGTATCTAAAAATGTGTGCAGGTCTTGAAAAGTACCGAGTCTGTAAAACTCTTTTCTATCTCTGGAGTATCCGTAAACTTCATTGTCTTTGATTAAAAAGGCATATGAGACAGTGTCGACTGTATCTTTTTTGATATAAGGGAGTCTTAAAATAAATATGGAGTATTCGTCTGTGCGTTCGAAATCACTTGGGTGGTCACGATTTTCTATATCGTCTGTGAGATATCTGTTTATTTTGAATTTCATATGGACTCTGCTTCTATTTTTTCTCTTTTCTCTTCAAGCTCTATATAAATTTCAAGCAGTTTTTCATGCTCTTTTTCCAACTCTTCAAGTTCTGAGGCAAGTCTGTTTATACCTTTTTCTTCATAGCAGGAAGGATCTGCTAGGCATTCATTGATATGACTCATCTGCTCTTCGATGGCCTCTATTTTTGAAGGGAGCTCTTCAAGGAGTTTTTGCTCTTTGAAAGAGAGTTTTTCTTTTTTTACTCTCACTCTTTTTGGTTTTTCGTTTTCAAGCTCTCTTTCGAAATTTTTCAGATTCTCAAGCTCTTTTTCGATCTCAAGATATTCGGTATATGTCTGGTATGATTCCTCTATCTCTCCATTTCCTTTGAAGATAAAGAGTTTTTTTGCTATTTTGTCCACGAAATATCTGTCGTGGCTGACGAAGATGACGGAGCCGGGAAAATTCTGGATATATTCTTCAAGAATATTGATGGTAGGAATGTCCAGATCGTTTGTAGGTTCATCGAGTATGAGGCAGTCGACCTTTTTTGTAAAGAGCAGGGCAAGAGCCACTCTGTTTTTCTCTCCACCGCTCAGTACTCCTATCTTTTTATCTAAGAACTCTTTTGGAAACAGGAAGTTTTTGAGATAACCGAATACATGCATACTTCTACCCTGTACCTCTACGCGGTCTCCACCGTTGGGGCAGAATGTCTCTATGAGATTTTTGTCGTCATCGAGCATCTTCCTGTGCTGGTCAAAATAGCCTATCTTAAACTCTCCTCTTTTTATCACACCGCTATCTGGTTCTAGTTCTCCCAAAAGAAGTTTTAGAAGGGTCGATTTGCCGCTGCCGTTTTTTCCTACGATGGCGATTCGGTCTTTTTGCAGAATTCTTGTGGTAAAATCTTTGATAAGGAGGTTGTCCCCCAGTTTTTTAGTTACATTTTCAAGCTCATAGAGCATCTTTTTTCTATTTTGGCTCTCTTCGCGGTTGAAATGTTTTTTTTCCCGTTCAAGTTCGAGTTTTATTTTTTTGATAAGTGCCGGGTTCTTTTTTGCCTGCTCTCTTAGTTCCAATACTCTTTTTTTCCTGCCTTCGTTTCTTTTTATCCTGGCTCTTACTCCGCGTCTGAGCCACTCTTCTTCCTGCTTTAAAAGCCTGAGAAGATTTTCGTGTTCTTTTTGCATACTTTTAAGCAGTTCTTCTTTTTGGCTCAGATAGTCACTGTATCCGCCTTTGAAACTTCTCAGACGACAATCTTCGATTTCAACGGTTCTTGTGGCGATTCTATCTATAAAATATCTGTCATGGGAGATGAAAACTATGGTGAATTTATCTTTTAAAAGCATTTCTTCAAGAAAAGAGACCATATATACATCCAGATGGTTCGTCGGTTCGTCAAGAAGGAGAATATCGGGTTTTTTCAGAAGCAGCCCTGCAAGAGCGACTCTTCTTTGCTCACCCCCTGAAAGAAGGTTTATAAATCTATCTTCATATCTTTTCAGGTCGAATTCTTGCAGGACTCTCTCTATCTTGTCATCAAGGTTCCAGGCGTTGTGATAATCAAGAAAGTTTGCAAGTTTGTCAAGTTCATTCAAAAGTGTTCTGTTTTCAAAATCTTCCGCCAGTCTGACACTTATCTCTTCATATCTTTTTCTTGCCTCTTTCAGTTGGGTCAGTTCGTTTTCTATGGCTTCTCTGACTTTGAGATTGTCTTCAAACTTAGGGGCTTGCGAAAGCATCTGTATATTGATATTTTGCCTGGTTCTTCTCTCCCCGCTGTCAGGGTCCAGAGATCCCTGGATGATTTTCATCAGAGTCGATTTTCCGCTGCCGTTCTTTCCTACAATGGCAATTCTTTCAAATTCGTCCACATGAAAATCTACATCACATAAAATTTTTTGTGCTTCAAACTGTTTTGAAATCTCTTTCAGATCCACTAACGCCATACGCTGTAACTCCTCAAACCCTCTTTTACTGTTGCGGTTAAAATAGTAAATTAAAATTATTCTGAATGCAATTTTAACTTATCTTTGATACAATAGCAAACAATTTAAAAGTATAGGAACAAAGATGATAGAAGCTATCAGTATTTTGTATTTTATATATGTATTGGCAAAAATTTATATATCCGTTATGCAGGCGGGATTTGTAATAAAAGCAAAAAGACTGGAGCCTGTTTTGATGGTTCCTTCCAAATATCTCAAGTCGGCCAACTATGCTGTATCAAAAGAGCGGCTCGCTATGCTTGAGACACTGGCGGAGTATGCACTTTTTATCTTCTGGATAGGGAATGGACTGGTATGGCTTGAAAAGAGTATAAATATAGACAACATCGTTTTGAAATCTGTTGTTTATGTGGATATTTTCATTATTATAAACTATTTTGTAATGTTGCCTTTCGATCTTTATTCAAAGTTTGTCATTGACGAAAAATACGGATTCAATACCTCCTCTTTTTCTCTTTATATAAAAGACCAGATAAAGGGCGGAGTTCTATTTTTAGTTTTCGGTTCCGCCATAATTGCAGCAATAAGCTACATAATAGCCTATTTTGACAACTGGTGGATTTACGGCTTTGCGCTTGTTTTTTTTATAATAATATTGATAAATGCAATCTATCCTACGCTTATAGCGCCGATATTCAACAAATTTACTCCTCTCGAGGACGAAGAGCTTAGAAAAAGTATAGAAAATCTTATGCAGAAGTGTGATTTCAAAAGCAGCGGAATATTTGTTATGGATGCCAGCAAGCGCGACAGCAGACTCAATGCATATTTCGGGGGACTTGGAAAAACAAAAAGGGTAGTTCTTTTCGATACACTTATAAAAAAGCTGGATAAAAACGAACTTTTGGCTGTTTTGGGGCATGAACTGGGACATTTCAGACATAAAGATATACTGAAAAATATTTTTATGATGGCCGTTATGCTTTTTGCAATGTTTTATATATTTTCACATCTGCCGCAATCGCTTTTTACTCAAATCGGTGTAAAAAACGAGCCTTATACAGTTATCGCTCTCTTTTTGCTTTTGTCCCCGGTATTTACATTTTTCTTTATGCCGCTTATCAGTTTTGTCAGCAGAAAAAACGAGTATGCAGCAGACAGATTCGGTGCCCAGGTTACATCTCCGGCACATTTGAGGAACGCTCTTTTGAAGCTTGTGGAGGAGAACAGCTCTTTTCCTCTTTCTCATCCTCTATATGTGTTTTTCTACTATTCGCACCCTCCGATTTTGCAAAGACTAAAAGCGCTCGGCTTTGAAGAGCAAAGTAGTGCATCCGAAGATGCAGCAAAAGAGAGCTGTCTTGCCAAGGTGGAAGAGTCGAAATAGATATGTGCAAAAAGATCAGTATAAAAGAAGCGATAAAGACCGCTTCAAAGATGTTAAAAGATGCTGCCCAGAGGCCGCGTTTTGAGGCAGAACTGCTACTGTCGCACCTGCTTGAAAAAGAGAGGATCTGGCTGCATATACATGATGACAAAACTTTGGATGAAAATGAGTTTCAAGAGTATATAAATCTTATCAAAAGAAGAGCCGCTCATGAGCCTGTGGAGTATATAACAGGAAAGGTCAGTTTTTACAAAGAGACATTTTTCATACAAAGAGGCGTTTTGATACCGAGGCCCGAAACTGAGCTGCTGATAGATGAAGTTATAAAAAATTTAGATGCACAAAAAGAGACAAGAATAGCGGAAATTGGCGTAGGAAGCGGTGTAATATCTATAATGCTTGCCAAAAAACTCAAAAATATAAAAATAACGGCAACAGACATATCAAAAGAGGCGATTCAAACGGCCGAGCTAAATATAAAACTGCATAAAGTAGAAGAGAGAATTGAACTGATAGAGTGCAGTATGCTTGATAGTGTCGATGAAAATATCGATGTTATAGTATCAAATCCGCCGTATATAGCAAAGGATTACAAACTTCCGAAAAGTCTCAGATATGAGCCCGAAACTGCACTTTTTGGCGGACAAAAAGGGGATGAGCTTCTTGGAAAGATAATAGATCTGGCATTTGAGCGAAACATCAAAATGCTGGCATGTGAAATGGGTTATGATCAGAAAAGTTCGATAGAAAAGAAACTTTGCGGGAAAAAATACTTATCGCTCTGTTTTTATAAAGATCTTGCGGGCTTTGACAGGGGATTCGTTCTGAAAATACGTTAATAGAGGGAGGGGATATGAAGAGAAATAAGTATATAGATATCGCATATATTATAATAATTGGAATTACACTTGGAGCAGTGCTTGCTACCGGTATTTTCGTGGCTCCTGTTGTATTCAACTCGGCAAAATATCTTGGTGAAGAGATTTTGAGTCACTATCAGGAAGGTCTTTTGATGACCGCAATATTTTTGAAAATGAACTATTTATTGAATTTTACGGCCTTTTTGATTATCATAAGGGAGGCATATGCATTCAAACTGTTTGAAAGAGACAGGATAACAGTCGCTGCGGCTATAACTTCGGTATTTGCGATTTTTATGTTTACGCTTTACTATACTCCAGATATCGTTGCTATGCAGATGGCGGGTGAAGAGATGACCGGAAGCGAAACGTTTGATAAAGTGCATAAAGCATCTGAAATTGATTTTAAGCTGCTTGCCCTGTCACTGGCGGTTTTAATGGGAAGAAGAATTATAAACTTAAACAGGCGGTAAAAGTGAATATCATTTCCATAAAGAATCTGAAAAAAAGTTTCGGTCCCAAACAGGTTTTAAAAGGTGTCAACCTTGAGATTGTCAAAAACAAAACAACCGTGATACTGGGGCTATCAGGAAGCGGAAAGTCTACCATAATCAAACATATCGTGGGACTTTTGAAGCCTGATGAGGGTGAGATATGGCTTGATGGTGTGGATATTGCAAAAGCGGATGAGAAAACGATCTTTCAGATAAGAAAGAGGATAGGTTTTCTTTTTCAAAGCGGAGCTCTTTTTGACAGCATGAATGTTTACGAGAATGTCTCTTTTCCTCTAATAGAACACACAAGAATGTCAAAGAGGGAAATTGAAAAGAAAGTAAAAAAAAGTCTTGAAATGGTAGGTCTCAGGCCAAATGAGGTAATACGCCTTTTCCCTGATGAACTTAGCGGCGGTATGAGAAAGAGAGTGGGACTTGCAAGAACGATAGTGCTTGATCCGGAGATAATTCTTTATGATGAGCCTACGTCGGGACTCGATCCTATTACAAGTGATCTTATCAGCAAAATGATAATAAATCTTCAAAAAGAGCTCGGTGTTACTTCTGTCCTTATAAGCCACGATATAAAAGAGAGCTTTAAAGTCGGCGACTATTTTGCAATGTTGTATGATGGTAAGATTATAGAGTATGGAACAAAAGAGCAGTTTGAAAACTCATCAAACCCCTATGTTCAGCAGTTCCTTCAAGGAGAGAGTCAGGGGCCTATAAAACTAACTGTTACACAGTAGTTTGCCCCAGCAAGCGTAGAAGAGAGTCAGAAGGACTCGATCAGTCCATCTGATTTCTCAAAAATGTAGGGATATCAAGTATATCTTCGTTAGTTTCATAGCCTCCGCTGACTTTTCTTCTTTTTGTTTGAGAAGCTTCCTGTTTCGGAGTAATGAGTCTAAGCTCATCTTTTGGAGTCTCTTTTTCCTCTTCCTGTTCAAAGCCTGTAGCAACTATAGTTATCTTTACTCTGTCAGGCTCCATGTTTTCATCTGTTGTAGTTCCGAATATAACATGGGCGTCTTCGTCAGCACTCTCATATACAATATCCATAGCTTCGCTTATATCTACAAGCGGATAGTCAGGATGTATATTGAAGTGTACTAGAACACCCATAGCGCCGTTTATTGACATATTGTCAAGAAGAGGTGATTCTATGGCAGATTTTATAGCTTCGTATGCGGAATTTGAGCCTTGAGATTCGCCTACACCCATGAGAGCAAGTCCTCTATGGCTCATAACTGTTTTCACATCTGCAAAGTCGAGGTTTATATCGTTATGACCGTATGATAGAATTACACCGCTTATACCACTTACGGCACGTGCCAAGACATCGTCTACTATTTTGAAACTCTCTTTTATTCCTAGATTTTTTTCGACTATTGCAAGAAGTTTGTCATTTGGTATTACCACTATTGAATCACTCTCTTTTTTAAGTTCATTTAATCCTTCTTCGGCCAGTCTGGCTCTCTTTCTTCCTTCAAATTTAAAAGGTTTTGTAACAACGGATATGGTAAGAGCGCCTACCTCCTTTGCAGCCTGAGCTATAATAGGAGCTGCACCGGTTCCGGTCCCACCGCCCATACCTGAAGCTATAAATACTATATCTGCACCCACTAGTCTCTCTTTTATCTCATCATAACTTTCAAGTGCCGCTTCTTTTCCTTTATCTGGAATCATTCCGGCACCTAGTCCTCTTGTAGTTTTCTCTCCAAGCTGGATTTTTACATGTGCTTCTGAAGAAGCAAGAGCCTGAGCATCGGTGTTTGCAACTAAGAGCTCAATACCTTTTACTCCCTGGTTTATCATATGCCCGATCATATTGCCACCGCCGCCGCCTATGCCAATGGCTTTTATATTGGCACCCGTAATGTTTTTTGTCTCTTCTACGCTGTAGGGCTGCTCCATCTAAAAACTCCTTCCTGTAGTATTTAAAATAGTTGTGTAATCCATCTCCAAAATTTTGAAGCTTTTTCTTTAACGCTTTCGCTTTCGTTTTTTATATTTTCAAGATTTGTCAACTGTTCGGTTATCTCTGATGTATCATCTGTTTTTTGACTTTCATCTTTTGAAATATTTGTAGAAGTTATCTCTTCTTTGGATATGTTTTCACTTTTGTGTCTGAGTTTTTTGTTTGAATCAATCTCATAAGGTGTAAATTTGCCGGCACCGTACAAAACAAGACCTATAGCAGTGGAAAACGCAGGATTTTTCAGTTCGTCGAACATGCCTTCAAGTTCACGGGGTCTGGCTATCCTTACAGGTATGTTGTCAAATATAGCTACAGCTAGCTCTCTCATTCCGTCCATATTCGTCATTCCGCCTGTAAGAACAACACCGGCGCCGATCTGTTCCTTTAGACCGCTTTTTTCTATTGATTTTGCAAGTATCATCAAAGTCTCTTCGACTCTGGCGAAAATAACATTATAAACTATTTCCAAAGAGACTTCGTGCGTCGTGTTTTCATCACCTATAACGGGAATCTCTATCGTTCCGCTTTCTGAGGACTTCAAACTTCCCTGTTCTATTTTTATTTTTTCCGCAACTGAAAGAGGTGTATGCAGAGCCATAGAAAGATCATTTGTTATATGATTTGAGCCGACGCCCAAAAAATCGTTGTATATTATGGAGTTTCCTATATGGATAACAAGATTGCTGGTTGAACCCCCCATGTCTATTACAGCAACTCCGAGTTCCTTTTCGTCATTGTTTAAAACGGCTATTGAAGAAGCATATCCGCTTAGAACAACGTTTCCTACTTCTACGCCGGCATTTTTTACTGCTTTTTTCAGATTGTACAAATTCGATTTTTGTGTGGTTATGATATGAACGTCCACTTCAAGACGCCCCGCATTCATACCCAAAGGATCTTCCACAAACTCCTGATCATCTACTTTAAAGTTATATGGCAATACATGAAGAACTTCATATTCGTGAGGGATATTTGCATTGTACAGAGCTGTCTGCATAACTCTGTTTATCTCTTTTATAGTTATCTCTTTATTTGGAATATTTACAATACCGTTGCTATTGATACTTTTAGTGTAGGCGCCTGAAATTGAAACAACCGCTTTTTGAATATTTTTGCCTGCAACTCTTTTTGCATCGTTAAGAGCTGCTTTTATTGATTTTGATGCAAGGTCGATATTTGTAATCGTGCCTTTTTTTAGTCCCTGTGATTTTGTTATTCCTGTACCTATTATCTCAAGCTCGTCGTTCTCTTTCTTTTCGGCTATAATGGCACAAATTTTTGTGGAGCCAATATCAATAGCTAAAACGGAGTTTTGCAATTACTGTCCTTTGTAATATATTTCAATAGGATATTTTGTTCTTAGATAGTTGACAAGGTTTGTATTTAAAAGGGTGTCTTTTAGTTTAAGAGTATTCTCTTCTATAAAATTTTTATTTTTTTCGAGTTTTTTCGGAAGAAGGAGCTTTTGGCCAAGTATTTGATAAACAACCGCTTTATTATCTCCAACCATGACATAACCTTGTTCTTTTACGCTTGCGAAAAGCTCATTTAAAAACTCTGCAGCTTCGTAACTGTTCAGAGGTTTGAGCTTGTCTATATCGTCTCTGGCTATAAAGTCTGTCTCTTTTCCATCAAAAGAGGCGTACAACTTTTTGGCCGTCTCAATCAATGCCGCTCTTTTTTTCTCTGTTAAAAGATCCCTTGAAGCCTCGGCTTTAGCATCCTCGAAGCTCTTTGGACGGGATGGTACTTTTTTGTCTAATCTTATGATAGCATATTTTTCGTCAATTAGTTTGGGTTTTAAGTAACTTTTTTCATTTTTTTGTGCTATTTTGGCCATAATGTTACCCGGTATTATATTGTTTTGCATTTTCAAGAAGAGTTTTTCTACAGGTTCGATCTCTCCTTTTTTGAAAGCTATATACTTTTTCAGTGCCTCTTTTTTTGCCAGTTTAAGTTTCAGCTCTTTCTCGGCAAGCACTTTTGCCTTTTCAAAAGAGAGTACTTTTCCGTCTTTACCTTTAAATCTGCTTTTGTTCTCTTCATAAAATTTTTTTATTTTATCTTCCGAAACGGTGACAGTATCGGGTGTCACCCATATCAAAGAGAGTTCAAATATAGGTTCGGTCATATATCTTTCTTTGTTTTTTTCCCAAAACTCTTTTACCTCTTTTTCTGATATCGATACATTGATATCGTCAGATGACAATACTTTATACTTTATTTTGTCGCCCATAAACAAAGCGGCTCCTGCTGTTTCGCTTTCAAGTGGCACAAGTACTGGTTTTATGATGTTTTGCAGTTTTTGAAGAAGTATCTGCTTTTTTATATTTTTTTCGAAATCCTTCGGTTTGAGTCCCGCACTTTTTAAAACGGAGAGATAGATTTTTTTGTCGAATTTTCCGTCTTTTTGAAACTCTTTCATAGAAACTATCTCTTTTTGTATCTCTTCATCAAGCACAGTCAATCCAAGATCTTTTGCCAGATTGATCATTAGAGCTTCAGTAACCAAAGAACTTATTGCTTCTTGTTCCAGACCTATCTCTTTGGCTTTTTTCTGGTCAAGTTCTCCATTTAGAATTTTGTTGTAGTAGTTGTAAAGATTCGAATATCTGTTTTGCAGCTCTTTAATTGTTATTTTTACATCTCCCACCTGGGCTGCTTTTCCTGACGCACTTCCGTATTGGTATGCTCCCCAACCGACAAAACCGGCACCTACAAACGCTATAGTACTTATCCAGATTGTAATCACAAGATATTTTCTGTGTTTTTGCATCCAGCTTATCATAAGATTTCCTTCGTATAATTTGAACTACGGTCCAATATCAAAAATTTTTTAAATTGTATGAAAAATGTTATTAATTTACTATAAATTGGTGATTTTCGGAATATAATGGCAGTATATGACAAAATGTCCAAAGATGTCACAAGGATGGAAAATGGGAAACAGAGAGTTGATGTATCGAGACCTTGCGCATATCTGGCATCCATGCACCCAGATGAAAGACCACGAGTTTTTGCCTCTTATTCCTATAAAAAAAGGCAAAGGCGTCTATCTGTATGACTATGAGGGCAACGGTTATATTGATGCTATAAGCAGTTGGTGGGTAAATCTGTTCGGACATTCCAATGAAAAAATAAATAAAAAGATAGAAGAACAGCTCAAAAACCTTGAACACGTCATATTTGCAGGTTTCACACATGAACCTATTATAAAGTTGAGCGAAAGACTTACAAAAATAACACCTTCAGGGTTGAATAGGTGCTTTTATGCCGACAACGGTTCAAGTGCTGTGGAAGTAGCTTTGAAAATGAGTTTTCACTGTCATAAAAACAGAGGCAGAACAAAGCCGCTGTTTGTATCCTTGACCAACAGCTATCACGGGGAGACTATAGGGGCTCTTTCGGTTGGAGATGTGGAGCTTTATAAGGACACTTATGAAGAGATCCTGATACGCTCCATTCAGACTCCCGTGCCAAAAGATACCAGTGAAGATGCGGCATTTGAGGCTGCCGAAAAAATGGAAGAGCTTTTTGAAAAGAGAAATGAAGAGATATCGGCACTCATCATAGAGCCGCTCGTTCAGTGTGCAGGATATATGCATATGTATCATCCCGTTTTTATCAAAAAGGCGAGGGAACTTTGCGACAGATATGATATACATCTGATAGCCGACGAGATAGCGGTTGGGTTTGGCAGAACGGGAACTATGTTTGCATGCGAACAGGCAAACGTCAGTCCAGATTTTATGTGCCTCTCAAAAGGACTTACCGGAGGATATCTGCCTCTGGCTGTTGTTCTGACAAAAGATGAGATATATGATGCTTTTTACTGTGACTATAATGAGTATAAAGCCTTTCTTCATTCGCACAGTTATACGGGAAACCCGCTTGGATGTGCTGCTGCCAATGCGGTCCTGGATATTTTTGAAAAAGAAAACGTGCTGGAAAAAAACCTTGAAAAAATAGAGTATATTTCAAAAAAACTGGATGATTTCAAAAAGCTTCCCAATGTAAAAGAGGTAAGGCAGACAGGGATGATAGCAGCCGTAGAGTTGAAAGGATACAGTCCGAAGGAGAGGATAGGTCTCAGAATTTATGAATATGGGCTGAAAAACGGCGTAATTTTAAGGCCTCTGGGACATGTGATATATTTTATGCCTCCGTATGTGATAAATCATGAAGAGATTGACAAGATGTTGGAGACAGCTTATCAGGGGATAAAAAATGTAATAAGGAGTTAAAGAATTGAGGAGTATAGCAGAATTTTGCAACTGTTTTCCAAAATTGCTATCTTTTTGGCCATCTGGAAAACATCTCTGTCATATGTATAGATTCCGTAACCTTTTATCACCATAATAGAACACCTGTTTTTTTGAAAATGGTGTACTATTTCAGCAGGAGCTCTTTCGTACCAGTCATCATAATTTTTGGGGTCATATACTGTAATCTCTCCAAATCTTGTCTTTCCGAAAAAATCTTTGGGAGAAATTTTGTTGTAGTTCAATGAATATGATGTTATAAAAGGCGGCATTGAATATGAGATAAATTTTGCCTCGTTTATATGGTCATAAATATATTTATGAATTTCTGCATCAATGCTTGCGTCATGCCATCTATAATCTTTTTTGAAATATAGTTCAACAAGAGAGTTTTCGTCTATTTCGTCAAATATTGCTTCTTTTTTATTTATTATGAATTTGTTGGCTTCGATTTTGGCGGAAATTGAACCGTGATAGACACCGAAAAAGTTTTTTCTAAACAAAGACAGCGATATTTTTCTTAAAAGTTCTACTGTAGCACTGTTCACAATAACCCTTTTGAAAGTATGTTTTTGATATTATACCTGTAATTATACTCTAATATATGAAGTCAAAAGAAAGGGTCAGATTGCATATACCGCATATTCCGGTGCTTCGAGACGAAGTTGTAGAAATTTTCAGTGATTGTAAAGATGGATATTTCATAGATTGTACAGTGGGATATGGCGGACACAGCGAAGCACTTTTAAAAAGCAATGAAAATATAAAAATCATTGGAATCGACCGTGACGAAGAGGCTCTTGAGTTTTCACGCAAGCGACTTTTTGAATATAAAGAGAGAGTAAGACTGGTTAGGGGAAAATTTTCACAGAAAATCAGAGAGTATCTTCATCTGCCTCTTTGTGGCATACTTGCCGATATCGGCGTATCTTCTTTACAGCTTGACAAGATTGAGAGAGGATTTTCTTTCGAGAGTCCGGTTTTGGATATGAGAATGGACAAAAGTTCGGAACTTACCGCATATGATGTGCTTAATTTTTATGAAAGAGAAAAACTGGAGCAGATTTTCAAAGAGTATGCGGAAGTTCCATATTATAAAAAACTGGCCGACATAATAATAAAGACAAGAAGCAAAAAACCGATAGAAAGTGCCAGAGAGTTTGCACAGATAATTTCCCGCCATTTTCCAAAAAGCGGAAAAATACACCCGGCTACTTTGCCTTTTCAGGCAGTGAGGATAGAAGTAAATGATGAATTGGGCGAATTGAAAAGACTTTTGGATGCCTGTGAAGAAGCAAGACCAGCCGGAGCGAAACTCGCAATCATAACTTTTCATTCCCTTGAAGATAGAATGGTAAAAAACCGATTTAAAAAGTGGGCAAAAAGATGTATATGCCCTCCGGAAAGCTTAAGGTGCGAATGTGGCAAAGATAATGCTTTGGGTGAGATACTCACAAAAAAGCCCATAACAGCCACAAAAGAGGAGATAAGAGCAAATCCCAGAAGCAGAAGTGCAAAAATGAGAGTTTTCAGGTTTAGGGTTTAAGGATTGAAATGATTGGCAACAGTGAAAAAAAGGAGCTGTTAAGCGGTTTTGAAGAAACAAAAGAGAGTTATCAAAATCTGGATGCGAAATTTTTGATAACTGTTCTGCTGGCAATGGTAATAGTATTTGCTTTTTCCTTTCCGAAAATCTATCTTAGAAACCATATATACTACAAAAGTCGGGATTTAAACAGGCTTTTGAGGCAGTATGATTCGCTCAAAGAGGAAAACAGGCTTCTTAGACAACAGCTTGAGTCGTTGAAGTTTAAAAATCAAATACTTGATACTATGTTTTAATCTCTTTTTTAAAGTATAAAGAGACCCCGATGTAAAGCAGACAGTTTTTATAATTGTTTTTACAAATAAAGTACTTTACCTATAGGATAAAAAAGGCGGATAGTGATAAGAAAATTTATTGAATTTGCTATAGACAAACCGATACTCAATCATATTTTTCTGCTGTTTATATTTATTCTGTCAATTTTTTCATATATAAATATCCCAAAAGAGATATTTCCCCCTTCCTCTCTGGACAAAATTACCATAACCGGCTCATATCCAGGTGCAAGTGCCGATATACTGGACAAGATGGCTGTCAAAGAGATAGAAGAGAATCTAAAAAATCTCAGTGATATAAAAGAGCTGGATTCGGTTGTAAAAAACGGTATGTTTTCCATAACAGCCGATATAAAGCCCGGGGCTGACAAAATTCTTCTACTCAATGACGTAAAAGATGAGATTGCAAAAGTAAAACCAAATCTTCCCTCCGATATGAACGAGCCTGTTGCAAAAATTGCGCAACAGACATTCCCACTTGTTCTTGTGGCTATTGCAACAGAGAAAGGAAAAAAAGAGCTGCTTGAAGTTGCAGATAGACTTAAGTCAGAACTTTCCAATATAAAAAATCTCAGCGACATCATTATAAGAGGCGATGCGGATGAAGAGCTCTTCATAGCTTTTGACGAAAAAAAGATAGATGCCTACGGCCTTGCAATCGACTCGGTTGTAAATGCGGTCCGCTCACTTTCGTCAATATTTCCTATAGGGGATATCAAAGAAAAGGGCAATCATCTTTTTTTAAGCACCCAAAACGGAAAAAAGACAAAATCCGAACTTGAAAATACAATTATTAATGTAAACGGCAAAAAGATATATCTAAAAGATATAGCCAGAGTCGATTTTACTCTGAGCGATCCCGATCAGCTTTCCCATTTCAACGGAAAGCCAAATGTTTCCATAAATATAAACAAATCGAAAGAAGGTAATGCTATAGAGCTTGTAAAAGAGATAAAAAAACTTTTGGCAGAGTTTGGTGAAAAATATCCCGAATTTACATTTGAGATATATACCGATACCTCAATATGGATAAGAAACAGACTAAATACAGTAACTTCCAATCTTATATTCGGACTTTTTCTTGTATTTTCATCGCTGCTTCTAAGTGTAAATGCAAGGATAGCGGCAGTTGTAGGCATGGGAATACCTCTTAGTTTCATGATAGGCATTATTGCGGCAAAAATGATGGGATTCAGTCTCAATATGCTCTCTTTGCTAGGTGCGCTGATAGCCCTTGGTATGCTTGTTGATGAAGCGATTGTGGTTGCAGAAAATATTTACCGCCATCTTGAGATGGGAAAAGAGAGAAGACAAGCTGCTATTGACGGTGCAGTTGAGATGTTTCCAGCGGTACTTACGGCCACGGCTACCACAGTTTTTGCTTTTTTGCCTTTGTTGATTCTCAGTGGCGAAATGGGAATGTTTCTGAAGATTCTTCCCATAATGATTTCGATACTTCTTGTAAGCTCGCTTTTCGAAGCCTTTTATTTTCTTCCTCTGCATGCAAAGGATATACTCAAGGTTTCCGAAAAAAAAGAGAGAAGCAAAAGATTTTGGGACAAAATGGGAGATATATACGTATCTGTTTTGAACCGGCTTTTGAAAAGAAAGTATATCTCTTTTATTTCTATGGCTTTGATAATAATTCTTTCTACGATATATCTCTTCAAACAGTCCAAGTTTCAACTCTTTCCTGAATTTGACACAACGCAGATATATGTGTCGGGAAGGGTAAATATAAACAATGACATTTTCGATACCGAAAAAATAGTAACGGAAGTTGAAAAAGTGATACTCCGACATATCAAAAAAAATGAGATCTCATCCGTAACTTCCGTTATAGGAATGAAACTTGATGCAAAAAACCAGCCGGAAATGGGAGACAACTATTTTCATATATTTATCAATTTGCATGAACCAAAGCCAAAAAATTTTGTTGACAAATATATAAATCCCTATCTCTCTTTTGAGTATGATGATTCGGATATGATAAGAGAGCGCTCAGCCAGAGAGATTGCCGATGAAATCAAAAAGATAACAGAAAAATTTATCACAGACCGGCGTTTTGAAGAGTTCAATATCATAGTCCCGCAGGCCGGAATAGTAAAAAGCGATATAGAGGTATCTTTCAGCGCTTCAGATGATGAAAAGATTTTGTGGGCTGTCAAAAAGATGGAAGAGAAAATGAAAAAGATAAATGGGGTTTACAATATAAACGATGACGCGAAGGAGGGCAAAAAAGAGCTTAAATTTCTGATAAATGATTACGGAGAAAAATTAGGAATTACAGAGCAGTACCTATATACCGCACTAAAGCCGCTTTTTTTAAAAGGTGAATACGCCAAAATGTTCAAAGAGGGCAATCTTCTCAAAATAAAATTTGCTTCCATTGACAAAGACAGGTTTGATACTTTGAAAAATCTTGAAATTTCAGTTCCAGGAGGCCCAGAAAAGGTAAAGTTGACGGATGTCGCCGATTTTGAGTTTATAAAAAGATTTGATATATACTTTAAAGAGAACGGCGAAAAAATAAGAACAGTTTATGCCTCTTTGGATAAAAAAATTCTTACTTCGGGAGATTTTTATAAACAGGTTTCATCGGTTTTGGATGAGATAAAAAAAGAGGGTGTGAAAATAATTATAAAAGGCGAAGAGAAAGAAAATAAAAAAGTGCAACTTGAAATTGCAGAAGCGGCAATAATCGCTATTTTCCTTATTTTTCTTGCTCTTGTATGGATGTTTGACAGCGTGGTGCTGCCACTTATAGTTATAAGTTCTATTCCTCTTTCGTTACTGGGTGTTCTGATAGGTCACAAAATCATGGGTATCAATCTTACATTGCCGAGTATGATTGGGATTGTAGGACTTGCAGGGGTTGTTGTAAATGACGGCCTTATTATGCTTGACTTTATCAAAAGATGCAAAGATACAGAGTGTCTGCTTAAAAAGGCCAAAATGAGGTTAAGACCTATTTTGCTAACATCTTTGACAACTGTTCTGGGACTTTCCACATTGATGTTTTTTGCGTCAGGACAGTCTTTGATACTTCAGCCAATGGCTCTGACGCTTGGTTTTGGAATTGCATGGGCGACTATTTTAAACCTATATTTTGTTCCGCTTTTTTTCAGTATTGTATATAAAATAGAGGATAAAATCGGGTATAATAGAAACACAAAAAAATAACTGAGCAACTTTATAAATTTTTATTATCGTTTTTTTGATAATTTTCATTGTTGGTATGATATACTAAATCTCTAAAATTAAGAGGGGGTAAAAATGTTGTTCAATGATGAAGATGATTTTTTGATGGGGACGCCAAAAAGCAAATTTTTTGATATAGTTTTTCACGCAAACAGAAACATTGTACATAATGAACTTGAAAGATTGATGCGTAGAATGGCTGCACTTGAGCTCATAGTTGAAAAAGAGTTGGGAATCGAAGATGTAGAAAAGAAAATTGCATCATTTGAACCTGAAAATACAGAAGAGATTGAGAACAGAACAAACTCTTTATATATAGAATCTATGGGAAATATTCTAAGCGAAAGCGAATAAAACTTAAAATCTGAAAAAGGAACAGTTTGAATCTTGAGGCTGTAGAGACGGAACTTGTTTCTCTTGTAAAAGATCTTGATGATGAAACAAGTGTAAAACTTTTTGAAAAATTACCAAAAGGAAAGAGGTTAAGATCGAAACTTATACTCAAAATTGCGCCACAGAGCAAAGAAGCGGTCAAACTTTCTGCCATTATAGAGCTTATACATGCTGCAAGTCTGTTGCATGATGATGTTATCGACGATGCACTTACAAGAAGAGGAGCTCCCTCTTTAAATGCGCTATTCGGCAATAAAACTTCCATTATGCTTGGAGATATACTTTATTCAAAAGCTTTCTATGAGCTGGTCTCGATGGGAGAGGAGATAGCAAAAAGAGTTTCAAATGCTGTTACTCTTCTGAGTATCGGTGAGATGATGGATGTTGAACTTTCCAAAAGATTCAATCCGGATTTTGATCTCTATTTTGATATGATTTACAAAAAGACAGCCTCTTTGATAGAGGCAAGCGCAGCCTCAGCTGCAGTCATTGCAAACAAAAATCCTGAAAATTATGGTCTATACGGTAAAAATCTGGGGATTGCTTTTCAGATTGTTGATGATATTTTGGATATTGTTTCAGATGAAAAAACTCTTGGTAAACCGGCTTTAAACGATTATAAAGAGGGCAAAACTACCTTACCGTACATATATCTTTACAATGATATGACCGAAGAGGAAAAACAGAAACTTGTTTCATATCATGGAAAAGAGTTAAATGTAGATGAGTCGAAGTGGATAAAAGAGATGTTTGAAAAATATGATTCAGTTCAGAAATCACATAATTTTGCCAAAAAACTTGGACTCGAAGCGCTTAAAAGCATAGAGAGTGATGATAGAGGTGGCGATTTGACAGCAATTATGAAAAATCTAATAGAGAGGTCTTATTGATGCAGTACTTAGTTATAAGTTTTTCACACAAAAACTCCGATGTAACCGTTAGAGAGAAATTGGCATTAAGTGAACCCGAAATCAGAGAAAAAACCTATAAAAAACTTATGGAACACAGGGCAATAAACGAAGTTATAATTCTCTCTACATGTAACAGAGTGGAAGTAATTGCTAGTGTAAAAGACCCTTATAAAGCAACCGAATATATACTCTCTCTTCTGAGTTCAAATTCAGGGATTTCTCTTGAAGAGCTTGAAGGAAGAGCCGATATATACGAAGACAACGGCGCTATACACCATATATTCAGCGTTGCTTCCGCTCTTGACAGTCTTGTTATTGGCGAGACGCAGATATCGGGACAGCTCAAAGACGCTTACAAAGAGTCTTTTGAAAAAGGATATTGTTCACAAAAACTGAGTCGTGTTATGCACTATGCATTTAAGTGTGCGGCGGCCGTAAGAAACAGTACGGATATTTCCAAAAATCCCGTTTCCGTTGCAAGTGCCGCAGTAGCAAAAGCAAAGTCTATACTCGGTTCGCTTGGCGGATATACCGCTTTGATTTTGGGGACAGGCGAAATGGGCCTTTTAGCAGCAAAACATCTTATATCGAACGGATGCAACATTATCCTAATAGGAAGAGATCTCAAAAAAACGAAAGAGATTGTAAAAGAGCTCGGTTCTCAGGCTCAGGCGGAACCCTTTTCAAATATCAAAGACCTTCTCAACAGATACAGGCTGCTTTTTACCGCTACAGGTGCGCCACACCCAATAATTACACCGGACATGATTGAACCCAGAGAGTTTGAAAGGCACTGGTTTGATATGGCGGTTCCAAGAGATATAGAAGAGTGTTCATGTAAAAATGTAAATATATATAGTGTCGATGATCTGCAGGATATTGTCAATCAAAACCTCGCTTTGAGAGAAGAGCAGGCGTCAATTGCTTATAAGATAGTCGGCAGATTTACTATGGAGTTTTTTAAATGGCTACAGTCGCTATCTGTAGACCCAATTATAAAAGAGATAAGGAACAGAGCTAGAGAAGCGAGTCTTAAGGAGTTGAAAAAAGCGATAAAGAAGGGTTATCTTCCGGCAGAATACGAAGAAGAAGTGACAAAAATACTTCATAACGCTTTCAATACTTTTCTACATAGACCCACTGTCAATCTCAAAAAAGTTGCGGAAGAGCCATCAGGCGATACGATAGTAGAGTCAATAAAATACTTTTTTGATATAAACGGAGGCAAAGAGACCTCTCTTAACAGATACAAATGCGAATATCATATGGATGTCAGGAGTGAAGCGTGAGGTTTGGCAAAGCATTTATACCGACACAAAAAGAGGCACCTAAAGATGCTCTGCTTCCAAGCCATATTTTTCTGGTAAGAGGAGCTTTTATAAATCAGGTAGCAAGCGGAATCTATAATTTTCTGCCACTTGGTAAAAAGGTACTTGAAAAAATAGAAAATATTATAAAAAATGAGCTTGACAATGCAGGATGTCAGGAGGTTCAACTGGGTTTTGTTACTCCATGCGAACTTTGGGAAAAGAGCGGAAGGTTGGCTAAATACGGAAAAGAGTTGTTGAGATTTAAAGACAGGCGTGAGAACTGTTTTGTCTTAGGACCTACTCATGAGGAGATGATGGTCGAACTTGTCAAAAACAGAGCAAACAGCTATAAAGACCTTCCTTTGAATCTCTATCAGATAAATCTGAAATTCAGAGATGAGGCTAGACCAAGATTTGGACTCTTAAGAGGTCGTGAATTTATAATGAAAGACGGATACAGTTTTCATGCCGACCATGAAGACATGGTTAGAGAATTTAAACTTATGGAAGAGACATATAGAAAAATTTTTGAAAAAATGGGGCTAGATTTCAGAGTTGTGGAAGCTCACAGCGGGGCTATTGGGGGAAGCGGAAGCAAAGAGTTTATGGTTCTTGCAAACAGCGGTGAAGATACTATAGTAGTATGTGATTCTTGTGGATATGCTGCAAATATAGAAGCGGCAAAAAGGGCTCAACCAGAGGCTCCTTGTGAGCCTCCTGAAGCGGAGTTTTGCAAATTTTTTACCCCAGGGGTTAAAACTATTGGGGAACTTAGCGACTTTTTCAAAGTAAATCCCTACTATCTTGTTAAAGCCGTGGCAAAAAAAGCGATATATGACGACCATGAAGAGATAGTGGTATTTTTCTTAAGAGGCAGCGATGAACTTCAGGAAACCAAAGCACTCTCTGCTATAGGTGCAAACGATCTTGTTGATGTAAGCGAGGAAGAACTTGAAAATGCAGGCCTTGTACCAGGATATATAGGGCCTTTTGAAACAGAAGTGAGAGTTTTATTTGACAGCTCTTTAAAAAATGCGGCAAATATGATATGCGGAGCAAATGAGAAAGAGTATCATATGGTAGGTGCCGATCTTGGCAATATAGAAGCGGAATTTGCAGATATTATAGAGGTAAAAGAGGGAGATAAGTGTCCTGGTTGCGGAGGAAAGCTGCTATTGACAAAAGGGATAGAAGTCGGACATATTTTTCAGCTTGGAACAAGATATTCTGAACCTCTGGAGGCAAATTTTCTTGATGAGAACGGAAAGTCAAAACCGTTTGTTATGGGGACATACGGTATCGGCGTAAGTCGCCTTATTGCCGCTATAATCGAACAGAATCATGATGAAAAAGGGTGCATATGGCCAAAAAGCGTAGCCCCTTTTGAAGTTGATATCGTTGTATCGAATATAAAAGATGAAGAGCAGAAAAATTTTGCCGAAGAGTTGTATGATAGGCTTAGATCAGCTTCGGTAGAAGTTATACTCGATGACAGAAATGAGAGATTCGGATTTAAGATGAAAGATTTTGAACTTATAGGTTTTCCATATGCAGTTATCGTCGGAAAATCTCTGAAAGAGGGAAAAATAGAGATAGTTGATAGAAAAACTCTTGAAAAAACTGAAGTTGAAAAAGATAAAGTTTTCGAATATTTGACGGATATACTCAAATGATCTATTTTCTTCTCTACCTTTTTATTGAAGTTTTTGTTTCTGTCAATATAGCAAGTGTCATAGGTCCGATATGGACATTTGTAGAGATTATTGCATCTGCTATGCTCGGTTTTTTTATATTGGCAAGATTTCAATATAAATCCAGCGAGTATCTTATGGCTCTTGCAAGGAAAGAGATTACAATTGAAGAGTTTGAGTCATTGAATCTTTATACACTTCTTGGAGCTTTTTTGCTGATAATTCCAGGATTTTTTACGGATATCATAGGAATACTTTTACAGTTTGGAGTTTTTGCCAAATTTTTTGCCAGCAAAATACTGCATTTGAGAAAAAAACCACCCAAAGATGAAGGAGACGACAATGTCATCGATGTTGAAATTATTGAGCGTTAGTATTATAGCTGCAACCGCACTTTTTGGCGCAACAGATGCCCAGATAATCAAATTTGTAAAAAAAGGTCTTGGCAAAAATCCTTCGATTGAGGTAAAAAAAGTGGAGATAGTTGAAAAACAGCCGGTAGAAAAACCTGCTGGATGGGATGCTTATATAATAAGATTTGATCTAGTTCTCAAAAGAGGAAAAGAGAAAAGAGAGATAGCAGGCGGTGATGTTATTTTTGTAAAAGGTGATATGGTGTCTCCGGATTTCATAGACCTTAAAACCAACAGAAGTCTGAAAAAATCAATATCTCCAACTTTGAAACAGGAGTTCTATGATAATAAGAGGCTTTTATACGGGAAAAAAGATGCAGAGCATAAAATAGTCGTTTTCAGCGATCCTTTGTGCCCTTTCTGTAAAGATATAGTTCCTGTAATTATAGAAGATGTGAAAAAATACCCTGACAAATTTGCACTTTACTATTATCATCTTCCGTTAGCACAGCTTCATCCGGCTGCTCCAACTATTGCAAAAGCGATGATAATTTTTCAAAAAGAGGGCAGAAAAGATCTTATAAAAAAAATATACGAAACAGACTTTGATCCCACTTTGACTGATGAAAAAGATATTCTTCAGGAGCTTAACAAAAAACTCGGGACAAAGCTTAGTGTAAATGATATAAACCAAAAATGGGTTCTAGAACATCTCAAACATGATATGGAGTCGGCACAAAAACTGATGGTTAAAGGAACGCCGACAATTTTCCTTGACGGAAAAAAAGATATATCTTTGGACAAAGACGAATACAAAAAATATATCAAATAATGGAGAGATAGGTGAAAAAACTGGTAATTGCAACAAGAGGAAGTAAACTTGCCCTGTGGCAGTCGGAACATATAAAAGCAGAACTGAAAAACCATTTTCCCGAAATGGAGATAGAACTTCGTATCTTCAAGACAAAAGGTGACAAAATATTGGATACTCCTTTAGCTCTTATCGGTGGGAAAGGGCTTTTTACTAAAGAACTTGAAGATGCCATGCTAAAAGGCGATGCCCATATGGCCGTTCATAGTCTAAAAGATGTGCCTACCGAACTGCCTGAGGGTCTGGTGCTCAGTGCAATAACGAAGCGCGAAGACGTAAGAGATGCGATGCTCAGCGAAAAATACTCTTCTGTAGAAGAGCTACCCGGAGGTGCTGTTGTAGGGACTACTAGTCTCAGAAGAAGAATGCAGCTTCTTCATCTGAGACCAGATCTCAATATCAAAGATTTGAGAGGAAATGTTGATACCAGGATAAGAAAACTCAAAAACGGAGAGTTTGATGCCATCATACTTGCTGCTGCTGGTCTGAACAGATTGGGACTTACCGGTGAGGTCAGATACTTTTCTCCGATCGATACAGAGAAGATGATTCCCGCTATGGGACAGGCTGCGCTCGGTATAGAGAGTGTCAGTGACCCTGATGTTCTTAAAATCGTATCTGTGCTGAATGACGAGAAATCTATGATAGAGACAACGGTGGAGAGGACGTTTGTAGACAGGCTTCAAGGAGGCTGTCAGGTGCCGATAGGCGTGAGGGCTGAGCTTCTTGAGAACGGTGATGTAATAGCTAAAGCCGTTATAGGTCTTCCAAACGGCAGAGAGCTTTTGAAAGATAAAGTGATAGGAACAAAAGAGAACTATAAAGAGCTTGGAAATATACTTGCAGACTCTATGATAGAAAACGGAGCTAAAGAGCTTCTAAAGCGGGCTGAAGAGATTGCTTTTAAATAAATTCGATTAGGCAATTTGGGAAAGAGGCAAATCCCTGTGTGCCTCTTTCCCTTTGGAATTTTTATTTATCGCCAGTCACTAGTCACTAATTACGAGTTAAAATCATGAGGAACATCGATGATGAGGATAGATAATGTAATAGAGTTTTTAAAAGAGCAGGGTGGATTGAGAGTCATAGATGAAGAGTTGGATGTAAATCTGGAAATTCCTCATATTGCCTATATAGAGGTAAAAAAAACCGATTCAAAACCGCTTCTTTTCACAAACCCTATCGATAGAAAACTGAATATTAAATATAAAATGCCTGTTCTTATGAATATATTTGCAAACTTCGATCTGACTACAAAAATACTCGGAAAACATCCCGATTTGATTGCCAAAGAGATTGAAGAGCTTCTACACATGAAACCACCGAGAAGTTTTGGGGAAAAAATCGACCTTTTGACCAAACTTTTCAAAATCAAAAACGTTTTTCCAAAAAGAGTCAAAGGTCGGGGGGTATGTCAACAAAAAGAGATCGAAGATTTGACAAAGCTTCCCATACTTAAAACCTGGCCTATGGATGGGGGTAAGTTTATCACCACAGGACAGGTATATACCAAAACGCTCAATGGCGATATTCAAAATGTGGGAATGTACAGACTGCAGATGTATGACAGGCATAGACTTGGTATGCACTGGCAGATACACAAAGATGGTGCTCACTTTTTTCATGAGTATAGAGAAGCAGGACAAAAGATGCCTGTTACTGTCGCCGTGGGAGGCGATCCGCTGTATATCTGGTGCGGACAGGCACCAATGCCTCCAAAACTGTTCGAGCTACTTCTATATGGCTTTATAAGAGGCGAAAATCCGAAACTTGTTAAATCTTTGACCAACGATATTTGGATTCCGGAAGATGTTGATGTGGTGATAGAAGGTTTTGTAGATCCCCAGAAATTTGAGATAGAGGGTCCCTTTGGGGATCATACGGGATACTATACCCTTCCCGAACCTTTTCCCGTAATGGAAGTTACAAAAATAACATCCAAAGCAAATCCTGTGTTTACTGCTACTGTAGTAGGAAAACCGCCGCTGGAAGATAAATATATGGGATGGGGGACTGAGAGGATATTTCTGCCTCTATTAAAAACTACTGCTAGTGATCTGATTGACTACCATATGCCTGAAAACGGAGTTTTTCACAATCTCATTTTGGCAAAAATGAAAACTATGTATCCGGGACATGCCAAACAGTTTATGCATGCATTCTGGGGTGTTGGTCAGATGAGTTTTGTAAAACATGCGATATTTACGGGAGAAGATGCTCCTAAGCTAAGCGATTATGAAAATATTTCATCCTATATCTTGAACCGTATTTCACCTAAAAATATTTTGATAAGCGAAGGGGTGGTAGACCATCTTGATCATTCAAGCGATGTTCAATTTGTTGGCGGGAAACTTGGGGTCGATGCAACCGGTGAAGAGATAGATGAACTTGGAATAGAACTTTTAAGCGATGAAGAGCTTTTGGAGAAGTTCAGAAAGATAGATCCAAATGTAATAGGGCTCAGACAGTACAAACAGGATACCAAAAATCCGATAACCCTCATAAGCTATAACAAACAAAGATGTGTCAAAAAACTTTTTGAAGATATTGAAGCTCTTAAATATCATATAAAAATTCTGGTTGTAGTAGATTATGATGAAAATGATTTGAACAATCCGTATATGTTGATTTGGCGTGTTGTAAATAATATAGATGCCAAAAGAGATGTGCTGTTAGAGCCTTTTATCATGATCGATGGAACCAATAAAAACAGACTTGACGGTTTTGAAAGAGAGTGGCCGCCTGATACGGTATGTGACAAAGATGTAATAGAAAATCTAAAAAAGAGAGTTCTTATCGATGTTGATGAAGAGTTTTTGAGAAGGTTTCAGATAGTTTAAATGCATGTTTTCAAAGACTATTTCAAATGTTTTATAGGTTGTCTTGAGATTGTAGCAGACAATAAAGAGATTCTCAGAATCGATCTGGTTACAAAACCCGGAAATGTAAATGCCAACTATGTTACCGGACTGGCAAAGGAGTGGTTTGAACTCTATTTTGCGGGGAAAGAGCCCGGTTTTTTACCCCCTTTGGCAAATAGAAAAACGGATTTTTCACGGATTGTAACCGAGGAAGTTCTTAAAATCTCTTTTTCAAAATGTAAAAGTTACGGGGAAATAGCCCAAAATATAGGAAAACCCAGGGCTTACAGGGCAGTAGCGCAGGTGATGAAAAGCAATCCTTTTATGATTATTGTGCCGTGTCACAGAGTTGTATCAAAGTATGGGATAGGTGGATATAACGGAGGTATTCACATTAAGAAAAAACTTTTGGAGTTTGAAAAGTGCGCATCGATAAATTTATGAATGCGGTAAATATCGTAAAAAGAAGGGCGATTGCCCAGGATATGATTGAAAACAGAGTCGTTTTTTTAAATGATGTTTTAACAAAAGCATCCAAAGAGGTTAAAGTGGGTGATATTATAACCATAAAATATCTAAGCGGAGAAAAAAGATATCAGGTGTTGAAAATACCTGAAACAAAAACGATTCCCAAAAGCAAAAAAGATGAATATATTCAAGAGGTTACAAAGTAACGAGGCAAAAAACTGAAAAAGTTAAAGGGTTGATGGTATAATTTTAAAAATTTTCAGGAAGAAGACATGACTTTTCAAGAAGCAAAAGAGCAGTTTGAGAGACTATTTAGTAATCAGATGAGCGAAGATGAAGCAAGGTCTTTTTTGGTAGAGTTATATAAAAGAGGCGAGAGTGCCGAAGAGATAGCGGCCGCTGCAGAAGTTATGAGAGAGCACTCCGTAAAACTTCCTGTCAGTGAAGAGCTTAGAGGCAAACTTATCGACAACTGCGGCACGGGCGGAGATAAAAGCGGAAGTTTCAATATATCCACCACGGTCTCTTTGCTTCTGGCCGCCTGCGGTTGCTATGTTGCCAAGCACGGGAACAGAAGTATAACAAGCAAATCGGGCAGTGCTGATATGCTCGAGGCCTTGGGAATCAATCTAAATCTATCACCCGAAAAACAGGTTGAAATGCTGGAGAAGACCGGTTTTTGCTTCATTTTTGCAATAAATCACCATCCTGCAATGAAATTTATAATGCCTATCAGAAAATCTCTTCCTCACAGAACGATATTCAATATACTGGGTCCAATAACAAATCCGGCAGGAGTAAAAAAACAGCTTATCGGTGTCTTTTCTCCTTCGTATATAGATAAAATAGCCCAGGCTTTGAAACTGATAGGAACCAAAAGTGCGATGGTAGTAAGCAGTAAAGATGGCATGGATGAAATAAGCATTAGCGATATAACATACTGTTCCAGGCTTGAAAATGCGAAAATTGAGGATTTTGTGATAAAGCCGGAAGATTATGGTTTGGAAAGAGCGCCGTTTGATGCGGTAAAAGGCGGCGATGCCATTGAAAATGCCCAAATAACAAAAGATATTCTTGATGGAAGACTTACAGGCCCCAAGCTCGATATCGTTCTTCTCAATGCAGGAGCCGCTCTCGTAGTTGACGGCAAAACAGAAAATATCAAAGAGGGGATAGAGATAGCAAGAGAGGCTGTAAAAAGCGGTGCTGCTTCGGAGAAACTGGCCCAGATAATAGAGACATCCAAAAGATTGGGCAAATAATGGAAACATTCGAATCAGGCCTTGACTCCCTCACAAAAGTTGTCGATTATTTGAAAGAGTTGCTCAAAGAGGGAGGGGTAGTGATTTTAAGAGGAGATCTCGGCAGCGGAAAAACGACTCTGGTAAAAGAGTTTGCCAAAAGCTGCGGTGTTGAAAATGTAACCTCTCCCACATTTTCCATACAGCAGATATATGATAAAGATATCTATCATTATGACCTCTACAGAACGGACCTGAAAAAATTTATGGAACTCGGTCTTTTGGAAGAGTTGGCCAGACCGGGTATCCATTTTGTAGAATGGGGAGATGAAAAACTGGAGAATTTTTTGAAAAACGCCGGTTTTAAAACTGTTGTTGTAGAGATAGAACCAAAAAACGAAAAAAGAGTATACAGGGTTTATAATGCATAAACTGACAGCCAAAAACCTGAAAAAAGTGATAAAAGGTACGACAATAGTAGAAAATATATCCCTTGAAGTGAAAAGCAGGGAGGTTGTAGGACTTCTGGGGCCAAACGGTGCCGGAAAGACTACGACTTTTTATATGATATGCGGTCTTATCGATATGACCGAGGGTGAAGTGTTTTTTGACGACAAAGATATTTCAACTCTTCCTCTTCATAAAAGAGCGCATATCGGCATAGGATATCTTCCCCAGGAATCGAGTATTTTTAAAGATTTGACCGTAGAGGACAATCTCATGCTCGCAGCCGAAGTGGGAATTGAAAGCAGAAAAGAGCGTATAAAACGGGTGGATGAGCTTCTGGAGCTGTTCAATATCGAGCCTATCAGACATAGAAAAGGGATAAGCCTCAGCGGCGGCGAGAGAAGAAGAGCTGAAATTGCAAGAGCGCTTGTAAACAGCCCCAAATTTTTGTTGCTTGATGAGCCTTTTGCCGGAGTCGACCCGATTGCGGTAGTCGATATCCAAAATATTATAAAACAGCTTGTTGATATCGGTATAGGAGTTCTTATAACTGATCATAACGTACGCGAAACTCTGAGTACCTGTGACAGGGCATACGTTATAAGAAGCGGAAAACTTCTTGCTAAAGGCAGCAGTGAAGAGATAGCCAAAAATCCTGATGTAAGAGCTCATTATCTGGGTGAGCATTTCAAATTTTAAATTTGAAGAGAACGCGTCAAGCGCAGGGAGCTTGATAGCCTCCGCCGGTTTAACGAAACAGTGAATGAAGCGAACGGATTGATAAAGGGGTGAAGGTGGAAGGTGAAAGTGAAGATATAAAAAAACTGCTGGATGAAGAGGTTAAAAAAAGAGACAATTTTTTTGAAATCAGTTATGAAAATCCCGATCCTATTTTGGTTGCTAGAAGGTATAAAGATGAAAAAATTTCACTTATCTGCTCTCTTTTTGCCTATGGTAAAGCCTCTTTGATAGTGAGGTTTCTTGATTCGCTTGATTTTTCTCTTCTTGAAAGCAGTGAAGAAAAAATAAAAAAATCTCTTAAAAACAGCTATTACAGGTTCCAAAGTCCGGATGATATTGCAAATATATTTATAACGCTTAAAAGAGTAGCCTCAGAAGATAGCCTCGAAAACATCTTTTTAAAAGGATATAAGAAAGAGCAAAGCTGTGTTGACGGCCTAGTATCTTTGATATCGGCACTTGAAAAAGTCAACAGATATGATTCTTACGGATACCGTTTTTTGATAGGAAAAGCCCCTCTGAAAATATCGGGCTCATCAGCTCTGAAAAGATGGAATATGTATCTAAGATGGATGGTTCGGGAGGACAATATAGACTTTGGTCTATGGAAGAGGGTGGAAAAAAAAGATCTGATAATACCTCTTGATACCCATACATTTAAAGTTTCTGGGAAACTTGGCCTTTTGAAAAGAAAAAGCTGTGATCTCAAAGCTGCCATAGAGTTGACCGAGAAACTGAAAGAGTTTGACAAAAACGATCCTGTCAAGTATGACTTTGCACTCTACAGGATAGGGCAGGAGAAAAAGATATAAATATCTTTTATCCAGTGCATAAATTTAGTTACCATTAATTAAAAATTAGGTAAAATTCGCAAAGTTTAATTAATTACAGGAGAAAATATGGAAGGAATATTTACGTTTGTTGGTATGATTTCCCATGATCACTCGTTTGTATTTGTGGCACACACTATTCTAGCGGCGCTGATTGTGCTGATTTTGGCGAAGGCAGCTACAAAGTCGCTAAGAGTCGTTCCTCAAGGTATGCAAAACGTTATGGAGACCTATCTCGAAGGTGTAATCTCAATGGGAAGAGATGTAATAGGCGAAACAAATGCGAAAAAATATCTTCCGCTGATTGCAACTCTTGGTCTTTTTATATTCGTTTCCAATATAATAGGGATAATACCAGGCTTTGAGTCCCCTACAGGGAATATCAATTTTACACTTACACTTGCTTTGATAGTTTTTGTCTATTACAACTATGAAGGTATAAAGAAAAATGGTTTTGTACACTATTTCGCGCACTTCGCCGGACCGGTAAAATGGCTTGCTCCTTTAATGTTTCCTATAGAGATAGTTTCTCACATATCAAGAATAATCTCTCTTTCTTTCAGGCTTTTTGGTAATATCAAAGGTGACGACCTGTTCTTGTGGGTTCTTCTGATGCTTGCGCCGTGGCTTGTGCCTCTTCCTGCATTTGCTATTCTTCTATTTATGGCTTTTTTACAAACGTTTATATTTATGATACTTACATATGTATATCTTGCAGGAGCGATAATGCTTCACGAAGAGTCCCTGTAAGGTTCTTTGTGCGTAGAAGTGCTGTAGAAGTACTTATCAGTTTTCTGCTCGGCATTTCCTGGGCGCTGGCGCTTCTAAGCGCCCTTTTTGCATTTGACTTTTTTTATCCTTTCGGACTATTTACAGCTATCGCAGGTGCAATATTCGGAGCATTTTTCTGGCTTGTGCTTATAATATTCCTTGAGATAGCAAGTCTGCAGATAGACAAATACAGAGAGTTAAAGCAACAGACTAAGCTGCTGTCTGAAATAAAAGACAGGCTTTCAAATGAAAAGCTATCTGATATCTGATCCTGAATACTACGGAAAAACTCCTAAAAGTGTCAAAGAGAAAGCATATAAAATATTTTTGCAAAAAGAACCAGACTTTGTCTGTTTTAGAGATAAAAAAACTTCAAAATTCCAAGCCCTTGCATCTGCTTTTACCGATACGGCTCGCAAAGCAGGTATAGAAAAAATCATCATTCACAGCGATATAGAGACTGCTCTGGCTCTTGAAGCATACGGAGTTCATCTTTCAACTTCCGACTTTTTCAAAATACCAATTGCAAAGTCAAAAGGTTTATATGTAATAGCAAGCACCCATTCTTTGGAAGAGGCACAGGAAGCTTACAAAATGGGTGCCGATGCCGTAACTTTCAGTCCTGTTTTTTATACTCCTTTAAAAGGCCGCCCCCAAGGTTTAGAGAAGTTAAAAGAAATTGTTGATAAAATACCTATCGATGTTATTGCACTTGGCGGGATAATTACCGATAAAGAGGTAAAAAAAGTTGCCAAAACAGGATGTTTCGGTTTCGCCTCTATAAGATATTTTGTTAGTTAGCATGTTAGTGGACTGAAAAACTCATTATATTTTTGCAATCAGTCTACTATCGTTCTAATCAGATGATCCAATCAAGAAAATAAGGAATAGTATGGAATTTGAAGTAGTCATAGGTCTAGAAGTTCATGTGCAGTTGAATACAAAAACAAAAATGTTTTGTTCCTGTCCGACAAGTTTTGCCGAAAGACAGAATAAAAACACCTGTCCCACATGTCTTGCACTGCCTGGTGCTCTGCCTGTCATAAATGAAGAAGCGGTAAAAAAAGCTATGATGTTTGGATATGCCGTCAATGCACAAATAAACAAAAAATCGATTTTCAATAGAAAAAACTATTTTTATCCCGATCTTCCTAAAGGTTATCAGATAAGTCAGTTTGAAATACCTATCGTAGAAAAGGGAACTCTTGTTATCGATTTTGAAGACGGAAGCAAGAAAGAGATAGGTATCACAAGAGCCCATCTTGAAGAAGATGCTGGGAAAAATATTCATGAAGGCAATTACAGTAAAGTTGACCTTAACAGAGCCGGAACACCCTTGCTAGAAATTGTAAGCGAACCTGATATAAGAAGCAGTGAAGAAGCCGTTTTATATCTTAAGAAACTGCATGCGATTGTAAGATATCTGGGAATAAGCGATGCAAATATGCAGGAAGGCTCTTTCAGATGTGATGCTAACGTTTCTATAAGACCCAAAGGGGATGAAAAACTCTACACAAGAGTTGAAATAAAGAACCTAAATAGCTTCAGGTTTATTCAAAAAGCTATCGAATATGAAGTAGAAAGACAGATAGAGGCGTGGGAAGACGGGGTATATGAAGAAGAAGTTGTCCAGGAAACCAGACTTTTTGATTCAAATAAGGGCATCACGAAAAGTATGAGAGGCAAAGAAGAGAGTGCTGATTATAGATATTTTCCCGATCCTGATCTTCTGCCGGTCATTATTCCTGACAGCTTTTTTGATGAGACAAAAAACATTCCCGAACTTCCGGATCAGAAAAAAGAGCGTTTTATTGAAGAGTATGGTATCAGACCTTACGATGCGGCACTGATAACCTCATCAATGGAGACGGCTCAATTTTTTGAGGAGATGCTAAGACACGGAATATCAGCCAAAAATGCAGTTACGTGGCTGACAGTTGAACTTTCAGCAAGACTTAACAAAATAGGTCAAAGTATCGAAAAATCCCCTGTAAACGCTGATAAACTGGCACAGCTTGTTATGAGAATAGAAGATAAAACGATAAGCGGAAAAGCCGCAAAAGATGTCCTTGATTATCTTATGGAGAATGATATTTCTGTTGATGAGACAATTGAGAAGTTGGGCTTAAGACAGATAAGCGACGATTCCGCCATTCTTTCTATGATAGATGATATACTTGCAAAAAACGAAGCAAAAGTGGAAGAGTACAGATCCGGTAAAGAGAAACTTTTCGGCTTTTTCGTAGGACAGGTAATGAAAGCAAGCAAAGGTAAGGCGGATCCAAAAAAAGTAAACGAATTACTTAAAAAGAGACTCGGCACTTGAAAAGAATTTCAAAACTTTTGATTGACCTGGCCTTCTTTCTTGAGGGCTCCCCCCGTTATAAAAAAGCAAAAGCTTTTTTTTATAATCTGCTGGAAAATGAAGAGTATAAATATAAAAAATATTTTGACTATTTTATGATATTTCTGGTTCTTTCCAGTGTAGCTATCATTATAGAGGAAGTTACTCATCCTGTTGACAAATGGCTTGTAATATATGATGTCTATATAGTAACAGCAATTTTTATTGTGGAATATCTTCTTCGGTTATGGGTATATAACGATTCCAGAAAAATCATTATAGAAGAGTTTGAACAGTCTATCTTCCTCGAAAAAGAGTTTGATACAAAAAAGGTTTTAAAGGAGATTATCAAAAAGAAATTTGAATACATAATTTCCCCTTTGGCAATTATCGACTTGCTTGCAATTCTGCCAAGTTACAGGGAGCTGAGAATTTTAAGAATATTTGTGCTTTTCAGGGTTTTCAAACTTCTTAGATACTCCAGAAGCATAACACAGTTTCTACAGGTTCTTTCATCCAAAAAGATAGAACTTATCACGCTACTCTTTCTTGTAGCCTTTATCGTATTGATATCCGGTATAAGCATATACGTTTTTGAGGAGCATAAAAATCCTTCCATCAACTCTTTATTTGACGCCTTTTATTGGTCCTTGGTAACTATATCAACTGTGGGTTACGGTGATATTACTCCTGTTACGACAGAGGGCAGAAGTATAACACTTATAGTAATTTTAACTGGAATAGGGCTTATATCATTTGCAACCTCTATCATAGTTTCTGCATTTAGTGAAAAAATGAGTGAAATCAAAGAGCATAGAATTTTGTCAAATATAGAGAAACTTGAAAGCTACTATCTTCTTTGCGGATACAGTCATCTGTGTGAACTTCTAGCAAACAGATTAAAAAGGGAAAAAAAGAGTTTTGTCATTGTGGATAATGACGGTAAAAGAGTAAATAACGCATTGCAAAAAGAGTATCTTGCCATTAAGGGAGACGCATCAGATAGAGAATTCCTGATGAAATTGGGAATTGAAAAAAAAGTTTCAGCTGTAATCTCTCTTACGAGCGAAGATATGCATAATATTTTTATAACTTTGAATGTAAGAAGCATTAGTAAGAGTGTGCCGATTATCGTAAGAACTTTTGATAAAAATGCGTATAAAAAACTGAAGTTGGCAGGAGCCGACTATATTATTTCGCCATATGATGTTGCTGGACTTATCGCATCGAAAATTATAGAACAGCCGATTGCTATCGAGGCTATTACTAATATACTCTCTGAAAAGAAAAATGCAGTCTGCGATCAGGTGGAAGTACTAAAAGGATCGCTTCTGGAAAACAGAAAAGTTGGCGAAATAAATTTTGACAGATATAAGATACTTCTTCTTGGTATTGTGAGAGAGGATGAAAAGAACAGAATTCCACACAAGAAGAAATTTTTTTTCAATCCCGACGATGATTTTATTTTGAGGCAAAATGATATATTAATAATCATGGGATACAATATAAGCATTTCAAATTTTAAATCAATTGTTACTGAAAGCAGTTTGGAACATGTCAGAAAAAAAAGATAATATACTTCTATTCGGATATGGAAGATATGGCGAAAAAATCGCTAAATATTTAGCGGGAGACTATTCTCTTTATATTGCCGAAAACGACAGAAAAAGGCTTAAAAAAGCCAAAACAGACGGTTATGAAAAACTGTTTTTTGTTGATATAGAGAGTGACGAAGAGCTTGTTTCGCTTTTAAGGGAAAAAAATTTCGTAAAAATTTTCTGTGCGATGGATAATGAAGAGGAGAATGTATATCTGGCAATTACATTCAAAGCTCTGTTTGTAAAAATAGAGACTATAGCAATATGCGAATCCAAAGAGAGTGAAAGAAAACTGAAACTAGCAGGTGCAGATAAGATAATAGACACGATGGAGGCAAGTGCGAACAAGATATTTCATCTTCTTGAAAAACCTGCTATGTTTGAGGCGATAGAAGATATGCTATATATGGATTCTGATATAGGCTTTTATGAGATTGAGATACGAAAAAACTCTTTTTTGGATGGAAAATATATAAAACAGATCGATCTGAAAAAAAGTTTCAATCTGATTCTTGTTGGCGTAGTTGACAAGGAGATGGGAAACAAGTTTGTGTTTATAACCAGAGGAATAAATCATAAACTTGATGCAGGTGATATTCTTGTTGTTATAGGCAAAAAAAACGATATAGAGAAATTCAAAACCGAACTTAAAAAGAGTGCACAATGAAGATTGGAATTATAGGCGGAGGAAAATGGGGACAGGCGCTGGCATTCGCCCTTTCCCAAAAATGTAAAGTTTATATTACTTCCAGATCTAAAAAAGAGTTGAAAAATTTCCTTCCTTTAAGGGACATTCTTGAATTCGAATATCTGGTTTTTGCACTTCCGGCACAGATAACCGATGAATGGCTTAAAAATAATTTTTCTTTCAAAAACCAAAAAGTTCTTGTTGCTTCCAAAGGCATAGATGCAAAAACAGGAAGATTTTTAAACGAAATTTACGAAGAGTATCTACCTAAAGGAAATCTTTCATATCTTTCAGGGCCATCATTCGCAGCAGAGGTTTTGAAGTCCCTGCCGACGGCTTTAGTTGTAAATTCAACCAATCTTGAACTTGCACGCAGCTTTTCCTCATTTTTTCCGGATTTTATCAAAACATATATAAGTGATGATATAATAGGAGCAGAAACAGCTGGAGCCTATAAAAACGTAATAGCGATAGCATCTGGCATATGCGACGGTTTGGGGCTTGGAAACAATGCCAGAGCCTCCCTTTTGGCAAGAGGGCTGGTTGAGATGGAGAGATTTGGAAAATATTTCGGCGCCAAGGAAGAGACTTTTCTGGGGCTGAGCGGTGCGGGAGATCTTTTTTTGACGGCAAGCAGTACTCTTTCAAGAAATTATCGTGTGGGACTTGGTCTGGCACTTGGAAAAAAGATTGATGAAATTTTGGAAGAGCTGGGAGAAGTAGCAGAAGGAGTTTACACTGCTGCGGCTATAGAAAAAATTGCACGGCAAAAAGATATTTACATACCGATAGCATCGGAAGTAAAAAAAGTACTGGACGGAAAAGATCCCAGAAAGAGTCTCGAAGACCTTTTAAAAAGTTAAGAGGGCTATGTATGAGAAAATTTATTTTTGAAGAGATAGAGAATCTTCCTCCAATGCCCGAAACTGCTATAAAAATAAAAGAGCTATACAATAAAGATGAGCTCTCTTTCAAAGAGATGATAGAGGTTATCGAAGAGGATCCTCTTCTTGTTGCCGATATTTTGAAAATTGCAAATTCTCCATATTACGGCTTTGTGCATGAAGTGAAAGATATAGAAAAAGCTGTTGTTTTGCTTGGTATGGATATGGTAACGGGTTTTGCCCTTTATTGCACTCTAAACAGAGATTTTGATGTTGATTTTTCTGCATATGCAATTACATCGGATGATTTTTTAAAAAAATCTGTCATACAGAGCAAAATTGCTTATATATGGACTCATAAAGAGTCTGTTTTGCCGACAGCGGCCTTTTTAAGCGAGATAGGAAAGGTTCTTATTGCAAAGTGTGCCAAAAAAAGAGGAAAAAACATCTATGAATATATGGTAGAAAAAAATATCGAATGTGACGATGCCGAAGAGGAGATATGCAGCATAACTACTCCGGAAGTAACCGCTGCTATATTTGAGAGATGGAATTTTTCTTCCAAACTTGTAAAGATTATCAGATATTCGAAAAATCCCGAAGATGCGCCAAATGAGTATCAAAAAGATGCTGCCTCTTTAAAAGTCATAAGAGCTGTTGTTGACCTCAAAGGTGAAATAGAGCCAGACGCAAAGGAAAAAGCTCTTCCTATTCTTGAAAGATTTTCCCTTGACGTTGACTCATTTGCAAAAGCCCTAAACTGCAATATCTGTTCAGAGGGTTCTATCGATTCTCTTTGATATATTTGGCTATTCTGTATCCATGGTTTAAAGCTATTGCTATAGAACCTCCCGTATCAGTCACGATATCACCTGCAGCGAAGAGTCCAGGTATTTCGGTTTCAAAATTATCATCTACTTCGACTTTTTTACCCACGATATTAAGACCGCATTTTCTTAAGAATTCTGTGGGAGTTGTCCCTCCTATCGCATATATTACTCTATCAAAAATCTCGCTTTTATTATTGCTGAAATTGACTTTCACTTTCCCATGTTCGCTTTCCAAAGATTCTATATCTATGCCAAGTTTCAATCTAAGTTTTCCTTCATCGGCATATCTTTCCACTATTTTATCGTTTTCCGGGTTTAGTCTTGTAAATCTTGCTCTTCTGTAATTAAGCGTAACATCATTGGAATCTGCTAAAAAATAGGCATATTCCGCTGCAGAATTTCCTCCACCAACAACAAGTATTTTTTCGCCCTGAGAACAGCTGTCGAGATTGAAGTTGACTTTTTGTTTTATTGAGGGTGGGATTTTATATGTAGGTTTATTTGGTTTACCCATTTTACCTATCGAAATTACTACATTTTTTGCTTTAAACTGCCTGTTGTCCGTAGTCTCTATATCAAAAATATCGCCTTTTTTTTCAATTTTTTCTATTTCAGTATTGAATTCGGTATCAATTTTATGTTTATCAAGAAGTCTGTCAAAAAGATCAAGTGTAGTCTCTTTAGTTCCATCCATAAAGATGATATTTCCTTCACATTCAACTTTCTGTCCCATCCAGTCTTTGTCAACCCGTTTGTTATCTTTATAAAATTTCCTTATGGTCGAAGAGTGGTTATCTGCTTTTTCAATCAATAGTATATCTTTGATGCCAAATATGAAGGCTTCAATAGCTGTGCCTATTCCTGCGGGTCCTGCACCAATAATGGCAATATCATAAACTTTTTCCATAACAAACCTCTTTTATAAAAAAATATTATATATTAAATTATTATTTGGCTTAAAGTCGAATAAAAATAAAATTTTATTGGCTAAAAAGCATAATATGTGTAAAATCATGTAAAAATATGATAACTGAAGGTGGAGATATAGATATGGAAGAGTTTCTAAAAAGAGCAAAAGAGTCTGCAAGTATACTTTCAACACTCAACGGCGATATCAAAAAAAGAGTGCTTAACCAGATGGCCGATGCAATAGAGGCAAATACAAACAGAATAAAAGAGCACAATGAGATAGATATGGCAAATGCACGGGAGATGAATCTGAGCCCTGCAATGATGGACAGGCTTTTGTTGGATGACAAAAGAATTTTCTCGATGGCAAAGGCGGTAAGAGAGATTGCTGCACTCAAAGATCCCGTTGGAAGAGTTCTTGATGGCTGGGTTTTGGATAACGGACTCAAAATAGAAAAAGTATCGATTCCCATAGGCGTAATCGGTATAATATACGAATCAAGGCCCAATGTTACAAGTGATACTGCTGCTTTATGCTTTAAAAGCTCCAATGTATGCATACTCAAAGGTGGAAAAGAAGCCGCATATAGCAATAAAATAATTGCACAGATACTTCAGGAGGTTTTAGAAAAAAATTCGCTTCCAAAAGAGCTAATATCCCTGCTTCCCGACAGCAGCAGAGAGGGTGTTGCGAAACTGATAAAAATGGACAAGTATGTGGATCTTATCATCCCGAGAGGCGGGGAGGCACTTATAAGATATGTCAGTGAAAATGCAACAGTTCCTGTAGTCAAGCACGACAAGGGACTTTGCCATACATATATAGACAGTTTTGCAGATTTTGACAAGGCGATCGCTATAGCAGTCAATGCAAAAGTCCAAAGACCCGGTGTCTGCAATGCAATGGAGACTCTGCTCGTTCATAAAGATATTGCAAACGAGATACTGCCCAAACTTTTTGAGGAGTTTAAACTATACTCAACCGAGCTCAAAGGCTGCGCTCTTACAAGAGAGATTATAAATGTTGCGGAAGCTGATGAGAAGGATTTTGAAACTGAATATCTTGCAAATATTTTATCTTTGAAAGTTGTCGAAAATATAGACGAAGCCATATCTCATATACAAAAATACGGTTCGGGACACAGCGAAGCGATTGTTACGGAAAACTATTCAAATGCGGAAAAATTTATGAACTCTATTGATGCAGCCTGCGTTTATGTGAATGCTTCCACAAGATTTACCGACGGAGGAGAGTTTGGTTTCGGTGCTGAAGTGGGTATAAGCACAAACAAGCTGCATGCAAGAGGGCCTATGGGTATAAACGATCTTACAACATATAAATACAAGATATACGGACAGGGGCAGATTAGAGAATAAAGGAGAGCAGATGCCTTATATAAACATAAAAGTAGCCGGAAAGATAAGTGTCGAACAGAAAAAAGAGATAGCAAAAGATATAAGTGACTCTATCCAAAGAGTTCTGGGCAAATCAAAAAAAAGCTGTTATATAGTTTTTGACGAGGTTGAGAGAGAAAACTGGGCTGTAGGCGATATGCTGTTGAGCGAGAAAAAGAAAGATGGCTGAAACTGTTCTTGAGATAAAAGATCTTACTTTCGGTTATACACGAGATAATCTGCTATTTAAAGATTTTTCTCTTGAAGTGAAAAAAGGGGAAGTTGTAACTATTGTCGGTCCCAGCGGAGTTGGCAAAAGCACTCTTTTTGAACTTATAACAGGCTTTTTGAAGCCAATGAAAGGAAGCGTAAAAGTTGCCAGGTTTTCCCAAATATTCCAGGATCCTTATACCTCATTTCATCCTACATACTCGATCATTGAACAGATAAGAGATGTTGCCTCTTTAGACGGGCTTGAAGAGCTGGCAAAGAAAATGAATATCGATCTTGCTCTGCTTGAAAAGAGACCTCATCAGTTATCCGGCGGACAGCTTCAGAGATGTTCTATTCTTCGAGCACTTCTTATGAAGCCAGAACTTCTTCTTGCTGACGAACCCACGTCTGCTCTTGACAATATAATTCAGCTTGAAGTTATGAAATTATTAATGGGATTTCTGGATAGGGTAGGGCTGCTTATAATAACTCACGATATGGACCTTGCAAAGTGGTGTAGTGACAAAATTATCAAGATCAGCCCCAATATGCTCAAGGAGATGCCAGTATGAAAGTAAAAGGTGTTTTGCTGGATATCGCCGGTGTTTTATATGAGGGAGACAGAGAGATAAAGGGAGCGGCAGGGATACTTGAAAAACTGAAAAAGAGTTATCAGGTAAGATTGGTAACCAATACAAGCAGAAACACACCTGAGAGTGTCTACAAAAAACTTGTAAATATGGGTTTTGGAGTAAAAAGAGACGAGATATTCACAGCCCTTGATGCGGCAAGAAGAGTCGTAGCAGAAAGCGGTAAGGGTGCTTATATGGTGATGACTGACGAAGCCGAGGAGTTTTTTAAAGATATTATCAAAGAAGATATAAAATATGTAATCGTTGCGGATGCATACAATAACTTTACATATGAGCGTTTAAACAAGGCCTTCAGAAAACTACTGGAAGGTGCCGAACTCTTGGCTGTCGCGAAAAACAGATATTTTAAAGACAAAGACGGCAAACTTTCCATGGATGCCGGAGGTTTTGTCAAAGCTTTGGAATATGCAGCCGAAACAAAAGCCACAATAGTTGGCAAACCGAGCCCTCTGTTTTTCGAAAATGCTATAAAATCAATGGGATTGGGAAAGGATGAAGTAATAATGGTGGGAGACGATATAGAATCAGATATAAAGGGCGCTCAGGATATAGGTATCAAAGCTGTTTTGGTAAAAACAGGCAAATATAAACCTGAGGTTTTGGATAAAGGTATAAAGCCCGATTTTATTATAGAGGATATAACCTGTTTGCCGTCGGTTTTATATAAACTATAAAGCAGGCACATTTTAGTCGGAATTTGTATAAATTTTATTCTCAATCGTTTTTAAAACTTTAAATTTTGAAAACTCTTCCAGATTTAACTTTTTTGCTATGCCGGGATTTACTATGTAATACCCAAATTCTATTTTTATATTGTCTCCTTTTTTAGGCATATAGTTTAATGATATTTTTGTACTTTCTTTTGCATTTAAAATGGTATCTTGTAGTACTTCAGTAGCTTCCCATACTGGTGCGGGAGTTCCATTTTTGCCAAAAATTTTAGAAAACATCTTTTCATCTTCTAACACTTTTCTACCCGCATTGGTCACACTTATCTTTATGGCAGCCGCTCTTAGCGGATGAAGAAAGAGTTTATGAGGTGCCAGGTTTGTAATCTCAATTTCTATATTTTTATCTGTTTTCAAAGTCAACTCTATATATTTTTCAAGAAATTCGGGTTTGTTAAAAACACCTGCAAACCCGTGATATCTATGTGTTTTGGAATCAATATGGTTTGCAAAACTTCCACTGACTTTTGGCATATGGCATGTGATACAATTTTGTTTAGCATCTTTTGAAAATTCTGTTTTGCATACGGTAAATCCATTTTTATTCTGCTTATGAGAGTGACATCCCATACAAACCTTTGCGTTTTTATACAGGGGATTTGTGGCATCGATAGTATGATAGGGTGAGCCGCTCTGTTTTGCAAACAGTCCTTTTTTCAAAGTATATTTTTTGACACCTTTTATGTTTTCATCTTCAGCAAAAAAGTATTTTTGGTTGCTATTGATAATGTTTTCGTTCATTTTGGCGTGTTTTTTTATATCTTTTATTCTGTGGCAGTAGGCGCATGATATCGCTTCTTTTTGGCCCTGGCTATCTATTTTGGGCAAAGCGGGATCGGTACTGTTTAGATCTTTTAGCAATTTTTCGTCTGTAGGAGTATGGCATTTTGCACACTGGTATTTCTCTTTTTTTGATAAAGGATGAATGGAAAAAATCTTTTTATGAATTTTGTCTCTGAAGATTGAAGAGTTGTAGTGCATTGATTCCACATATTCTTTGTATACCAGCGGATGGCACGCTTTGCATACTTTGCTAGGTGTAAAATTTTCTCCAAAAAGGCTCAAATTCAAAAACAGAATGAGTATTAAATATTTCTTCATTTTTTCCTCTTATAATTAAATTTTTTCTGATAATACCAAAAAAGAGGGTAGTATTATATGATAATTGTCAATAAAAGGAGATAGAATTATGGACTATAAGAAAAGATCGAATATCAGACGGGGCATTAAAGTCAGGATTGTATTGAAGCAAGACCAAAAAAGCGGAAAACTGACAGAAGGTGTGGTCAAAGATATTTTGACAAATTCTCCTTTACATCCTCACGGTATAAAAGTAAGACTGACCTGTGGAAGAGTGGGACGGGTCAAAGAGATATGCATATAAAATATCTAAAATAAAAATCGGTATTTCTTGATAATATCCTGTTAATGAGGTAGAATGTGTGGTAGAGGTGAGTTCTAACGGTTTTAAGTGAGTATCTGTTTTTAATAATAAGAGGAAACCAAATGGAAAATGGAAAAGAGCATCTGGTCGAGCCTGGTCATGATTTAACTAAAAAGCATGAGGATCCTTTTATTGATTTTTTGCATCGTATAATACGATTTGCTGTAAAAGTTTTAGCTATACTTATGGTGCTTGTAATTGTTTGGGGAATAGGGGATGTTGTTTATGTTTTATATCAAAGAATAAATTCTCCGCCGTTTTTACTCCTGAGTATCAATGATATTCTTGCGACATTTGGTGCTTTTCTTGCTGTATTGATAGCTATAGAAATTTTTATAAATATTACAATGTATCTGAAAACAGACGTTATTCCGGTAAGACTTGTAGTAGCAACGGCTCTTATGGCTATTTCTCGGAAAGTAATTATTTTTGATTTTGAGAAGATTACGCCGCCGTTGATAGTTGCAACAGGAGTGGTTGTATTTGCTCTGGGAATAACTTATTGGCTTATTTCAAAAAAAATATAACAAGTTAATATAAAGTGGACAGAAGTTTATTTATCACAGTTTTTTTCACTGTCAAGTATCTTTTGCATCTCATCTCTTAAGTTTTTTAGCCAGTCTGGGTTTTCCTTTGCCTTGAAAGATGGCAGGAACTTTATTTTTACTGTACCTGGATTTAGTTCCAATTTTTTTGAATCAAAAATTTCTCTGCTGTTTATAATAACAATCGGTTGCACTCTCATATCCAACTTGTCGGCTATTACAGAAGCACCGGGTTTGAAAGGGAGAAGTCTGTCTCCTTTAGCTCTTGTACCTTCGGGAAAAATTGCCAGTACCTTATGTGAGTTTTTTACTTTTTTCTTTGTCTCTTTGAGAAGGTGTAGAATTCCTTTTTTGTCCTGACGGTCTATAGCTATATTATCGGGAAGCTTGAGCATAAGACCAAATAGTGGCATGTCAAAAAGCTCTTTTTTTGCGATCCAGCATAAATCTTTTGGATAAAAAGCTTCCATAATAATGATATCAAGCATGCTTTTGTGATTCATTACCAACATATCTGCATTTTCATCAATTTTACCTTCAGTTTTTATATCTATTCCAAGCAGTTTTAGTATGCTCTTTGAAATGAACTGTTTTATTTTTTTGTAATATTTTTTATCAAAAAGTGTAAAAAGAAGAATATTAAGAAGAACGAAAAGAATTATTATGACAGCTGCATATATTCCTCTAATTTTTGCAAATATCTTCATCTTTGACCCATCCTATTTTATTATCGGGAAGAATAATTTTTGTATAGCCGTTTTTATGGTTTAATTTTTTAACTTCTAAAGTTTTCTCATTTTTATAAAAAATGGTGCTGTTTTGTGTTGGCAATAGATATATATTGCTCATTTTTTTTATGCAGACTTTTTTAACCGGAACTGTGATATACACTCCATATGAACCGAAAACAAGGGCCAATAAGAGATAAATAATCTTTTTTTTGTAAATAAATCCCAGTAAAAAAAGTGCTGAGAGAGAAAAAGCGGTGATCATTTTTATCATCTGATGACTTGTTTTGCCCGGATTTATGTCTGATTGTGTGCTTACTCTGTCATCTTTGACCTCTATAGGAAGCAACAGGGACTTGAAACGGTTCTCATCTGTATTGAAATATACTATTTTAAATCTGTCAATTTGGCTTGGAATAATTGCATAATAGACAATATTGCTGAGTGGGAAGTTGATTTGGCGAGATTCAAACCCTTGTTTTGCGGCTTTATTAACATGAAAGTTCTCTATATTTGAGAGGTTTGCCTCAACATTCATTACCAGAAGGTTGTTTTCATCATCGTATGGAGTTGCCTTATATTTGATGATTTGCATATTTTTTGCTAAAACACCGCAGAAATCTGTAGGGGGGTTTAATTCTATTGTTTTAAGCGTAATTCCGTTTAGTCTCTCGCTCTCTATTCTGCTGTAGCCTTCGAATATCAATGTTACAGTGATATCAGGAATTCGTATCTCAGTACTTTTAGCTTTAAAATAGAGTGTCTTATATAGATATATACCTTCGGATTTTATCGGTTCATCTATAAAAACTTCTTCAATATTTTTTCCGTTTTCAAAGTCATATTCGATACTTTCATATCCGTCGCCTGCAACGACTATTTTAAGAGTTACTGGGAAAACTTCATTTTTATAGATTGTTTTGGGTATCTTTTCAAAAGAGAGATAGAGATATTTTTGATATATCTCTTCTCCTTCTGTTTGGGCGTGAACGTGAGTAAAAGAGAAAAACAAAAAGATTGATAATATCCCCAATATTTTTGAAACTCTAATTGACAAATCCTTCTATCATTTTTATTCCGTCTTCGCTACCGAGTATTTTTTCACAAGCTCTTTCTGGATGTGGCATAAGTCCAAAAACATTTTTTTCTCTGTTGCAAATACCTGCTATTGCATTGACCGAACCGTTTGGATTCTCATAATTTCCATCTTTATCACAATACTGTAACAAAACCTGTTCATTGTCATAAAGTGATTTTAAGCCATCATCGTCTATGTAGTAATTACCCTCTGCATGGGCGATAGGGATATTCAGGATATCGCCTTTTTTTAACTTGGATAGAAATCTGTTGTTGCAGTTAATAACTTTAAGATGTTGATATTTGGATATAAAATGGAGATTTTCATTTCTTTTCATAGCTCCTGGAAGCAGGTGAGACTCCAAAAGTATCTGAAATCCGTTGCAGATACCCAAAACGTAACCCCCCTTTGCAGCAAACTCTTTTACAGCCTGCATAATGGGGCTAAATCTTGCAATTGCACCGCTTCTTAAATAATCGCCGTAACTAAAACCGCCTGGGATTACAACAAGATCTGTATTTTTTGGTAATGAGACTTTCTTATGCCATACTATGCTGTTTTTGCATCCCAAAAGATTAAATGCATAATCTGTATCAAATTCGCAGTTTGTTCCGGGAAATCTGATAATTGCTACATTCATTTTACAATCTCTATCTTATAGTCTTCTATTACGGTATTTGCAAGCAGTGTCTCACACATCTCTTTTACTCTTTGGGTAGCTTTCTCTTCATCGCTTTCGTCAAGCTGCAAAACTATCTGTTTGCCGACCCTCACATCAGTTACCTCATTAAATCCGAGAGAGTGTAATGCATGATGAACCGCTTTTCCCTGAGGATCGAGAACTCCTTGTTTTAAATATATATCGACTATAGCTTTCATTTAAATCCTTTTCGATTGTGCTTAATGAAAAAATGCGTAGATTTTGCTTTTATTTCAATATTCTTCTTAAAACCTCTTCATAGGCAACTTTTACATTACCAAGATCCTGTCTGAAAACATCTTTATCAAGTTTCTCGCCTGTTTTTTTATCCCAAAATTTGCAGCTGTCAGGGCTTATCTCATCTCCTAAAATTATATTTCCGTCTTTGTCACGACCAAATTCTACTTTGAAATCCACAAGATTTAGTTCTCTTTTGTCAAAAAAAGATTTTAAAATGACATTTATCTCTCGTCCAAGTCTTTTCAGTTCTTCAAGTTCACTTTCACTTCTTGCCAAATCAAGTATAAGGGCATGTTCGTCATTTATAATTGGATCATGAAGTTCATCGTTTTTATAATAGAACTCAACAAGTGAAAAAGGAAGAACTTTTCCGTCAGGAATTCCGAGTCTTCTTGTCAATGAGCCTGTTGCGATATTTCTTACGACAACTTCAATAGGTATCATTTCTGCTCTTTTGATAAGCATCTCATTTTCGTTCAATCTTTTGACATAGTGTGTAGGTATGCCGTTTTCTTCTAGCAGTTCAAAAAGCAGACTGCTGATTTGGCAATTTAGTGCGCCCTTTCCGGCTTCGCTTCCTTTTTTTTGTGCATCGAAAGCTGTGAGATCATCTTTGAATTCGGCTATATACAGATTTTCATCATCTGTAGCATATATTCTTTTTGCTTTTCCCTCATATAATAACTCTTTTTTTTCCATTCCCTTCCTTTAATTGTTTTTAGATACGTTTTTGACTATTATCAATGCTTTTAATATATCTACGGCAGATTTGAGTTGAGCGTCTTCATAAAGAGCTTTTTCATCAATAAGATCTTTTTCTTTCTCACTCTTCTCTTTTTCATCTTTTTTGTTTTTCTCTTCTTCATTTTGCAGTTTTTCGGATGTACCCTTTTCTTCTTCTATCTTTTCTAGTTCACTTTTGAGATGTTTTTTAAGTTCTGCTTCTTTGATTGCAAATCCGTTTTCTTCTATTGGAATTTTTCCCGGATGTACAATGATGTCAGGTGTTACGCCCAATGCCTGGATAGTTCTTCCGCTTGGCAGATAGTATCTTGCTATAGTCAGTTTTACGGCTTCTTCTTTATCGATAGGAAGTATTACCTGTACGCTTCCTTTACCAAAAGTCTTTTCTCCGACTATGATCGCTCTTTTATGATCCTGGAGTGAGCCGCTTACAATTTCACTTGCACTTGCACTTCCTTCGTTCACCAATACAACGATAGGGATATTTTTGTATGTTCCGGGTTTTGTTGCGAGATACTCTCTGTTTTCATCTTTTACACGTCCCTTTTGTGAGACAATAACCCCTTCATCTACAAAAAGATCTACCAACTCTACTGCCTGATCTAGAAGTCCGCCCGGATTGTTTCTTAGATCTAATATTATCCCTTTAGTTTTATCTTCGTTCTCTTTTATAAATTTTTCTACATCACTTTTTACTTTCTTGTCAAAAGATGTAACTCTTAAGTAAAGAATATCCTCATTAAGAATATGTTTTGCATATACAGACTGTATTTTTATAATATCTCTTGTAATTTCAACAATAATTGGTTTTGGTTCATTTTTTCTTACAATAGTCAGTTTTATTTTTGTTCCCGGTTTTCCTCTCATGAGATTTACCGCTTCGTCGAGCGTCATGTCCAGAGTTGATTTGTCATTTATTTTTAGGATAATGTCTCCTGATTTCAGTCCCGCTTTATCTGCAGGAGTGCCTTCTATCGGAGCTATTACGGTAAGTGCACCGTCTCTTATTCCGACAGTGATACCAAGGCCTCCGAACTCTCCTTCCGTTTGAATTTTTAGCTCTTTGAAGTGTTTTTTGTCAAGATAGGAGGAGTGGGCGTCAAGATTACTTAAAAGTCCAGCTATTGCTTTATTTATGATCTCTTCAATAGTAAGTTCATCTACGTAATATTTTTCAACGGTACCTACGACTTTAGTAAATTTGGCAATCGAATGCAACCTTGTAGTAAGATTTGATTCTTCGCTTTTAGCAAAAAGATCAGTTTGTATAAAACCGTATCCCATTACGGAGGCAGCAATGAAACTGAGAGTTAAAATTTTCATTTTTTTCATATTTTAGACCTTGTAAAATCAGATATAAAGATGGAGTAAATTATAATTAAAATATACTAAAAATTGGCTAAACTTTTTACAAAGCGGGTTTTATGCAGAAAAACAAAGAGTTTTATAGACTAAAATAACTTGACATCAATTGACTAAAGTTGTATAATACCATTAAACTAAATTAATTAAGGAGCTGTCATGAGTATTTTTGAAAAGCTGACGCATAAGATGACTGAAACAATCGAATCAGGAATCAGCCTTGCTCTGCACAATAAAAACCCGGAAGTTGATGTGGTTCATGTTATATGGGCATTGCTGACCGATAGCAGTTCCATTCTGAATCAGGCTTTGAATAAGATGGGCATAGACAAAGCTGCAATCGAGCTTGAAGCAAAAAGCGAAGCTGATAAACTTCCTAAAGTTTCCCAAATAACAAAAGAGAGTATAAAACTTTCCAGAAATCTTGCCGAAAGTCTGCAAAAAGCCGAAGGGCTTATGGTTAAAAGCGGAGATCAGTTTCTGGCGGTAGATACCTGGATAATCGCCAACCTTGATACGGAACCGTTTAAAAATATTTTGGGCAAATATGTTGATTTGATGGATTTGAAAAAAAATCTGGAAGCTATAAGAGGTGGAAAAAAGATAGACAAACCTACCGCAGACGAAACTTTAGAAGCTTTGGAAAAATACGGTATAGATCTTACAAAAAAAGCAATAGAAGGCGAGCTTGACCCGGTAATCGGAAGAGATGAGGAGATTCACAGGGTTATGCAGATTCTGATAAGGAAAACAAAGAACAATCCTATTCTTCTTGGTGAACCGGGAGTTGGTAAAACAGCTATTGTAGAAGGTCTTGCACAAAGAATCGTAAACAAAGAAGTGCCTTTGAGCCTTCAGAATAAAAGAGTTGTTTCTCTTGATATGAGTGCACTGATAGCCGGTGCAAAATATAGAGGAGAGTTTGAGGATAGGCTCAAAGCAGTTGTAGAAGAGGTTAAAAGCAGCGGAAATATTATACTTTTTATCGATGAGATACACACTATCGTAGGAGCAGGGGCAACCGAAGGGAGTATGGATGCCGCAAACATTCTCAAACCCGCATTGGCAAGGGGCGAATTGCACACAATAGGTGCCACTACTCTTAAAGAGTATAGAAAATATTTTGAAAAAGATGCCGCTCTTCAAAGAAGATTTCAGCCTGTAAAAGTTGAAGAGCCAAGTATAAATGAGGCGCTGCAGATTTTAAGAGGTCTTAAAGAAAGACTAGAAGCCCATCATAATGTGCAGATTTTGGACAGTGCACTTGTTGCAGCGGCAAAATTGAGTGCACGATATATAACAGACAGATACCTGCCCGATAAGGCAATCGATCTTATAGACGAAGCAGCGGCTGAACTCAAAATGCAGATAGAGAGTGAGCCTTTTGAACTTAGCAAGGTTAAAAGAGAGATTGAACAGCTGTTGGTTGAAAAAGAGGCTCTTTTGATGGAAAAGAGTAAAAAAAATGAAGAGCGTCTAAAAGAGATAGAAAAAGAGATAGCTAATCTTGAAGAGAAAAAGAGACAACTTGAAGCCCAGTTTGAGAATGAAAAGAAAGTATTCAAAGATATAGCTGAAATCAAAGAAAAAATCGATGCTTTAAAAAGAGAAGCCGAGTTGGCAAAAAGAGAGGGCAATTTCAATAAAGCTGCCGAAATTGAATATGGTCAGATTCCACAGCTTGAACAAAAGCTCAAAGATCTTAATGAACAGTGGGAAAGAATGCAAGAAGCCGGAACTCTTCTCAAAAACAGCGTTGATGAAGAGATGATTGCGGCAATTGTAAGCAAATGGACAGGTATTCCTGTAACAAAAATGCTTCAGAGTGAAAAAGAGAAGATACTTCATGTTGAAGATGAACTAAGACGTGAGGTTGTGGGACAGGATGAAGCTATAAAAGCAGTTGCAAGGGCTATAAAAAGAAATAAAGCAGGTCTGAGCGAACCAAACAGACCTATAGGAAGTTTTATGTTCCTTGGACCTACAGGAGTAGGTAAAACCCAAACCGCAAAAACATTGGCGAAATTTCTTTTTGATACCGAAAAAGCTCTTATCAGAATAGATATGAGCGAATATATGGAAAAACATGCAGTATCCAGACTTGTGGGTGCCCCTCCGGGATATGTTGGATATGAAGAGGGCGGACAACTTACAGAAGCTGTTAGAAGAAAGCCTTATAGTGTAATTTTGTTTGATGAGATAGAAAAAGCGCATCCTGATGTTTTCAATATCCTGTTGCAGGTTCTAGACGATGGAAGATTGACAGATAACAAAGGTGTTACAGTTGATTTCAGGAATACAATAATTATCATGACATCAAATATCGCCAGCGATAAAATTATGGAATTCAGAGATCCGGAAGACAGGGAAAAAGCGGTTAAAGACGAACTCAAAAGATATTTCAAGCCCGAATTCCTGAACAGACTTGATGACATAGTGATTTTCAATCCGCTTGACGAAAAAGCGATAGTTAAAATTGTAGATATTATGTTTAAAGGAATTCAGGAAAAACTTAAAGAAAGAGATATAAAAGTAGAATTGACTGATCTTGCCAAAAAAATCGTCGCAAAAGCCGGATTCGACCCAGTATACGGTGCAAGACCTCTTAAGCGCGCACTATACGAGCTTGTAGAGGACAGACTTGCAGAACTTATACTTGAAGATAAAGTAAAAGAAGGCGACAGTGTAGTTTTCGATGCTGAAAACGAAGAGGTATTTGTTCTTGTAAACGGACAGAGAGTATGATAAAAGAGGGCTGATGCCCTCTTTTTGTTCCGCACCTATTTGTCATACTAAATAATATTAATCTTTCTTCTCTCTTGCTTTTCTTTCCATAAAATTTATTAAGCCCCTCTATGATAAAATTGTCTCAAACTTATTTAAATATAATAAAAGGTCGCAGCTATGTTTCATAAATTATTGATAGCCAACAGAGGTGAAATAGCCGTAAGAATTATCAGAGCATGCAATGATCTTGGTATAAAATCTGTTGCTATTTATTCTAAAGCCGACAGGGACTCACTTCATGTAAAAATGGCTGATGAAGCTTATAAAGTCAGTGATGACCCGCTTCAGGGATATCTAAATCCGCAAAAAATCATTGATATCGCGCTTGCGAGCAGAGCAGAAGCTATACATCCCGGATACGGCTTTCTTGCAGAAAATGCGGATTTTGCCAAGATGGTCGAAGAGGCCGGACTTACGTGGATAGGTCCCAAAAGCGAAGTCATAGCTAAAATGGGCGACAAGAACGAAGCAAGAAAACTAATGATAAAAAACGGTATACCGGTAGTTCCGGGAACGGAAAATATAGCCGATGTTCAAGAAGCTATACAGTTTGCCCAGAAATATGGATACCCGGTAATTGTAAAAGCTACAAGCGGCGGCGGAGGAAGAGGGCTGAGAGTTGCATATAACGAAAAGGAGCTCGTTGAAGGGGTCGATGCCTGTAGACGAGAAGCTATGGCTTTTTTCAAAGATGACAGCGTTTTTGTCGAAAAATATGTGGAAAACCCAAAACATATAGAGTTTCAGATACTGGCCGACAATTACGGAAATATAATACATCTAGGGGAAAGAGACTGCTCAATTCAAAGAAGGCATCAAAAACTTTTGGAGATTGCGCCAAGTCCTTCTATGAGTGATGATCTAAGAAAAAGAATGGGCGCGGTAGCCGTTGCTGCCGCCAAAGCAGCAAAATATACAAATGCAGGGACTGTGGAGTTTCTGGTCGACGAAGAGAAAAATTTCTACTTTATGGAAATGAACACCAGAATACAGGTTGAACACTGTATAACAGAAGAGGTTACAGGTGTTGACCTTGTTGTTCGCCAGATAAGGATTGCTGCCGGCGAAATTCTGGAACTGGATCAGACAGATATCAACTTCAGAGGTTTTTCTATAGAAGCGAGGATAAATGCCGAAGATGTTTTTAACGACTTTAAACCCAATCCCGGAAAAATAACAGCATATTATCCCGCTTTGGGGCCGAATGTAAGAGTAGACAGCGCGGTTTTCAAAGACTATACGATACCTCCACATTATGACTCGATGATAGCAAAACTTATCGTAAGGGGAGCAAGCTATGACCTTGCCGTAAGAAAACTCAGACGCGCACTGAACGAGTTTACGATAAGGGGAGTGAAAACAACTATAGAGTTTTTGAAAAATATTACCAATGATAAAGATTTTAAAAAGGGTGATTTCGATACTTCCTATCTTGAAAACAAGATAGAGTCTTTGTTGCCTGAAATCGAAAAAGACCCCAAAGATCTTGCTGCTGCCATTGCAGCGGCGATTGCTGCGAAATATGGTTTTTAGTGCCATTTAAGCAAGATTTTAGTAAACTTAGCCCTCAAATTAAAATATTAAGAAAGGATTGTTTAGATGAAAAGAACATATCAGCCTCATAATACAAGAAGAAAAAGAACACACGGTTTCAGAGCCCGAATGAAGACAAAAAACGGCAGAAAGATCATCAATGCCAGAAGAAGAAAAGGCAGAAAAAGATTGGCGGTATAAAAGAGTACGAACCGCTTAAAACAAGCGGTGAATTTAACTTTATCTATAAAAAAGGTAAAAGCTGCCATACTCGCTATTTCGTTCTCTTTTATAAAGAGAACGGAAAGAAAAAAGTCGGTTTTGTAGCGAGTAAAAAGGTTGGAAGCGCAGTAAAAAGGAATCGGGCAAAAAGAAGACTAAGAGCCCTTTTTGCCCAATATAGTGACAATCTCAAAAACGGTATGTATATACTTGTCGCCAAAAGCGCACTTTTGGAAGCAGATTTTTCAAAGCTCAGACAAAGCTTTGAAAATATCTTAAAACGAGAAAAACTTTTGGAAAAGATATGAGAAGAGTTTTCATATCTTTGATAAAAATTTATCAGAGATTTTTTTCTCTTATCTCTCCCGGAAGCTGCAGATATTATCCGACATGTTCGGAGTATGCCAAATGGGAGATAGAAACCAATAATCCTGTTTTTGCAGTTGTTGCAATTGTACTCAGGATACTTAGATGCAACCAGCTGTTTCCCGGAGGAATAGACTATCCGGTTGTATACAGAAAAATTGATAAGATTTCAAAATATAACAAAGAGATGAAAATTCTTTACTGGCTGGTTCCCAAAAAGAGGAGTAAAAACCTTTTTTTTGTGATAAAAAATTTTAAAGAATTTGAAACTAAAGATCAAAGGCAGCAACGTGTTTGAAAAAATGAGTGCTAATCAAAGAGTTGTTTTGGCTACAGTTTTATCTTTGGGGGTATTTTTGGCATATGACTATTTTTTCATGCCAAAAGAAAATCTTTCCAGTTCCAAAAACGAAACGAAAACCGAACAGACAAAACAGATAGAAGCTCCAAATCAAAATATCAGCAAAACAGTGTCTAAAAGTACGGAAAATACAAATATTTCCAATAAATCCTCTTCATCCTCAGCCAAAAAGCTTGTAGAAATTGATTCAAAACATTTTAAGATGGAAATCGATTCGTTGGGAAGAGTTTCTCAGGTTATTTTGAAAGATAAAAAATTCAAAACAGAAAACGGCGAATTTATAAAACTTTTTGATCAGAAAAAACTTCCTAAACCGTTAGAGATAAGATTTGTAGATGAGAATCTAAACAGCGAAGCTTTTAAAGTACATTACTCTGCCGATAAAAAGAGTGTTACCATAAAAGACGAGCCTGTGGAAGTTACTCTTGTTCAAAAACTCTCCGGCGAAGAGGTAAGAAAGAGGATAAAAATATATCCTGACGGTCACTATGATCTATATGTAGAACTTCAAAATAACAGCAAATACTTTATATCTCCGGGCTTTAGACCAAATGTAAGAGTTGACGGATATACTTTTCACGGCGCTCTTATAAAAGAAGCTGATGACACCATCACAATGATAGATGACGGAGATGCAAAAGGAACTGAGAGTTTTAGAAAAGCCAAAATCGCTGCTGCAGTTGATAGATATTATACGACTTTTTTCTATGATTTGAAAAACGGACTCAATGTGATTATTTCAAAAGATGAAGAAGAAAATCCCATTATTTTTGTGGAAGGTGGTAAAGATTTTAAAGCCGGTGGTTTTATAGGTCCCAAAGAGTACAATCTTCTAAAGAGTATAAATCCAGAACTTACCTCTGTTATAGAGTACGGATTTTTCACTTTCATAGCAAAACCGATTTTCAAAATACTACTTTATATCTATAATGCGGTTGGGAACTGGGGATGGGCAATTGTTGTTATTACTATTCTTATTAGAATAGTTCTTTTCCCTTTAACGTTCAAGGGAATGATCTCTATGCAAAAGCTTAAAGAACTTTCACCGAAGATAAAAGAGATTCAGCAAAAATATAAAGGCGATCCGCAGAAAATGAATGCCCATATGATGCAGCTATACAAAAAGCACGGCGCAAATCCTATGGGCGGATGTCTGCCTCTTTTGCTTCAGATCCCAGTTTTCTTTGCGATATATAGAGTTTTATTAAACGCTATAGAGCTCAAAGGTGCACCTTGGATACTCTGGATACATGATTTGTCGGTAATGGATCCATATTTCATCCTGCCGATACTGATGGGTGCAAGTATGTATATACACCAAAGAATAACACCGACCAACTTTACAGACCCGATGCAGGAGAAAATATTTAAATATCTTCCGTTGATATTTACATTCTTCTTTGTAACATTCCCTGCTGGTTTGACGCTGTATTGGTTTGTTAATAATGTACTTTCAATTATACAGCAGATCATTGTCAACAAGATGTTTGAAGCGAGGAAGAAGGTTTCAAAGGAAAGCCATGACTAAAAAAATAGAGGCACCAACTTTAAAAGAAGCGTATTCAAAAGCAGCTCAGGAATTAGGTTGCTCCATTATGGAACTTGAAGTAGAGATAATACAGAATCCTTCAAAAGGTTTTTTGGGCTTTGGCAAAAAGAATGCAATAATTCTTGCAAAATGTAAAACCGAAAAGAAAGAAGAGCAAAAGAGCGAAGAATCTCCTGTTTTGAAAAAAGAAGAGATAAAAGCCAAAACAGCAGAGGAGATTCGTAAAAGTGAACAAAAACCAAAGACTGAAAAAAGAGTGGCAGAAGTAAAAAGAGCTGCCGAGAAAATCCAAAAGCCTGCTAAAAGTCTTAAAGCCGAAGGTGAAAAACCTCTTATTGAGAAAAAAGAGATAAAGAGACAACCACCCGTGATAAAAAATGATATGTTTGAAGATTTTTACAAAGAGACAAAAACTATAAATGATATTGCGCAAGAGATAGAAGATGATATAAATTCACTATTTAAACAAGCCTGTTTTGAGATAGATAAAATCACCGTAACTCCATATGATGAAAAAACGGTTTTAATAGAATTTAACGGAAAAGATGCCGCATTGCTTATAGGAAAAGAGGGGTACAGATACAAAGCACTCTCTTATATTCTTTTTAATTGGATAAATTCAAAATATGACCTTCAAATAAGACTTGAAATCGCAGAGTTTCTAAAAACGCAGGAAGAGATGATAAGAAACTATCTCAAACCTCTTATAGAAAATATCAAAAAAGAGGGTAAAGGTCAGACAAAGCCTCTTGACGGTGTACTTGTACAGATAGCATTAAGAGAGCTTAGAAGTGAATTTCCGGAAAAATATGTGGCTATAAGAACAAACAGAAACGGAGATAAATTCATTCTTGTAAGTGAATTTAACAAAAAGAATGGACAGCAATGATACAATAGCCGCTATTGCGACTGCACACGGTATCGGATCTATAGCTATTGTAAGAGTCAGCGGCAGTAACGCACTTCCGATTGCAGAAAAATTATCGAAAAAGAGAGATTTCAAGCCTAGATTTGCTACGCTAGCCACTCTTTATGACAGTCATGATGAAATAATAGACGAAGCCATCATTATCTACTTCAAAGCCCCGCACTCTTTTACAACCGAAGATGTTGTTGAGTTTCAGTGTCACGGAGGAGTTGTCGTTGCAAATAGGATTTTAAACGAAGTGCTGAATCTCGGAGCGAGACTTGCAAATCCAGGAGAATTTTCTAAAAGAGCGTTTTTAGGCGGCAGAATAGATCTGACCGAAGCGGAAGCTATTGCAAAGATTATAGAGGCCAGAAGCGAAGATGCCGCAAAAATTCTTGCAAGGCAGCTTAAAGGTGAGCTTAAAGATTTTGTAGAAAATATAAGAGAAGATCTTATCAGAATATTGGCATATACGGAAGTAAATATCGACTATGCTGAAGAGGATCTTCCTGAAGATATGATTGAGCGTATAGAGAGTCAGTTGAAAGATATAGGCGAAAAATTAGAAAAAACAGTTGAAGCAAGCAGAAGAAGAGCAGGGCTGCTTGAAGGTTTCAAAGTCTCCATAATAGGAAAGCCCAATGCCGGCAAAAGCTCGCTTCTAAATGCATTGCTCAGTTACGAGAGAGCAATTGTAAGCGAAATTGCAGGAACTACCAGAGATACAATAGAAGAAAGTATAAAAATAGGCACGCATCTTGCACGAATAGTTGATACTGCCGGCATCAGAGAAGCCAAAGACGAAATAGAAAAAATCGGAATAGAACGAAGCATCAGAGCAATTGAAGAGTCAGATATCGTTATAGCCATGTTTGATGGCAGCAGTAAGGCTTCTAGCGAAGATATGAAAATAATTGAGCTTTTGGAAAAATACGAAGATAAAAAAGATATAATCGCAGTTATAAACAAATGTGATCTTAAGCAGAAATTTGATGAGAGATTGATAGAAAAATTTGAACCTCTAAAAATTAGTGCGAAAAAAGATATAAAACCTCTTGTTGAAAAAATGGAAAAGATACTTAGCACCTATTCTTCGACAGAAGAGATACTTTTGGTATCGAGCAGACAGATAAAAGCGGTCGAAGAGGCTTCAAAAGCGGTTTTGGATGCAATAGAACCTCTTTCGCGTCAGGAGCTGGAGATATTTGCATATCATATAAACGATGCTATAAAAGCTATTGCATCCATAACCAGACCCATGGCTTCAAGTGAGCTTCTGGACAAAATGTTCGGTGAATTTTGTCTTGGCAAATAGATCAAACCGTGTTTATACGGCCTTTTCGAGGAGATTTTAAAAGTGAAGGCAGCGGCAATCGATATAGGTCTTAAAAGGATAGGCATAGCTATATCACCTGACGGAAAGATTGTACTACCTCTAAAAGCGGTATTAAGAAAGAACAGAAAGCAGGCTGCAGCCGATGTGAGCCGAATTTTAAAAGAGTACGAAATTGATATACTGATTGTAGGAGTACCTGTTGGAGGGAGCAGCGAGGAGGAGATGAGAAAAAGAGCTCACCATTTTGCATCATTGCTTGATTTTGACGGAAAAGTCTATTATCAAGATGAGAGCTTTTCAAGCAAAGAGGCGCTGGAGCGTACACGCGGTATAATTAAACAAAAAAGAGACGGCAGGATCGATTCTCTTGCTGCACAGATTATACTTGAGAGATGGCTGGAAGAAAACAGAAAATGATTGCACGCGGATTTAAAGGAAAATATTTTTCACTTGCTGCCATTCAGGCTACGGTAAGCGAAAAGAAAATTGCTGCACTTTTTTCAAAAGCAAGAAGATATATTTATATATTGCAAAACTACTGCAAAAGCGGCGAAGAAGATATTGAAGAGCTTCTAAACGATCCGCCCGGGCTTTTTTCATTTGTCTCAAGAAAACCTTGTTATTGCAATCTTTTTTTTACCTGTAAAGCCCACCGTGCTTTAAAACTCTCTAAAATCAAAAAACCCCCTATCTGTCCCTGCAGAAAAACAAAAACAGGACTTGCACCTCCATTAAAATTTTTTCTTTTCACTTTTTCACTTGTTAAAAATTAAAATAATGGAGGAGAATATGAGATATATTCACGGTTTTCCAAGAATAGGAGAACAAAGAGAACTTAAAAAAGCGCTTGAAAACTACTGGAATAAAAATATAAACAGAGATGAGCTTCAAAAAACGGCAAAAGAGCTTAGAATAAGACACTGGAACTATCAAAAAGATGCCGGTATCGACTATATATCGAGCAATGATTTCAGTTTTTACGATCTGATGATAGATACTATTGTTATGATGGGAGCCGAACCTGCAAGATACAGAGATATCGAAGATTCCTTTGAGAGGTATTTTGCAATGGCAAGAGGAGACAGTAAGCATAAAGCTCTGGCAATGACAAAATGGCTCAATACCAACTATCACTATTTTGTGCCTGAAATTGAGCCTGGACAAAAATTCAGCCCTAATACGGAAAAAATAGTTTCTGAATATACGGAAGCAAAAGAGAACGGTATAAAGACAAAAATAAACCTGATAGGACCTGTAACTTTTTTAGATTTTGCAAGAGGTACAAAAGGGAATGATCCTTTGGACGAGCTTGAGAGTGCGGTAGAAATCTATGCAGAAATTTTAAGAACGATTTCCAGACTCGATAAAAATATAACTGTTCAGTTTGATGAACCCGCTCTTGTCAAAGACCCTTCGAAAAAGATGTTGAAAGCTTTGGAATCAGCATACTCAAAGCTATCAAATATTGCCGGAAATATCGATATATTCGTTTCTACCTATTTCGAACATGCAAACGAAGCGGTCGATGTTCTGGTAAATACTGATATAAAAGGAATAGGACTCGACTTTGTATACGGTCCTAAAAATCTTGACAGTGTGGAAAAAATCGCAAAAAGCGGGAAATTGTTGATTGCCGGAGTTGTTGACGGAAGAAATATATGGGTAAGCGATATCGACGGCAAAGTGGAGTTTTTAAATAAGTTGCCTATTGAAAAAGAGCAGGTGATAGTTTCAAGCAGTTGTTCTTTGCTTCATGTCCCCTATACTCTCAGATATGAAGAGAAGATGGATAAGAATGTAAAATCTTGGCTGAGTTTCGCTCTGGAAAAACTGGATGAGCTTCGTATTATAGACAAGCTCTACAGAGGCGAAACACTAGGTATCGACGAAGAACCGTACTTAAAAAACAGAAAAGTGAACAAAACCAGAAAAAGCTCCGTTCAAATTCACTCTTTGAGTGTCAAAGAGAGATTGGAGAGTCTTACATATACTCAAAAAGAGCGTCAAATGCCGGCGCCCCAGCGTTTGAAAATTCAGCACGAAGTTTTGAAATATCCGATTCTCCCTACAACTACTATCGGAAGTTTTCCGCAGACTGCAGAAGTTAGGAAACTCCGAAAAGATTTCAAAGAGGGCGCAATCGGTGAAAAGGAATATAAATCGAAAATCAAAGAGTTTATAGACTACTGTGTAAAAGTCCAGGAAGAGGCGGGACTTGATGTTCTTGTTCACGGAGAATTCGAACGTAACGATATGGTTGAGTATTTCGGCGAGATGCTTGAAGGTGTAACGTTTAGCCAGAACGGATGGGTTCAAAGCTATGGCAGCAGATGCGTAAAACCTCCCATCATATTCGGCGACATTAGCCGTCCCAAGCCGATGACAGTGGAGTGGATAACATATGCACAAAGCAGGACCGAAAAAATTATGAAAGGGATGCTCACAGGCCCTGTCACTATGCTCAACTGGTCATTTGTAAGGGATGATTTACCAAAAGAGACAGTTTATAAACAGATGGCTTTAGCTATTGCGGATGAAGTTGCTGACCTACAGGATGCCGGTATAAAAATTATTCAGGTGGACGAGGCCGCTTTCAAAGAGGGCTATCCGTTAAGAAGCGAAAACAGAGCTCAATATGAAAGAGTTGCAGTCGAAGCATTTAAAATCTCTACTGCTGTGGCAAAACCCGAGACCCAGATTCATACGCATATGTGTTACAGTGATTTCAATGATATTATGCCTACTATTGATGCTATGGATGCCGATGTGATAACAATAGAGACTGCCAGAAACGGCAACAGACTTCTTGAAGCTTTTAAAAACTACAACTACCAAAAAGAGGTAGGGGCGGGAGTTTATGATATTCACTCGCCTAGGATCCCTAGTGTAGAAGAGTTGGAAAAAGAGATAGCGGATAGACTATCCGTCTTTCCTGCTTCCAAACTCTGGGTAAATCCTGATTGTGGCCTTAAGACCAGAAAATGGGAAGAGGTTATCCCTTCACTTGAAAATATGGTAAAAGCAACGAGAAACATAAGAGCCAAAATCGTGACTCTTTAGATTTGACGGAGTAGCTATGCTACTCCGTCCATTATCACTTAAAGAGTTCTATTATATGATATAATGTATTTGTTACAAAAAATTAAAAGGAGGAAAAGATGTCTAATGTAGTAAAGGTGATTGAAGTCATCTCCCAGTCTGAAAAAAGTTGGGAAGATGCGGCTCAAAATGCGATAGATGAAGCATCGAAAAGTATCCATGACATTAAATCGATCTATATAAAAGATATGAGTGCAAAAGTAGAGGACAACAAGATAACACAATATAGAGTAGTGGCAAAAATATCTTTTGTAGTCAAACACTAATAGTGCTGTTCGTTTTGCTTTTTTGACTGTTTTTCTCTGTAAGATCTTTTATAACGAAACTTTTCTATTTAAGAATTAAATTTACTTTTTTTCAATAAAATAATTAAACCTTATATTCTTAAATTATGAAGAAAGTTGATGACGAACAAAAATATTGACAGAAAATTTGAGGGAAAAGAGAGAAGAGAATGCAGATATATAGCACCTGTTGTTTTTCTTTTTCTTCAGACAATTTTTCTTTATGAGATATCTTCTATTTTGAGTCTCTCATGGTACTGGAGTGAATGGAATATAATCGGCAAAACAGTTTTTATAATGGGTATGATTTACTTTTTCTATCGCTTTATAGTTGTTATTGAAAGCAGATGTTTTGAAAAGAAAGATGAGAGAGTCAAAACCATCAGAAACAGATGATTTTGACTGTATATATTATTTTATGTATGCTTTTAAAATTTTCTGATCTTCAATAGGCCTGTCCCATCTGTCAGTTTCGGCAAATTCTATTTTTCTTACCACATCCATTCCATTTTTTACATAGCCAAATATTGTATATCCGCCATTAAGCCATGGAGTCGGTTTTGTTGTTATAAAAAACTGGCTTCCATTTGTATTTGGTCCTCTGTTTGCCATTGCTACTATTCCAGGTTTGTCAAATATAACATTGGGTGCAAACTCATCTTCAAAGGGTTTGCCCCATATAGATTCTCCACCTCTACCGGTTCCTGTAGGGTCACCGCCCTGTATCATAAAGTTTTTTATAACTCTGTGAAAAATGATACCGTTATAGTAGCCGTTCTTTATATGAGTTGAGAAATTTTCAACAGCTTTCGGAGCAATATCAGGTCTTAGTTCGATTTCAATCGTACCCTGGTTTGTTTCGAGTACAGCTATAGGAAAATTTTCGGATGCATAAATCATAGAGAGGGTCATAATCAATATAGCAAAAAACTTTTTCATATAAATCCTTTTACAGCGGCCGCAAAGAAGCGACCGGTTATCTGCCCAACTTTTCTTCGATTTTCAAAATTGTAGGCCATGTTGAAAGTACGGAGTCAGGGTTCAAAGATATTGATGTTATGCCGTTTTCTACCAAAAACTCTGCAATTTCCGGATAATCAGAAGGTGCCTGCCCGCATATTCCTACATATTTACCCGCTTTTTTACATGAACTTATAGCCATCTCTAACATTCTTTTTACTGCTTCATTTCTTTCGTCAAATATATGGCTTACGAGCTCGCCGTCTCTGTCTACACCGAGAGTCAGCTGTGTAAGGTCGTTTGAACCTATGCTAAATCCGTCAAAATCTTTAAGGAATTCGTCTGCAAGTATAACATTGCTCGGAAGTTCACACATGACATAGATTTCAAGTCCGTTTTCTCCCTGAATGAGTCCTTTTTCTCTCATTATTTCAAGGACTTTTCTTCCTTCTTCAGGAGTCCTTACAAACGGTAGCATAAGTTTCATATTTGTAAGGCCCATCTCGTCTCTGACAATTTTGAGCGCTTCGCATTCCCATTCAAAAGCGGGTCTGTAAGTCTCGCTGTAGTATCTGCTTGCGCCCCTGTATCCAATCATGGGGTTTTCTTCATGTGGTTCATACTCTGCGCCGCCGACCATTCTTTTATATTCATTTGATTTAAAATCGCTGGTCCTGACGATGACTGGATCTGGATAGAAAGCTGCCGCTATCATACCGACACCTTCTGTTATCTTTTTTATAAAGAAATCTTTAGGATTTTCATATCCGCTCATAATATTTTCGATGGCCTCTTTGTCCAACACATCTTCTTTGCCGTTATACATATCCACAAGAGCAAGAGGATGGGCTTTGATATAATTGTTTATGATAAATTCCATTCTTGCAAGACCCACACCGTCACTTGGAATCTGGGCAAAAGCGAAAGCGCGCTCTGGATTACCCACATTCATATATATTTTTGTTTTAGGTTTTTCAAGAGAACTCAGGTCGATAGTTTCTACTTCAAACGGGAGTCTGCCTTCATATACATAACCTTCTTCTCCTTCGGCACAACTGACAGTTACTTCCATACCGTCTTTTAAAACTTCAGTCGCTCCGACTGCACCCACAATCGCCGGAACGCCTATTTCTCTGGCGACGATTGCAGCATGGCAGGTTCTTCCCCCTCTGTTGGTAACAACCGCTGCGGCTTTTTTCATAGCAGGTTCCCAGTCAGGATCGGTATTGTCAGTCACAAGGATTTCACCTTCCTGGAATTCGTTTATTCTTTCGAGCGATTCTATTACTCTTACTTTTCCGGCTCCTATCTTACCGCCGACCGCTTTTCCAGATACAAGCACTTTTTTATCTTTCGGATCGGCTTTTAAAATATATTTTTCAAGTACCTGGGCTTCATGTTTCATCTTTTGGCTCTGAACTGTTTCGGGTCTTGCCTGAACTATAAAAAGGTCCCCGCTTACGCCGTCTTTTGCCCACTCCATATCCATAGGTCTGTATTCACCGGCTTCTGCGGAGTAGTGTTTTTCTATAATAACTGCGTATTTTGCAAGTTCCAAAACCTCCTCATCGGTAAGAGAGAAACTTTTAAATTCCTCTTCGCTTGTAGGTACGTTATGTGTAGGATGTTCGCTTCCGGGAGCAGAGTAGACCATTTTTATATGTTTGTGTCCCAGCTGTCTTTTTAGTATCGGTTTCTTGCCTTCTTCCAAAGTGGGTTTGAATACGTAAAATTCATCAGGATTTACTGTACCTCCGACAACATTCTCGCCAAGCCCCCAGCTAGAAGTGATAAATACTGCATTTTTAAATCCGGTTTCTGTGTCGATACTGAACATTACACCGCTTGAAGCTTTGTCACTTCTTACCATTTTCTGTACACCCACAGAGAGCGCAACCTGAAAATGGTCAAATCCTCTTGAGGCTCTGTAGCTAATAGCTCTGTCGGTAAAAAGTGATGCAAAACAAGATTTGACATAGTGTATAAGCTGTGATTTTCCCTGAACATTCAGATAAGTGTCCTGCTGTCCTGCAAAAGAGGCATCAGGAAGGTCTTCTGCTGTTGCAGAACTCCTGACTGCCACATCCGCCTCTTCCATTCCATATTCCTGGCTCAGTTTTCTGTATGCTTCGAGTATCTCATCCATCAGGTCTTTTGGAAGAGGTGTTCCGAATATCATCTCTCTTATCTCTTTTGCTCTGATTCGTAAAACACCAATGTCTGTTGTATCAACATCTTGCAAAAGCTCTTTGATTTTTTCTCTAAGACCCGCACTGTCAAGCAGATACCAGTATGCATCGCTTGTAATTGCAAAACCGTTCGGTACTTTTATGCCCATAGGAACAAGTTCCTGATACATCTCACCAAGGCTGGCATTTTTTCCGCCCACAAGCGGTACATCTTTATTGCTAAGCTCTTTGAAGAATTTGATATACTTCATTGCTGAAAACTCCCATCGATTTTAGTTGGCTAATTATACTCAAACAAAAATAATTTATATCTTATTTAGCACTTTTTTTGTAAAATTCTTCAAAGATTTTTGCGAAGGGATTTTTATGGAGGATTTACAGGATATTCTGAAAGCTCATAAACTCTCACTTGAAGATTATGAACATATAAAAAAAATACTTGGAAGAGAACCCAATCTTGTAGAAATTGGAATTTTCAGTGCGATGTGGAGCGAGCACTGCAGCTATAAATCTAGTAAAAAATATCTTAGAGGCTTTCCCACTAAAGCGCCTTGGGTTATACAAGGTCCCGGTGAAAATGCAGGTGTTATAGATATCGGTGACGGAATTGCCGCGGTTTTCAAAATGGAGAGCCATAACCATCCAAGTTTTATAGAACCGTATCAGGGAGCCGCAACCGGGGTTGGAGGAATACTTAGAGACATCTTTACCATGGGAGCAAGGCCTGTTGCAAACCTGAACGCTTTGAGATTCGGAGAAGTCAAAAGAGATGATGAAATCGGAGCACATCAAAGATATCTTGTCAGAGGTGTCGTAGCCGGAATAGGTGGATATGGAAACTGTATGGGAGTTCCGACAGTAGGAGGAGAGACAACCTTTGACAAGTGCTATAACGGAAATATTCTCGTAAATGCTTTTACACTCGGTATCTGTAAAAAAGATGAAATTTTTTACGGGCGTGCCGAAGGTATAGGAAACCCTGTCATATACGTGGGGAGCAAAACAGGTCGCGACGGGCTTGGCGGAGCCGTAATGAGCTCTGACAGTTTTACCGAAGAGAGTAAATCATTAAGACCTACCGTTCAAGTGGGAGACCCTTTTACTGAAAAACTTCTTCTGGAAGCATGTCTTGAACTTTTTAAAACCGATTATGTTGTAGGTATTCAGGATATGGGTGCTGCAGGACTTACATCAAGTTCATTTGAGATGGCCGGTAGATCCGGGAGTGGTATGAAGATGTACCTGGACAAGGTGCCTATGAGAGAAGAGGGGATGACACCATATGAGCTTATGCTTTCCGAGTCACAGGAGAGAATGCTGATATGTGCCAAAAAAGGTACCGAAGATAAAGTTATAGAGATTTTCAAAAAATGGGAGCTCGATGCAGAGGTGATAGGAGAAGTTACCGATACAGGGGTAATGGAACTTTACTGGCATGGGGAAAAAGTTGCCGAAATTCCTGTTGATCCTGTCAGCGAAGAGGCGCCGGTTCTTGACAGACCGGTCAAAAGACCTGCTTATCTTGACGAAATAAAAGAGGTAAGTATCGATACTGTAAGGAGAGTTGAAAATCAGGAAGCCTTCGAAAAACTTATCCACTCTTTAGAGGTTGTTGACAAATCATGGATATATGAGCAGTATGACTCCATGGTACAGACTAACACCGTCAAAAATGCCGGTTCCAACGACGCATCTGTAATAAGAGTAAAAGAGAACAAAAAAGCTATAGCTCTCAGCAGTGACTGCAATCCGAGATATTGCTACATAGACCCGAAAGGTGGAGCTGCGGCGGCAGTGATGGAGAGCGGAAGAAACGTGGCAATGAGCGGTGCCCAGCCTTTGGCGATAACGGACTGTCTGAATTACGGAAACCCTGAAAATCCTGAGGTGATGTGGCAGTTTGCACAGGGATGCGAAGGTATAAAAGAGGCCTGCAGCGCTCTTAACACTCCTGTCGTGAGCGGGAACGTATCTTTGTATAACGAAACAAACGGAGTAAGCGTATACCCTACACCTACAATCGCAATGGTAGGAGTGAACGAATCTCAGGAAAAGGTTTTGCCTTCATCTTTTCAGGATGAGAATGATGTGGTATATCTTATAGGCGATACCGAAAAAGAGTTTGGCGGAAGTCTCTATTTCAAAGAGCTTTTTGATATTGTTGCCGGTGAACTTCCGAAAATCGATTACGAAAAAGAGCTGAAACTCTGGAAATTTGTAATCGAAGGAAACAAAAGAGGGCTTTTGAAAGCTGCAAAAGATGTGGGAGTCGGCGGTATAGCGATCAGTCTTGCAAAGATGGCGGCTGTTGGAGATAAGGGGTTTTTGGGTAACTTCTGTTTTGAAGATAGTAGATTGATATTCAGTGAAACATTTAGCCGGGCTCTCGTTGAAATTGATCCGAAAAATATGCACGCTTTAGAAGAGTTGGCAGCAGAAATAGGAATTCATGCCGTTCCACTCGGTACGATAGGCGGAAACAGATTCACTCTTTGCGATATAGAAATGGATATGGAAAAACTGAAAGATATCTATTTCAATACATTCAAAAAAGAGATAGAAAGGGATCTGTAAAAGAGGGGGTTCCCCTCTTTAGAGATATCCTTTCTCAAATCGGTTTGGAAGACTGGAGTTTTTTTACAATTTCAGGATTTTCTAGTGTGGAAATATCCTGAGTTATCTCTTTGCCTGCAGCTATGGCTTTGAGTATCCTTCTCATTATCTTCCCGCTTCTTGTTTTAGGCAACCCTTCGGTAATAACGATATAGTCCGGTTTGGCTATTGGTCCTATCTCCTTAGTTACGACTTCTTGTGTCTCTTTTTTGAATTTTTCCGGATCGGTTATTTTTTCTTTGGGAACGATAAATGCAAATATAGCTTCTCCTTTTATTTCATCAGGTTTTCCAACAACAGCAACTTCCGCTATTTTTTCATATTTTGCTATGGCTGATTCTATCTCCATAGTTCCAAGCCTGTGTCCGGAAACATTTATGACATCGTCCGCTCTTCCCATTATCCAAATGTATCCGTCTTCGTCGATTCTGGCATCGTCGCCTGTGAGATAAATATTGTCCTTGAAACTGAAATAGGTTTTTTTGTATCTCTCAGGATCCCTCCAGATGTTTCTGATCATACTGGGCCACGGTTTTGTTATGCACAAGAATCCCCCTTCGTTGACTTTTGCTTTTGTGCCGTCTTCCAGGAAAACTTCCGCAAAGATTCCGGGAAGAGGTTTTGTAGCAGACCCCGGTTTCATAGGAGTCGCTCCCGGAAGAGGACTTATCATATGCCCTCCGGTTTCAGTCTGCCACCAGGTATCTACTATAGAGCATCTGCCGCCTCCTACTGTTTCGTAGTACCATATCCATGCATCCGGATTTATCGGTTCTCCCACAGTTCCAAGTATTTCAAAAGATGAGAGGTCATATTTTTTTGGTTCGTCAGGAGCCAGTTTTTTCAAAATTCTGATAGCGGTAGGTGCTGTATAAAATTTTGTAACTCTGTGTTTTTCTGCCATTTGCCACCATCTTCCGGCGTCGGGATATGTAGGCACTCCTTCGTACATCACTGTTGTTGCACCGCAAGCAAGAGGTCCGTAAACGATATATGTATGTCCGGTTATCCAGCCTATATCGGCTGTACACCAGTATATATCTTCCTCATTTATATCGAATACCCACTCCATAGTCATTTGTGCCCATAGTATAAATCCTCCTATAGCATGCTGTACACCTTTAGGTTTTCCTGTACTGCCGGATGTATAAAGAATAAATGCTATATCTTCGCTGTCCATGATTTCGGCTTCGCAGATATCCGGCATATTAGGAACAAGCTCATGGTAAAAATAGTCTCTGCCCTTTGCCATATTTATGGATTCGTTGTTTCTTTTTACAACAAGAACGGATTCTATAGTCTTACAGCCGTTTGCCAAAGCTTTATCAACAAGGGGTTTGAGCATATAAGGTTTTCCTCTTCTATATCCACCGTCTGCAGTTATGACCATTTTGGCACCTGCATCTTCTATCCTGTCTTTTAAAGCTTCAGCTGAAAAACCTCCGAAAACAACGGAATGTATTGCACCGATTCTGGCACAAGCCAACATAGCTATGGCAGCTTCGGGTATCATAGGCATATAGATGACGATACGGTCGCCTTTTTTTATACCGAATTTATGTTTCAGGAGATTGGCGACTCTGTTAACTTCGCCGTATAGTTCTTTGTATGTTATTTTTCTTATATCTCCCGGCTCACCTTCAAAAAGAATAGCCGTTTTCTCTCCTCTTTTTTCAAGATGTCTATCTAGACACTGCTCTGTAATATTGAGTTTTCCGTTTATAAACCATTTGTAATGGGGTGCTTCGGAATCATCGAGAACTTTTTCATAAGGTTTAAGCCAATTTATTTTCTCTTTTGCAAAATAATCCCAAAAGCCTTCGAAATCCTTTTCTGCCCAGGCGACCAGTTTTTCATACTCTTCCATACTTTTTATATTGGATTTGGCCGTTATTTCCGGATTTGGATAAAATATCCTCTCTTCACGCAGGACTGATTCGATCATGATATCTCCTTTAGGGCATCTTTATTTCATCATATTTTTCGCAAGCAAAATCATATTTTTATCCAACTGGTATCTGTTTTCACTCACCTCTTTTGAATTGATATAGCCGAATTTTCTGTTTTTATAAACTACTATTGTATCTTCGTTTTTATTGAGAATACCGTCTAGTGCAAAAGACATAAATTCATATGCCATAAGTCTGTCGAAAATTGTAGGGCTTCCACCTCTTTGTATATGTCCCAGAATTGTGAGCCTGCTTTCAAAACCGATTTTTTCTTCAAACCAATTTTTTATATCTTCCGATATTTTCAAAGCTTCGGAAACTATGGCAATAAAATAGTTTCTACCTTTTTTGATCTCTTTTTTGAATTTTTTTTCCAAAGAATTCAGATCATATGACGCTTCCGGTATCAGACACATTTCGGCACCGCTTGTAAGAGCACTTATAAGGGCAAGATATCCGCATTCTCTTCCCATTGTCTCTATAACAAACGCTCTGCTGAAAGATGCCGCAGTATCCCTGATATTGTCAATAGAATGCCTTATAACATTCAGCGCCGTATCAGTACCAAGACAATAGTCTGTACCATATACATCATTATCGATCGTTGCCGGAATTCCTGCAAAATTGATTTCAAATTCTTCTTTTAGAATCTGACAGGCTTTAAACGATCCGTCTCCGCCAAGTACAACAACAGCTTCTATCTCTTTTTTTTTGAGATTTTCAAATGCCTGTTTTCTATATTTTTTTTCATAAAATCTTTTTGATCTTGAAGATCTGATAATTGTTCCGCCTCTGTGAATGATACCGGAAACATCCGTATACTCTGCTTCTTTTATATGACCGTCTATCATTCCTTCAAGGCCATCGTAGATAAAAAAGGGTTTTATATTTTTTTCAAAAGAGTATTCTACAAATCTTTTAATAGCCGGATTCATTCCGGAACAGTCTCCGCCAGAACACATAACAGCTATATTCATGTGGGCTCCTTTTTAGCACCGCTAAAACAAATTTTAGCTAAAATTCCAAAAATATATTTTAAAGCCCATACATAAGGGTAGATGAAAAACAGAAAAAGGATAGTTATGAGAGCGCTGCTTAGTGTTAGCGATAAGAGCGGAATTGTCAAATTTGCAAAAGAGCTGATAGATCTTGGCTATGAGATAATAAGTACCGGCGGTACATGGAGAACTTTAAAAGATGCGGGTCTGGAAGTTACCGAAATCAGTGAAATTACGGATTTTCCGGAATGTTTCGAAGGGAGAGTAAAAACGCTCAATCCATACGTTCACGGAGGTATTTTATATAGAAGAGATAAGATTGACCATTTACAGGAGGCTAAAAGACTGGGAATAGAGCCTATAGATATTGTCTGTGTAAACCTCTATCCATTTAAAGAGACCATCAATAAAACCGATGATTTTGAAGAGATTATAGAAAATATAGACATCGGCGGACCTACAATGGTCAGAAGCGCCGCAAAAAACTTTGAAAGTGTGATTATTGTAACCGATCCAAAGGATTATGATAAAGTTGTGGATGCCCTGAAAAACAGAAAAAACAGTCTAGAGTTCAGAAGAGATCTTATGATAAAAGCTTTCGAACACACGGCCGCTTACGATTCGATGATAGCAAACTACATGAATGAAAGATTCAATAAAGGATTCGGAAACAGACAATTTATCGTTGGAGAGAAGGTTTTTGATACAAGGTATGGAGAAAATCCTCATCAAAAAGGGGCTCTTTATCAGTTTGAAGATTTTTTTTCAAAATATTTCAAACCTCTCAAAGGCGAAGCGAGTTTCAATAACCTTACAGATATAAACGGGGCGGCAAAAATAGCTGCGGCATTCGGGAAAGAGCCGGCTGTTTGTATTGTAAAACACGGAAATCCTTGCGGATTTGCCATAAAAGAGACACTCAAAGAGAGCTATACGGAAGCTCTCAAATGCGATCCGGTATCTGCTTTCGGTGGTGTGGTTGCTATAAACGGAACGCTTGATAAAGAGCTGGCTGAAGAGATAAACAAAATTTTTATTGAAGTTGTTATCGCTGCACGTGTAGAGCCTGATGCACTGAAAGTTTTTGAAAACAAAAAAAGAATCAAGATTTTCGAGCAGGGAACGGATTATCTGACACTTGCAAACGACAAGTACGATTTCAAGCATATAGAAGGCGGTTTTGTTTATCAAAATGCCGACAAAGTTACAGATGAAGAGATAAAAAATGCGAAACAGGTCAGCAAAAGAGCCGCAACAGAGCAGGAGATGAAAGACCTGGAAATCGCATATAAAGTTGCGGCTCTCACAAAATCAAACTGTGTGGTATATGTTAAAAATTCTGCTATGGTAGCAGTCGGAATGGGAATGACAAGCAGGGTAGATGCAGCAAAATGTGCTCTTAAAAAAGCCGAGGAAGTGGGACTTGATGTGAGTGGTTCGGCGATGGCAAGCGAGGCGTTTTTCCCTTTCAGAGATTCGATAGATGCAGCGGCAAAAGCAGGCGTAAAAGCGGTGATAGAGCCGGGAGGCAGCATCAGAGACGAGGAGGTTATAGAAGCAGCTGACGAACATGGCATAGCTCTCTATTTTACCGGTGTGAGACACTTTTTGCATTAATTGTCGCAAAGAGTGGGCCATAAACAAAAATTTGGTCCACTCTGTAAAAATCAAATACCCTTTTCAAGCTGTCTGGAGTGCCAAACTGTTTTGTTTGTCATAAAAAGCGAATCCCAATTTGTTTATTTTGGCAATATACATAGCTTCATCTGCATTTTTCAAAGTATCTGAAATTTTGATTTTTTCATTATTCTTTTTACAATAGATTCCGATACTTGCTGATAAAAAAGAGATTTTATGTGTAAGGTTGTATGGTTTTTCCAGCTCTTTGATTATTTCAGTTGCTACTTTTTCTAAAAAACTTTTATTACAGCTATTTATAATTATCGCAAATTCATCACCGCCGAGTCGTGCCAGAAAAAATCCCTGTTTTTCGAATATTTTCAATCTTTTCCCGACTTCTTTCAGTATCTGATCGCCAAAATCGTGTCCATATTTGTCGTTGGCCTGTTTGAAATTATCCAGATCAATAAAAAGAAATGCAAATGTTTTGTTATTGTTTATCATTTTATCGATTTTTGTAAGCAGAAACGCTCTGTTCGGCAGCATTGTCAAAGAGTCATGGAGCGCAAAAAATTCTGTTTTTTTAAGATCTTCTATCAATTTGTTGTTTTGTTTATGCAGCCTGCGAACAAGAATAAAATAAAAAAGAGGCAGAACAAACAGGGAAAACAGAAAGCCTGAACTTAAAAATGGTTGGCTACGCCAATAATCGCTAAAATAAAAAACTGTGCAAAATCCCAATATGCCTGTAATTGTGGCTATATAAAGATGTTTTTCTCCAAATCTTAAGCCGTTGCCTAAAATGATCCATAAATATAAAAAATAGAAAAAACTTCCAACCTCGCCGGCTGCAATCATTCCTATTGAAACTGCGGCTATATCAGAAATTATAACTGCAAGTTGTCTATAAAAACTGCTTTGAGGTTTTTTGTATATCCAAATTGCATGAATAATAGAGTATATGAAATAGAGAGTTGCAAGAGAGAAGACAAATATGTATTTTTCTTTCAATAATTCCAAATAGCTAAGAATTGATAAATATATAATTACCAATAATGAATATAGGATTCTTGCAATTGCCTGGGAAAACTCTTCGTTTTTAGTTTTGTAAAGATTTCTGTATATATTTACAAATTTGTTATAAATATTTTATCCTTTATAACATATTGATATATAAAATTAATAGACAATATTAACATAAAACTTTTAGCCTTTATATAAAAACCCAACTTTTTTTATATTTTTTCTTCTACGGTGAATCATTTTAACGTATAGTCGGTTTCTTCTGGTAACATGAAGTAAATTGTTGCTTTATATAAAAGGTGCGGTTTTAAACCGGACTTGACAAAAAAACAGTTTCATGATGAAATGTCGTTTGATGATTGTGGCGGACTTGAATTGAAATAGCAAGAAAGAGAGTCTAAAGCATCGAATCAGCTGAATTTAGAAGTATTGGTAAAAAATGAAACTTAACAAGATAGAAAAATTAAAATTAGAATTAAAACCCTGTGACTATTATAGTAAGTTAGATACTCTAAATCACAACGGTCTGACAGAAGCAGACAGATTTTATCTGAAAAATTTCGGCATATATAATACGAAACTAAGCCCAGAAACATTTATGCTGCGTCTTCGCATACCTGCCGGAAGGATAGAAATCTCGAAGCTGAAGATGGTTTTGAGTCTGGCAAAAAAACACGATGCCAGAATTATCCTCACTTCAAGGGCGCAGATGGAGCTGCATGGTTTAAGTTTTTGTTCCGTTTTGGAAATCCATAAAAATTTGGAGAAAAACGGTATCACATCCTGGCAGACGCTTACGGACAACTTTAGAAATATAGTCACAGACCCCCTGGATGGAGTAGAGCAGAGCTGTCGCTTTGAAGTCTATCCGATTATTTTAAAGATGCAGGAAATTTTTTTAAAAAATCCCGAATTTGTAGGAATGATTCCCAGAAAATTCAATACCGCAATCAGTGCAAATTCTAAAAACATCACCTCCTTTTTCGGAAACGACTGCTATTTTGCCCTGGCCCAAAAGGATGGAGTGACAGGGTTTAATCTATATCTTGGGGGTAAAAATCTCGAAATTGCAAAAAGTGCAGATATTTTCGTAAAAAAAGATGAAGTTCTGCCACTTTTCGAGGCTATCGTAAAGGCGTATAAAAAGTACGGCCTTAGAGAGAACAGGACAAAGGCGAGGCTTTATCATCTTTTGCAGCTTATAGGTATCGAGGAATTTAAAGAGAGAATAGGGGAGTTTTATAAAAAGGAGTTTATAAAAGCAGGTACTCTGTTATCTGAAAAATATAAAGAAAATGAAGACTGGTTTGTTCTAAATAACGGCTCTTTTGCATATAGATTCAAAAGCAGATACGGGGAGATAGATATCGAAACTTTTGAAAAAATAGTTCAGTTTGCAGAACAAAATGAGTGTGAAGTTAGAATAGGAACAGATCAGAATCTATATATTATCGGACTGGGAGAGAGATATTTTCCTTTGGAATCTTTGTCTCAAAATGAAAACATCCTTGCATGCGCCGGAAGCAGATACTGTATATTTTCTCTTTTCGATACTAAAAAAGAGGCAGATAGATTAATATTAGATGATATTAACAGACTTGGCATCAAGATAGGCTATAGCGGCTGTCTTAAGGGTTGTGCGAGACATATACTATCAGATATCGGTTTTGTTGGGATACGAACGAACCTGTTCGGGAAAGTGGAAAGGGGAGTGAGACTCTATCTTGGTGGACTCTATACCAAGGCAGAGGCCGCTGCGAGGATGATATACTGGGCTGTGCCGCTTAGAAAACTAAACTCCGTTTTGAGTGTGATACTTGATGAATTTGAAAATAGCGGCTTTTTAGATTTCGAAGAATTTTCAAAAAATATTTTGAATAGTTACTCTTCAGAATTTCTGGCTTTTTGGTTTCTGGCCAGACTCTATACAGATAAAAAAGTCTATCTGAAAAGCAATGAAAAAAATCTTTTGCTTAATTTCAAAGAGTTCGATTTCTATACCCTGATAGAAGAGGACTTTTATGAAGCCATAAAATATCTTGAAAAAAGCCTATATATTGAAAGCAACCTTTAAATTTTATATATCTTCACTAAACTTTCTTGAATAGAACTATTCAATTTGGTAAAATTTCAATAAAAAAAACGAGGAGGTCAAAAGTGGCAAAACACCATTTCGAAGCTGAAGTCAGCAAACTTTTGCAACTTATGATCCATTCGCTCTATTCGCACAAAGAGATTTTTTTAAGAGAACTCATATCCAATGCTAGTGATGCACTGGATAAACTTCACCTGCTCACACTCACTGATGAAAAATTCAAAAACATCTCTTTTGATCCAAAAATCACTATTACTATTGATGAAGTTGAAAAGCGGCTAATTATCAGTGACAACGGTATCGGTATGGATGATGTTGATTTGGTAGAAAATCTGGGAACTATTGCAAAAAGCGGAACAAAAGAGTTTCTGGAGAGTTTGAGCGGTGATGCGAACAAAGATGCTCAGCTTATAGGACAGTTTGGAGTAGGATTTTACAGTGCATTTATGGTAGCTGACAGGATAGAGGTGATTAGCAAAAAAGCCGGTGACAAAAAAGCCTGGATTTGGAGAAGCGAAGCCGGAAATGAATATGAGATAGATGAAGCCACCAGAGATACACAGGGAACCGATGTGATTCTTTATATCAGAAAAGAGGATGAAGAGTATTTGAGTGACTGGAAGATAAAAGAGGTTGTAAAAAAATACTCAGACCATATTCCTTATAAAATATTTTTGAAACTTGCACAGAAGGAGCCAGAACAGATAAATAAAGCAAGCGCTCTTTGGAAGCTATCGAAAAATGAGATAACCGAAGATGAATATAAAGAATTTTACAAAACTATTGCCCACGACGATAATGACCCTCTTTACTGGATTCATACAAAAGCTGAAGGTACGATAGAGTATACAACCCTGTTTTATATTCCTTCGAGCAGGCCATTTGATCTGTTCAGGGCAGATTATCAGTCTGGTGTAAAACTTTATGTAAAAAACGTATTTATTATGGATGACGATAAAGAGCTGTTGCCTGTTTATCTGAGGTTTGTCAGAGGTATCATCGATGCAGAAGACCTGCCGCTTAATGTAAGCAGAGAGATATTACAGCAAAATATTGTTTTGTCAAAAATCAAAAAGGCTTCTACCAAAAAGATTTTGAACGAACTTAAAAAACTTAAAGAAAAAGATAAAGACAAGTATCTCAAATTTTGGGAACTTTTTGGCAGGGTTATCAAAGAGGGGCTTATTGCAGATTTTGAAAACAGAAAACTTCTATTGGAACTGTTACTGTTTAAGACCTCAAAGAGCGATGAATATATAGATCTCAAAACATATGTCGAAAGAATGAAGCAGGACCAAAAAGGTATCTATTATCTAGTAGGTGAAGAAAATCTGAAAGATTCTCCTTTATTGGAACGCTTTAGAAAAGAAGATATTGAGGTGCTTCTTTGCGAAGATGAGATAGATAGTTTTGTAATGCCTGCTTTGGTTCAATACAAAGAGAAAACATTCAAGTCCATCTCCAGTACTGAAGTAGACGAAGATTTTGAAAAATCAGAGATAGATGAGAGCAGATATAAAGATCTTTTGGAAAAAATAAAAGAGATTTTAAAAGAGGATGTAAAAGAGGTCAAGATCACCTCCAGACTCACCGAGTCTCCTGCAGTGCTTGTTTTTGACAAAGACGACCCTGAATTTCAGATGTACCAGATGATGAGGCAGATGGGACAGTTTGACGCAAAAGAGCCAAAACCTGTTTTAGAAATAAATCCTGAACATGAAATTTTTGGCAAAATGGTACTTTCTAACGATTTTAGTTTAGTTAGTGAAGTAGCTACTGTGATCTACAATGAGGCAAGGCTGTTAGAAGGAATGAAAATAAAAAATGTAGGCGATTTTGCAAAAGCTATCAATACTCTTGCGGCAAAAGCTGTTTCATAGGCTTTTGCCTTTTGTAAAAGAATACTTTATAATTCATTAGTTTTATGTTATTATAATTTTACCCAAAAATAAATCCCATCAGGAAACTACAATGGACAAAAATGCTTACAATTATGAGCATGCTATCGAAATTGCGCCCAAAATATGGTGGGTAGGGTATGTTATTCCTGATGATCCATTTCAGTGTCATGTTTATCTTATTGAAAACGGAAAAGACTCTATTCTTATTGATCCAGGCTCAAAGCTTACATGGGAAGCTACAAGAAAAAAAATTCTTGAAGTTATACCGCTGGAAAATCTTAGATATATTATATGTCAACATCAAGATCCGGATATTGCCTCCTGTATTGAAGATATACTAAAAGAGATTGGAACAGAAAACCGTTTTGTTGTAACGCACTGGCGAACAGCTGCACTGCTTAAACATTATAACTGGGGTATTGATTTTTACGAAGTTGACGAAAATAACTGGAAGCTTAAAACCAAAGATAGAGAGCTTGAGTTTGTTTTTACTCCCTACATGCATTTTGCAGGCAATATATGTACGTACGATATTGAGACTAAAACTCTATTCTCAAGCGATATTTTTGGTGCTTTTAGAGATACTTTCAAACTTTTTGCCGACGACCCGAAAGTCTATTATGAACAGATGAAACTTTTCCATACTCACTATATGCCCAGTAGAGATATTGTCAATCATGGGCTTGATATGATTGAAGCTAAAGATATTGAGATGATAGCTCCGCAACACGGTTCAGTGATACCAAAAAAAATGATCCCGTATCTTATCTCTAGATTAAGAAAACTTGAAGTAGGCATATATTTACATTTTACAGGTTACAAAAATGTTCAGCGCCTTACGAAAGCAAATGAAATTCTTTCGAAAATTTTTGAACAGATAACCTTTACAACAACAACTCTTTATGAAAAAATCGGTACCATCTTGATGCTTATGAATGAGCTTTTTGCTCTGGAAAGAGTAGTGTGTCTTAGCAGTATAGACGGTAAAGTGGTTATGTTTGATTCATCTATAAATCATCCTATAGAGATTCATTTAAGCGAAAAAGAACTTTTTGCACAGATAGAGAAAATTTTATCAAATGAAGAAAAAACATACTTTGTGGACAAGATAGCACAAAACGATCTACACGGTAAATATTTTGCTTTTCCATTTGTCACCTATAACGAACACCATTCAGCAAACGGTATCTGTTATTTTCTTTTTGCCGAAGATGAGATTATAGATACTGAAGACATTGAAATCCTCAAGAACTTTAGAAAACTTTTTTCTATAATGCTAATGAAAGAGATTGGATATTACCGTATGCAAAAAGAGCGCAACGAACTTTTGCATAAAACAATTACAGACGGACTGACCGGACTTTATAATCGTTATTATCTTGATGAAATTGCACAAAAAGAGTTTAATAAAGCTAAAAGGCACGGATATCCGTTGAGTGCTGTTATGCTTGATCTTGATCATTTCAAAGACATAAACGATATATATGGACATGATGTAGGGGATATTATATTAAAAGATTTTGCCCGTCTTTTACACTCTAATCTTAGAGAGAGTGATTTTCTTTTTCGTTACGGCGGAGAAGAGTTTTTAATTCTCATGCCTTTTACCTCAAAAAAAGATGCCTATCTCGTAGTTGAAAGAATCCGTAATACTTTAAAACAAAAAAATGGAGTTGAAGTTACAAACCAAAATATTGTTTACTCCTTCAGTGCCGGTATAGCTCAATATGAAAAAGAAAAAAATGTTAAAGAACTTATAAGAAAGTCTGATGAATTAATGTATATTGCCAAAAAAACAGGTAGAGATAGAAGTAGTCTACAGTGAAAATAGTTATATTCTTTATGATAAAACTATAAAATAGAAATGCAAAAGAGTGAATATATCTTCGTTTATGGAACACTTAAAAGTGAATATAAAAACTATTACGCAAAAAAACTTCGTTCTTTTGCAAAATTTGTAACAAAAGGGAGCATAAAGGGTAAAATAGTTCAGATATCCTGGTATCCCGGTCTTCTACCTTCTGTTTATCAGAAAGATAAAGTAGTTGGAGAGATATATAAGATAGAAAAAGCTAAAAAACTTCTAAAACTTCTGGATAAGTATGAAGAGGCTTCAAAGTACAATATTCGAAAGTACGAATATAGAAGAGTCAAAGCAAGAGTTTTAGGTTTTAATGGAAAAGTATATAGTTCCTGGGTCTATTTTTACAACAAACCTTTATAGTATTAACTCCTCTTACTTCTAAACTCTACAATATAATAGTATATAAATTGATTGATTTTGACTAAACTTTTATGCTATAATAGCTATAAACATTATCCCGGTAAGACAATATAAATTAGGAGGCACAAATTGAGCAAAAGTTTGTATGAGACATTGGGTATCAGTCCTGATGCAAGTGCCGATGAGATAAAAAAAGCGTATAGAAAATTAGCAAGGAAGTATCATCCCGATATCAACAAAGATCCCGATGCAGAAGAGAAATTTAAAGAGATAAATGCTGCATATGAGATTTTAAGTGATCCAGAAAAGAGAAAACAGTATGACCAGTATGGTGATGCGATGTTCGGTGGACAGAATTTTCATGATTTTGCACAGCAGCAGTTTCATCAAAATGTGGATCTTGATGAGATACTCAGAAATATTTTCGGCGGCGGTTTCAGATTTGAGAGTGGAAGAGGCGGCGGATTTGGAGGATTTGGCGGCTTCGGGTTTGAAGAGTATGCAATGCCAGATCTCGATATCCACGCAAAAATAACCATACCATTCAATACTGCGGTATTGGGTGGAACACACAGCATAACAATCAACGGAGAAACTTTTGATATAAGAATACCACCCGGTGTAAAGACAGGTGAAACTTTAAGAATCAGGGGAAAAGGAAAAAGCTATAACGGAAAAAGAGGAGATCTTCTTTTAAAAGTGGAGGTTGCTCCGAGTCCCGAATACGAAAGGGTAGGTTATAATCTTTACAAAGATATAGATATTCCTCTTAAAACCGCTATGTTCGGTGGAAAAGTAAAGGTTCAGACTTTGGAAAAAGAGATAACTTTGAAAGTACCTCAAAATACAAAGTGCGGACAGAAATTCAGAGTAAAAGGACTGGGAGTTTTAAATCGTAAAACCGGTATAAAAGGAGATCTTTACCTAAGAGCAAATATAATTTTACCTAAAGTAGAAGAACTTGATCCCGAACTTAGGAAAATGATGGAAGAGAGGCTTCCAGGAGGTGAATAATGCATGGATATGATGAACCGGTATTTCTGATAAGCGTAGTTGCAAAAGTTTTGAAAATACATCCGCAGACACTCAGACAGTATGAAAGAGAAGGACTTGTAAAACCTTCAAGAACAGAAGGTAAGATGAGGCTTTATTCTCAAAGAGATATAGACAGAATTAAAATGATTCTTCGTTTGACAAGAGAATTGGGCGTAAATCTTGCAGGTGTAGATATTATTCTAAGGCTCAAGGAACAGATGGAAGAGATGGAAAGAGAGATAGAAGAGCTTAAAGATGAACTTGCAAATTATCAGGCTGCAAACGGTCAGATACCGAAAAATCGTTCTATGGTTAAAAAAAGAGATAGTTACGAAATTATTATTTTTGAAGAGTAGGGTATTGCCTACTCTTTGAGACGTTTTATAGAAGCTCCAAGAGCGTTTAATTTTTCTTCAAGTTTTGAATATCCTCTGTCAAGATGATAAATTCTATGAACTTTAGTTTTTCCTTTTGCAGTCAGACCGGCTAAAACAAGTGCACTGCTTGCTCTAAGGTCAGTTGCCATAACGTCTGCGCCGTAGAGTTTCGCCGGACCGTTTACAGTTGCAATATTTCCTTTCAGGTGAATTACGGCACCGAACCTCATAAGCTCGCTCACATGCATAAATCTGTTTTCAAAAAGTCTCTCCTCTATAATCGATGTACCTTCCGCTTTAAGCGCAAGAGCCAAAAACTGAGCCTGCATATCGGTTGGAAAACCTGGGTACTCTGATGTTACAATCTCAACAGGATATATTTTTGCAGCCGGTTTTATAGTTATGGATCTGTTTTTTGTCTCCGTTTCAAAACCCATCTGATTAAGTTTTGTGATAACAGCATCAAGATGGCTCTCTATCACGTTCTCAACTGTTATCTCAGAGTTTGTTATGGCTCCGGCACAAAGATATGTTCCGGCTTCTATCCTGTCAGGAATAACATCAACAGGTTTAAACTCAAGAAGTTCACGTTCGCTCCCCACAACAGCAATCTCATCACTGCCTATTCCTTCTATTTCAACTCCGGCGGACTTTAACACTTCGCAAAGCTGGACAACCTCAGGCTCTTTTGCGGCATTGACTATTGTCGTTTTGCCTTTTGCCAGAGCAGCAGCCATTATTACGTTTTCTGTTCCTGTTACAGTTATTTTGTCAAATATAATATGAGCGCCTCTTAAGCCGTTTTTTGCTTTTGCAATAACATATCCGTTTTTTATCTCAATGTTTGCACCCATCTGTTCAAGTGCTTTTAAATGTAGATCAATAGGTCTTTGTCCTATTGCACATCCTCCCGGAAGGCTTACCTCGCAGTGACCGAAGCGAGAGAGCAGGGGACCCAGTACAAGAATGGATGCTCTCATAGTTCTGACTATATCGTAAATTGCAGTTGTACTTGAAACTCCTGATGTATCTATATTAAGATCACTATTATTCAGTTCAAACTGTGCGCCTAAAATTTTAAGAAGTTGAAGCAGTGTTCTGATATCGGCAACATTAGGGATGTTAGTCATAGAGACTCTGTTTTTTGCCAATATAGTTGATGCTATAAGGGGTAGAGCAGCATTTTTTGCTCCGGATATCTTAACACTTCCTTTGAGTTTTCTTCCGCCTTCGATTTCAAGATAATCCATTTGATACCTTTATCAATAAGTGATGTAATTATACTAAATTCTGTTTAAAGATAGTTATTATATTATCTAATATAAATAGTCCGGGAGAGAATTATGGAAGACAGACTGGAGAGATTAAAAAAACTAACGGAAAAAATAGCGAGTTTCGAGCTTCTTAGAAGAGAAAATTTGAAAACTTTGAAAAAACTCTATAAAAAGCTCTGCATAGATGAAAAGATTGATGATTTTGATTCGATTTTTGAATTTAAAGCGATGAATCTTGGAGGCATCTCTTTGAATAATGAGAGTCTGGGAGAGGTAAAAGAGGGCAAGTATGCCCAAATAATAGGAATAATGAGTGTTGATGAAGATAACAGAAAAAAGATGAAAAATATAAATATAAAATATTTCGGCAGAGCGGAAAAACTAGGGCTTTCAGCGATAAAAGATATATGCGAGTTTGTTCTGAGATGGAGGCTTGAAAAGAGTTTCAGAGGAGTTGAGAACTATAAAGAACTTCTTGAAATGCTTGAAAGGGTCTCTGATGATAAATGACAAAACAAGATGGAATGAAAAGTATTTAAAAAATCCTCCCGTAAGCGAAGAGGCGATTGAGACATTAAAAAAGTTTTATCATCTATCATCCGGTAATAAAGCTCTTGATATAGCTTGTGGATTCGGAAGAAATGCAAAATTCCTGGCTAAAGTAGGTTTTTTGGTAGATGCGGTTGATATCTCGGATGTTGCTTTAGAAAAGCTTTCTAAAACAGAAAATATAAATACAATAGTTGCGGATTTGGACGAATATGAAATACCAAAAAAAAGCTACGACCTGATAGTATGCTCATACTATCTTAACAGAAGGCTTTTTCCGTTTATAAAAGAGGGGCTTAAACCTGGTGGAGTGGTGATATATGAAACATTTTTGCTTTCAGAAAACATAAAACCTTTTAAAGAAGAGTATCTTTTAAGAGTCAACGAGCTTCTGGGGCTTTTTTATGATTTTCATATTATATACTATGAAGAAAAGGAGATTGTTAGAGAAGATGGAAAACATGTACCGGTAGCATCTATTGCTGCAAGGAGCAGAACATGCAGCTGATATTTTTGGGAACGAGTGCGGGAAAGCCTACACTGAACAGAAATGTATCAGCTCTTGCAATAAAACCTTTTCAGACAAGAGAATGGATCCTTTTTGACTGTGGAGAAGCTACACAGCACCAGATTTTAAGAATGCCTCTGCTTTCAATTGCCAAACTCAAAACCGTATTCATAACGCATCTGCACGGAGACCATTTATACGGACTTCCCGGCTTGCTTGCCACCAGATCCATGCAGAGCGGCGCAGGTCATCTTGCTATTTACGGTCCAAAGGGAGTAAAAAAATTTCTTGAAACGATATTTGACGTATCGCAGCTTAATCTATCATTTGACATAAATATCAAAGAGGTCGAAGAAAATGAGCATATACAAATAGAAAATTTTGATGTATATACCATAAAGCTCTCACACACTATAACAAGCTATGCTTATCTTTTAAAAGAGTTTGACAAACCGGGGCGTTTCAATATCCAAAAGGCGAAAGAGCTTGGAATTCCGGAAGGGCATCTGTATGCAAAACTGAAAAGAGGAGAAAAAGTAGTTCTAGAAGATGGCAGAGAGTTTTTTGGAAGAGATTTTGTAGAAGAGAGAATAAAGGGAAGGGTACTTTTGATAGCCGGCGACAACGATAGACCGGATATTGTCGTTCCGTATCTGGAAAAAACCGGTTGCGATGTTTTTGTACATGAAGCTACATACACCGAAGAGGTTTACAAAAAAATCAAAATAAAAGTAATGCATTCAACTGCAAAATCAGTTGCAATTGCAGCTAACAAGTCTAAAACAAAGAATCTTATTCTGACACATTTTAGTTCACGTTTTACAGAGTCGCATGATAAAAACTCCCATACGATTAAAGAGATATATAATGAAGCAAGAATGTTTTACAGAGGCAATCTTTTTCTTGCAAATGATTTTGACGTTTATGAATTTGACAAAGATAATAGATTGATATTAAAAAATATTAGTCTATAGAAACGGACTCCCAGAAAAAATCAACGTGCTTTTCGAACATGGTAGAAAGTGTTGTAGTTGGCTTTTCGTCGAGCCTCAAAAGGGTTATATGTATTCTGTAGTAAAAAATAGGTGCAAAAAACTCCTGTGCCATAAGCATAGGATCTGATGAGCGAATGAGCGAGTTTTGCATCATTACAAAAAATGCTTCGGCCAATTTTTTGATATTGTCTTCATAAAAATACTTTAAAAATGATTCTCTTACATCTCTGTTTTGCATCAGTTCTATCAAAATGATTCTAAACATCTTTTCATTTGTTTTGTCAAAGGATACAAGCTTTATTGATGCTGCATATTCATACAGGAATTTCTTGCCTTTAAGGGCGTGTTCCGAGACAGGTTTTCTTTCAAAAAAGTTTGAAAAAGGGGTAGAGAAGAGCTCCTTCATAATAGTTTGAAATATCTCTTCTTTGTTTTTAAAATGGTTATAAATAGCACTTTCTCTTATTCCTACGGCCTTTGCTATCTTTCTGATTGACGCACCCTTATAGCCATGCTCCGCAATAAGTTCCTGTGCTGCTTTGAGTATCTTTTCTTTTGTATTTTTCCCTCGCTCACTCTTTACAGTTCCCATGTTTTCGGACATATAGACTCCTTTTGTGTTATTTTACCTAACAGTTGTTCATATGTCAAATAGATATAAATTAACGGCTGTTCATATGTATTTAGGAATATGTTAACACATGTTCATATGATAGATTATCAGGGTGAACACATGTTAATGTTTGCGGTTTTTTCTTTCATTTTGATTTTTTTTCTAACGGATAAAGCATATAAGAGTGCATTAATGATATTGCGATAAAATATAGTTTGAAAATTATAGTTTTCAATACTAAAAGAGAAAAGGCTTACGATGCATTATCCGATAGATTTCAAAGATAGATTTGAAGATACTTTGCTGTTTTGGATGGAGAGATTTATAAGGCATAAACTAAATTCGCTTTCCAACAGACAGGTAAAAGACAAAGATCGCCTGGCATATGTTATAAAAAAATTGACACTTGGAACCGACTCCATTGAAGAACTGGCCGATTTGGTAAAAGAGGCAAGAAATGCAGGGCTTATCGGTATAAATACCTATTTCAAGCCACTTGAAAAACTTTACAGATATCTTATTATGATGGGTCCGGCATCTATGAAAGAGATAGACGAAGAGATGATTGTAGATTTTCTTACAAGCGAAACGGGAGGCCTTTCTGATGCCACAAAGAAAAATCATCGTATAGCTATGATAAATTTTTTTGCGTATATAGACAAACAAAATCTTGATGACAGCGGAAATGCCCATGTATACAGAATAGAGCTGAAAAACTGGGGTGGTCTGAAGGGAAAATCGGGGCAAAAACTCCCGGAATACCTGACAGAAGATGAGATTTCAAAGTTTCTGGAAGCAATTGAAACCTACCCGTTCAGAAGCGATGTTGCTGCAAGAAACAGACTTATTATAAAAATTATACTCTATACAGGTATTCGTGTAGGAGAAGCCATAGGACTGAGAATAAAAGATATAATCCCTGAAAAAGATATATATCTTATTAAGATTTTGGGAAAAGGAAACAAACACAGAGTTGTTATGATAAAATCAAAACATATAAAAAGTGATCTGCAGGAGTGGCTGAGTCTTAGAAATTGCGAAAATGAACTGCTATTTTGCAATAAAAAGGGCACTACCCTTACCCAGGCATATATCAGCCGAATTGTTGAAAAAATTTTGATGAGTGCAGGTATCAGAAAAGAGAAAAACGGAGCTCATATGCTACGCCACAGCTTTGCTACCCTGCTCTATCGCAAAAGCAAGGATCTGGTTTTGGTACAGGAGGCTCTAGGGCATGCTAGTCTTGATACGTCAAGGATATATACACATTTTGACAGGGACAAACTCTATAAAGCAGCCAGTATAATGGATGATATAGAGTAATATTATTTAATATAGGAGAAGATGATGAGGAAATTCAGTTCGCTTGAAGAGGTAAGAAAAGCCGTTGATGATGTAGACGAAGAGATAGTAAAGCTTCTTGCAAAAAGAAGCGGATATATAAAAGAGGCAGCAAAATTCAAAAAATCGGTTGATGAGATAAAAAGTGATGAACGGGTCGAAGAGGTTTTGGATCATGTCAGTCATCTTGCGGCAACTCTCGGAATTTCACCCAATATGGTTACAGAGCTTTATAAAATACTTATAGACAAAATGGTTGAGATGGAAATAGAGGAGTTTAAAGGGGGTGGAGCATACTAGGTGTGCTCTACAGCAACCCCAGCAGTGCAAAAAAGAGAACAGGCGGCGTTATAAGTACCCCTACTTTCATATACTCTCCCCACCCTATTTTAACCCCCTTTCTCTCCAGAACATGTAGCCACAGTAATGTGGCAAGAGAGCCTATAGGTGTCATTTTGGGTCCGAGGTTTGAGCCAAGAATATTTGCGTAAGCCAACTCTTCATGGCCAGCCTGGTCTATTGCAATATCCATTATCATGATAGTAGGCATATTGTTCATTACGGAACTGAGAACAGCAGACAAAAAGCCGGTTCCTATAACTGCAGCCTCTTTGCCCTCTCTTGCGAGACTCTCTATAATTGTTGCAAGATGTGATGTAAACCCTGCGTTTTTTAATCCATATACAACTACATAAAGGCCTATGCTGAACCATACAACCTGCCAGGGAGCGGCTTTTACCGTCATTATCGGTTTTGCAGCTTTGAAATGGGACGCTATCCACAAGAAGACCAATGCTCCTCCAAGAGCAAACAAAGATATTGGAAGGTCGTATATATCGCCTATAAAATATCCCGTAAGCAGAAGTGCCAGAAAAACCCAGCTTAGATAAAACATAGTCATGTTTTTTATTGCAGATTTTGGTTCAGCCAGATTGTCAACTTCTACCCTTTTTGGAATAGATTTTCTGAAAAATAGCCACAAAATGGCAATCGAAGCTGTTATACTAAGCAGATTGGGCAAAAACATCTCTTTTGCATATTCCCAGAAGCCTATACCGAAATAGTTTGCAGTTACTATATTTGTAAGGTTTGAAATTATCAGTGGATTTGATGCGCTGTCTCCTATAAATCCTCCTGCCATCAAAAATGCGAAAATCGCTTTTGGATCCATTTTAAGATATTTCATTTTGGCAAGAAGTATCGGGGTCAGTATGAGAGCCGCTCCGTCATTTGCAAAAAATGCGGCAACAACGGCACCTAAAAGAAGAGTATATACAAACATGAGATTTCCGCTGCCACGGCTGAGCTTTGCCATCTTAAGAGCTGCCCACTCAAAAAAGCCTATTTCATCCAAAACCATAGACAAAAGGATAATTCCGATAAATGCCAGAGTTGCATCCCAAACTATGGATGTTACAGCCAATACATCCTGCCAGCTTACGACCCCAAGTAGTATTGCAGCAACTGCGCCTAAAACCGCAGTTGTTCCGATTTTAAGTCCTTTGGGTTGCCATATAATAAAAATAAGTGTTATTGCAAATATAGAAACGGCAAGTATCATAACTATCCTTTAGTTTTTGAAAAGCGAACTATAACATATCTATTTTTATATATCAAGATATCTTGATATATTACAACGATGTGAGTATAATAATAGAATCAATAACAAAGGTTTTTTACCCATAGGAGTAACTGTGGATATTTTTTTAAAAACGATTTCTGCGCTGAATGACGAAACTAGAGTAAAAATTTTAAGATTTCTGGACAAGCACGGCCCTCTTTGTGTCTGTGATCTGCAGGAGTCTTTTGCAATGCTTCAGTCAAGACTTTCCAGACATCTTAAAATTTTAAAAGAGGCAGGCTTTCTAAAAGTGGAAAGAAAAGGGACATGGGCATTTTATTCCATAAGATCGCCATTGGATAGATTTAGAAAAGAAGCTCTCGAAGAGATTCGCTGTTTGGATATCGAGCTTCCTTTATTGAAAAAAACAGAAAAGGGAAAATGTGAGCTATGAAAAATGTTTTGATTCTCTGTACAGGTAACAGTTGCCGATCCATTATGGCGGAAGCTCTGATAAACGCAAAACTAAAGGGGTGTGTCAAAGCTTACAGTTCCGGAGTAAATCCGAGCGGAAAAGTAAACCCAAATGCAAAAAAGCTCTTGCAAAAAAAGGGTATTTGGGAGGACGAATACCGCTCAAAACCGATAGAAGAGATAGAAGAGATACCATTTGATCTTGTTATTACCGTTTGTGACAATGCAAAGGAGACCTGTCCTGTTTTTTCCAGAAATGCAAAAACTATACATATAGGTTTCGAAGACCCGGACGGAAAAGAGATAGCGGCTTTCGAAGAGACTTTGAATGATATTGAAAAAAGACTGCTTCCGGTTATTGAAAAGGAACTCTGCAATTGAGCTCTTTAAATAAATATTGCCGTTCATAGAAGATAAGAGAGGTTTATATCCCTTCTTTTTTGTCTCTAAAAACCATATAATAAAATACAGGAACAATCAAAAGCGTCAAAACTGATGAGCTGACAAGTCCTCCTATCATGGGAGCTGCAATTCTTTGCATGACTTCTGATCCTACACCATGTGCAAACATTATGGGTATAAGACCGGCAATGAGAGCAAAAACAGTCATAAGTTTAGGTCTAAGTCTCAAAGCCGCCCCTTCTATGACAGCTTTTTTTATGTCTGCCGGATATTTTTTTCTTGCCTCTTCGAGGTATATGATCATAACTATTGCCGTCTCTGCAGCGACGCCCAAAAGAGCCAGAAAACCGACAATGACAGCGATACTCATATTGTAATCTAGAAAATCAACATACCAAAGACCGCCAAGCAGTGCAAACGGAAGAGTCATAAAGACAAGTATACTGTTTATGACAGAACCTAGAGCAAAATAGATAAGAATCAGTATAATTACAACCGTAGCCGGAATTATAAGCTTCAGTCTTTGCATTGCAGAAGCAAGATATTCGCTCTGCCCTGCCCACTCTATAAAAAATCCTGAAGGAAGTTCTATACTCTCAAGAGATTTTGATGCAATCTGTTTGTATTCGTCAGCACTGATGTTTTCCTTGGGCGTTATATAAACGTATGAGACTTTCATCCCCTTTTCGCTCTTTATTGCGGCGGGTCCTGTTTTATAACCTATTTTTGCAAAAGTTTTTAGCGGCTGATAGCCGTTAGGAGTAGGAACAAGTATATTTTCAAGCGCCTGGGCGCTGTTTCTGAAGCTCTCATCAAGCCTCATTTTTACAGGATATCTTTCAAGCCCTTCTATCATGGTTGTTATTTTTTTGCCTCCTACGGCGTATGAAATGATTTCAAGTATGGTGTCTTTGTCAACAGAATACTTTTGAAGCGCTTTTTCGTCAATATCAATGTCTATATAGTATCCGCTGCTGTTTCTTTCCGCAAAAACGGAGCTTGTTATATCCAAAGCCGAGAGTTTTTCTTCGAATTTTTTTGCCGTTTTTTGAAGAGTCTCAATGTCGTTTCCATATATTTTTATCCCGAGAGGTGTTCTGATACCTGTAAGAAGCATATCAATCCTTCCTCTTATAGGGTACGTCCATGAGTTTGTAAGTCCCGGTATCTGAAGAGTCTCTTCCATTTCGTTCATCAGTTTTTCATATGTCATACCCTCTCTCCATTCGGTCTGGGGTTTGAACTCTATAATGGTTTCTATCATCGAAAGAGGAGCAGGGTCTGTTGCAGTATCTGCCCTGCCCGCTTTACCAAAGACACTTTTTACTTCCGGAAAACTTGCAAGAATTTTATCCGTTTTTTGTGTCAGCTCTTTTGCCAGATCTATGGAAATTCCCGGAGGCGTAACAGGCATATACATAAAACTCTCTTCATTAAGAGGCGGCATAAATTCCCATTTTTGATGTTCATACAGATAATAAAGATAAAAGAACGATGCTATAAAAAGTATAATAACTATATATCTTCCGAGCAGAAAAAGTTTGAGTATCGGTGTATATATCCAAATAAAAAACCTGTTCAGCGGGTTTTTCTCTTCGCCTGGAATTTTGCCGCGTATAAGCCAAAGCATAAGCAGCGGCACTAGCAAAATAGACAAAAGCGCGCCTATTGTCATGGCAAAAGTTTTAGTGTAAGCCATCGGAATAAAGAGTTTTCCCTCCTGTCCTGACAGCGCAAATATAGGCAAAAAAGAGACAACTATCAAAATCAGGGCAAAAAAGACGGGCCGTCCGACCTGTTTTGCGGCATTGATAATAATACTTTTTTGATCGGCATCCGGATTTTTGGCCAGATGTTTGTGTACATTTTCCACCATGACAATAGATGCATCGACCATAGCTCCTACAGCTATGGCTATTCCTCCGAGTGACATGATATTTGATTCTATGCCAAGAAATGCCATTAGTCCCAGTGTCAGAAGAATCGTCAGCGGAAGAGTTATGATAATAACAAGAGCGCTTCTTAGATGAAGCAGAAAAGCTGATATGATTATCAAAACGATAATCGATTCTTCCGTTAAAGTCTTTTTAAGTGTATCTATCGCTTTTTCTATAAGGGAGCTTCTGTCATACACTTCCACTATCTCTACATCATCCATTTGAAGGCTGTTTAATTTTGCTTTTATTTTATCTATTACCTCATAAGCGTTTGCATGCTGTCTCATGACAACTATACCGCTGACCACCTCCCCTTTTCCGTTCAAATCCGCAACGCCCCGTCTTGGCATAGGTGCAATATTGACCGAAGCGATATCTTTTATCCTCAGAGCAAAACCGTTTTCGTTTTTTAAAACAATATTTTCGATAGATTCGGTGTTTTTGAGATAACCGTCAGCATCGATTATCTGCTCAAATCCGTTTTCCAGTACCGCACCGCCCCCTGTGGAGTTGTTGTTTTTCTTTACTGCATCTTTTATCTGTTTGTATGTCAGGCCGTACTCTCTTATTTTGTCATGGTCTATCGTTATCTCGTAACTTTTGACAAATCCGCCAAGACTTGCAACTTCGCTCACGCCCTCGACACCTAACAGTGCATATTTTATGTAATAATCCTGTAGTGACCTGAGTTCTTCCAAAGACTTGGTTTTTGAAACAAGTGCATATTCGTATACCCACCCTATTCCCGTAGCATCGGGACCCAGTTTTACTATAGCCTCTTTCGGCAAAGAAGTTGCCAGTTCGGAAAGTTTTTCCAAAACTCTGCTTCTTGCCCAGTAAAGATCCGTTCCGTCTTTGAAAATGATATATACAAGACCATTTTCAAAACCGCTTAACGCTCTTACTGTCTCTACATCTGGAAGTCCCATAAAAGTCGTTACTATAGGATATACGACCTGGTCTTCTATGATGGAGGGCGACTGTCCCGAATAGTTTACCTCTACGATAACCTGAGTCGGCGAGAGATCCGGCAGGGCATCAAGTTTTAGATTTTTAAGCAGAAACAGAGATACGAAACTAAGCAGCACAAATGTCAAAACGACAAAAAAGCGCCCCTTTATACCCAAGTCTATAATTTTTTCAATCATTTTCCGCTCCGTAGAGTCCGTTTATCTGAGCATCAGCATCAAGCAAAAAGAGTGCATTGTCCGCAACTTCCTCTCCCTCTTTCAAACCTGACAATATCTCATACAAAGATGTGGAAAATGGTTTTGCTGTAATAATTTTTGGCTCATATTCGCCTTCAAACTCACCTTTTACAAAAACTATATGCTTCTTTCCTTTTGTTATAACCGCACTTTTGGGAAGTACAAGTATGCTTTTTTTCGAAAACTTTATTTTCGCTTTTGCGTAGAGACCCGGAAAAAGTAAGTGATGAGTGTTTTTTACAGAGATTCTGAGTCTGGCCGATCTGTTTTTTTTGTCTGCGAAAGGATAGATCTCTTCTATCTTTCCTTTGTAGATTTTTTCTATACCGTCTATCTCGAGAATTGCCTCTTTTGCTTTTTTTATCATAGATATATCGCTTTGATATATCAAAGCTTCCATCCATATGCTGCCAAGATCGGCAATCTTATACAAAGCTGCACCTTTTTTTGCAAAAGATCCTTTGTTGATGTTTTTTTCAAATATAAATCCCTCATACGGCGATCTTATAACGACAGATTTGGGAGGATGTTTTGATTTTGCAAACTTTTCGATCTCTTTTTCTGAAAATCCCAAAAGTTCAAGCTTTCTTTTTGAGCTCTCAAGCATATATTTTGCATTTTGGCTTTTTGATTTGTCATAAAAAAGTTTTGTTTTTATCAGTTCACCAATGGCAGCGTATACAGAGGGGCTGTATATTTCAAAGAGAGGTTCTCCTTTTTTGACAAACTTAAAAGTTTTGTCAGCATGGATTTTCTCTACGAATCCTTCAAACTTAAGGGTGAAATCATAAAATCTGCTCTCATCAACCTTCAAAAAACCGTAATAGACCGACTCTTTTGTAAGATCGGCTTTTTTAACTTTAACCGTTTTGATATTGAAAAGCTGATCAACCTGCAGTATTTCTGCGTTTAGATAAATGATAAGAAAAATCGGCAAAATCAAAAGTCTCATAATTCATCTCCCGAATAGTATGATATTTCAGACATTGCACTGTTGAACTCATAAAGAATATCTACTTTTTCAAGTTCGAATTTCAACGTTTTTTCGATAACTTCTACGGCATTTTCCGCCATTGCGGTATTTGCTGCAAGATTTTGTATAACAATATCCATCTGGTGCGATAGATCTCTTTGAATGATTTCATCGACAATCTTGTACCTTTTCAAAGAATCCTCCGCTTTTATAAAAGCACTTCTTAGACCAAATCTTAGTTTTAGCTTCTCGTTTTCATAGATTTTTTCCAGTGATGAGAGCTCCTTCATACTTATGGAAGTTTTCAGGTCCTCTCTTCCGTATATTGGCAGCTTGAAAGAAAGAGACACGCTTATGTAGTCATCTCGATTTTCTCTGTTGAAGTATCCTGCACTGACTCCTATGTCGGGTGTTTTTTGTGCTTTATAGTAATTTATTCGTTCTTTTTTTGCTTGCATCAGTTTTTTTATAATTTTGAGACCCGGATGAGACAGGAGCTTTTTTTCATAAAAGTCCCGGTTTTTTATTTCGTATATCTTCATCTCTCTTTCTATGCTGCTGATTTTCGATGCCGTAATGGAAGAGAGTTTTTCAAGATATCTTTTTTTAAGATTTTGCAGTTTTATGGTTTGGGTATCAATATTTGATTTGAGGATTTCTGCTTTTATGATTGCGGTATGAGGGGTACCGAGGCTCTGTGAATACTGTTCCAAAAGTCTGCTTGTGTAGTCTATAAGCCTGTTATACTCTTTAAGTAGAAGCAGTTTTTTCTCTATTGCAGAGATTTTAAAAGTTACTATGTCGGCCTCGAGAAAGAGTCTTTTTAAAAGAAGTTCATACTCATACTCTTTTGCCTCTTTTAGCGAAATATCCGCATTTTTAAGATAATCCAGCTTTCCGGCCGTAGGAATTTTTTGGGTCAATATAATACCCTGCGATTGCATTGCTTCAATATCTCTTGAAAAAGGTTGCTGAAGATTTATATCGTTTGCAAAAATTTTCAAAGAGGGGTTTTCCAATTTGCCTGATAGTACGGCTTCTTCATTTTTTGCTTCGGCCAGATTTTTCAGGGAGCGAAGTTCGGGATTGTTTCTTATCATCTCTTTTATTTCGCTAAAAGAGGAACCATACAATGAAAGAGCGCATAAAAGTAAAAAAAAGGTTCTCATCTGTTATTCTCCTCTTGTTAAAAGCTTTTCGAATCTGCTCAAATAGATTTCAGCAGAGCCCAAAAGCCTGGGTTCCGGGCACAAAGCCCGGTTGAACTATATATTTACGCTTCCTTTGTATAGGTATTTTTTGCCATCTTTGGTTATTATGTAGATTCTTACCTGCCAGGTGCCTCTCATAGCAAAATTGATATTTGCGCTGTATTTTCCTTCGCTCAGAAATTTTGCCTTTTTCTTATCTTCCATATAAGGCATTCCCGGCATCTCTGGCATAAATACTTTTATAACTACTTTTGCGCCGTTTACAGGCTTATTTTTCTCTTTCAATACGACTGTCACTGCATTCGTGCCTTTTGTAAGAGGTTTATCCGATACCAAAGTAACATCAACTTTTCCTGCACGTCCATGCTTTTCGAAACCCGCCGCAAAAAGAGCTGTACCTGCCAAAAGCATAGCGAACAGAACTATAACTGTTTTTCTCATTTTTTCCTCCTTTATTGTTATAGGAGTATTTTAAAGAAGTAATATGTAGATAATGTGTAGAGATCAGATATTTTCAGGGAAAGTCAGTATAAAAGAGGTTCCTTCAGAAGTGGAGTGAACATCGATTTTTATATCATATTTTTCGCATATCTCTTTGACTATACTAAGACCTATACCAAATCCTCCCTGGGATTTGTCTATACGCACATATCTTTTGAAGATATCGTTGATTTTTGACTCAGGTATTCCTCTGCCCTCATCTTTTACGACCAGTCGGCATTTTTTCAGAATAATTTCTATTTTTTTCCCCGGAGGAGTATATTTGACAGCATTTGATATGATATTGCCCACCAGGCCGAAAGCCGATTTCTCATCCATAAAAACCCTGCAGTTTTCAAGGTCCGAGATTATTGTCACTCTTTTGGTATCGGCTATATCTTTTATGAAACCGATAGAGTCTGTAACGGTATCTTTGAGATTTATCTCTTTTTTTTCAGCGGGTTCATGCTCCGAAAGAAATAGGTATGAAAGACCATCATAAAGCTGTTTTATACGTTTTGTACTGGCTCTTATTCTTTTTAGAATTTTTTGATCAATATCGCTGTTTTCAAGTTGTTTTGCACTCATAAGCAGCGCTGTTACCGGAGTGTTGAGCTCATGTGCACTCTCTTTGGCAAACTTCTCTATGGATTCAACTTTCTCCTTGACAGGTTTTAGAAACATTCTGCCCAAAAAATATGCTATAACAGATATAAACAGAAAGACACCTAGAAAAATCAGAAGAATATTTTTTTGCAGTTTTTCAATCCTGCTGTCGTTTTTTTTCTCCAAAACCGCAATATATTTTACTCCGAGATGTCCATATGCGCTTTTGTCTATATAGATATATCTGCCGTTTTTTGTGTATAAATTTTTTGTAACATCAATTTCATCATATTTTTTGCCGTTTAATATGTCCTTTTTTTCACTGTCTAGCAGAAGAAGTTTGAAGTTTTTGTTTTCGGGAAGTTTCAGATGTTCGTTTTGCATCTGTGCTCTGATCACCGCAGATGCAGCCATAGAGGCAAAACTTCTCATATGAGCCTCTTTCAAAGATTTGAGCGTCTGCTCTTCGTATTTGTAAAAAAACCATGCCACAAGGCCCAAAAGCAATATGGTGGAGCCTACATATATGATAAGAAAATTCAGAAGAGACTTTTTTTCATATGCATTCAAACAGATATCCTGCTTTTTTTATCGTTTTTATTCTCTCTGGTCCCAATATCTTTCTCAGATTTTTTATATAGACTCTTATCGTTGCTTCGCTGGGAGCTTCATCGTAACCCCATATATTGTATGCCAACTCTTCATAAGAGATGGTTTTGCCGCGGTTTTTCGCAAAATATGAGAGTATCTGCGCCTCTTTCGGAGAGAGGTGATAGGAGCTTTTCTTTTTGATAATACTATTTGTTTCAGGATAAAAATATGTCTCTTCGCCGATTTTTATCTCTTCGTTTTTTTGATTTGTACCCAGATGGTAAGAGATTCTTGCGTCAAGCTCTTCAAGTTCGAAGGGTTTTTTTATATAGTCGTTTGCTCCTATTTCAAAAGCATATTTCAGTTCTTTGCTGCTTTGTAAAGATGTTATAAAAATTGCCGGTGTGCGATTTTTTATCTGCCTGAAAGTTTTTAGAAATTCAAAACCGCTGCAACCGGGCATATTCACATCCAGCAAAAAAAGGTCGAATGCCTCTTTTGAAGCGGCATCCACTGCTGTATCTCCGTCATAACAGACTTTGACAAAAAAACCTCTTTTTTTTAGATGTTCTTCAAGGATATCGGCAAGTATCACATCATCTTCTGCTATCAATACTTTCATAGTAAAATATTATACCAGTTTTGCCGCTGATTTTAATGTCTGAGTGTTGATTGCCACAATTATAGTACTAAGTGACATCAATATCGCTCCGAAAGCGGGAGTGATAACAATACCCCATGGCATTAGTATACCGGCTGCAAGCGGAATGGCCACTATGTTGTATCCCGCTGCCCACCATAGGTTTTGAACCATTTTCCTGTATGTTATTTTCGAAAGCGTTATGGCGTTGTAAACATCCAGAGGATTGCTTTTTACAAGTATGATATCTGCACTCTCTATCGCTACGTCAGTTCCTGCTCCTATGGCCATACCTACATCAGCCGCAGCCAAAGCGGGGGCGTCATTTATACCGTCACCCACCATTGCTATTTTATAACCCTCTTTTTTCAATGAATTTACAATTTTCGCTTTTTCATGGGGAAGGACCTGTGCATATACTTTGTCAATTTTTAGTATATTTGCCACATATTCCGCCGCTTCTTTGCTGTCTCCGGTTATCATGACTGTTTTTATTCCCAGGGCTTTGAGTTTTTCAATAGCTGTTTTAGCCTCCTCTCTTACATTGTCGCTCAATATAAAAGCACCTGCAAGCCTATCGTTTATAACAAAAAATATAACAGTTTTGCCGGCTTTCATCTCCTCTAAAGTCTCCAAGTCTTTGATTTCGATACCAAGTTCTTTCAGATATGAAGGACTGGCAGCAACGATATCTTCGCCATTTATGCGTGCTTTTGCTCCTTTTCCGGGAATCGCCTCAAACTGTTCGGCTTCGTATTTTTTTGCACCCTTTTCTGCACAATATTTTGTTATCGCTTTTGCGATAGAGTGTTCGGAGTTTCTTTCTAGGGCTTTGGCATATGAGAAAAGTTTTTCTTCCTCTATAAAAGATATCGCTTTTTCCACTTTTAATTTTCCTTCAGTCAATGTTCCTGTTTTGTCAAATACGACAAAATCAAGATCTTTTGCTTTTTCAAATGCCTCTTTATCTCTTATCAGAATCCCTTTTTTGGCAGAAATCGATGTGGAAAAAGCAACGACCAGCGGAACGGCAAGACCGAGTGCGTGAGGGCAAGCTATAACAAGTACCGTTACTGCCCTTTCAACTGCAACCGCAACGGAATCGATGGAAATCCATACCACAAAAGTTATAGCCGCGGCGGCAGTTGCAGCATAAAAGAGCAGACCTGCTGCTCTGTTTGCGAAATCCTGTGTTCTGGACCGGCTTTTTTGAGCCTCTTTAACAAGCTCTATCACCTGCGAAAGATATGTATCTTTCCCTGTCTTTTCGATCCTGACGACAATGGCTCCCTCCTGATTGACCGCACCGCCAACCACTTTGTCCCCTTCTTTTTTGAAAACCGGCTTTGATTCACCGGTCAGCATCGATTCGTCGAAAGTACTTGAGCCTTTTACGATAATGCCGTCACTTGGAATTTTTTCTCCCGGTTTTACCAGAACAAGGTCTCCCGGTCTGAGATCTTTGATATCAATTTCCACAATTTTTTCATCTTTTTCTATTTTATGAGCGCTCATCGGCATAATCTTTGCAAGTGCTTCAAGCGCTCTGGATGCGCCTATTATACTTTTCGCCTCTATCCAGTGCCCCAAAAGCATGATATCTACAAGAGTGGAGAGTTCCCAAAAAAAATCTTTGCCTCCAAGAAAAACAGAAGATATAAAGGAGTAAAAATATGCAACACTTGTTGCCATAGCTATAAGCAGCATCATTCCCGGCTCTTTTTTCTTTATCTCTGCAACAGCACCTGCCAAAAAAGGCCAGCCTCCGTAAAAATATATAATCGATGAAAAAAATATAATCGTCTCTTTTTGAAAAGGATAGACAAATTCAAACCCTAGCAGTTTTTGTATCATCTCTGAGGAGAGAAGTACAGGGATAGTTAATATCAAAGAGATCCAAAATCTTTTTTTGAACATCTCTATATGGGAAGTATGGTCGTGTGAATCGTGTCCTGTATCTCCTTTATGCTCTTCATGTTTGTGTTCTTTATGCATATCTTTGTGGTTATGTTTATGGATATGCTCATGATTTTTTTCCCTTTTCATACTCTCCTCCTTGAAAGATGTTATCTTCTTTCTTTTTCATATTTCATATTAACAGTGTAATGTGTATATAACGTGTAGAGATAAGGTTTGAAATTTTCTGTATAATTTAAAAAAGGTGACTTGTTATGCAATATCTAGAAAAATTTTTCGAAAATTTCATATCTCTTGCCGATGCCATGTCGATATATATTCTGGTAGGACTTTTTGCAGCAGGTATTTTGCATGAGTTGATTCCGGAAAATTTCGTAAAAAAACATCTAGGTTCAAAAGATACGGCTTCAGTCCTTAAAGCATCGCTTTTTGGGATTCCTCTGCCTCTTTGTTCTTGCAGTGTAATTCCTTTTATATCGGCTTTGAAAAAAGAGGGAGCATCAAAAGGGGCTATTCAAAGTTTTCTTATCTCTACCCCTATTACCGGTATTGATTCTATCCTGGCAACCTATGGAATTTTCGGATTTCTTTTTACAATATACAGAGTGATCACCTCTTTGATTGTTGCATTGGCTGCGGGTATTATTGATATTTTTATAGAAAAAGAAAATCCACAGCAATCTGAACAAAAACCTGTTTTTACTGTTGAAAAACCTACCAGTCAAAGCTGCTGCTCGGGATGTGAAGATACAAAAATCCAAAAAAAATTCTCTTTTGCCGATGCTTTCAAATACGGTTTCAAAACACTCTTTTCAGATATTGCAAAACCGCTTTTCTGGGGGCTGGTTTTGGGAGCTCTTATAGCCTCTTTCATACCTGAAAACCTGTCAGAATTTTTGAAAGAAAATATCATTCTCAGTTATATAGTAGCACTGATCATATCTCTTCCTATGTATGTCTGTGCGACAGCTTCACTTCCCATAGCCGCGTCTTTGATACTTGCAGGAGTAAGTCCGGGAGCGGCTTTCGTTTTTCTGAGCGCCGGCCCTGCAACAAACAGTGTCACTATCGGTGTAGTATATAAACTTCTCGGCAAAAAATCTCTTCTTGTTTATCTGGGAACTATAATAGCCGGAAGCATCGTTTTTGGCATAGTATTTGACTGGTTTTTCTATCAAAGCGGTATGAGTATTGAAAATTTTGTACATATGAATGAAGAAGCGGGACTTATGAGTCGTATAGCCACTGTAATTTTGCTTGTTATGATATTCAAAAGTTTTTTCAAAAAGAGCAAAGCTGCATGCTGCAGTAGCTAAATTTATCTATTTTACTTTTCAAATTTTTCGGTTTTATGAATTTTTTCTTTCATCTCTTCCTCAGAAGGGGGCTTGTCTGTCTTAACCTGGATATAAAGTTCTACCCTGTTGTTTCTTCTTTGAAGCATAGGATGTTTCCATTTGTACAAAGGTTTGCTGTTTCCGTATCCCATAACAGAAAACATTGAGGGATCGACGCCTTTTGAGATGAAATATTCGATAACTGCTGTTGCTCTTTTCAAGGAGAGTTCCCATGCATCCTTGACACCTGCGATTTTTTTTCCTTTTTCAGATATATCGCAATGACCTTCCACCCTTATTTCTATATTTTCTTTTTCTTCTTTCTCAATTGCTTTGAGTATTTGCGCTATCTGGTTCAATGCCTGTTTTGCTTTTGGAGTCAGTTTTACGGAATCGGGCTCGAAAACTATATCGTCAAAAAGTCTTATAAGGGCATACTCTTTAGTAGCAACTATCTGATATGCGGATACCGGTAGCAGTTTTTTTATCCTTTTCTTTATCTTTAAAACCATATCGGTAGTAAAAGGTACAATAGGACGTATTACAGATATCTGCTGAGGTGCGAATTTTGGATTTTCTCCCTGGAAATAAGAGAGAAATTTCATGGCTTTTGTAACATCGACAGTAGACATGGCATAAAGAAGAATAAAAAATGTAAGAAGGAGTGACATCAAGTCGCTGAAGCTTACAAGCCAGCCCGGTATGGTTTTACACTCTTCCTTTTTTCTTCTTGCCAAAACTGCTCCTATACTGAAAGATTGACTATAAACTCTATTCTTCTATTCTTTGCTCTTCCCTCTTTTGTATCGTTGGGCGCTATAGGGTCATATTCTGCCCTGCCCTTTGCCGCAAGAGCATTCGGATTATATCCGCATTTGATAAAAAGTCTAAGTATCTGTACTGCTCTTGCGGCAGAAAGCTCCCAGTTGTTTTTAAATCTTTTTGTATGAATAGGAATATTATCGGTGTGCCCTTCTATAATAACCGGAAGAGAGGTTTCTTTCATTTTTTCACAAAATGTCATGATATAAGGAATCACATCTTTGTACGGCATATCGCTACCTGGCGGAAATATTCTGTCGGAAAAGAGTCTAAGTCTGATTGATGAGCCATGAGAAACAACTTCAGCTTTCAGGCCTGCCCGCTCCAACATCTCTTTAATTTCGTTTAACTTTTTCTGTATTGCTTTTTTCTTTTTTATTTTGGGGTACATTTTAGGCAAATTGAGCTCTATCTTTTTACCTTTGATGATATTTTCTTCGTGTGTAAGAGTCCTGCCGCCAAAGGCTTCCGTGATACCCCGGATGGATTGATAGAATTTTTCAAGCGATATTGTACTCATAGAATAAAGAAGTATAAAAAAGGTAAGAAGAAGAGACATAAGGTCCCCGAAGCTCACAAGCCAGCCCGGTATAGACTTACACTCTTCTTTTTTTTTCCTAGCCATAATATTTCTTTACACTTCTACACCATACAAAGCAGCAAGTTTCTGCTGCAAAGAATTGGGATTTAATCCCTTTTCAATTGCCTGAGCCGTTATCAAATAGGACTCTTTGTACATAAGCTGGAGTTCTTTGTAATATTTAAGCTTTTTTACAATCGGTATACAAAGAATATTGGCCAAAATAGCTCCGTAAAGAGTCGTAATCATAGCAACAGCCATACCGGGTCCGAGTGCCGCAGGGTCACTAAGATTTTGAAGCATTTGAATAAGACCTATAAGTGTACCTATCATTCCCAGAGCCGGAAAGAGCTCTCCCAAAGCATCCCATACATTGACTTCTGTAGTGAGCTGCTGATCAATCTGCGCAAGGGCATTTTCGGCATTGGACTGAATCTCTTCAATATCCTGTCCGTCTATAAGCATTCTCATGATATCGCCTAAGAGCCTATCTTTTTCATAATATTTGTCTATTTCTGCTTCCAAAGAAAGTATACCCTCTTTTCGGGCTTTTTTCATAGTAGACACCAAGAACTCTATAGTTTCAAGGGGTTCTGGAAGTCCGGGTTTGAAAGCTTTGCCTATAGCCTTTACCCCGCTCATAAACTCCTTCATCGGAAAGCTTGCCAAAGCCGCAGCCAAACCTCCTCCTACAACGATTAGCAGAGACGGTGCGTTCACGAAAGCCATCGGACTTCCTCCGATAACTATCGAAATGGCTATCAATAAAAATGCACCGCCTATACCTATAAGAGTGGCTATATCCATATACCATCCTGTAGTTCAAGAATTAAAAAAAGATTTTGAGAAATAATAGAATATATTTCATAAAATATATCTTACTTACTGTATTATCGGTATTAGTGAAATTTTTTTTAGTTTTGGATATTTGATAATTTTTCAAATATCAGTTCCATATCATGTACCATCTCATCAAAGTTTTCATATCTTATATCAAGAGTGGGTTTTGATTCCGATTTAAAATAAAAAATAAGAGAAAAACCAGAAATTTCGACACTGTCAATGTGAGATTCTGCCCATTCTAATGAGATGGGAGATATTTCACCCTCTTCTGTTTTTACCAAAGCGGCGGGGTATACTCTTGAAATTTCTGAAACATCGATACTTTTGTCTTTAATTACTATCTTCATAATTTATATCGCTTTTTTACTGGGATTTTATCACAATTACAGGTAATCAAACATAAAATTAATAAAACTCATAAAAGGATTGCAAATGAGATTGCCTCTGATTATTACTTATGAACAAAGAGATCCTGTAAATCTCACCAGAGTAGAAAGTATCACTTTAAAAGGCGATACTATACTATTTCATTTTACGCAAAGAAGTATTGAATGGTTTTTCGAGTCTAAAGATGAAGCAGAAGCGATCTATAAAATTATTTTGGAAAGTTATGTAAAATCTATTGAGTACGAATAGCAATTGTTTTCAAAAAAGCTTTCATAAACTCAGGAAGAGCCGATGGCCCGGAGCCTGTAACAACATTTTTATCTATTTCTACAGGAACACCGGTATAAAATACACCGCTATTTATCATCTCTTTTTTAATGGTGTGATATCCGGTAGCTTTTCTGTTTTTTAAAATTCCTGCCGCGACAAGAACCAACGGGCCGTGGCATATTGCGCCGATAGGTTTATTGGCGCCGTCACATTTTACTATCAAATCTAATACATTTTTATCATTTCTAAGTTTTTCCGGTGCATAGCCTCCGGGGATAAATACAGCGTCGATCATATTTAATTTTACTTGGGATATTTTTAACTGGGTTTTTACACAAAAACCGTGTTTTGATGTATACTCTTTTTTTTCTTTGCCCGCAACAAGAACATTATATCCTTCCTCAAGAAACCTGTAAAAAGGATAGATGAACTCTCTTTCATCAAAAAGATCGTCTACGAGTATTGCTATTTTTGTCACTATTTTTTCGGCTCTTTTTCAACTATTTCTCTGCATACTATGCAATATTTTGCGTGAGGCTTGACTTTTAGTCTCAAGATTCTTATAGGTTCACCGCACATTTCGCAAGTTCCATAAGTGCCCTCTTTTATCTTTTTAAAACTTGCCTCAATCTCCTTGAGCTCTTCGTATTGCTGCTCATTTATCGCCTGGTCTATCATATTGTCCGTACACAAAGCAGCATAGTCGCCGTCATCGTTGACTTCCATATTTTTCAACTCTTCCAGCTCTGAAGCTGTCTCTTTTATATTCTTTTCGATCTGTTTTTTTCTCTCTTCGAGAAGTTTTTTAAAGTATTCCACTTCCAACATTTTCTACCCCGCATTTTTTCGGAAAATTCTACCATAATTTTCTTTTATATGTTGTAATCATATGTACAAATTTTATTCACATTTTGATATAATCTTCCTAATTTAAGTTTGAAGGAGAGGTTTTGAGCGAACTAAAAAAGAGGCTTCAGGAAGATTTGAAACAGGCAATGAGAGAAAAAGATCAGTTTAAAAGAGATACTATCAGATTTTTGATGAGTGCAATCAAACAGGTTGAAGTTGATGAAAGAAAGGAGCTGACAGACGAGGATATACAAAAAATTATTCAAAAGTCTATTAAACAGAGAGAGGATGCGGCCGGTCAGTATAAAGAAGCCGGAAGAATGGATCTGTATGAGAAAGAGACAAAAGAGGCTGAACTGCTCAAAAGCTATCTTCCGAAACAATTAAGTGACGAAGAGCTTGAAATTGAATTGAAAAGGATTATAGAAGAAGTCGGTGCAACATCAATCAAAGATATGGGGAAAATCATGGGAAAAGCTACTAAAGAGCTTGCAGGACGTGCCGACGGAAAAAGAATAAATGCAATAGTAAGAAAAATTTTGGGTTAGTTTTTTGTTAAAATAGCCAACACCTTCTAAACAGCAATGTGTGTTCAGAAGGTTCAATAGATAGATTATCCGTTTTTGATTTTTTTTACCGCTTCCGCAATGTCATCCTGTCTCATAAAATGTTCTCCGATCAAAAACGCATCAACACCTATTTTATGCAGCTCTTTAACCTGTTCATGAGTCTGAATACCGCTTTCAGCGACAATAATCTTACCTTTCGGTATAAGAGGTACAAGTTTTTCAGATAATGAGAGATCTATCTCGAAAGTTTCGAGATTTCTATGGTTGATTCCTATAATATTGGCTCCGGCAAAAATCGCTTTTATCAGATCTTTTTTATCATGTATCTCCACTAAAGCTTCCATACCCAAATGCCAGGTATATTCGAGTAGTTCTTTGAGCTCTTTTCTGCTCAGCGCCTTTGCTATAAGTAGGACAAAATCCGCTCCGTATACCAGAGCTTCTACAAGTTGGTATTTGTCTATTATAAAATCTTTTCTCAGAAGCGGCATAGGCACATACCTTCTTATCTGAGTAAGATATTCTATGTCTCCTTGAAAAAAATGCGGTTCAGTCAAAACAGATAGAGCATCAGCTCCGCCTTTTTCATACTCTTTTGCAATTGCAATCGGATCAAAATCCTCTCTTATAACACCTTTGCTGGGACTTGCTTTTTTTACTTCTGCAATAATTCTGTAAGGATTCTCTTCCGTTGATTTCAATGCCGGTTTTACGTCTCTTGGAGCAAAAGGATTATACGCAAGGCTGCGTCCGAGCCACTCTAAAGGATAATCTTTTTTTCTTTTTTCGAGATCCTCTCTGGTTTTTTTAATTATCTTATCAAGAATCAAATTCTGTCCTTTTGTTACTGTTTTTTAGTTATCTTATTAAGACACTCTTCTATTTTTTCCCAATGAATTTTTACCTCTTTATCCTTTAAACCAAGCTTATCAATAACTTTTTTCATCAACTCATATGCTTCTTTGCATCTGCCGAGCTTATAATACCCCCATGCAAGAGAATCAAGATAATAGGGTGATTCACTGTTTTGTTTCAACGCTTTTTTTACAAGCTCAATTCCTCGTTTGATATTTATATCGTGATCTATCAGAAGATATCCAAGATAGTTCAGATATAGACTATCTTCTCTCTTCTCCAAAACTTTTTCAAACTTTTTTATTACATTATTCAGAAGAGTAGGATCGTTTTTGTCTGAAGCTGATTCATATTCAAAAATTGCATTTTGTGCCAGATAGTCCAGATCCCCTGTCTTTTTATATAAAGTTTCTGAAAGCTTTGCCGCTTTTTTGTAATCTTTTTGTATTTTGTAAAGATCAAGGAGAAGTTCGTCATTAAATTTACTTTTTTCAAGAAATTCTATGGCATTTTTATAATCTCTTTTAAAAATATAGAGTTCAACAAGTTTTTTTGCTATATCATCTTCATTGTATCTTTCATACATTCTTTTGTATACTGAAATCATTCCATCCACATCATTTAAAGCACCGTAAAAACTTGCTAGTTTATTACATAACACAAAGGAGCAGCCGTACATTCTTGTATGTGTTTCAAGGTATGCAATGGCATCTTTTTTCTTGTTAAGATACAAGAACATAATAGTTGCCATTCTGTCTACAAGTTTCTCATCATGGTTTATGGCATAAGCGCTCTGATAATATTTAAGTGCGGCTTCATATTTTTTCTGTGACATATACATAGATGCGAGAAACTCATAATCTTGCGGATTGCTTTTCAGTTTTATCGCTTTTAAAATAGATTTTTCCGCATTTTTGTAATCTTTCAGATGAAAATAGACAAGAGATAAAAGACGAAACAGCTGTGCATTATCAGGAAAACTTTTTTGAAGCTTCAATATTTCCTCTTTTGCACTTTTATATTTTTTCATTGCAATAAGGAGTTTTATCTCTTCTATTTTATATTCAGGCCTTTCTGTTTTTTTATATAGTTCTTTAAACAGTTCCGCTGCATCTTGATAATAACCCTTTTGCTGAAAATATAGGGCTGACATAATATAGAAATCTTCTTTTTCAAACACTTTTTGACAACATTTTGTCTCTTTTGTATCGGGTTTTTTAATACTGCATCCCGATATAAATAAAAGAGGCAACAGTAAGAAAAAAAACATTAACTCTTTTTTAAAAAAATTCCGGGACATTCCTTTTTTACCTCTTTTGTGTTTTCTTTAAAATGATCCCAAAAGGGATATGTTCTGCACTGTTTTGGACGGACCGGATATATTTCACATCCTTTATCTTTATCAAAAAAGAGACATTGATAACTGCCATTTACAAATATCTCTTTAATGGAATATCTATATTTTACCTTTTTTAGACAGTTTTTCATAAAACTTTCTGTATCAATTTTCAAAAAATTGGAAATTTCGTTTATTTCATTACTCTGGACCCAGATATATCCGCTCTCTCCGGTACAGCAATTTCCTTCGCAAGTTTCACACGCATTGGGGTCAAAAACAAAATCAAAACCCTCTTTTTCAATCATATCAGACATTTTATACTGTGTACTCCCGCTTCTTTAAAGATTTTTTGTGCCTCATCGGAAAACTTCTCATCTTCAAACACATACAAAGGGGGTATTATTTTTGCGAAAGATTTTGAATTTTTCCTACACTTCATCATTACAAGAGTGGCATCTCTGCTACGTTTCGGATGCACAAACCTGAGAGCTTCAATCCGAAGTCTGTTTAATGAGAGATGATAAACAATGTCCTGCAACTGTTTCGCATCATAACAGAAAATAAAATAACCTTTCGGTTTTAGCAATGAGGCCACTTTTTTGAAAAGTTTATCTAAAGGAAGATGGTGCGAATATCTTGAGATATTTATTTCTGTTTTTTCGCTTTGTATCACATCGGGATGATAAAAGGGGGGATTGGATATTATAAAATCAAAACTTTTTTTCAAATCCATTTCTAAAAAATCTCCAACCATCAGATCTATATCGATATTATTTACCTCTGCATTTTTTTTACTGAAAAATGCCATTTTTTCCTGTTTTTCAACGGCCGTCAGTTTAACATCGAAATTACGTGCAATAAGAAGCCCTAAAACACCAGAACCGGATCCTATATCCAAACAACTGCCTTTTAGATAAAATCTCCTGATAAAATCATACAAAAATATAGTGTCACTGTTGTAACAGTAACCGTCGCTTGGTTGATATATGATCATAACTGCCTTTTTGGGAATAAACTTTTTCAAATTAAATATTTTGTTATAATTTTACCCTTAAATTGTTTATAACAAGGTTTAAAATGATTATAATTCCCGCTCGTTTAGCCTCAACAAGATTTCCTAACAAAGTTCTTGCCGAAATAGACGGCAAGCCTATGGTAATAAAAACTGCCGAAGCGGCTTCAACCATAGATGAAGTACTTATTGCGGCAGATGATGAAACGGTTGTAAAAATAGCAGAAGAGTTCGGATTCAATGCCGTACTTACAAGTAAAAGCCATAAAAGCGGAACAGATAGAATAAATGAAGCTGCTGCTAGAGCCGGACTGAGCGATGATGAGATAATCATAAATGTTCAGGCAGATGAACCTTTTATAGAAACAGATGTCATAAAAGCAGTATATGATCTGACAAAATCAAACTCTTTGAACAGCAATATACTGATGAACAGCGCCTACAAAATAATAGACATGGAAAATGCGCAAAATCCCAATATTGTAAAAGTTATAACGGACGCTTCCGAATTGGCATTATACTTTTCGAGAAGTCTTATCCCCTACCCCAGAGATACACATAACGAATATAAAGCACACCTTGGTATCTACGGTTTTACAAGAAAGGCTCTTTCGAAATTCTGCTCTTTTTCCCACGCGCCGCTGGAACACATAGAGAAACTCGAACAATTAAGAACCCTCTATCACGGATATAAAATAGCTATGGTAAGAGTAAAAAGCGAAAGTATAGGTATAGATACTCCAGAAGATCTTGAGAAAGCGAAAAAAAGGCTAAAAGGTTGAGAAAAAAACAACCTTTTAAACCAAAAACTAAATCAGATTTTTTTCACAAAGACAAAATGCAATCCCTTTTTCATAATAAGCAGCCTCATTTATAAAGACCGGATAAAATGTTTCTCCTTCATATGGTATCACTTTTCCATCAAACGTGACAAATATGGGATCGCCGCTATTTAAAGCTTTGTAGTCTCTGTCCTGCAATGAGGGATGTATAATCGCTTCAATTTCGCCTGCTGCAGTTCTGGGATAGTCAACAGTTTTTACTATATCGTATACTACGGTTTCCTTTGTTTCATATTGATTAATATCATTACTGATTATTTTTAAAGTCTCATAAACGATCTCTTCGCATCTTTGAAAGATATCGGCTCTTAAAACCCCTTGCGGAATCGGTCCTGCCTCAATAGTAAAACCGTGTGGAGTCAGTGTATTTATAAAATCTCCTTCATCGTTGGATAACCACCTGAGAATTTTTATATCATCAAATTTCTCAGCCAGAATAGCTGCAACTCTTTCTGAATACGGATCTTTTTTGGAAAGAACGAGAGTCATTCCCATATTTGCAGTTGTAGTGTGAAGGTCTATCAAAAAACTGTGACCGGAAATAAGCTCTTTTAAAACTTTTGCCCTGTTTGCCTCATATTCCGGCAGCGAATGGTCTTCAAGAACTCTTTTTGAAAAACTTCTGTTTAGATCTTGATCAACATATCTTCTATTGATTTCACAAGCTTTGGGATTGCCAAGAAAAACAGATATATCGAGACTCTGTTTTTTAAAAATTTCTGGGTTTTTTTGCCATTTTTTTACCAGATATGCACCCGTTAACTCGTTTCCATGTACGCCGCCTACAATTGCAACTTTTTTTATATTTTCCACTGTTTAATCCCTATATTGTCGATATCTCTTTTTGGTTTGTGATATTTTGCAGCCAATCAGATATATTAATAAGGCTAAAAGTTACCAAAAATATCATAAGACCGGGGAAAAAGCTAACCCACCATGCAATATCGATCACCTCTTTTCCTTCGCTTAAAATAGAACCCCAGCTCATCTGTGGAGGAGTAATTCCAAGCCCCAGGAAACTTAGCCCGGATTCCGCAAGTATAGCTCCCCCTACTCCGAATGTAAAACTTATAAAAAATATCGGGGCAATGAGCGGAGCAAAATATTTGAGTATTATTTTGATATTGGGAACTTTGGCAATCCTGAGAATTTTTATAAAAGGCTTTTTCGCTATGGCAAAACTTTCACTCCTTATCATTCTTGCCGTTGTCATCCATCCTGTTATCGATATAACCACTATCAAAACAAGACTTGAAGCCTCGATATAACTCACAAGCGCCAAAAGGAGAAAAAATGTGGGAAATGTTAGAAAAAGATCAACAGCTATAACAAAAGTTTTATCAACTTTTCCTCTGAAATATCCTGCACTGACACCTAGAACAAGTCCCGTGAAAGTTGCTATCAAAGCACTTCCCACTCCGATAATCAAAGATACTTTCCCTCCTTCGATAACCCGTGCCAGAATATCTCTGCCAAGCCTGTCCGTACCGAAAATATGTTCAATAGACGGCGGGAGCAGTATAGCTTCTTTATTTAGTTCAAATGCAGAGACTGGATAGAGCAGCTGCCCAAAAAATGAGAATAAAAATATAAAAACCAATATAAAAATACTGATATATGGAATTTGCTTTTTCAAACCGTTTTTCCTCTGCTTAAATATAGTAACTGAGACTGCTTTTGCCGAATTTCTTTGTTTTTTCAAGTTTATAATTTCCGAGCTTTTCAGGCATTTTCAATTTTGACATATGCTCAATAATAATCATTTCTACTATATTTTTCGGAATTTTCTTTATTGTTTCAAAAACTTTGTCATATATCTCTTCCATCCCCTCTCTTATAGAAAAGGGAGGATCAAAATAAAAGTATGCCTTCTCTTTTTTTCTTTTTAACTCCTCCACAATATCGAAAATCAGCTCGAAAGCATCACCCAGATATATTTTAGTACTCTTTTCATCGATATTTTTTGCATTTCTTCTAAGTATTTCATATGAGTTTCTCTCTTTTTCTATAAAATAGGCGTATTTTGCTCCACGGCTGAGTGCCTCAAGGCCCACAGACCCGCTACCGCCAAATACTTCAACAAAATTTGTGTCATATATTTCGTTTTGAAGCCTGTTGAAAAGAGACTCTCTGAGTATCGCTTTTGAGCTTCTTGTAACTTCCAGAGGAGGCAGAACAATTTTTTTACCTTTATATTTTCCCGCTATTATTTTTGTAGTAAACTCTTTTTTCAATACAATCGCCTTTTTCAAACATTTCGGAGATATTTTATCATAAACTTTTTTTGGATAAAATTGCGAAAACTTTTGCAAAAGGGATAAAATGAGCAAAAAAGAGATAAAAAAAGTTGTTTTGGCATACTCCGGCGGACTTGATACAAGTATCATTCTTAAATGGCTTCAAGATACTTATAACTGTGAAGTAGTTACTTTTACTGCAGATATAGGCCAGGGCGAAGAGGTGGAACCTGCGAGAGAAAAAGCTCTGAAACTTGGCATTAAACCGGAAAATATTTTTATTGAAGACCTGAAAGAGGAGTTTGTAAGAGACTTTGTATTTCCTATGTTCCGTGCAAACGCCATATATGAGGGCGAATATCTTCTAGGAACTTCCATAGCAAGACCTCTTATAGCAAAAAGACAGATCGAGATTGCAAAGCTTGTAGGTGCAGACGCTGTAGCGCACGGAGCCACCGGAAAAGGAAACGATCAGGTAAGGTTTGAGATAGGATATCTGGCACTCAATCCAGATATCAAAATCATAGCCCCATGGAGAGAATGGGATCTAAACTCACGAGAAAAGCTTCTCAGATTTGCCGAAGAACACGGTATACCGATAGAAAAGCACGGTAAAAAATCACCCTACTCTATGGATGCAAATCTACTTCATATATCTTATGAAGGCGGAATTCTTGAAGATCCGTGGGCAGAGCCTGAAGAGGATATGTGGAGATGGACAAATTCACCAGAAAAAGCCCCGGATGAGCCGGAATATATTGAGATAGATTATGAAAAAGGAGATCCGGTTGCTATAAACGGCAGGAAAATGTCTCCTGCCCAGATACTGGCAACACTCAACGAATACGGTAACAAACACGGCATTGGCAGAGTGGATATTGTCGAAAACAGATTTGTCGGAATGAAATCAAGAGGTTGTTATGAGACTCCTGGCGGAACGATAATGCTTAAAGCCCACAGGGCAATAGAGTCGATAACTTTAGACAGAGAAGAAGCACATCTTAAAGACGAACTTATGCCAAAATACGCAAAACTTATATATAACGGTTTCTGGTTTGCACCTGAACGCGAAATGCTTCAGGCGGCAATTGATAAAACCCAGGAAAACGTTAACGGTACCGTAAGAGTGAAACTTTACAAAGGAAATGTAACGGTTGTGGGCAGAAAATCGCCCAACTCTCTTTTTGCTCCCGAGTTTTCTACATTCGAAGAAGATGAAGTATACAACCAAAAAGATGCAGAAGGATTCATAAAACTTAATGCTTTGAGATTTATCATCGAAGGACATGTGAGAAAATAGTCGCTAGTTTTTAGCCGGCATTGTGCCGGCTATCATAAGAGTCTATTTTCAAGCGCTTTTTTAATTTCTTCTTTCATCTTTTCCGAAGAGACCGCACCTATGGATATAACCATTTTCATAGCTTCATCTATATCTATATCAAGAAACTCGATATCTTTTCTGTTTGCCATAACGGTGAAGCCTGAAGTTGGATTTGGACAGGTAGGAACGAAAACTATCATGAGCTCTTTACTTATTCTGTTTGTTATAAAACCTATCGAATAGAGTTTTGTATTCGGGTACGGAACGATAACAACTTCTCTGAAAACTTCTGACTCTTTTCCTGCAAAAACCATTTTGAGAAAATCTTTTACAAAGTTATAAATCGTCTTTAAAAGAGGAATATTTTGCATAAGTCTGTCTATAGCGGCAACAAAAATTGATTTTCCGTATCTTTCGATCGAATAGCCCACCAGAACCAAAAAAGATATAATAATACCCAATGTCACAATAACAATTATCCAGTTTCCGTCGGAAACTGCTATAAATCTCTTTATATATTCCACAAGAATTTTTTGAAACCAGAAGAAAATCTGCAAAACTATTACAAAAGGCAGGATAGACAGAGTCCCTATCCACAGATATCTAAAAAACTTTTTCACAAAACTCCTTTTATCGTAGATTTAACAGTTTATGTTATCATTTTATCAAAAATATATCGGAGTTACAATGAGTGAAACCATAAAAAAAATTGACCCCGAATCGCGGGAATTTCAGGAAGAACTCAAAAAAACAGTAATTTTTACAGATAAAGTAATCAAACAGTTTGGTTTTGCATACAACCCTGACCCTGAGATCAATCGCTCAATTCAGTTTGGACTTACAAGAAACAAACTAATCTACGGCAAAAGATACTGTCCATGTTTTTTTGTAACGGGAAATAAAGAAGAAGATAGAATATGCCCGTGCAAACCGGCCCTCGAAAATGAGATACCAAATGAGGGTCTTTGTCACTGCGGAATTTTCTGTACACCGGAATATGCCGAAAAACAGAAAATGGAAGAAGAGATAGAAGAAGTTGTACATCAGCACTCAAGAGGTCTTTCTAAAAAAGAGTGCGAGATACTTCTTGAAAAAGAGCAGCTTGACGGAGATGAACTTGAAGCTTTGATAGAAGCCCGAGAACTTAATATGATTGATTTCAACCTTGTTGATGTGAGAGAGTGGATGGAGTATAGAGCGGCTAGGATAAAGGGCACGGACTATCTTGTACCGACAACAACATTTTACGAGTCTGTAAAACAGATTGAAGACCAAAAAGAGAAGCCTCTCATAGTCTATTGCCATGTGGGGAGCAGAAGCGCATATTGCCAGCGAGTTTTAAAAGATATGGGGTTTAAAAGTGTGGGAAATCTCACTTACGGTATCGTGAGTTATCCCGGTGAAATCGAAAGAGGCTGATATAAAAAAGGAGTTTTAATGAAAGTTTTATTGATAAAAGATGTAAAAGGACTTGGAAAAGCAGGAGAGATAAAAGAGGTAAAAGACGGTTACGGAAGAAACTTTCTTATTGCCAGAGGCTTTGCAAAACATGCCACAGACGCGGTTATCAGACAGTGGCAGGCCGAACAGAAAAGAAGAGCTGAAAAAGAGGCGGCAGAGATAGAAAATCTAAAAAAACTGAAAGAAAAGATTGAGAGTATTAAACTTGTTATCAAGCACAAACTGGGTGCCAACGGAGCACTTTTCGGTTCTATTACCAACAAAGAGATATCTGAAGCTCTGAAAAAAGAGTACGGTATAGAAATTGATAAAAAACATATCGATGTTCATCCTCCTATAAAACAGACCGGGGATCACGAGATAGATATAAAACTTGGCCACGGTATACATGCAAAGCTGGAACTTGTCGTAGAGGGCGAATAGATGTTCGAAGCGACAACTATACTTGCATACAGAACTGACAGGCTTGCAGTCATTGGAGGCGATGGACAGGTAACATTTGGCCACACGGTCTTGAAAAATAATGCAACAAAAATCAGAACTCTCTACAACTCCAAAGTACTCGCAGGTTTTGCAGGAAGTACCGCTGATGCGTTCAACCTTTTTGATATGTTTGAAAATATTTTGGAAAACAGAAAAGGCGATCTTTTAAAATCTGTTATCGATTTTTCAAAAGAGTGGAGAAAAGATAAATATCTCAGACGTCTTGAGGCTATGATGATCGTTTTAAATACTAAACATATTTTTATCTTAAGCGGTACAGGAGACGTGGTGGAGCCCGAAGATGGAAAAATTGCCGCAATCGGAAGCGGCGGAAACTATGCTATATCTGCAGCTAGAGCACTGGACTCCCATGCTGATCTCAAGCCCGAAAAGCTTGTAGAAGAGAGTCTCAAAATTGCCGGAGATCTTTGCATATACACAAATAAAAATATCAAAATTCTGACTCTGGAGGAGTAATGTTTTTAACACCCAAACAGATAGTATCTTATCTGGATGAATATATAATAGGACAAAAAAATGCCAAAAAAACGATTGCAATAGCACTTAGAAACAGATATAGGAGAATGCAGCTTCCAAAAGAACTGCAAGATGAAATAATGCCCAAAAATATCCTTATGATAGGAAGTACCGGTGTGGGTAAAACGGAAATAGCAAGACGCCTTGCGAAATCTCTGGATCTGCCCTTTGTGAAAGTTGAAGCAAGCAAATACACAGAAGTGGGTTTCGTTGGACGTGATGTGGAATCTATGGTAAGAGATCTTGTGGCGGCTTCCATAACACTGGTAAAAGAGAAACACAAAGAGAAAAACAAAGAACTTATCGAGGAATATGTAACAAAAAAGATTCTTGAAAAACTTCTTCCTCCGCTTCCGAAAATGGCAAGCGAAACAAAAAAAGAGGAGTATAAAAAAAGTTTTGACAAAATGAAAGAGAAACTTTTAAAAGGCGAACTTGACAATCTCAAAATTGAAATCGAGATACCCAAAACCGGATTTGCCATAGATGACAGTTCGCTGCCTCCGGAACTTGCACGGGCACAGGAGTCTTTCGCAAAAATCTTCACAATCGGACTCAACAAGGAAGAGATAAAAAAAGAGGTAACGGTCAAAGAAGCCAAAGATCTTTTAAGAACGGAAGCCAGTGAAAAACTTCTCGATATGGAACAGATAAAGGCTGAAGCACTGCAAAAAGCACAGGAAGAAGGCATCATTTTTATAGATGAGATAGATAAAGTTGCAGTCAGTTTAAAAGACCACGGCAGAAGCGATCCGAGCAAAGAAGGAGTACAAAGAGACCTGCTTCCTATCGTAGAAGGCAGTACTGTTTCGACAAAATGGGGAACGGTTAAAACCGATCATATACTTTTTATAGCCGCAGGAGCTTTTCATGTAAGCAAACCAAGCGATCTGATACCAGAACTTCAGGGGCGTTTTCCTCTAAGAGTCGAACTCAACTCTTTGGATGAGGAGACTCTTTACAAGATACTTACTCAGACAAAAAATTCTCTTATAAAGCAGTATAAAGCACTTTTGAGTGTGGAAGGTGTAAATCTGGAATTTGAAGAAAGCGCATTGAAAGCGATTGCAAAACTCTCTTTTACGGCAAATGAGAAGATGGAAGATATTGGTGCGAGAAGACTTCATACCGTTATAGAAAAACTTTTGGAAGATATCAGTTTCGATGCGGAAGAGCATAAAGGCGAAACTATCACTATAACTGAAGATTTTGTTCACCAAAAACTTGATAATCTTGTAGAAAACGAAGATATCGCAAGATATATTCTGTGAGCAAAAAAGTGCAGGAAAACAGACAAGAGACAAAAGCCGGATTTGTAGCTCTTATAGGACGTCCAAATGCCGGCAAGAGCTCACTGCTCAACTGGCTTTTGGGCGAAAAGATAGCGATGGTTTCCCATAAAGCTCAGGCTACGAGAAAGAGACTCAATGCCATAGTAATGCATAAAAATGCCCAGATAATTTTTGTAGATACGCCTGGCATTCATGAAAAAGAGCGGCTTCTGAACAAATTTATGCTTGAAGAGGCCATAAAAGCCATAGGAGATTGCGATCTTATTTTGTACCTCCATCCTGTTACGGATTCGCTGGAAAATTACGAAAAATTTCTTGAATTAAACAAAAATAAGAGACCTCATATTGTAGTTCTTACCAAAATCGATACTGTGGACAACGCAAAACTTCTACAAAAAATAGCACAATTCAAACCTTTTCAGGATAGATTTTTGGAGCTTGTTCCTGTCTCCATAACAAAAAATATAGGAAAAGAGGAACTTCTTGATACTATCATCAAATATCTTCCCGAATCTCCCTATCTTTATGATCCGGAACTTCTGACTACTGAACATATAAGAGATATTTACAAAGAGCTTATCAGAGAGTCAATATTTGAAAATCTAAGTGATGAGATACCTTATGAGACAGATGTTATAATCGAAAAAATAGAAGAATCCGAAAGTCTGGACAGAGTTTTTGCAATGATTGTGGTCGAAAAACCGAGTCAAAAAGGGATAATAATAGGCAAAAAAGGATCTACTCTCAAAAGAATCGGAAAAGATGCAAGAATAAAGATGGAACAGTTCTCAGGTAAAAAAATTTTTCTCCAGCTTTTTGTCGTTGTAAAAAAAGGGTGGACAAGAAACAAAAAAGCTCTTGAAGATTTTGGCTACAAATTTTAACAGACTCTCTAAAATAAATCAGAAAAAAACCGATAATGTGAGCATCAAGGAAAATATTGAACAATTTTTCCTTTTTAAACTTAAATTATCAAAATAAATGTAAAATATGGGCAAAAGAGCCGCTAATACAAATAAAATTAAGAATAGTTGGGCTAAAATAGCTTTAATAGAAAAATTTTTTTGTTTCAGAATACGTAGACAGGAAGTTTTATGAAAAAAAGAAGAACATATAAAAGCATAATTTCAATCAATCCGTATTCAAAAACCTTCTATGAAGGTCGTGACAATAAAATAAGAAAGCTAACTCAGCTTAAATACAGCAGAAGCAGTTATTATGTCTCTTTTTTAAATGCTAAAAACTTCATTGTCTCTCAGATAAATATAAGCAAAAACATTCCACATGAAGATCTTAAAGATGCGATAGAGCTTAAAGCATACGAAGATCTGGGATTAGATCAGACAATAGAGTATAAAATAGAGTATCTTGAAATCCCCTCTCTTCCGACAGACAAGGACAGAAAGTTTAATGTTTTTGTAGCAGACCCTTCAGTAATAATAGAAGACTTTCAGGATATTGTTTCCCAGTCAAGATACATTGATCATATCTATCCTGCTCCTCTTTTGATGAAATATCTTTATACAAATGAGATAGTCGAAGATGTTGGTGTCCACTGCTACATATATTTCCAACAAAATGACGCTTTTCTTACTATCTATAAAGACGGGCAATATATCTATTCAAAATCGCTGAAATACTCTTTTGACGATATGAGCGAAAGGTTCAGTGAAATAATAGGCGAAAGAGTAGATGAAGCAGACTTCACCAAAATGCTTGCCGAAGAGGGTCTCAAAACCTCAAATATAGATTACCAGCAATATCTTATGAAACTTTTCGGTGAAATTTTTCTCCATATTAATGACGTACTGATATATGCAAAGAGATCAAATGAGATAGAAAAAATAGATAAAGTATTCATCGGCTCTGAATATGGATCTATCCTTGGTATAGATGAATATTCACAAACATATCTGGGTCTAAGCTCTCTTGAAATGGATTTTAATTTCGGTTTCGAAACTGACGAAAGATATATAGAACCACTCCATTACATGCTTCAACTTGCCGCAATGAAAAGCTTTGAGGCGGAAGAAGAAGAGGAGATATGTAATTTTACTCTTTTCAAAAGACCGCCGCCTATCACTCAAAGACCTAGCGGCTATCTTATCGGCGTTACAGCAGCTAGTATGCTGATAGCTTTCGCTTACCCGCTTTACAATACAGGTTATAATCTTTTGCTTCAATTCGATATTAAGAGTCTAAAAAAAGAGTATACACAAATACATGCAGAAAAAACTGCTCTTGAACAAAAGATAAACTCTTTGAAAAAAGAGAAGCAGAATATAAAAACAAAAATTGCAAAAGAGGAAGAGGAGTATAAAAAAAGACTCTCTATTCTTGAGGCCATTTATGAAAAGAAAGTCAACTATCCTATGAAAGCAAAGATTTTGACGGAGCTTTCTCAAGACCTAAACAGATTTAGAGTAAAAATAACCGAAGTGGAAAATAAAGAGAACAGTTTTGCTTTGAACGTTTTAGCAACCGATGAAAAACGGATAACAAATCTTATCAAACATATTTCAAATAAAAAAGGTGAACGATTTAAAGTCTCTACAGAAGAGATCAAAAAAGATGAGAAAAAAGAAAACAGATACATAAGTACGATAAAGGTTGATATAAAATGAGAAATCTGACTCTGCTTGAAAAAATTGACAATTACCTTTCATCTAAAAAGCCTGGCGAACAAAGAATCATTTATCTCTCAATATTTCTGATTTTCTTTGTTCTTTCATATCAGTATCTTTTTCCATACACTGAAAAAATGGTAAAAAAAAGCGAACAGGAAAGAAAAAACTGGATAAATAAAATAAATGCAGATAAAAGCTTTATAGATTCGATAACCGTTGACGGGGATAAACAGTTTTTTATAAAAAAATATCAAAAAGAGATAGCCGAACTGAAAGAAAAATTTGCCGAGACAAAACATAAAAATGAATATCTCGATTTTCAGATACACACACTCAAAGACCTGCTATATAATGAAAAAAACTGGGCAAAATTTCTTGACTCTATTGCAGGCAAAGCAAAAAAACACAATATCGACATCAGTTTTATAAAAAACGAATTTGTAAAAAACGGATCAAATTTCGGGCATGTTCTTGAGGTAGAGATAGGTTGCAGCGGTGACTATAGAAATATGATGAAATTTATCAACTCGATAGAACAGAGCAAACTTGTCGTTGATATATATGAGATGAATCTAATTAGTAAAGCAGATATAGAAGCCAACTTGAAGGTATCGGTATGGGGAATAAACTACTAATTGCTGTAATTGTATCAGTCATGTCTGTTTGCGTTTTTGCCGACAGCGAAATGACAAAAATCGATTCTCTTATTGAAAAAATCAAAAAAGAGCGTATGGGTCTTGAAGTAAATGAGCTTAAGAAAACCAAGGACCCTTTCTATTATGACAAAGAGTATGCCAAAGAGAGAATAAAAAAACTGAAAAAGAAAAGAAAAGGCCCATATTTCAGACTGTATGCCATACTCAATAATAAAGCAAAAATAAATAGAAAATGGTATAGACTTGGCGATAAGATAAGCGGATACAAGTTAGTAAAGATTTCGCAAACAAAAGTTAAACTAAGAAGAGGAAACAGAACTGTTACTCTTTTTATACCCAGAAAAAACAGAAAAATTAAAATCAGAACCAACTAAGAAAGATTGGAGGCAGGTCTTATGAGATTTAAAAAAACAGCTTTTGCTTTTTTGATAGCATTTTCGGTATTATCGTTTAAACTATTTGCTGATTGCAGCTATCAGGTATTCAATATTTCTACAGCACCTGGCACTAAAATATCAGAATTTATCAATCAGATAAGTGATGAGTGCTCTTTCAGTGTTATTGTAAAAGATGAAGAAGCAGAAAAAATAATGAAAAAAAGACTTAATAAACTCAATCTGAAAAATGCTACTCTAAATGAAGTTTTTGATGTAATTTTAACCGAAAACGATCTCTCATACGAAATCAAAAACAATATCCTGAAAATCTCTTACCTGGTAACCAAAACATACAAAATCAACTATGTTACTACAAAAAGAATAGGAGAATCCACAACGGATGCTTCCGTTGATGTAGGCGCCCAGACAAAATCCGGAGGAGGCGGAAGAAAACAGACAAGAGATGTAAATAAAATAGAAGCAAAAGATGAGTTTGACTTCTGGAAAAATACAAAAGAAGAGATTTACAATATTTTAAACAGACCTGAAGACAAGTACAAAGCACCTGAACCGATAGTAAATCCTGAAGCTGGCCTCGTTACAGTTACCGCTACAATGAAACAGCTAAAAAGAGTCGAAAAATATATAGAGCTTATAGAAAAGAGACTTCATAAAGAAGTTTTGATAGATGTCTCTATTTTAGCGGTATCTCTTGATGAATCTTATACAAAAGGAATTGACTGGTCCAAGTTTGAGTTATCTCTGAATCCAAACGATTCACTTATAAGTTACAGAAGACAAGGTAGCGGAAACAGTTTTACAGGGCTTGACTATACAAACAGCGCAAATGTTGTTATCGATACCGCATTTACTATGAGCGGTCTTATAGACTTTTTGGAGAGAAACGGCGATGTACATACACTTTCTAACCCTAAAATTCTGACTCTCAACAATCAGCCGGCACTTATAACGGTTGGAGAAACACTAAACTATAACGTACCTACTACTATCACGATAACACAGACCGGAAACCTTGGTACCCAATCATACACCCCTTCTTCCATATTTGTGGGAATACTTCTTAATATTACACCACAAATAACTGACGAAGGCGAGGTAATACTCAGAATAAATCCTTCCATATCCGAACTAAAAGATCCGGAAGCTGCTGCCCAAATCGGCGATAAAGGATTTAGAGAAATAGCACCTGACACTAAAGAGAAAAAGATATCATCAGTTGTAAAAGTTAGAGACGGTGCAACGATCATAATGGGTGGTCTGATTTCTGACAACAGAAGTTTGAGCATCAACGGAGTGCCTGTTTTAAAAGATCTTCCTATACTTGGAAAAGCATTTAAAAGCGAAAACAAAGTCAGACAAAAAGTCGAACTTGTTTTTGTTATCAGACCAAAAATTATTACGAACGGCTCAAAAAAGATAAATCTTAAAGAACTGGGTTATTCGAAACTGACATATGAACAGTAGTATAGAAATAGAATTTTCAAAGGCAAAAGATGTATTTGTCGATCATATAGACAGTAAAAATTTTATAAATCTTGATCAGTCGGTCTATTTCCTGGAAAAGCTAAAAAGTACTATTAAAAAGCCTCTGAAAATGATACTTCTCTACGGTCCTCCAGGGACCGGAAAGAGTATACTTCTGCACCGTCTTTACCATGATATCAAAAAAGAGATGAACATATATCTGCTTTCTCATCCAATACTTGACGAAAAAGAGTTTATTAACGTTCTTTATAGAAAAATTTTCAACAGACCTATAAACGAAAAAGTGGATTTCAATATATTTATTGATCTGGTAAACAGAAATCTAAATGAAAATAGTGCAACCATACTGCTCGATGAAGCACAGCTTTATAGTAAAACACAAATGGAAAAAATACGTTTGCTTGCAGATTCCAGAAAAATAAAATTTATAATGACTCTTCATAAAACTGAAGAAGAGGATTTGATAGCTAAAGGCCATTTTCAGACCAGAATATGGGAGAGTATCAAACTTACAAATCCTACCGAAAAAGAGCTAGAAATATATATAAGAAAAAAACTGCTTCAAAACAATATGTTCAATATTGCCAATATGTTTAGCAAAAAACATATCAAAATTATTCACGGATACACAAAAGGAAATTTCAGGGAAACAAATAAGTTTCTATATACCATGTTTGATATATATGAATATTATGAAAAAAACCGTCCCTCTAAAATAGATTATAAAAAAATAAGTTATAAGTTTTTGGAAATGACAGCAATAAAGTTAGGATACCTGAATGCATGAGATAGAAGAACTTGAAAAGAGATGGAGAAAATACAGATTTAAAAAAATGGTACCAAAACTGCTGTTTTTGGCTTTTGTCGTTTCAGTTGCTATTTTTGTTACAGTTGACCTTTCTCCTTTCAAGATATCATTGAAACCCGAAAAATCTTTGGTAACCGAATCGTATAAACCGAAAGAAAATCTACCTGCAAATACCGTATCTGAAAAATCTGTATCTGAAAAAAACGTTACTGCAAAAGTAACTCCTACTTACAAAAAAACAGAGGAGCTCAATAAAACAAAACAGTCCCCGACAAAAACAGTTTCTATTGAAAAGACCGAACAGAATATTTCAGTTAAAATTACTGAAGAAAAAAATGAAACTGAACAAAAGAGACTTTTTTTGAAACCTGCCGATGATTTTATACAACATATAACAATCTCCGAGAATACACAAAATGAGAAAAAAAAGATTGAAAAAAAACCGGTAAAAAAGAGCGTACAAAAGAGAAAAAAAGAGGTGCAAATATCAAAAATAGACAAAATAAAAATCAAAAAACAACCGCCATCCAAAACCATAGGATATATCATAAATAAATTTGAAAGAACAAAAGATCCGCAGCTTGCCGTTTTTTTATCAAAAAGTTACTATAAAGACGGAAAATATAAAGAAGCGCTCAGTTGGGCTATCAAAGCAAACGAAATCGACAGTTCAAATGAGGAGAGCTGGATCTTGTTTGCAAAAGCTTCCGTTAAATTAGGGAGAAAAAATGAGGCGATAAATGCTTTGAGAGCATATCTTTCCAGAAATGACTCTTCAAGTGTAAGAATAGTACTGGATCAGATTTTAAGCGGAGAGTTCAAATGAAAAAGTTTCTGTTTCTGATTTTTGCTATTTTTATCTCCGGATTTGCAAAAAAAATCACCATCAAAGATGTTGTCGATTACTACAATAAAGGATATTACCAAAAAGCCTGTCTTGAAGGAAATCAGATCTTCAATAAAATAAAAAAGAACGAAGATCTCGTCACACTTTATGCATTTTCTTGTCTGAAAGCGGATTATATAGACAGACTTGCCGTCCCTATTATCGCTCTTAGAAAAACGAAAAGAGCAAGAGCAAATGCCGCATATTTCTCGGCTATTTTAATGCAAAAAAAACTTCTTTACCATGCGCTGTTAGACAATATAGACATAAGCGGTCTAAAACTTCCGGAAACTGACTATATCTTATCAAAAATCTTTACAATGTTTACAAAAAAAGAGTATGATAAAAAAAACGGAATATATGTTTTTAAAGATCCAGATGATTCTGAAATTACATATAAAATGTATATAGACCAAGGTAGAAACCATAAAAAAATAGTTATTTTAAAGTTTAAAAAAGATAAACTAATAAAAAAATATCAATACTGGTAAGAGTAGCTAAATTTGGCAGGGGATGGAATGGAAAAAATTACGTCAATGCTGATAGAAAAATCTATTGTACCGAAAGATATTCTCAGAAAGATAAAAGAGGATTCCACAAAAGAGAAAAATCTTCTTCATAATCTTATTGCCAAAGGAATAGTTACAGAAAAATATGTCATAAAATTTTTCGGTGACCTTCTCAGGGAAGGTAGCCTCTCAATTGACGATATCGAAAATCTACCTGCTGATTTGAAAGAAAAAATTCTGAAATATCTTGCAAAAATACTAAATATAGAATTTATTGACTTAGATTCTATCGATATTGATTTCAGACTTGCATCCAAAATCCCTCTTCAGCAGCTAAAAAAGTTCGGTGCAATTCCAATCAAAGAGGAAGATATAAATATCTATGTATCTTTTCACGATCCGCTTGATATCAGCGCTCAGGAAGCAATGCAGCGCCTCTTTCCCAAAAAGCCTATAAAGAGTGCCATTTCTCCTTCCAAACAGATAGAGAGATACCTGAACAAACTGGAGCTTAGCGAAAGTGTAAAGGGACTCATCAGTGACATAAGAAAAGAGATAAGCTCAGGCACTACAAACGGCGCTGAGGAGTCGAGCGCCATACTAAAACTTATAGAAATAATTCTCAAAACAGCAATTATTTCAAGAGCAAGCGACATACATATCGAACCAACTGAAAACAACTGTGTTGTCAGAACCAGAATAGACGGTATTTTGACCGAATCTTTTATATTTGACAAAGATATTTACCCTCCTCTCTCCTCAAGACTGAAACTTCTGGCAAACCTGGATATCGCAGAAAAAAGAAAACCCCAGGATGGAAGATTTTCGGCGACCATTATGAAAAAAGAGTACGACTTCAGGGTATCATCGCTTCCCATTATGACAGGCGAGTCGATCGTTATGAGGATACTGGACAAATCAAAAGCGATGATAAAACTTGAAGATGCGGGAATGAGCGATTACAACTACAACAATTTTGTAAATGCTCTTAAAATTCCTTACGGAATCATACTTGTAACTGGCCCTACGGGAAGCGGTAAAACAACTACCCTCTACGGCGCTTTGAATATGCTTAGAAGTGTGGAAAAAAAGATAATTACAGTAGAAGACCCGATAGAGTATCAGATGAACCTGGTACAGCAGTCACAGGTTCAACCAAAAATAGGCTTTACATTTGCTTCCGCACTTCGTTCTATTTTGAGACAGGATCCGGATATTGTGATGGTTGGGGAGATCAGGGATCAGGAGACATTGAGAATCGCCGTACAGGCAGCTCTTACAGGACACCTAGTTCTTTCCACTCTGCATACAAACGATGCTATCAGCGCTATTACGAGAATAGCCGACATGGGTATAGAACCGTATATGATAAGTGGCGCTCTAATAGCGATAGAGGCCCAAAGACTTGTCAGAAAAATTTGTCCCTACTGCAAAGAAAAAACCACAATATTGCCAAATGTGGAAAGAGATATAAAAGAGTTTTTGCCTGAAAATTATCAGTTTTACAAAGGAAAAGGTTGCAAGCACTGCTCTATGACCGGTTATATGGGAAGAGAGATGATATGCGAAGTCCTAACTATAAGTGATACACTCTCAAGTATGATTGCAAGAGAAGCCAGCAAAGAGGAGATTACAAATCAGGCGCTGAAAGAAGGGTTTGTAACAATGTTCAAAGACGGTATAAACAAGGCTCTTGAAGGTGCAACAACAATAGATGAAGTTCTAAGGGTAACGAGATTGTCATGAAATATTACGAAATAGAAGTATTGCTCAAAGGCAAAAGGGAAGCTCTGCTTATAAAAGCGGAAAACAGACAGGAAGCTTTGCATCTGTGTAAGCTAAAAAAAGGCGGTGTTATTTTAAAAATAAAAGAGACTGCTCCTCCGCTTGAAGAGCGTATAAAAGAGTGGAAAGAGAAACTTCTAGTTTTTGTAAAACAGTCTAAGGTAAAACCGGACAGCCTTATCGCAGCAATCAGGCAGCTTGCTGTTATGACAAATGCTGGTATACCAATATATGATGCCTTAAAAGAGATTGCAAACTCCACTATGGACAGAAATCTAAAAGAGATTTTATTGAAAGTCTCAGAAGACATAAACTCGGGAATGAGCCTCTCTGAATCATTAGAAAACTTTACATATGAACTTGGTTCACTTACTATAACTCTTATAAGACTGGGTGAACAGACGGGTAATATGCCGGAGGCCCTATTTACCCTTGCAGATATTCTTGAAGAGATACGCGAAAATGTTATGAAATTCAAAAAAGCGATAAGATATCCTCTTATTACGCTTGGTGCTATGGCTATAGCTTTTGTTATTCTCATTATGTTTGTCGTACCCAAATTCAAATCTATTTTCGAGAGATTTAAAGCAGAACTTCCTCTTCCCACAAAAATACTTCTTTGGCTTGAACATACATTTTCCACATACGGGCTACAGGTGCTGGGAGGATTTATACTCATAATATCGCTGATAATCTATTTATATAGGAATAATGAGGATATTAAATATAAAATCGACAAATATCTTCTCAAAATCTATCTCATAAAAGATATTATATATTATGCTACTTTGAGTAGATTCACTCTTGTTTTTACCGAGCTCGTATCCTCAGGCATACCTGTTGCGGAAGCGTTGGACAGTTCTGTAGCGATGGTAGACAACAGCTATCTTAAAGAGAAACTTGAAATTGTGAAGGTTCTGGTCCAAAGAGGTGTATCTTTAACAGAAGCTTTCAAAGAGACCGGACTGTTCGAAAATATGATAATACAGATGATAGCTGCCGGAGAAAGCTCAGGACAGCTTGATGCTATGATGAGAAAAATCTCTGATTATTACAGGATGAAATTCAACTATATTCTTGATAATATGTCCTCTTATATAGAACCTATACTGCTTACCATTATTGCAGGTCTGGTACTTCTGCTTGCTCTTGGTATATTCCTGCCTATGTGGGATATGGCATCGGCAGTCAAAGGAAGATAAGGTTTATCGAGCGGGTTTTAACCCGCTAAACAAGTCCTGCCTCAAAAAGAAAGGGCGAAGGCAAAAACTCCTGTTTTTTTACTCGATCATATTTTGCGTACGAGAGATAGAGTCTGCTTTTTGCTCTAGTTACTGCGACATAAAAGAGTCTTCTCTCCTCTTCAAGACTTCCGCCTTTTGTTATAAGTTTTCTATTGGGAAATCTACCATCCATCAGATCTATTATATAGACCTCTTCGAATTCGAGCCCCTTGCTGGCATGTACAGTAAGCAGATTTACCCCCTCCCCTTCACTGAGCTCCGAAGAGCCGAGTATCATAGCATTGTAAAATCTGTTTATATCGCTGTAATGTTTGGCCAGCTCTTTTACAAGTAGATTTTTTCTTGTTATTCTCTCTTTAGCTTCGGTTTTTACTCTCTCATCTATACTTCCATCTCTGTTGGCAGCTCTTTTTGAACAAAGATGTTCTATTATCTCCCCGTACAGTTTCGAAGAGACTATTTTTGAAACTATGGTAACCGGATTTTTTGCCATTTTCAGCTCTTTGATAAGATTGTAAAGATAGTATAAAAACAGTGCTCCTTCACTGCTAAGTTTGGGATGTTTCAAAACTGGACTACTCATAAATTTTTCGCTGAAACCGAGATTTTTGAATCTTGTTTTGCTTCCAATATGCAGAAAATCGTCAAATAGTCCCAGTTGATGGTTTTTTATTCTCTTCTCAAAAGGGTTGTCCATCTCTTTGGGCTCATACAGTCCTTTTATAAAATCGCCTTCTCCGAGTCTGACCAGCGCATCATATATCTCTTTTGCGATTGCCGGCCCTACTCCCTTGGCATATTCAAACAGATGTATAAACGCCATCACATCTTTGGGATTTATCAAAAGAGCTATAACGTCAAACAGAGCTTTTATCTCTTTTGCATCAAAAAAACTGACTCCGCCTTTCCTTCTGCACCCAACCCCTAACTCTCTCAAACCAGCTTCTATGCCGTCAGCTGAAGAGTTGTTCCTGAAAATTACGGCAATCTCCTCCTTGGGAGTAAAAGAGTGTTTTATTTTATGAGCAATCGCTTTGTACTGCTCCATAAGCTCTTCGTAAACAAGAAGTTTGGGAGCTTCGCACTTACCGCTCTTTATGACTTCCAATTTCTTAGGGTATATCCTTTCGTTGTTTGAAATGACTTTTTGTGCAAGCGATAGTATATATTTTGTGGACCGATAGTTTTTAGAAAGATTGTATATATTAGCATCAGGATATTTTGTCTTAAAACCGGCGATTATGTTGATATTTGCTCCGTTAAACGCATAGATACTCTGGTCATAATCTCCTACGCAAAAAAGGGAACTGCAGTCAAGATTGTCAAGAAGAGCGGACTGCAGATTGTTGGTATCTTGATATTCATCAACCAAAATCTCTTTAAAACTTCCTATTTTATGTGCATTTTTTGCAGCTTCGATCAAAAGGTCGTTAAAACCGAGAAAACCGTACTCTTTTTTGAGACTTTCATAGTCATCAATGATTGCATCATAGATATCTCCAAACGCTTTATGCTCCTCTTTGTCTTTGCTAAGCCACTCGGAAAAACTCTTTTGGGGTGCAACATTTTGATAAAGAGAATAGATATCAAAAAGATAAGCGGCAGAATATGGTTTTGTTTCACTCTCTATATGGTGAAACACCCTCTTTTCATAAACACTTTTAAAAAGAGTCTTCAATTCTTTAGGCTGCTTCAATACAACTTTTTCATCAAGTTTTTTCAGCCATCTGTAAGAGACAGCGTGAAAAGTTCCGGCCTCTATTTTCGAAGCCTTGGATTTACCGAAATATCCGGATATTCTGCTTATCATCTCAGCCGAAGCTTTGTTGGTGAATGTAAGGAGCAGTATATCTTCGGGCCGGATTCCACTCTCTATAAGATAAGCGATCCTACCAACAATTGTAGACGTTTTTCCGGTTCCGGCAGAAGCTATTATAAGGTTTTGGCCAAAAGGTGCTGTAGCAGCTTCAAACTGTTCCGGGTTGAGTTTCGATAAGGGCATGCGTACCTTTTGATTTTTTGAACGAATTTTACACTCTCTTTTCTATTATACTGATAAAAAAGAGTTCTAACTTTTATCTTAAACGAGGTTTTACTACCCCTTTGATATAATTCAGCCAAAATTTAAATCAAGGAATCTTCGTAATGGCAATTGATAACAGGTACAATCCCAAAGAGATAGAAAAAAATTTTTATAAAATCTGGGAATCAAGAGGCTATTTTGAGATAGACGGAAACAGAGATATTCAAAAAGAGGGTAAAAATTTCTCTATCATGATGCCTCCTCCAAATGTTACCGGCAGACTCCACATCGGACATGCCCTCACTTTTACTCTTCAAGATATCATTGTCAGATACAAAAGAATGGACGGCTTTAAAACTCTTTGGCAACCGGGAACCGATCATGCGGGAATCGCTACACAAAATGTTGTAGAAAAACAGCTTCTTAAAGAAGGGATTACCAAAGAGGAACTTGGACGTGAAAAGTTTCTTGAAAAAGTATGGGAGTGGAAAGAGCACAGCGGTGGAGTGATAGTAAAACAGCTTAGAATCCTAGGGGTCTCTCCTGCATGGAGTAGAGAGCGTTTTACTATGGATGAGGGACTTAAAAATGCCGTAAGAAAGGCTTTTGTACAGCTATACAATGAGGGTCTCATTGTCAGAGGCAACTACATGGTCAACTGGTGTACACATGACGGCGCGCTTAGTGATATCGAAGTGGAATACAAAGAGCATGAGGGAAAACTATACTACATAAGATACTACATCGACGGAAGCGACGAATATATCGTAGTTGCCACTACACGTCCCGAAACCTATTTCGGAGATACTGCGGTTATGGTAAATCCCGATGACGAAAGATACAGAGATCTTATAGGCAAAAAAGTTGTCCTTCCTCTGATAGGTAGAAAAATCCCCATAATAGCAGATGAGCATGTTGATATGGAATTCGGAACCGGAGCGGTAAAAGTTACGCCTGCACACGACCCGAATGATTACGAAGTGGGAAAAAGACATAACCTTGAATTTATTACCATTTTCGACGAAAAGGGAATTCTCAACGAATATGCAGGCGAATTTGCCGGACTAGAGAGACTGGAAGCCAGAGAAAAAATAGTCAAGAAACTTCAAGATGAGGGATTTATTGAAAAAATAGAAGATTACAGGCATCAGGTCGGACACTGTTACAGATGCCACAATGTGGTTGAACCTTATATCTCTAAACAGTGGTTTGTAAAAAAAGAGATTGCCAAAAGTGCTGTGGAAAAAGTAAATAGAGGCGAAGCCAAGTTTTTCCCCAGCCACTGGATAAACAGTTTCAACGCCTGGATGAAGGATCTTAGAGACTGGTGTATATCCAGACAGCTGTGGTGGGGACACAGAATCCCTGTATTTTACTGCAAAGATTGCGGCCATGAATGGGCAGACGAGAATGAAAACCCGCAAGTTTGCCCAAAATGCGGCTCAAAAAATTTTACTCAGGATCCGGATGTTCTCGATACCTGGTTCAGCTCCGCTCTTTGGCCTTTCTCTACTCTCGGATGGGGCAACAAAGAGTGGGGCAAGGGTGTAAAATGGTTTGAAAAGGATCTAGAAGAGTTCTATCCGAACTCTTTGCTTATAACAGGTTTTGACATACTATTTTTCTGGGTTGCCAGAATGATAATGATGGGTAACCACTTTATGGGTGAACTTCCCTTTAGAGATATATATCTGCACGCTCTTGTCAGAGACGAGCATGGGCAGAAAATGAGTAAATCGAAAGGCAATGTTATAGATCCCATCGATACGATAAACGAATACAGCGCTGACGCTCTCAGGTTTACACTTGCCGTTCTGGCCGTTCAAGGGCGTGATATAAAACTCAGCCGTGAAAAACTGGAGCAGTCAAGAAACTTTACGAATAAACTCTTCAATGCTGCCAGATTTTTGATGCTAAACTATGATAATTTTGAAGACCTTGAAAATATAGAACTCTCAACACCGCTTGGAAGATATATGAAAAGCCGTCTCGGCTCAGCCGTAAAAGAGGTCAGGGAAAATCTTGAAACCTACAGATTTAATGACGCTGCTACGGCACTTTATAGATTTCTGTGGGGAGAATTCTGCGACTGGGGGATAGAGCTGAGCAAAGTGGACAAAGAGAGCATCAGGGAACTTGGTGCTGTATATAAAGAGGCCATGAAACTGCTACACCCTTTCATGCCGTTTATCAGCGAATATCTTTATCATATGCTCTCTGCAACTTCTCTTGAAAACGATGGATCCATTATGGTAAAAAAATATCCTGCAAACATTGAAAGAGATGAAGAGATAGAAAATATCTTCTCTATAATTACCGAATCCATCGTTTCTATCAGAAGAGCAAAAGCACTTATAGATATAGCCAATAAAAAGATTCCAAAAGCTTATGTAAAACTATCTGCAAAAATAGATGAAGAGCTTGCAAAGCCTTACATACAAAAGCTTGCAAAAGTAGAAGATATTGAATTTACCCAAAACAAGATCGAAAAAGCCGTAGCCGATGTCAGCGATAATCTTGAAGTTTTCATTCCTACCCAAAACGTTGTTCTCTCTCCTATCATAGAAAGGCTTGAAAAGCAGAAAGCGAAACTTGAAAAAGAGCTCGCAAAACTAGAAGGAATGCTGAACAACAAAAAGTTTGTAGAAAATGCGCCCAAAGAGGTTGTTGAACAAAACAAAAAATTAAAAGCCGAAACCGAAGAGAAACTTCTGAAAATCAGCAAAGAGCTGGACTCCTTGAAAAATCTCTAAAGCCCCCGGGCTTTGGAGAAAAGCTCCGACAAACTGAAGATTTTTCACTAATATTCTTTTCTTGTCGTTATATTTCCTATTTTTGGATATAATCGCCCGCATTTTTGAACCAAACAGATCATTTTAAATGGCAAAGGATATAAAAATTGTTCAATCTCAAAAACTATTCTACTGTAAATATAAAAAATGACGTTCTTTCAGGCTCCGTTGTAGCTATCGCTCTTGTACCCGAAGCGATAGCATTTTCCATCATAGCCGGTGTAAGTCCGCTGGTAGGTCTTTATACGGCATTTATATTAGGTCTCGTTACTGCTCTTATCGGAGGAAAACCTGGAATGATAAGCGGAGCGACAGGTGCAGTCGCCATAGTTCTTGTTGACCTTGTTATGCAGCACGGACTGGAATATATGCTATGGGCAACAATCCTTGCAGGTATAATCCAGATACTGGTGGGTCTGTTTAAACTGGGAAAGTTCATCCGTCTTGTTCCTCAACCGGCACTGTACGGTTTTGTAAACGGCCTGGCTATAGTTATTGCTATGGCACAGTTTCCTCTGTTCAAAAATGAGAACTGGATAATCTATCTTCTTGTTGCCTCTACTATGGCTATTATGTATTTCCTACCGAAATTTACAAAAGCCATCCCTGCATCTTTGGGTGCGATAGTTGCAATAACGGCAATTGTTCTCATTTTCAAACTCGATACAAAAACGATAGGAGACCTTGCAGATATCAGCGGCGGATTTCCGGCTTTTCATATCCCTTCTGCACCCCTGAATCTTGAAACACTTATGATAATACTCCCCTACTCTTTTATAATTGCAGCTGTAGGACTCATCGAATCACTTCTTACCCTTTCGGTTCTTGATGAGATGAGCGGAACCAGAGGCAGCGGAAACAGAGAATGTATAGCACAGGGCGTCGGGAACTGTACCTGCGGAATGTTTGGAGCAATGGCCGGATGTGCGATGATAGGCCAGTCAATCATCAACTTTACGTCGGGAGGACTCGGCAGACTTTCGGGTGTTGTGGCGGCACTGCTGCTTATATCTTTCGTCGTTGCACTTTCAGGGTATATATCCTATATTCCTGTTGCGGCTCTTGTGGGTATTATGTTCATGGTAAGTATTGCCACATTTGAATGGAGCAGCTTCGGTCATCTTAAATATATGCCAAAAGAAGACATTTTTGTTATGCTAACTACTACAATAATTACCGTTTATGCTGACCTTGCTATTGCTGTTATAACCGGTGTTATCATATCTGCTTTAGTATTTGCATGGAAGCACGCAAAAATATATTCCAGATCATCCATAGAAAAAGACGGAACAAAGGTTTATGAACTGGATGGACCTCTCTTTTTTGGATCAATTACATCTTTCAACGAACAGTTTGATGTGAGTAACGATCCAGAAAAAGTGGTTATCGACTTTAAAAATGCAAGAGTTATGGACCAGTCAGGCGTGGAGGCCGTTGATAAAATGACAAAAAAATATAAAGAAGCAGGAAAAAAACTGACCCTGAGACACCTTAGCGAAGATTGCAAAAAGATGCTAAAAGAGGCAGGACCCTTCTGTACATATGAAGAGGACGATCCTACCTACAAAGTAGCTGTGAACTACTAAACCCTCCAGACAGACTCGGAGGGTTCAATCAAATATCTCTTTCAAGGTGCTCTTTTATCATATTTTTCAGTTTTGAAATCCTTACAGGTTTCGGCATATAACCGTCAAAACCCATTTTCAGATACTCTTTGTGAGCATCTGTTGACTCAACAAAGCCTGTTACGGCAAAAACGGGCAGGTATTTATACTTCTCTTTTATTTTCTCCATTAGCTCCACACCGCTTATATTGGGTAATTTTATTTCACTCAGAACAATATCGATTTTCTCATTTTCAAGTATCTTCATAACCTCATCTACATCGTATGCATATCTTATCCTATAATCCCTCAATCCAATCGAAAGAAGCGCTTTATGAAGCTCATCTCTATCTATCAGCAAAACTGTATACGGGCTTTCGAGGCTTCCGCTTATATTAAACTCAGGATTAAAAGGCACAGTTTTTGACTTTTTGAAGTTCAAAGAAAAATAGAAGCGGCTTCCCTCTCCTTCTTTACTCTCAGCTTTAATTTTGCCGCCGTAAAGTTCGATTATTTTTTTAGATACATACAATCCTAAACCGGTTCCGGCGTAACTGTTTCTTACCGTTTCCACTCTTACAAATTCATCAAAAATAGCATCCAGTTTATCTTTTTGTATGCCTATACCCGTGTCTTCAATTTCAAAATATATCTTTATTTGCCCTTTATCTTCCTTCTCTTTTTTAACTTTAAATTTTATATGTCCTTTACGGGTATATTTAACGGCATTTCCAAGCAGATTGATAAGAACCTGTCTAAGCCTTTTCGCATCACCTAACAGTGCGGACTCAAAACTGTCAAATTCGCATATAAACTCCAGATTTTTCATATCTGCAAGGCTTTTAAGAGATGTATGAACATTTTTTATCAGTTCATTGATATCAAATTCCACATTTTCAAGCTCTACCATACCTTTTTCAAACTGCGAATAATCAAGAATGTCATCTACCAGTTCTCTTAATGTCTCCGCTGAAAATCTTATATTTTCAATAGACTCTTTTTTCTCCTTCTCTCCAAGTCTCTCATCTAAAATAAGATCAGAGTATCCTATAATTGCATTCAAAGGGGTTCTCAAATCGTGAGTAATAGAGGCAAATAAAAGCGATTTTGCCTCATTGGCTCTCATCGCTTTGGTTCTCTCTATCTCAGCCTCTTCTTTTGCTTTTATAAGCTCCATTTCCGTCAGTTTCAACTTGGTTATATTATTACTGACAAATACATACTCCATTATTTTACCGCTAGCATCTGTTACAGGCAAAACTCTTGTAAATACCCATATTTTGTTCCTGTCTTTTGAAAACAACTGTATTTCACCGAGCCACATCTCTTTTGAGTTGACAGTCTTCCAAAGATCATTGTCTATTTTGTCGGGAAAATCTGAATGATATATCCTGTAAATACTTTTCTTTTTAAGCTCTTCACTCTCATATCCGGTCATCCTGCAAAAGTGGCGATTGGCATATTTTATTATTCTATTTTCATCAAGAACCAAAAAGGCATTTGCCGCTTCTACAATAGGATTATTGTAATATATAGTACTGAACTCAAACATAATTTCATCTCCAAAATTAAAATATTATTCTTATAACATTGTATATGCTATAATCTGAAACTTTTATAATAGGAACAAATTTTTTCAAAAGGATAGCTATGCAGGAAAAAATTCTTGAAATGCTTCAACTTCAAAATCAGCTAAACAACGATACAAATGGACCAGAGTGGAGAAAAGACGTAACCAAAAACGATAAAGTAATAAACTGGAAAAGATGTATATATATGGAGTGTGCCGAACTTATCGACAGCTTTTCATGGAAACACTGGAAAAATATCGATTCCGGCATAGATACTGAAAATATCAAAATAGAACTTGTAGATATCTGGCATTTTGTAATGAGCTATCTTCTCAAATTTCATACCCCCACGGAGCTTGTCATATTTATCGAAAATCTTGTTGATACAAAATCGGACATAAAAATTCCAAAAGAGTGGACAAGTGAAAATAATAAAAATATAAATGAATATCTTGATGTGTTTGAAGAGCTTATGGCCCTGGCCCTTGTCAAAAACGACAGTGAACCATATCAGGAGTCTTTAACGGAACAGTTTTTCAGAGCCTGTGATGCATCCGGTCTCAATTTCGACGATTTATACAGACTCTATATCGGAAAAAATGTATTGAATCAGTTCAGACAGGATCATGGATATAAAGAGGGAGTTTATAAAAAAGTGTGGAATAAAAAAGAGGATAACGAAGTGATGCAGGAAATTTTGAGCAAAAACAGCGATATAGATTACCAGACGCTATATAATAAACTCTCGGAAATTTATAAAAAAGAGGTTAAATAGATAAGCTTATAAACTTTTTTTCATTTTCTCGTAATATCCTGAAAAAAGTGGAGATGTGTGGCTACATTCACACATCCACTTTCTCATTTACCGCTTTTTGTATCCCCTCTGTAAACAAACTCTCTTTCACTTTTTGGCTTTTTACTGTCTTCTTTTATTTTTTCAACTATAAAAAACGGAGAGAGTATTACAAACGCCATAGAACCTACAAGAAAAAATATCAAAAGATAGACAGGCAGATTTTTCATCCTCATCCCTTTTGACTCTCTTTATCCACCAGATTTAGAGCATCGATTGTATTTAGCAGTATCTTCTTTTTGGAAGCAAGAGGCTTTGTTGCAAGGTTCTTTGCCTTTTTATCCATCTTAGGATTGTTTATAATCTCCATAAATTCACGCTCGAGCTCTTTTATATATTCATATATACACTCTTCTATTTTTCTATTGGCCAATTTCTATCCTTGGTATATTTTTAGAGATTCAACCTGTAAGTTTTTCACTTCTTCGGTCTGAAAGCCTTGATAACATCTTCATTTGTTTCGATATACGGCCCTTCAAGCAGGTCTATACAGTAAGGAACAGCAGGAAATACTGCATCCAGACACTCTCTGATCGATTTTGGTTTTCCCGGCAGATTTATAATAAGTGTTTGATTTCTTATACCTGCAGTCTGTCTTGAAAGTATCGCTGTAGGTACATACTGAAGGCTTACCTGCCTCATAAGTTCTCCAAATCCCGGCATCATCTTGTCACAGACAGCTTCGGTTGCTTCTGGAGTAACATCTCTTTTTGCAGGTCCTGTCCCGCCTGTAGTTACAATCAGACAGCACCCTCTCTCATCAGCCATCTCTTTGAGGGTCTCTTCTATGATATTTTGTTCATCCGGAACGATTTTATATATGCTCTCCCATTCGCTTTTGAGATAATCATTCAATGTATCAATGATGGCTTTCCCCGAAATATCATCATATATTCCCTGACTTGCCCTGTCAGATACAGTCAATATTCCTATCTTTATCTCCATTTTTTTCCTTTGAATTATATATTATTTTAATATATGCCCTGCTTTTTTGAAAAAATATACAGTTGCATACTCTTTAAAAAAGAGGTATGCGCTTTTTACATCCGTTATTTTATCAATTTCACCTAAAAAAACCTCAATATTCACGCCTCTTTTGACAATTGAATCCAACTTTTTTCTATCCCAACAATAATAAAGCAGCTCTTTTAGATCTTCTTTATTACAGGAACTCCTGTATTTTTCTAGTGAAACGGAGGATGGATAGCTGCAGTTTTTTAAAAAATTTTCAATATAAGATTCCGGATTTTTGGAAAAAGAGATAAGCTGAACTCTTTTGAATTTCTCATCAAATGACTGAAAAAAAGCAGGAGATACAAGCAACACTCTGTCTACTCTTTTGCCCTCATTCAATTCTTTATATACATATTCAGCAGCCTTTATAGCTCCATAGCTGAAACCGGCCACTGAAAATTCGCTATTATCCAATATATCTTCAAAAAGCTTTTTCTCATTTTTCAGACAAAATCCGCTAAAGAATCTCATTAAAAATCTTTTTAATCTCCTCTTTGGATATAGACTCATTTTCAAGAAGATGTTCTTTTATCTTCTCTATATATCTTATCTGAGAAGAGATAAACTCTTTTACCTCTTCAAGCGTACTCTCCATGATAAAAGAGACATCGGTAACATCACCTATCAGTTTTTTACCCATCCCGTATCTTGTTGCCATATCTTCGGCAAGGATTTTTGCCCTTGCAAGGTCCTGGGCCGAATTTGAAAACTCTTCGTTGTAGATGACCTGCATTGCGGCATGCCCTGAGAGAAAAAGTTTTATTTTGGCTATAAATTCATGTTTTGAGACAATCTCTTTATCTATATCTTTAAAACCAGATCCCAGTAAAGATATTTTGTCAAAATCTATTTCAAACCAGTATGCGGTAACAGCCTTCGCAGCCTGATATACGGCTTGAATCTCCTTTTCTCGGGCTGAATATGCAAGTACCTTTCTTTTTCCGAAGAGCACTTTGTCTTTTACCTCTTCAAAATCTTCGAGTTCTACAATTTTTTTACCCTTTCTAAGAGCATGCAGAGCTGCCTCATTTACAAGACTCGACAGAGCAGCTCCGCTGAACCCGACAGTCATTTTAGCTATCTCTTTGGTATCAACAAAGTGCGGAATTTTGTTCAGATATACTTTGAGTATTGCTTCTCGCTCTTTGGCATTGGGCAAAGATACAAATATCCTTCTGTCAAATCTGCCCGGTCTAAGCAGCGCCTCGTCAAGCATCTCTATTTTGTTGGTCGCTGCCATAACGATAACGCCACTGTTGTCTTCAAATCCGTCCATTTCGGTAAGAAGCTGGTTGAGAGTTGCCTCTCTCTCATCGTTTCTCATGCCGCCTCTCGCTTTTCCTACGGCATCTATCTCGTCTATAAAGATAATCGAAGGCGCCATCTGCTTGGCTTTTGCAAAAAGCTCACGAACCCTTTTTGCTCCCATACCCACATATATCTGAACAAAACTCGATCCGCTCTGGTAAAAAAACGGGACCCCTGCTTCACCTGCGACCGCTTTGGCTATCATAGTCTTTCCAACACCGGGAGGTCCTATAAGGAGAACACCTTTTGGCATACGTACACCGAAATTTTTGAATTTTCCCGGATTTTTCAAAAACTCTATTATCTCTTCAAGTTCCTCTTTAGCCTCCTCTATACCGGCAACATCTTTGAACTTCACATCCGAAACTATAGGTTTTATTTTTGAAGAAAAATCATCAATCTCGGGGGCCGCTATATTTATCTGATGTTTTATGGGCGGCATTTCCTCTCTTTTTCTGGAAAAAAAGAGCATATATATAAGAAGTCCTGCGATAAAGAACAGAACAGCAACATCAATTGCTCTGCTGTAATTTTCTTTTACGCCGACAGGGATTTTCTCATAAAGTTCGTTTATATTGACTGCATCTTTGGGTATTTTAAAAACCTTGCCGCCGCTTTTTAGATAGATATATTTCTCCCCTATCTGGGCAGAATCTATCATATCGTTTTTCAGCATAGCTCTGTATGTAGAGTAGTCTATAACGGTACTGCTCTGTCTGACATATGCAAACAGCAGCAGCAAAGCTACGATGCCTGCAGATAAAGCAATAAGTACTTTGTTTTTCTTAGAAATCTGCGTAGTTTGAATCTTTTTTTGCTTCATATTTTTCTATCTCTATCCAGTTGCCTTTTATGTCTTTATCGCTATGGACGTTTATCTTGTTGAAAAACTGGTCCAAACCTGTATAAACACCTTCTTTTTCGGACTCTATCAAAACCTCCAGTTTCCTTTTTTGCTGTCTGAAACGGTAATTCTTCTCATCAATCACCTCTTTTATCTTTCTGTATCTTTCTTTGGCAATATTTCCCGGAACTTCCGGTTTCATACTGCTTGCCGGCGTACCGTCTCTTTTGCTGTATGTAAACAGATGTATATGTGTAAGAGGAAACTTTTTTATATTATCGTATGCTTCCTTGAATATCTCTTCACTCTCTCCTGGGTGCCCTATGATAAAATCTGTACCGAGAGCATAGCCAAATGCTGCCAGCTCTTCAAAAAGCTCAAGGTCAGAAGAGACTCTGTTTCTTCTATTCATTATATCTAGCATTCTCTGCGAGGTATGCTGCAGAGCGATATGAAGATGTTTTGCCATCCAGGGTTCATTCAAAAGCTCTTTAAACTCATCTGTAATCTGTACAGGCTCAAGTGAGCCTATTCTGATGCGCCTTACTCCCCTGATATATGATATTTTTTTCAAAAGTTTCGCCAGGCTTGAATTTTTATCTTTGCCATAGCTTCCCACATTTGTTCCGGTCAGGATAAACTCTCCGAAGCCGTTGTATGCAAGTCTTTTGATCTGTTCGATTATAATATCTTCCTCGTGGCTTCTAGCATTTCCTCTCACATAAGGAATTATACAGTAGCTGCATCTGAAATCGCACCCCTCCTGTATCTTTATGAATGCTCTACTTTTTCCTATAAACTGCTCTACCACACTTTTGTCTATATGTTCAAGATCACCCAGCTCAAACAGATTTTCCTCTTTCAAAAGTGTGTTTATTTTTGTTTTTTCAGAATGTCCGAAAACACCAATGACTTTTTTTGATTTAAAAAGGTCTTCTCCTTTTGTAAAGGCTCCGCATCCAGTAAGATAGACCTGCGCACCTGTTTCTCTTTTTATCCTGTTTATATAGTTTCTTACTCCGCTGTCGGCAGAATTTGTAACGGTGCATGAATTTACAACAACAATATCGGCTTCTTTTTCATTCTGCGTAATATTAAAATCTTTTAGTTTGGACATCATCACTTGAGTATCAAACTGGTTTGTCCTGCAGCCGAATGTTTTGAAAAAAACCTTTTTCACCTCTTCTTATCCTTCACTCAAATTTTCACTATTTATATTATTAAATTTTCCTTTTGTCAAGTATATTGATTGTGAAGGCAACGCTATTTTGATATCTTCTTCACGGTTGAATCTGTCAATAATTTCACCCGAAATGGTACTCCTCAGTGTAAGCGTAGCATAAGAGTTTGTCAAGTACCAGACGCTTATTCTAATACCGTAATCTTCAATAAAAGAGTAGACTCTGGGTTCAACATTCGTGTTTTTAAGATGATAACTGCTTCTTAGGCGATTTAGCTGTTTTCTTGTAATATCCGTATAGCCTTTTGCATATTTTCTTGTAATCTCTCTTGCTATATGCATCGCTTTTTTGTGATTTGAATCAAATGTTATATTTATATCTATCCCGTCCCAGACGGTTTTAAGCCCGCCATGTGTATAGTTGGCTATAAGATCGGTAAATATATAGTTGTTAGGAACAAATATAACTCTTCCCGCCCTTCTGTTTTCGTGATATGTTGTAAGAGTGATATCTTCCAAAATAGTAATTCTCAAAAGAGATATATCAACAACGTCACCAACATAAACAAGTCCGTTTCTCTTTACTTTTATTCGATCCCCTACATGGATGGTACCGCCGAAAACTATTACGATCCATCCCAGCAGACTCATAAACCAGTCCTTCATAGCGATCGCGATACCCGCAGATGCAAAACCCAGAATCGTAACTATATATGTTACATTTTCTATGTATGCAAAAAGGACAATCAAGATAATAACAGTCGCAAAACTGAAATTTATGATTTTATTTATCATATAAAATCGTTCATTGTCTTTAACATACCTTTTAGCTATCCATTTGATAAATAGATTGAATCCAAAAAGTACAAGTACAAGCCCCATGATTGCAGCGGCTTTTTCACTCTGTACCTTTATCTCTTCCGTTACTTTTAAAACAACTTCTTCTATTCTCTTTTCATAAACTCCAATGGTCTTTTCGGCAATCATAACGGCATTGCTAAAAGCGGTAACTTCTTCAATTGTATAACTGAGTTTTTTTCTTATCTCTTCACTTTTTTCGAGTTCATAAATCTCTTTTAAAAGTGCTTCTTTCTCTTTGAGCTTATTAAGAACGGATTTCAGTTCTGCCAGTTTTTGCCTGTAATACTCCTTTTTTTCGTTAATCTGTTTTATATACGATATTGCCGCAATTATTGCAACAGGATTTTTTACTTCAGGCGGTTCTGGAATCTCTTCGGGTTTGAGAAGTTCTATAAACGGTGATTCTTTGTATTCTTTGAGAAGCTCCAGTTGATTTAGCAGTGTCTCTTTTTTATTTTCAAGTTCTGAAAGATTTGCACTTTTTTTTCTTTTTGCAACTTTTATTTCACGCTCTGTCTTTATCAGTTCCTTTTCCAAAAAATGGTAAGTGATATAGTTTGAATACTTTTTTGTCCATATATTTCGGGAAAGCTCATCTTCTATCGCTTTTAGTCTGCTTTGAATATCTATTATTTTTTCTTTTTGGGTAGTATTTATATCCAAAACATCTTTTATAACAGCGGAGTTCTCTGTTTTTGTTTCATTGTCAAAAACATCGATTATATCAGTTCCTTGGGCATACAAAATCAGCGTGGAAAAAAGGAATATCAGAAGCTTTCTCACTATAACCCTTTTGAAAATTTTTCCAAAACTTTTTTCACTGTTTTTTCATCGATGTCATCTATTATTTTTACATCTCCGATTCCATTAGGCAAAACAAATTTTATTTTTTTATCCATACTTTTTTTATCAAGAAAAAAATGTTTATAAAAAGAGTCAACATCTTTTATATGATAATTCGTGGGTAGCGAATATCTTTCAAGAACTTTTTTTATTCTTTCGGCCTCTTTTGATGTCAAAAGCCCGGTTTCTATCGCCAATTCGTTTGCCATAACCATACCAATAGCTACTGCTTCTCCGTGAAGATATTTTTTGTATTTGGTCTCATTTTCTATTACATGTCCAAATGTATGGCCATAATTTAGAGCCGCTCTGATTCCACTCTCTTTTTCATCCTGCGCAACGACTCTGGCCTTTGTTTCCACAGATTTTTTTATGGCGATTTTAAGGTTCTCTTCATCGTAAAGATCGTTCTGTTCCAAAAATCCGAAAAAATCTTTATCAAATACCGCTGCCATTTTCACAATTTCTGCTACACCGGCGGCAAATTCTCTTTTTGGAAGAGTTTTTAAAAAAAATGTATCGATATAAACGACTTTGGGCTGATAAAAAGAGCCTACAAGATTTTTGCCGTACCTGTTATTTATCCCGGTCTTTCCGCCTACACTTGCATCAACCTGACTCAAAAGCGTAGTAGGTATCTGAATAAAATCTATTCCTCTTTGATAAATACTTGCGGCAAAACCCGTCATATCGCCAATAACCCCACCTCCAAAGGCAATGAGCATCGATTTTCTGTCCAATTGATGATCAAAAAGCCTGTCAAGTATAAAGTTGAGTGTTTCAAAATTTTTATACTCTTCGCCATCAGGTACAGTGACGATATAAAGCTCTTTTGCCTCAATCTTTTTCAAAAGATAATCAAGGTGCAAACCTGCAACTTTAGGATTTGTTACAATTGCAGCCTTTGTATCTATCTTTATGGATTTTAGTTCATCAATAAAAATCGGATAGCTTCTGTCTTCTTTTTTAACCAGTCTTATATCTACTCTCATAAATACCCTTAAACATCATAAATTAAGTGATAACCTTAATTTCAAATTATACTTAATACTTGCTTAACACTCTATCAAACCTGTACAGGAATGAATATCTGATGATATGAACTGAGTTTATAATAAAGACATTCCACATCAGTTGAAAAAAATCTTATTAGAGGTTTTTTCAGGATTTTTCTGTTAAATGGTAGAAATTGTAGAAAGTTGTCGATTTTCTGCATCTCTCTGATAGGGTTTTTATTCGCTTTTACAACTTTTATAGATTTTGAAAATATTGAAGCCAGGTTTTCAAAATGCTCTATTATTTCACTTTTATCACTCTCTTCCGGATCTATATCATATAGTATTAGATTCAGTTTAAGTTGTACGGAGACATCAAGGATAGGAGAGGAAATTTTCTCAAGCTCTTTGTTTTTGGAAAGCAGCAGTGCTGACTGCGAAATTTTTTCTATATCCTTGTCAGATATACTGAAAACGGGAAGTTTTGTTTGAAAAAGAGTTTCTCTGATTTCATATTTTTCGAAAAGGCTGTTTTTCACGATAATGAGACCAATATCAAACTTTCGACAATCTTCTATTATGATATCGGGCTCTTTGACAGAAGCGTATTTTATCTCAACATCTATATCTTTGGAATCCAACTGTTTTATCATATCAAGTACTTTAAAATCGGATGGATTTATCACTCTTATAATAAGCTTTTTGTCTTTTAAATTTTTATGAAGCCATACAGCGTCATGCAATACCTTCTCTATCTCTTCGGCTCTCTGTTTTTCCATATCGATAAACAGATAACTGTTTGTACCGTACGGAATAGGAAACTGCCCAACTTCTCTTTTTATAGATTTATATATGTTTTTCAAAACATTGGGCTCTCCAATGAGAAGAAGAAGATCATTTGGCCATATCATAATACTCGGTTCTGCAATCAAAAGTCTGTTGTTTCTGTAAATGGCCGCAATTTTCCATTTTTTCTGTTCAATTGAACCGATATGCCTATATACATAAGAACTTCCGAAAGGTACTAGAACCTCCATAATTTCGCCAATACCAAGACCGACATTTTGTGCTACGATGGGTATATTTGGCAGAAAATCTATCAGCCTGTTTGCAAGAATCTCATTTGCGTCAAGTTTTATAAGATTTTGGTCTTCTATTTCAAGATTCCATTTATCGAAAAGAACAATGTTTACCTGTTTGCTCAGCTTCCTTATATTGTTATATGATGCAATAGTATCGATTTTATTGGCCATAATAATATGAACCTGATGAAAATCCTCATCGAAAAGCTGAGAAAGTTTTACGTAGCTTGTAGGATCGAAAAAAAAGAATTTCATATTAGAGTTTCTGGATTTTGGTAAAACTTTTTCATTATAGTAGACCACATTATAGTTATTCTCAGTAGCGTAATTTTCAATAACTCTTTCTAAAAAATGTTTTGCTACAATACCGTCGGCAAGTATAAGAATGTTTTTCATATATTCCTCTAAAAAATGATAATTTTGTAATATTTTGTATTAATGATGAATTATATCATAAGGCAGACAATGAAATTTAAAATCGACCATACAGACGGTACGGCAAGAGCATGCAGTATAGAAACTGCACACAGCAGGATACTGACGCCGGTATTTATGCCCGTCGGCACAGCGGCAAGTGTAAAATCACTTGACAGCAACGACCTTTTAAACACACTAGACACAAAAATCATACTGGCAAATACATATCACCTCTATCTGCGCCCGGGTGACGAAATCGTAAAAGAGCTCGGCGGTCTTCACTCATTTACGAAATACAACAGAAGTTTTCTTACCGACAGCGGAGGTTTTCAGGCATTTAGCCTGAGCGATATATCAAAAGCAGATGAAAACGGAATAGAATTCAAAAGCCATATAGACGGTTCAAGACACTATTTTACACCCGAAAAGGTGCTCGATATCCAATACAATTTAGGCAGCGATATAATGATGATACTTGACGACCTTATAGCGTTGCCTGCAACAGAAAAGAGACTCGCACTCTCAGTAAAAAGAACGACAAAATGGGCAGAGGAATCGATAGAGTATCACAAAAGAGCCCGTGAAAAAGGTATAGGCCTCAATCAGAATATTTTTGCCATTATTCAGGGAGGTGTGGACCCAAAATATAGAAAAATTAGCGCCGAGGAGCTGACACAGCTCGATTTTGACGGTTTTGCCATAGGAGGGCTGAGCGTCGGTGAAGAGAACCAGGCCATGTATGACACAGTAGAGTTTACAACTCCCCTTATGCCCCGAAATAAACCGAGATATCTCATGGGAGTCGGAACTCCTGAAGATTTGATAGAGTGCATAGACAGAGGTGTTGATATGTTTGATTGTGTTATGCCTACACGAAATGCCAGAAACGGCACTCTTTTTACAAGTTTCGGTAAAATAAACATTAAATCCGCCAAATTCAGGCTTGATGAAGGTCCCATCGATAAAGAATGCAACTGCTACACATGCCAAAACTATTCAAGAGCGTATATCAACCATCTTTTCAGGGCAAAGGAACTTACATATTACAGGCTTGCATCGCTGCATAATCTACACTATTATCTAAATCTTATGAGTGAGGCCAGAGAGGCTATTTTACAGGAGAAATTCAAAAAATTCAAAAAAGAGTTTTATGAAAAAAGAAGCGGAAGGTAAAACCTTCTACTTCTCAAATTTCGCCTCTTCCATTATTACCGGATAGAAGTAGCCGTATCCAAAATCAACATCTGTTTTTAAAATACCCGTTGCCGTAACTACATCACCTACCTCAACATTTGCCGATGGAGAAGTGATTACAAGATCGCTTTCGCTACCATCTTCTATATGAACCCAGTCTTTGCCCATAATTGCTCTTGAAACTTTGGTTACTTTTCCTCTTACTTTCACTGTTTTATTTTTCAGTTCTTCTTTTTTTTGAAAAATTTCTGCTATTGTATACCCGCCTTCAGCTTTAGCTATCTTTTCACCTGAACCTTGCTTTTGTACCGAATCTTGGCTTGTTTGTGCAGTCACTGCCTGGTTTTTATGCGTATCGCAACTTTCACACGCATGGGCATTTGTACCTTTGAGAGGAGCTATAACTGCAACGAAAAGGATTTTATCAAAAGTTCTGTTTAGAGTTTTACTCTGAAAATTTTCCATCCACATCTGAGGAGCAAAAGAGATATTGTCTCCTGTTTTTATTTCTGTTTGAGGTCCGGCTATCCAGTATATATTTCCATTATCATCAATTTTGGCGTATGTATATCCGCCCGCATTCATCGTCTCTATAACAGTTCCCGTTTTGACACCGGGCTGCTGAGGAGGCTGCGGTTCGCTTTTTGCTTCATCGGCGCTTACGCCATAGAGCCCTTCTACAGACTCTGTCTGTTCGGTTGATACCTGTTTTTCAGTTTTTTCAGGCAGGACTTCCACTCTGTTTTTTTCCTCTTTTGGTTTTTCACCGCAACCTGACAACAGAAGTGCTGCAAGAGCAATACTAATATATGCTTTTTTCATAACACATTTCCTTTCTTATATTTCCCTCTATGCTTACGATTAATATAGATAGTAGTTTGGAGGGTTTTTGTTCTTGTAGTTTATACATTTTATTATTAGATATCATTTAAATTTATAACAAATAGATAAAAATTATTTATCCCTGTTTAAAAATAACACCCTTAGCAAACAACTGATATAATTTTGTTAACTGAACCTTCAAAAGCAAAGGAGCTGAAATGTTGCTGGGAGTAAATATCGACCATATAGCGGTACTCAGAGAGGCAAGAAAGATAAACGATCCGGATCCACTTGATGCTCTTGGCATAGTAAAACGTGCAGGAGGCGACCAAATAACGATACACCTGAGAGAAGATAGACGCCATATAGTAGACAGTGATGCAAAAAAAATTGTACAAAATTCGCAGCTTCCGGTAAATATGGAGTGTTCTATAAATCCGGAAATTATAGATATAATCTGTTCACTAAAACCGCATCGCGCCACTTTGGTACCGGAAAAACGTGAAGAGGTCACTACCGAAGGCGGACTTGACGTAATAAAGTATTTTACAGAGATAAATGATGCAGTAAAAAAACTCAAAGACAACGAAATAGATGTCTCACTGTTTGTCGATCCCGATTTTGAAATCATATCCGCATGCGCCGATACCGAAGCTGATATGATAGAACTTCATACAGGCGCATATGCAAACATATATGCGATGCTCTATACAAATCTGAGATTTACGCACCACTCCATTAAAGAACTGGAACTTTCAAGAAAAGAGCTGACCGAAAAACTCTCTACCGCTCTTGGAGAGATAGAAAACTCGGCAATATACGGCAAAAAAGCAGGACTCGAAGTTGCAGCCGGACACGGTCTTAACTATCAGAATGTTAAAGCAGTAGCCGATATTGAAGATATAATCGAACTCAATATTGGACAAAGCATCATCGCAAGAAGTGTCTGGGTAGGACTTGAAGAAGCTGTAAGAGAAATGGTAAAAATAATCAGGAGTTAGAAGTCAAAAAATCAAACCATGACCAATCACGAATTACGAATCACGAATTACGAATTAGGGCAAAAGGATTTTAGTTGAAGAAACCTGTTATCGGCATAAGTATAGGTGACATAAACGGTATAGGACCGGAAATTGCTCTCAGCGCACACGATACGATAAAAGAGTTTTGCACACCCCTCTACTTTACAAATTACCATATGCTTGAAAAGGCGGCAACACTTCTTAAGATGGATATTCCAAATGATTTTGAAACGGAGTATATAAAAGGCAATTTCAAAATCAAACCGGGAAAAATAAGCAAAAAAAGCGGAAAATATTCATTTGAATCTTTCAAAAAAGCGGTATTTTTTGCAAAAAAAGGTATAACAGACGCGGTCGTTACCTTGCCAATACACAAAAAAGCGTGGGAAAAAGCTGGCATAAAGTACAAAGGCCATACAGATGCACTGCGAAATTTTTTCAAAAAAGATGCCGTTATGATGCTAGGATGTGAAAAACTTTTTGTCGCTCTTTACACCGAACACATCCCCCTGAGAGAAGTGCCAAAAGAGATAAAAACCAAAAAGCTGGGAAACTTTCTTATAAATTTTTACAACTCTTTGCCAGCAATAAGCAACCAGGAGTCGTTAACCATTCCCGTTCTGGGACTCAACCCTCATGCCGGCGACGGGGGAGTTTTGGGAGAAGAAGAGAAAAAGATATCAAAAGCTATAAAAAAAGCAAATAAAAAAATAGGTCTAGACGTATTTATCGGCCCTGTGGTTCCAGATATCGTATTTACGCCGAACTTCAGGAAAAATTTCCGCTACTTTGCAGCCATCTATCACGACCAGGGCCTCGCACCTTTAAAAGCCCTCTATTTCGATGAGAGCATAAATGTAAGTCTAAATCTTCCAATCATCAGAACATCTGTCGATCACGGCACGGCATTTGACATAGCCTATAAAAAAAACAGAGAGTTAAATATTAAAAGCTATATAAACGCTGTCAAATATGCGGCACAGTAGCAGAAAATTTAGAGGTTAAACCTCTAAATTTTTTCTATACCTCTATATGTTTTTTTACCGATTCTATTTTCTGTTTAAGCCTGTTTTTTCTCGCAGGCCTTATGTCAAATTTCACTACGCTGTAGACGCGTCCTACTCCCATCTTTTCCAAAGCTTCATACATTTTAGGTATCAGGTCGCTCAGCTCTTTAACCGTATCTGCTTCTATAATGGTGGCCATAGGGGTCAATTGATACGGATATCCGCTCTCTTTGATAACTTTTAAAACTTCGCTCACATATCTGCTTTTTGACTCTCCCACATCCGTTGGAAACATAGCTATCTCCATTAAAACACTCATTCTCTCTCCTTTTTAAAATCCGAATTTTTTAAGAATTCTGTCAACTCCCTCCCAATAGCTTCTGCCGTATATATTGACATGTACAAGATAGGGATATAGAAGATATATATCTCTTCTTTGACTCCAAAATTCTTTCTCTAACGGCAAAATTTCAGAATATACATCGTAAAAAATTTTATCAAAAGTTCCAAACATTGTCGTAAAAGCTATCTCTACTTCATAATGTCCAAAATACACAGCCGGGTCTATGAAAACGGGACCGCTGTTAGAATATATTATATTCCCTTGCCATAGATCTCCATGTAAAAGTGAGGAAAATTCCGGTTCAATGAGAAAACTTCTCAAACTCTTGCAAAACTTTTTTATCCGCTCAATCTCTTTTTCACTCAAAAATCCCTTTTTGTATGCTCTTTCGGCAAATTCTAAAACTCTGTGCCTGCCGTAAAACTCTATCCAGCTCTTTAACTTTGGGTTTGGCTGAAGCAAAGGCCCTATGGCAGTATCATATTCAAAACCGAAAATATTCCTTTTTACATGATGAAGAAGAGCCAGACTTTTTGCAGCTCTTATCTGGTTTTTTTCGTCACAAGTATTACTCTTTTTTATATACTCCATTATAAGTATATCTTCATCGAAATAGTAGACTTTTGGCACCGGAAGAGAGTTTTCGGATAAAAATTGTAACATTTTCGCTTCAAGTGGCAATAATCCGCTTCCATTTTTACCTGTTTTTATAACAAACTTATCGTCGGCTACATATATATCTCCTGCCTGAGTACTGCTTAAATAGTCTAATTTTTCTATTTTGGTATTGAGAATTTTTTCTAAAAGCTCTTTTTTGGGCATCTTCTCTCCGCTAAATTGATAATATTATTTTATCAGATTGAAGGATATCTGATAAAATTTCATATGTATATAAAAGGAGAGTTATGAAAAGATTGAAAAACCTCTCATCGTTTATTGTTATGGATATTGTCAAAGAGGCTGCAAAGTATCCCGATGCCATCCATTTTGAGATAGGTCAGCCCGATATTGCACCTTCCCAAAGAGTAAAAAAAGCTATGCAAAAAGCTCTTGATAAAAACAGTTTTGCCTATACCGAAAGTTTGGGACTCGGAGTTCTGAGAGAAAAGATAGCAGCCTACTACAAATCAAAATACGGTATAGATGTGCCAAAAGAGCGCATAATAATCACCCCTGGAACAAGCGGGGCGTTTTTGGTGGCATACTCTCTTGCACTCGATTACAACGAAAGCATAGGCTTGCCTGATCCGGGATATCCCTGTTATAAAAATTTTGCGTATATTTTAGATATAAAACCTGTTTTTATAAATGTTTTTAAAAACAGCGGCTACAAGGTTACAACCGAACATTTGAAAAATCTGAAAATCAAAGCACTGCAAATCTCGTCTCCAGCGAATCCAACGGGAAATGTTTACGAAAAAAACGACCTGAAAGAGCTTATCGGATATTGTGAAAAAGAGAATATAAAATATATATCAGATGAGCTGTACCACGGCCTTGTATATGAGGGCAAAGAGCATACTGCTCTGGAATTTAGCGATGAGATTTTTGTAATAAACGGTTTTTCAAAATATTTCTGCCTGCCTGGTCTGCGGCTCGGCTGGATTGTCGTACCGCAAAGATATACAAAAGATGCGGAAAAAATTGTCCAAAACCTGTTTATATCACCCCCGACACTGAGCCAATATGGAGCTTTGGAAGCTTTTGACGAAGAGTATCTCTCAAAAGTCAAAAAAACTTTCAAAAAAAGAAGGGATTTTCTATACGAAGCTTTAAAAGATATATTTGAAATAGATGCAAAGCCACAGGGAGCTTTCTATATCTGGGCCGATATTTCCAAATATTCCGACGACAGTCTATCTTTTGCAAAAGAACTTCTTGAAAACTCCCATACAGCAGTAACTCCCGGACTGGATTTCGGAAAAAACGAGACAGAAAGATATATCCGGTTTGCATATACAACCGATATAGAAAAAATGAAAGAAGGAGTCGAAAGAATAAAAGAGTATCTTTCCAACAGATATCAATCATTTTGACACATAATAGACACACATTTTATGGTAGAATTTCGAAAAATTTCCATAAAAAGAGAATATGAGCCGTAAAAAGATAAAAATTTTACTATCCGTTCTACTGTTTGCAACAGCTTTATCCTCATTTTTTCATCACCATGATATAAGCGAAGCAAAAAGCGATTGTACAATATGCATACTTCAGCACAATATTGCGGCTGATATCCCCGATTCAGCACAATTGCCCGATTTTGAACCTGCAAAAGAAAATATTCAGACTCCTCTTGTATCTTTTTATGTATCTTCGATACCAAGTTCCAGGTTTTCAAGAGCACCTCCTAAAATCTCCTGATTTTACACAATTCAACTCTATTTAAACCATAAAAAACTTTATCAGGAGATGTAATGAAAAGGATATTTATTGCTTTTTTTGCTTTTCTTCCGCTGTTTGCACAGACAGATACCGAAGAGCTTAAAAAACTTATCGAAAAACAGAATATTATTATAAAAAAGCTCCAAAAAAGAGTCGAGTCACTGGAAAACGAGAAAAAACATCAGATGAAAGCAGAACTTAAAGCCCATTTGCACGAAGAAGAAAAAGAGAAGCATAACATTCCGCAGATTTCTCTTGTTTTAAATTCCAGTGCTCTATACAGAGATATTTCAAATGATCTTTATACAAACTATTCCATTCCCGGGTTTATCGAAGAGGGAACTGCCGAAATACCTTTTAATCCGGACAGAGGGTTTAACTTCAATTATGCAGAGTTTAACCTCCATTCCGAAGTTGACGGATATTTTGATGCAGATGCAATTTTTCATATTTCTAAAGACTCCATCGAAATTGGCGAAGCATACGTAACTACGACAAATCTGCCATACGATATGAGTTTGAAAGGCGGAAAATTCAAAAGCGGTTTCGGTTATATCAACGCCTATCATCAGCACAGATGGAATTTCAGCTATATTCCTCTTATTTATGAGGCAATCTTCGGTCCGGAGGGGCTTAATGAGCAAGGTATTCAATTCCAATGGAACTCTCACTCGTATCCTCTGAGTGTCGGTTTTGAAGCACTGCAGGGTAAAAACGATCGTAGTTTCGGTTACACATCAAGTAATTCACTATATACCTGCTATATGAAAACTCATAAAAAATTTGGCGTTTTTTCAATCAACGGGGAGCTTAGCCTCGCATCAGGCAAAAACGAAAGCGGACATAACACTACTGTCTATGGAGCGCACTTCATTGCAAAAAAGAGCCTTTCTGAACGCTCAGAGATACTTTGGCAAAACGAATATTTGTACAGAAATAAAAAAAATGATGCCCAGACTCTCAAACAGTCAGGCTTTTATACAGAAGCTGTCTATATGTACAATAATGAAATAGGAGGGGGACTCAGATACGGTGCAATACTCAAAAATGAGCCGGATTTTTCGGAAAATCTGGACAGATATTCGGCTATGCTTGTTTTCAAACCTACGGAGTTTTCAAGACTCAGACTGCAGTACAGCAAAGACCGGTCAAAATATATCGATAATGAAAGAAAAGAGATTGATGAAATCATGCTGGAACTCAATATCATTACAGGAACACATTATCATCAGAAATGATTTCGAAGAGAGCTTAAACGCTCTCTTCTTCAGCTTTCTCTATTGAGAGTCTCTCTGCAAAAACATAAACTGCCGCATTATATAGCATGATATAGTAAGCAATGACCATTACTACAGGAAAGAGTATGATGCTCATCGCCATAGCAAATACTACCAGACTCAACGCAAAGAGTATAAGTGACCATTTAACTATAAAAATTAAATATTCCTTGTTAAATGTTGTTTTCCATACTGTCGGACTGAAAAGAAGAAATATGGATCTAAATGCTTCCGCAAAACGATCTTTTTTTATGGCTAGTCCCATAACAGCAGGAAAAACATAAAACAAAAATGATGCAATTACAATAAGAAAAAACATGGATACACCCATACTCCCACTCATATAAACCATCATCTCTTCTCTGGTCATTGTCTGCATATCCTGCATAACTACAGCTCCGCCCCCCAAGGCAAAAATAAGATAGAAAATAATTCCCAAAACGATACCAATCGATAGATAAGCAGCCGTTACTCCTGCCGCCACATTGATAAAATTTCCTATAAGCTCACCTATTCTGGTATTTGCCGCTATCTTTTTTATGTCCTCTTCGTTTTCCAAAACTATTACTGCTTTTCCGAAAAAGACCTGAATGGAAAAAGTTACAACAAGACTTAAAATAGAAAATATCATCCCAGCAGCCGGTATAAGAGTCAAAAGTTCCACTATTATAATAATGGCAACCGCTGTAAAGGATAAAGCGTAGTTTCCTTTAAAAAAATTTGCTGCCAGCATAAGCGCAGATATGTTTGTAGGTTTTATTTTGTGCATATTATATCCTTTTGTACACGTTGGGCACCATAGTCACTCACCAAAATACTCCGTCGCATAACTTTTGAGTTTTTTATAAACTTTTTCAAAATCGATACTGTAAACTCTCGTGTGCCCTACGGAAGTGATAAAATTTGTATCCCGCTGCCACCTTGGAACAAGATGCATATGTATATGCTCTTCAATCCCGGCCCCGGCTGCCGCACCCAAATTCATTCCTATATTTACACCCTCCGCGCTAAATCTCTCTTTTAAAAGCTTTACTCCTCTTTGAGAAAGCTCACACATTCTAAGCCAGATATCTTTATCCAACTCTTCTAAAGCCTCAGTATGAAAATGCGGGATTATCATAAAGTGACCCGGAGTATACGGATATTTGTTCATTACAACAAAACAGTTTTTATCTCTGTAAAGAACATGATGTTTCTCATCCATTGCCGGATTTTTACTTATATGGCAAAAGACACACCCTTCTATCTTTTCACCCGTAACGTATTCAGTCCGCCAGGGTGCATATAGTATATCAAACATTTTTCACTCCGTTAAATCGTTATTAATAAATGGCAAAATCTTAATGGTAATATCCAACCTTGCTTATGAACTTTTTCACTCTACAAATACCCAGACAAGTTCCGGAAAAACTATAATTATAACCAACGCAATTATCTGTAAAGCTATAAAGGGAATAACTCCTTTATATATCTCTCCCGTTTTTACAAGTTTTCCTGCAGCTCCTTTGAGATAAAAGAGCGAAAAACCGAAAGGAGGTGTTAAAAACGAAGCCTGAAGATTCATAGCTATAAGTATGGCAAACCAGATAGGATCTATTCCGAACTCTTCTACAATAGGTACCAGTATAGGCACTACGATAAAACAGATCTCTACAAAATCGACAAAAAAACCGAGTATAAAGATAGCGGCCATAGCGGCAAATATAAATACCCAGACATCTCCTATATCTTCGCTGAAAAACTCCAGTACCAGATCGCCGCCGTCCGCTTCGTTGAAAACAAGGCTGAATGCAGTCGCCCCGATAAGAATCATAAATATCATGGATGTAAGTTTCACAGTTTCCAAAGAGGCATATTTGAGCATCTCCAGGCTGAAACTTCTGTTCAAAATACTGAGCAACAGTGCGCCTATCACACCTACAGCAGCAGATTCAGTCGGAGATGCAATACCGAAAAATATGCTTCCCAAAACGGCAAATATCAGCAAAAGAGGCGGTATTACACTTTTAAATACATCTATTACTATCTCTTTTCCTGGTTTTTCACTCTTTATGGCCGGAGCGCTTTGGGGCTTCAGCCATGCGACTGTCAAGATATAGGCTATATAGAGTCCAACAAGAATAAGACCCGGTATAACGGCAGCTTTAAAGAGGTCTCCAACACTTACACTCATAACGTCGCCAAGCACAATAAGTACTATTGAAGGCGGGATTATCTGCCCCAGAGTTCCGCTTGCAGCAATCGTTCCGGAAGCCAGCTTACTGTCATATCCGTGTTTTATCATAATAGGCAGCGAAATAAGACTCATCATTACAACGCTTGCACCTACAATTCCTGTAGCCGCTGCAAGTATGGCTCCCACTACCACTATGCTTACGGCAAGTCCGCCTCTAATGCCACCAAAGAGTCTTCCCATGGACTCGAGAAGTTCTTCAGCCATTTTTGTCTTTTCCAAAACAAGCCCCATCATGATAAAAAGAGGAACGGCCATGAGTGTGAAGTTTTGCATAATGCCATATATTCTGAAAGGAAGAAGGCTGAAGACTTCAAGTCCGATTTCAGGAAACAGGGCAGCAAACAAAACGGCAACAGTACCGAACACAAAAGCAACCGGAAAACCTAAAAGCAAAAGAATGAGTGCCGAAACAAACATTATGAGGCCAATCATTTGGCCTCCCTGAGATAAAGAATGTTCTTTATCACTTCAGAGATAGCCTGAAGCGCAAGGAGAGCGAAACCCAAAGGAATTGCCGATTTTATAACATATCTGCAACAAAGCCCTCCCGGATCGGAAGAGGACTCATGCTGCATATAGCTCATCATCACAAAATCAAAACTGTAATATATGATAAAAATACAAAAAGGAATAATAAAAAAAAGCGCACCGGCGATATTTATATAGAGTTTCGTCTTTTTGGAAAACTTCTCATAAAAGATGTCTACCCTGACATGCTTGTCATGTTTAAGTGAATAGGCAAGGCCCAAAAGAAAAACAAGATCAAAAAAATGCCACTCCAGTTCCTGTAAAGCGATAGAGCCGCTGTGAAAAAGATATCTGTTTACAGCATCGAAAACTATCAAAAGTGCCAGTAAAAAAGATAAAAGTGCTGCAATATATGCCGTATATTTCGTAAGAGTATCGATAAAATATGAAAGTCTCTTCATTCCTCACCTCTACATAAAACTCGGAGCATCATTTGAAAAAAGTATCAAATCACCGGCTTTTGTTTTGACGGCCAAAATTTCCTGAAGTTTTGTTTTGTCTTCAAGGATAATTTTTTCTGCTTTTTTTATATTTTTGTCCAGCACATCTCTGTTCAACTTTCCGGTGATTATAACAAGATCGAAAACTTCGTCAATTTTTTTAGCCAATTTTTCATTTGCCTCTGCCGTGCTCTCTACAATTCCTGGGGTTACCAACACTTTTCTTCCTCTGAATGTGTCGACAAGTTCGTACGAACTTATCATACCCTCCAGATTACCGTTGAAACTGTCGTCTATTACTGTTTTTCCGCCGGCTTCTATTTTTTGGAGCCTGTGTTCTACGGGCTTTAGTTCACTTACACTTTTTTGTATCTCTTTTATATCCATTCCCAACTCTTTTGCCACCATAATCGCGGCAGTTATATTAACAGCGTTGAAAGCACCGAGCACGGGAGCTTCAAAATGGTATATCCGCTCATCAATTTCCAAATCGAATGAAACACCGTTAAGATCAGCTTTGAGATTTTTTATATTTTGCCCGAACTTTACGATATTTTCTTTTGTTTTTACCGGTATTTCATAATACAAAAAAGCCTTTTTGAGCCTTTTACTGGCAAGTAGTTCAAGCTTGGTCGCAATAATCCTCTCCAAAGACTTGAAATACTCTATATGCTGTTCGCCTATTTTTCCTATAATTGCATAATGATGATTCAAAAAAGTAGCTATTTCGTAAATATCCCCCCTCTCTCTGGCTCCGGCTTCTACCACATAAATCTCGGTATCGTTCGGCAGTTTTTCGTTGATGTCTTTCAATATACCCGCAAGTGTATTTACGCTTCCGGGAGTTGCATAGGTTTTAAACTTTTTTGAAAGTATCTGTGAAGTGTAGTTTTTTATGCTAGTCTTTCCATAGCTCGCTGTAATGGCAATAATGGTCGGGTCTATATTATCGAGTCTTTTTTTGGCCTCTTTTTTAAAACCTGCAAAAAGAATTTTTTCTATGATATTACCGGCAATCAGGGCAGCGGCCAAAGGCAGTATAGTACTGAAAACTCTGCAGTCAAATTTGGCAAGGCATAAAAGATCAAAAAAGAGAGAAAAAAGAACAAGTGCAGCAAAAAAACGTTTTACCCTGCCGGTAAATACAAGTTTTTTGTCAATTTTGCGCTGCCATAGCCATAATGCGGCAACATATGGAATAAGAACAGCCCACACATACTCTCTTAAAGCTATGTAAGCAAAAAGCGGTATAAAAAAGAAAAAAATATGCAAAAGTTGATTATGGTGATGTAGAATGACCCTTTTAAGCCTGTAGCTATACCACTGTAAATTTAATATTAAATAATATCCCATAGCGAGAATCAGCAGAATATGACCTGTCAAATGTAAAATCTTCTCCAATGTCTTCTCCGTAAATTAGTAAATTATTTCAAAACCTTTATCAGATATATCATCTATAGGTTCTATTTCCACCTTCTCTACTCGAGATAATGGAGAACCTTTTTTCAGCCCTTCCAGAAAAAGCCTAAACTTTTCATCATCTTCAAAAGTTGCAGCCGCCTCTACTCTCCCGTCAGGTAGATTTCTAACATATCCGCTTATACCGAGATTTTCGGCGAGCTCTTTTGTATATTTACGAAACCATACTCCCTGAACCCGCCCGCTTACGATAAATCTATAGCTTTTCATAGTTTTCCTCAATACTTTTTGCGATTATGGAAGAGTTTTTCAAAAAGAAGTAGTGATCGCCCTCATATACTTCAAAACGGCAGTTTCGCAAAAGAGAGGCTATCTTCTCTCCTGCAGCCAAAGGTGTAGCTTTATCCTCTTTTCCCCAACAGACAAGCGTTCTGCCCTCATATTTTTCAAAGAGCGGAGCAAAATCCTCATCTACAACATTTTTAAATGTTTCATACATATTTTGCGGCATATCTTTTGCATCTTTTGAGACAAAAAATCTTCTGATTTTTGCTCCACCTACAGGTTTAAGCAACTTGAACAGAGCTATTTTTGCCCTCACTTTCAAAGATTTTGGCAGTTTTATGCCAGCAGTAGAGAGCAGCACAAGAAGTTTAGGCTTTAAAAACAGCGCAACTTTTCCTCCAAAGGAGTGACCAACCACGATATCCTTTTTCGCACCGATTTTGTTTAAAAAAATATCGATAATATTTGCATAATCTACGGTTGTCAGAACTTCACTGTTGGGACTTTTGCCAAAACCCGGCATATCGACATAAATGTGCCTGAATTCGCAAAGAGTTTTTGAAAAAGCGCTCTTCATCACCTTTTTATTGCTGCCCCAGCCGTGTAGAAAGACTATATCATCCTCTTTTTGCAAATTTAAAATATCATAACTTATAGTAAAGACCTTTTCTTTATAGGATATCTCTTTTATGGCCAAAAATAAACCTTTCATAATTTTTTAAAATTTTATCAGATATGGCCTTCAAAATGATTAAATCATCACCTCTTTTTAATAAAAAAATGTTATCATGTAATTAAGTAAAATTGAAAAGGAGCAGCGATGGGTAAAAAAATTGTACTTTGTGCGGCCGTGATTCTATTAAGCGGCTTAGCATATGGAGGAGAAAATAGTTATGAAGCTGCGGTTACAGGAGCAGTAGAGTTTACGGATAACGACAGTGCACTTGAAGACAACCTCAAAAACTGGGGAATAAGAGGAAACAAAAGGTTGACTGACAACTGGCTTGCCGGAATATCCTTCGAACAGTCAAACAATGCCGATTATTCCGGTTTATTAGATGAAACGGATATAAATAGATTCGCACTTAACGCCATATATGAATTTACTCCTCAAAACAGTTATACAGCTTATATAATCGCCGGTCTTGGTTATCAGGAGATAGACAATGAAAAAGCAGGCCTTGATGACGGAAATTTTGCACAACTGGGAGTCGGTTGGAAAACAAACATCATCGAAAATCTTGATTTTCTTTTAGAAGCGAGATATTTAAGGGATTTTGAAAATGCCTATAACGATTTCGCATTGACAGCCGGTCTTTCTATACCTTTTGGAGCAAAAAAAGCTGCTCCTGTACCGGAACCAAAACCTGTCCCTGTTCAAAAAGGAAGATATATACCTTTAGACAGTGACAACGACGGTGTTATAGATGAAAATGACAAATGCCCCGCAACACCGATAAATGTGAAAGTGGATACGGATGGATGCCCTCTGGATACGGACGGTGACGGAGTATACGACTATCTCGACAGATGCCCCCATACTCCAAAAGGCGTCAAAGTGGATGAGAAAGGTTGTCCTCTTGACAGTGACGGAGACGGAGTGTATGATTATCTCGACAAATGTCCCGGAACTCCAAAAGGATTTCAGGTAGATAAAAACGGTTGTCCTATAATTTATAACTTCAGAATCAATTTTGATTTTAACTCAGCAAAAATCAAACCCCAATACCTGCCGAAAATCAAAACTTTTGCCGAATTTCTCAAAAGGAACAAACCTTACAAAGCTGAAATTCAGGGCCACACAGACAGTATCGGCTCAAAAGCTTACAACAAAAAACTCTCGGAAAGAAGAGCAAAAGCGGTATATGAAATGCTGATAAAACTTGGTGTCGAGCCTGAAAGACTAACTTACATTGGTTACGGAGAAGAGATGCCAATAGCAGACAATAGCACAGAAGAAGGAAGAGCCAAAAACAGAAGAGTAGAAGCTCATCTTTTTTACTAAACTTTTATCTGCCGGACATATCCGGCAGATAAATCTTACTTATCTGACCTTTGGCAGATGCCAGTTTCTGTAATATGCAACAAGTCTAAGTATAAAACCGAATACAAAAACTGTCAACAAAGCAAGTAAACTTGTCTGATTGAAAATATCCAGCAAAAAGACAACAGTTCCGATCAATATAGCGACACTGCCGTAGAATTCACTTAAAAGTATAAGTGGTATCCGGTTTAGAAGAATATCTCTCATTACCCCTCCTCCTACTGCAGTTATCAAAGAAAGAAGTATCACACCAAAAAAGTTAAATCCAACCTCAATTCCTGCAAGAGCACCGGAAATGGCAAATGAAGAGAGACCTATAGAATCGCTGATGATAAAAAATTTATGATTTTGGATTTCGTTTTTGGCATAAAGTTTTAATGTAGATGCAATTATCAGCGCTGCAATCACAATCAATACAGGCAGATAGTGTGTAAAAGAGTAAAGTTCTCTTGAACTTAGTATATCTCTTACGATTCCGCCTCCTAAAGCGGTAAGAAATGCCGAAACAAAAATACCAAGCAGATCAAGTCTTTCTTGTACCGCAACCCAGAATCCGCTGAGAGCAAAAGCTCCTATCCCTATAATTTCAGCTATCTCAAGGGCATTCATCTATATATTTTCCTGCAATATATCCGCTTGAAAACGCCCACTGGAAATTATACCCGCCAAGTTCACCGGTAACATTCAACACTTCTCCTGCGAAAAAAAGATTTTTTACCTTTTTGCTTTCCATATTGAGAGGATCTATTTCATCGGTTGATATACCGCCTTTTGTCACTTCTGCTCTCTCAAATCCAAATGTTCCTGCAGGCGCAAACTCATAACTTTCTAAAAGTTTCAAAATTTCTATCTCTTTTTTGCCCAAATTCTTAACAGGTTTGTCTATCAGACCAAATCTGTACAAAAACTCTTTTACAAACCTTTTCGGTAAAGGAAGCTGCGATATTAGCTGCCTGTTTTTATATCTCAACAGCTCTTCAAGCTTTTTATCGTCAAGAAAATCGACTGAAATCTTTCCTCTATCCCAATACAAAGAAGCATTTAGCATTGCAGGACCGCTAATGCCTCTATGAGCAAACAGAATATCTCCTCTTATCTCTTTTTTTGCAGTTTTTACTCTTGCCCGAAAAGATATTCCACTTAGATTTTTGAACCAAAACTCATCTTTTTGGACCGTAAATCCAACAAGAGCCGGTTTCAAAGGGACTATACTGTGTCCAAACTTTTGGGCTATTTTGTATCCTATATCAGAAGCTCCCAGTTTTTTATAACTGATCCCGCCTGTAGCCACGAGAACAAATTTTGCTTTGAAACTCTCCTTGTCGCATCTGACTATAAAAAAATCCTCTACTTTCTCAACATCTAAAATCTCATATTTCAAAAAAACCGATATATTTTTTAACTCTTTTTTAAAAATGCCCAGTATATCGTCGGATGAGTGCGGACAAAAAAACTGATTCTCTTTCCTCAGAACAGGCTTTAGTCCCTTTTCTTTGAAAAATTTAAGCAGATCTTTATTTGTAAATCTCTCAATTACACTCTGAACGAAACTTTTTTCTCCCAGATAGTTGGTCCAGCCCAGATATCTGTTGGTTATGTTGCATCTGCCGCCGCCGGATATTTTTATCTTTGCGCCTATATCACCATTATGTTCGATCAGCGCCACACTTTTTGATTTTATGACAGACGCAGCCATCAGACTGCCTGCACCCCCACCCAAAATCAAAACATCGAACTCTTTTATTTCTTATGCCTTTTCAAAAGGATTTTTATCAAATATCATATAATCTATACTCTTATCATGCGTAAAGGTTTTCAGTTCACTTCTTTCATCGCTTTTCATAAATGTCTTAAATACCGTTGCCAGATATTTACCTTCCGAATTTTTCAATCTCTCATATTCTCTTATATTGAAATTTACATATGTTGTCATAAAGACATTTTGTCCATCTTTGTCTTTCATTTCCATATTCAAAGCGACTTCCACAAACTCTTTGTCATATTTGCCTGAAAGTCTTCTTACAGAAACAATCTTTCCTACGGCAAAAGTGTATATTTTTGCAGGCAATTTTGCTCCTTTATGATTCGTGATCGATTTTTCCTATTTTCAATATCTACTTACCTTTCGCTTTCTGAATGGTATGTATATACCTGTACTCAACTTCAATATTTTTTTGTTTTGGCAGATTCTGGGCCAGATTTAATATGACATTTTCAAAGTCTTCAAAAAGATAATTCGCCATACTGCCGGGAATCGGATTTATCTCATTTAGATACACTTCGTTGTCAATAACAAAAAAATCACATCTTATCAAGGCCCCTTCAAAAAGAGGCAAATATATTTTTTTAAACACTTTTTTCAGTTCATCTTCCAGAGACTGTGCAATATCGGCCTTCAAAACCTGCTTGGTTCTGGCAAAGTCAAGATATTTTTTTTCAAAGTCCAGAAACTCGGCTTTTTGCGGTTCTTCTACCATTGAAAACAGAAAATCCTCTCCTTTGCATCCTGCAAGGTTGTACTCCTTGACACCTTCTATAAAGGGCTCAACAAGCACCTCTTCGTCAAACTCAAACGCCACATCCAATGCGAAATCAAGCCCTTTTTCATCTTTTACAACACTGACTCCGATAGAGCTTCCGAGTCTGAGAGGCTTTATGATTACAGGCAGATCAAACTCGATCTTTCTTTCACCATTTTTTGATATTAATTGATATGGCAATATTTTTACGCCTTTCTCTTTGGCAAACATTTTTGTAAAAAGCTTATTGAAACTGATAACGCTTCCCTCAATTCTGGGGCCTATATAAGGGATCGAGAAAAATTCGAACAGTGAGGCAAGTTTGCCGTCTTCGCCATCTCCTCCGTGGACGAGATTGAGCACTACATCTGCTTCAACTTTTTTCTCTTTAAGAAGCCCTTTTTGGTAAAAGCCGCCATTTTTCAAAAAGAGATTCGGATACTTTTTATAATCTTTGCTGCTAAAAAGCTTTGATTTCATTTCACTTTCCGGAATGAGATAAAACTCCCTCCCGGCATCCAAAAAGATAAATTGAAGCTCGTTTTCTTTTATGATATCTTTCAAAGCAATTGCACTGACTATGCTTATTTCGTGTTCAAAACTCTGTCCGCCAAAAACTATCGCGATTTTCATTTTATTCCTTTTTGCACACTATTCAATTTCTATTTGATCTTCTGTATCTTTCTAAGTGCCTCTTTTACCAAATCAGCCGTATTGTCCGATTCGCATTCTGAGAGTACTTTTGAAATATGCTCTTTTTTAAATCCCAGACTCTCAAGCGCCATCTGGGCTTCCTGATGTGCACCGCTAACTGTTTTGCCTCCGGAATCCAGTTTAAAATCGCCTAATTCCACCAATATCCTTGAAGCGCTCTTCGGGCCGATTCCGGGTACTTTCTTCAGCATCGACAGGTTGCTCTGTTCAACAATTTGCACAAATGTTTCCGGTTTAAAAGTAGAACATATCGCCATAGCGACTTTTGGCCCTACCCCGTTGATTTTTATCAGGGTATCAAACATCCTCTTTTCGTTGATATCAACAAAACCGTATAAGGCTTCGTTATCTTCTCTTATTATATGTGTGGTATGAAGTCTTATTTCTTTCTCTTTTATTTCACTGCTGCAGTTTACAGAAACAAACACTTCATAAATTACACCGCCTACATTCAAATGAACAAATGTCGGCTCTTTCTTTTCAACTTTTCCTACAAGACCTATTATCAACTCATTCTCCAAATCGTTTTCGATATTGTATTTAAATTATGATAAATTTATAATTTATAAAAGCAGAGTCAAATATCTCTTTATAAGTTATAATTTTTTAATAATAATTTTTATAAAATAGAGCCGTCTCGGCTAACTGTATTATTTACCCAAGATAAAAATAACGGAGAAAAATGAAAACCTATAATACTCTATTTAAAGGTAAAGAACATTTTGCCGATTTTGTCAAAAAAAACGGAATAGAAGATGGAGAAAAAACTCTTATACAGGTTTTTTGCGGGATACCTAAAAAAAAATATATAAAATCTCTGATAAAAGATATATCCGATATTCTACCCAAAAGCAAACTGATTGGAACAACTACCGCACATGAGATTTTTGAAGAGAAAGTTTTGCGTAATTCATGCATTATTTCCATATCAGTATTTGAAGATACAATAATAAAAACTCTCCTGCTAAAAGGAGGTGATGATCTGGCTCTTGGAAAGTCTATAGCAAAAAGCACCATTTGTAAAAAAACAAAGGCTCTCATAGTTTTCTCCGATGGTCTTATCAGCGATGGAGAAAAAATAATAAAAGGCATAGAGTCAGTTTCCAAAAACATCAATATTGCCGGTGGCAGAGCAGGAGACAATGGATCGCTAATTGAAACTTTTGTCTTCGATAAAAATGAAATAGTAAATTATGGAGTAGTAGCTGCATCACTAAACTCCGATACTCTTAAGGCAGTGACAAGGTACAGTCTCGACTGGCAACCTGTTGGAAAAGAGATGAAAATCACTAAAGCAGAAGGGAACAGGGTTTATGAAATAGATGGCAAAAGCGTAAAAGATATATATAGAAAATATCTTGGTGATGAGATAGCACAGGAGCTTCCCTATTCGGCATCAGAATTTCCATTTATAAAAAAATCTGCAGACGGTACCTATATAGCAAGAGCGGCTATAAAGGTTTTTGATGATGGATCACTCTCTTTTATCGGACATCTAAAAAAAGGTGATATCGTAAGATTCGGCTTTGGAAATGCGGATATGATAATAACAAGCAGTCTTGAAAATACAAAGTACATTTCCAATACAAAACCGGAATCTATTTTTATATACAGTTGCGCCGCAAGACTCAATCTTTTACAAGAAGACGCCGCAAAAGAAATCGCCCCTTTCAGTAACACCGCCAAAACCTGCGGTTTTTTTACATACGGAGAGTACTACAGCAGTAAAGATAAAAACGAGTTGCTCAATATGACTATGACAATTCTTGCTCTTAGCGAAAATAGCGTTAACTCATACTTTTATGATAAAAGCAGTAATAAAAAAAATGAAAGAAACAATCTGTTTCAAAGCAAACATTTTAAACTTCTTAAAGCATTGACCAATCTATCAAATAGTGTTGCAAAAGACCTTAAAGAGGAGCAAGAAAAGCTAGAAAAACTCTTAAAAGAGACCCAAAGCCTTGCAAATAAAGACTATTTGACAGGACTTTACAACAGACACTTTTTTTACCAAAATGCCAAAAGAGTGCTTGAAAAAGCAAAACGTAACGGCAAGCCGTTAACCGTAGCTACAATAGATATAGATAAATTCAAAGAGATAAACGATACATTCGGGCACAAAGTGGGAGACAGAGTATTGAAAGAGACTGCAAAAGTATTGAAAAAATCATTAAGATCCTCTGATCTTTATGCCCGATTCGGCGGAGAAGAGTTTTGTGTACTCCTTGAAGATCTCTCTTATGAAGATGCTGTTGCTGTTTTTGAAAAAATGAGAAAAAATTTTGAAAACAATGTAATTACAGTAAACAAAAAACCTTTTAACTGCACTATCTCAATTGGTGTCTTTTACGGTCTTTGTAACGATATAGATCATATGATAGCCGAATCAGACATACTTCTTTATAAAGCTAAAAGAAGAGGAAGAAATAGAGTAGTCGCTCAAAAAGCGGATCTTTTTACTTGATCTATCCTGTTGTACCCTCAACCCACAACACAACCGCAAGTCCAAAACCGGTGATCATACCGAACATCCCAAGTATAATCTCAATCTTTTTTCTTTGCTCCGGTTTTTTTCTTATTAACGGCTGAGCAAGCATGATATAGACAAAGCCTATTACAAATCCTATCAGCAAACCAGATCCAATTACAAACGGCAGGCTTGTAAATATCATCTGTTCCCTTTTTATTTGGGTTTAAAATAGTATAGCAAAAATCTTTCTATATACTCTTAACATATATCGCTTCAATTAAAAATAAGAGCGTATAGTTTCGGTTCAATACATTTTTTCACTCGGTTCTATCTCATCTATTTTTATGTAAACTTTTGACAACTACAAAACTATATATGCCTAGATTTAATACAATCACAAAAATTCCCAATAAAATTTCAATTTCACGGGTAATACCCGCAGGATAAATTATATGCAATAGATAATGTTCTATAAATCCTCCTGTATACCCTTCTTCGCCGCTTATCTGTCTAAAATATTGTTCCCATGGAGTTAGAGGACAAATCCACCCCTTTATCTCCACCAAAGCTCCCCATATGACCGCAGGAATGTGTAAATACATAATCCAGCGTCTCCTCAATACAAGAAATCCTCCAAATAATACAAACAGAATAAATATAAAATGTAAAATCACAAGGATATCTGCAGCAATACGAAATAACATATAAATTTCCATTTTCAACTATATTCATATAAGGGTAAATTAGAGCAGATTCTAATATTTTAAATTATGCAATTATACAAGTTTAGGAGAAGGCTTGCCAAAATAAAACCCTTGAAACTCATCTATACCGAGCTCTTTTGCATATTGAAAAATCTCTTCGTCATATATAAATTCTGCAACCGTTTTGATGTTTAATTCCTTTGCAAAAACTGCAATAGTTTTGACTATAATTTTGCTCTCTTCACTGGTATGTATATTTCTTATGAGAGACCCGTCTATTTTCAGATAGTCCGGTTGCAACTCGAGTATATGAAAATAGTTCGAATACCCACTTCCAAAATCGTCAATAGCAATTTGCGCTCCGAATGAACGGACTTTTTTTATAAATGATTTAACATGTTCAAAATCTTTTATACTCTCATCTTCCGTAATTTCAAAAATAATTCTTTCCGGAGAAGCAAAAGAGTCAAGTTTTTTTATGATGTATTGCTGCATCTCTTTGTCGATAATATCATTTGGAGAGAGGTTGATTGAAACTTTTTCCTTTCTGTTTTCAAACATTCTGAAACTTTGATCGATAACAGCTTTGGAAATCTGTGGATACAGATTAAATTTTTGCGACAGTTCCAAAAATTCACACGGAGCTATCACCTCCTCTTTTCCATCAGTGTTTTTTATCATTCTTACCAAACTTTCATATTTTATAACTTTTCCATTTTTATCGGTAATCGGCTGATAATATACCACTATATTATTTTCTTCCAGAGCCTTTTTTATATCTTTTTTCAACGCAATGATTTTCTGCGTATCTTTTTTGGTATCAATTTTACTGCTATAAATTAGATATTCTCTCCTCTCTTCTCTGGCTTTTTCAAGAGCCATTAGAGCTTTCTCAAGCGATGTCTTTTTGCCATAAACAATTCCGGCCGTTATCTCTATATCTGTTTTAATACCAAGTTCCGGCAATACAAATGAGTGATTACGAACCGTTTCGTATAACTCTTTTATAAAATATTTACACTGGTTGGGATCAAATTTATCAAAAGCTTTCATAAAAACAAATTCATCGGAAGAGATTCTATAGAGTGAAAAATCTCTTTTTTGTGCAAAAGACTCCAGAAGCGAACCAAACTGCTTGAGTATTTCATTGCCGGCTTCAACGCCGTAAAGTTCGTTTATCGTTTTAAATGCATTGATGTCTACCAGTACCAATGCCCTGTTTTTATTACCTTGGGAATCTTTTCTAAAAGCTACTCTGTTTTTAAGCCCTGTCAGTTCGTCTGTATAAATAAGATTGTGAATTTTTTTGAGAAAAAAATCAAAACTGTAGTTTAGGATTATAAAAAGAATAAAGAGTGGAAAAATGAAAATGAACAAAAATTTGTAAAAGAGATCTCTTTTACTCTCTATCTCCTCAGTAACATCTTCAGCCGCCAGTAAAACTGCTGCCCTGTTTCCTTTATGATCATACAACACAAGATCGTTTTCTACAAAATAGTGTCTATCGTTATATGTAACAAAATTATTATCATCCTTACTGTGCAAATCTATCTTTTCAAATGCCTTAATAAAAAGTGGATCACTGCTTGCCAAAGAGAAATCATCCTTATCAATAAACTCTTTTTTTTCAATCATAACGGACTTCATCTCCTTTTTAATGGCAAGAGCATATTTCAGATCGATTATTTTTGTAAGTTTTCTTATAAAACTTGCAGGCTCTATCCCAAACTCTACAAGTCCAAGATACTCATTTTGATAAAATATCGGCAAAACGATTCTGTACGTCATTTTAAGTTTTCCAACTTCAAAACCGTAATGTTTTATTTTTTCTCTGTTTGTATCTATAATAATTTTTCTTTTTTTATTGAGTTTATCTCCGTACATCTCCGGTTTATGCACTCTTAAAAAAGCTGATCCATCTTCAAGCCTGAACGTCATGATTTTTACATAAGGATTCTCTTTTGCCATCTGCTTATAAAAGGGGGCAACTATTTTGTAAAGCTTTTCCCTGTTTCTCTCTTTGAAAGCCTCTTTGACTCCTGGCTCGTTCAGTATTCTAACCAGTCTTTTTTCATAAACGTCTCTCTCATGCTCCAGATTCTGATGAAAGAGTTTATGAAGAATCTTATCTTTTGCTTCTATAGTTTCATGCAGTTTTCTTTCAAATATATGGTTCACATAAAACAATATAATAGCAACAACTAGAAAAATAATAGAAAAAGTAGCAAATAGAGTACGAAACTTTATCTTTTCAGGTGATTGCATATTTATTCCAATATCTAATATTTTGTAAAATAGATGAAATTATAACAACTTTTATTTCTACAAATAAAACTTGACACAAGAAACATTATAAAAATTAATATATTTTAAAAAGTTTAATTTTTTAAATTAAATCTATTTTATACATACTAAGAAATTGTAATTTTTTTCAAGCAATAATTTAATAAGATAATAAGTGTAAATGTTTTATTATCTCTTTTTATTCTTTAAATTTGAGTATTTGATAAATTGTGATACAAAAATATCACATTTTTTTATTTGAAAAATTTAATATTTTTGGAAAACATATAGAATAGATGTTTGTAAAGAGTGATATAGACGATATGAAAACGATATTAAACTAAAAAGTTATCAAAAATTTTTGAATAAGAATTTAAGTAAAAATTATCATAATAAGATAAAATAACATAAGAGGTTGTTATACTCGTACTTTTAATAACAAAGCGTGTGATTTTGTCAAAAAAGGCTTTAATTAAGCTGCCCGGATAAAATATTTATGATATACTGTATATATAAAATCAGTAGAGGAACTATGAAATTGTTAAAGAGAATATACACAAAACTGGCAGTACTGTTTTTTGGCGGAATGATACTATCTGTATCCGCATATTCAAATGATCCAAGAATCGAGGAAGAACTTAAAGCTCCGCCTCCGGAAATACCTCTTAAATATGCTTTAGGTGAAGAGGCTTACAACAAAGCCATGACTTCCGGAAAATATTATTATAAAGGAAATACAAAATGCAGATTGTGCCATAGGCAGTTTTTTATCGGCCGAAAAAAAGACAAGCACGATTTTGCGATGAAAACCCTTATAGAAACCGGTTACCAGGACAATCCCCGATGTCTAGTTTGCCACACTACGGGTTATGGGGTACCTAACGGCTTTATCAGCACAAAAGAGACACCAAGACTTGCCAACGTCCAGTGTGAAGGATGCCACGGACCTGGAAGTTTGCATATAAAGATAGCAAGAAAAACAAAAAAAGGTGGTGGTTTTCTCGCTGGACCGGAAAATCCGGCCGTACTCAAAAAAATGTGTGAAGCATGCCATACCGAAAGATGGAATAGATCTTATAAAAAAGAAAATTTTCATGAAGCATATAAAAAGTACCGTGATCCAAATCCAAATAAAAAAAAGAAAGATAAAAACAGCAGGCAATGAAAAATATAAAAGTTTTTAAGAAAAACAGCATTATAGTCTGGCTTGTTTTTCTTGTTGTGACCCTTTCAGCAGTCTCTTTCTATAACTATCATATCCAAAAAAACATATTGTTAAAACAGATGCAAAGCGACGCAAAAGATATTGTTAACTCCATTACAGCAGCAATAAAAAGATTCCATGATATCAAATCAACAATGAATCTTCAAAAGCTCGTTAGCGATATGTCACTGGGTCTAGATATTTTCGAATTTAGATATCTCAAATCAGACGGCGTAATAAGCAACTCCATGTTTGAAGATGAGATAGGTAAGATACACGATTCAAAAAGTTTTAGAAAAACTATGCAGGGGGATATGGAGTTTGGAAAATTCTTTTTTGAAACAAGAGACTATGTAGACGTTATGGCGATATATTATCCAATCAGTATGAACAACGACCTGGTTGGTATTATAGACCTGGCGGTCGAAGTACCACAATATGCCCTTTTTGGAGGACAAAATCCAAAATCGTTTCTTGTAAACAAACAGACAGATATTATGAATCTTTTAAAAGCTATTGAGGGATCCATAAAAAACAGTATTTCAATATTTGAAGAGACAGATATAGAAGATTTTCTTGACAGATATGTACACTCAGCAGAAAATATTTTACAAATAACCGTTATAGACCAAAACGGCACTGTCGTAGTAAGCAGCAATAAAGAACTAATCGGTAAGAGACTCAGCCCTGTAGCTTTTAAAAACGGGCAGATTGCCGAATTAAACGGTAGACCAGTTTACAGAATGCTTGCAAATGAAGGTATTTTAGGCGGTGATGAAAACAAAAAACTTATGCTGCTTATTGATGCGGCACCATACAAAAAAAATGAAAAAAGACTTCTTCAAACCGCTTTGATTACCAGCGCGGTAGCACTCTTTATAGCTCTTTTTATCGCCAGGGCTATCTATCGATCTGCAATTGAACAGTCAAGAGAGGAAAAAGAGCGTCTAGAAAGACTTGTAAAAGAGAGAACAAAAGAGATAGAGCTTCTAAGTAAAACTGACTCTCTGACAGGTTTGTGGAATCGAAGGTATCTAGAAGAGATGTTAGAAATGGAGTTCAAAAGAGCTCGTCGCTACGGGCACAATATATCAATATTGATCGTTGACCTGGATCACTTTAAACATATAAACGATACATACGGACATATGGCTGGTGACGAAGTTCTGCGTCAGGTAAGCGAACGTATTCACAAATCTATAAGAGAAACAGACTTTGTTGGCCGATACGGCGGCGAAGAGATAGTGGTAATACTGCCTGAGACAGATATTAAAACTGCAAAAATAATTGCGGACAAGATTCGTCACTCTATAGCAGATAAACCTGTTCTGTTTGAGGAATATACAATCAAAATAACTGCAAGCATCGGTATTAGCAATCTTCAAACTGAACACAAAGACTATCACGAAGTATTTTCTGAAGCCGATGAGGCTCTTTACAGAGCTAAAAAAGAGGGAAGAAACAGGGTCGTTGTATATAAAAACAGAGAAGATTAACTAATCTTCTCCAAATATAAAGCAGATTGTAACTTTTTGTTAATCTTCCTGAAAACTCTTCTTAACGCTTTTTATTCTTTTAATTTTTTCTATACACTCTTTATCTTCAATCGGGTCAAATTTATCCATGATTCTCTGTTTAACAATATCATCTTTGATTCCGCCCGAATATTTATAAACTATTATCCCGCCCTCTCTGCCTTGATAAAGCGAAAGCAAAATTGTAGCTACAATAAAAACAACAGAATACTTTTCTAAATCAAATTTATTTGTTCTGCATGCAATCCATTTTAACAATGTAGTTACAAACAGCATTCCAACAACTACAAACCCAAACTCCTTATGCTCTTCAATCTCTTTTAATCCCTTTTCTAGAATATATGAACTGTTTATGATTTTTTGAGCATCGATAATTCCTGTAAAAAGAGCAAAAAATGATACAAGCAGAGAAAAAGCAAGTATTCGCGTCGTAGCTTTCGAATATGTTTTGTCTTTGGTAGCAAGATATGTCAACTGGGAAAAAAGAGACACCAGAGGCAAAGCTATTACAAAATGAACAAATGGAGGATGTAAAACTTCCATGATAAATCCTTTAAACCATCGGACTAATTTGATTATGCCAATTCCTATCTTGATTTTGGTTTAATTCATTTTCACAATATTTTTGATATCTCATAATCACCCTTTTGCTATAATTACCCTATGAATACGATTAATTTTATAAAAAAACCTGCAGAGAAATCCACTTTTTTTCTGCAAACAGCAGACAATAATGCATAAAAAGATTTTTACAAACAGTTTTGGCATCCTGTTTTCGAGGATTTTGGGTTTTATAAGAGACCTTCTTACAGCTTCTATCCTCGGCGCAAACGTTTACAGCGATATATTTTTCGTAGCTTTTAAATTTCCCAATCTTTTCAGAAGAATTTTCGGCGAAGGAGCTTTCATACAGAGTTTCATGCCCTCTTTTATCGCCTCAAAGAACAAAAGCATCTTTCAGGCTGCGGTTTTTTTGAGATTTTTGGCGATCATCCTTTTTATCTCGATACTTGTAACTTTTTTCGCACCTTATGCAACCAAACTGATAGCTTTTGGTTTCAGCGACGAACTGGTAGTCAAAGCGGCTCCGTATGTGGCTCTGAATTTTTACTATCTTGATCTCATTTTTATAGCTACATTTTTAGCCGCTCTTTTGCAATACAAAGAGCACTTTGCTACTACGGCATTTTCAACAGCTCTACTCAATATTGCTCTTATAACAGCTCTTCTTGTATCCAGAAACAAAGCTGAAGAGGAGATAGTATGGGCTCTTAGCATTGCAGTCATAGTAGGCGGTTTTTTACAGGTTGGAGTCCATTTGATAGCGCTGAAAAAATTGAATCTCTGCAAAATGTTCATAGGTGGATTTTTTAGACTCAAATCAGGCTACAAAAAGATTGAAAAAGATATCGCAAAGTTTAACAAAAACTTCATTCCCTCCATATTCGGAAACAGTGCGGCGCAGATATCAGCTTTTATCGATACATGGCTTGCCTCTTTCCTGGCAGCCGGATCAATAAGCTATCTATACTACTCAAACAGGATTTTTCAGCTTCCTCTCGCACTTTTTGCCATTGCAGCGGCTACAGCTATTTTTCCTTCCGTTTCAAAAAAACTGAAACAGAAAAAGGAAAATGAAGCTCTAAAATTTTTAACTCAAGGGTTTTGGCTGCTCTTTTTTCTGCTGACTCTCTCTACAGTGGGCGGCATTATGCTCTCACATGAGATTGTATGGCTTCTCTTTGAAAGAGGGGCTTTCACAAGAGAAGATACTTTAAATACCTCTTTGGTACTGGTGATGTATATGGGCGGACTCCTGCCCTATGGTTTGGCAAAGATATTTTCCCTTTGGCTCTATTCTACCGATCGGCACGGCAAAGCGGCAAAGATAGCAGGAGTATCTCTTGGCGCAAACATCGTGCTTTCTGTTTTGCTTATATTTCCCTTGCAGGCGGCAGGACTGGCTCTTGCATCTACGCTATCCGGTTTTCTGCTTTTTGCCATGACTGTCAAAGAGTTTGGTACCAAAAGATTTTTGGTTATAATTGCGGATAAAAAAGCCCTATATCTGATAGCGGCTATTATAATAGAGATAATTATCTTATATCTGGCCAAAGGTTTCATTGATGGTTATTTATGACAGTTCCAAAAAAAAAGAGGTGGTTTTTAAACCCGTAAAAGATAAAGAAGCGCGTATCTATGTCTGCGGACCCACAGTTTATGATGACGCTCATCTCGGACATGCAAGAAGTGCCATTGTTTTTGATCTGCTCCGACGTACACTTGTAAAACTGGGTTTCAAAGTCACTTTTATGAAAAATTTTACCGATATAGACGACAAAATAATAAAAAAGGTGTTTGAAAGTAAAAAAAGCTTAGAAGAGATAACAGGATACTATATCAAAAGGTATCTTGAAGATATGGATGCCCTTAATGTGCAAAGAGCTGACATTGAGCCCAAAGCTACCGAGTCTTTGGAAGCGATGTTTGAGATGATAGAAAGACTCTTGGAACAGGGTTGCGCATATAGAACCAAAAGCGGCGATATCTACTTTGACATCTCCAGCGATGCTCTGTACTGCTCTCTTTCACACAAATGCGATGAAGAGAGCCTGAGCCGCGTAGAACCAAATCCCGAAAAGAGAAACAGCGGCGATTTTGCACTCTGGAAAGCCTGCAAAGGCGAAAACGATATCTGCTTTGACTCGCCTTTTGGCAAAGGACGACCCGGATGGCATATAGAGTGTTCGGCGATGATAGACAAATTTCTCGCTTACAAAAACGAAGAGTATGCCATAGATATCCACGGCGGCGGTGCAGACCTCTTTTTCCCGCACCACGAAAACGAAGCTGCACAGACCAGATGCGCAAATCACCAAAAGCTGGCAAAATACTGGATGCATAACGGTTTTGTAACTATAAGCGGCGAAAAGATGAGCAAAAGTCTTGGAAACAGCTTTTTTGTCAAAGATGCACTTAAGATTTATGATGGAGAAATACTCCGTTTCTATCTGCTGGCAACTCACTACAGGCAGAGCCTGAACTTCAACGAAGAGGATCTTTTGCAAAACAAAAAGAGACTCGATAAGATATACAGACTAAAAAAGAGGATATATGGCATAAAGCCCTCATCTGCGGATAAAGAGTTTGAAAAGAGTTTTCTTGAAGCTTTGCAAGAAGACCTCAATATATCAAAAGCCCTGGCAGTAATCGATGCAATGACGGCCCAGGCAAACGAACATCTGGATAAAAACCCCAAAGACAAAGCTTTCAAACAGAAAACCGCTGCCAATATTGAACTAATAACTGAGGTATTGGCAATCGGTACAAAAGATGCGTATGAGTATTTCCAGCTCGGTATCGACAAAGATACAAAAAGAAAAATCGAAGAGCTTATAGATAAGAGAACGGAAGCCAAAAAAGCGAAAGATTTCAAAAAAGCGGACGCTATAAGAGAAGAGCTTCAGAATATGGGGATAAACATCATGGATACCCCGCAAGGCACATTATGGGAGAAGGCGTAGATTGAAAAAACTGTTCAGATATTACCTGCCCTACCTGAAAGAGTACAAACTACAATTTTTCTTTGCCATCATAGGTATGGTAATGATCGCTGTAGGAACTGCAGGAACTGCACAACTGATAAAACCTGTTCTTGACGAGATATTTATCAATAAAGACGAAGAGATGTTAAAAATCATGCCTTTTGCCATATTTGGCGTCTTTTTTCTCAAAGGTCTAGGAAGATATATACAGACCTACTATACCACATATATCGGGCAGGATGTAATCAGAAGACTCAGAGACAATCTTGTAGGACATCTTCTGCATCAGGATATCGACTTTTTCAAGAAAAAGCACTCCGGCGAACTTCTCAGCCGTGTAACAAACGATATAGCGAGAGTACAGAACGTTGTCTCAAACATGATACCCGAATTTGCAAGGGAGATTTTGACTATTATCGCACTTGTGGGATACGTCATATATCTAAGTCCCAAACTTAGTTTCTATTTTCTTGTCATTATGCCTCTGGCTGTCATACCTCTTAGCAAACTTGCAAAAAAGATGAAAAAATACTCAAAACTCTCACAGGAGAGCACTTCTGACCTGACCTCAAGATTAAACGAGATATTTCAAAATATCGAAGTGATCAAATCAAACTCGACTCAACCGTATGAGCTTGAAAGATTTGAAAAAGAGAACAGAAGAGTTTTCAAATACGCTATAAAACAGATAAAAACCAACGCCCTCACCTCTCCGGTAATGGAACTTCTGGGTTCTATCGCCATAGGCCTTGTCATCTATATAGGCGGAAAAGAGGTTATTGACGGCCATATGACCGTAGGTAGTTTCTTCGCCTTTTCGGCTGCACTTTTTATGCTCTATGACCCGATACGGAGACTCTCCGGACTATATAACAAGATGCAGGACGCTGTAGCCGCTACAGAAAGAATGTTTGAGCTTTTGAGCATAAAACCGACTGTGAAAGAAGGTGACAAAGACCTACCAGAGAAAATAGAAAATATCCGCTTTGAAAATGTAAAACTGAGCTATGAGGACAAAGAGGTGCTCAAAGGTATATCATTTGAAGCAAACAGAGGAGAGAGTGTGGCTTTCGTTGGCGACAGCGGTGCGGGTAAAAGCTCGATTGTCAGCCTACTTGTAAGATTCTATGCCCCCGACAGCGGAAAGATACTCATAAACGGTATACCTATTGATGAGTTCAGACTCAAGTCCCTCCATAAAAAAATAGCCTATGTAACACAAAACATCTATATATTTAACGACACTATAGCCCAGAATGTTGCATATGGCGAAGATGTTGATGAAGAAAAAGTGATAGAAGCTTTAAAAAAAGCGTATGCATGGGAATTTGTAAAAGAGCTCCCGGAAGGTATACATACTCTTCTGAGCGAGGGAGGAGCAAACCTATCAGGCGGACAGAAACAGCGTATCGCTTTAGCGAGGGCTTTTTATAAAGATCCGGAGATACTGATACTCGATGAGGCTACAAGTGCACTTGACAACAGAAGCGAAAGATTTATCAAAGAGGCAATATTTGAATTTTCAAAAGAAAAGATAACATTTATCGTTGCACACAGACTGAGCACCATTGAAGATGCAGACAAAATAATAGTTCTCAAAGAGGGACAAAAAGTCTGCGAAGGAAAACACAAAGAGCTTCTTGAAAAATGCGATGTTTACCAAAATCTGCAAAAAACGATTCATTAATTGGCTATTTATATATTTTTAAGTATAATCCGTGTTAATTATAGAAATTGGGGTAGATATGTTCGAATATGAAAAGATAAAAAATATTATTTTCAAACTTGACCCTGAGACGGCGCATCATATAGTAGAGTGTTCACTCAGAGCCGCTGATATGCTGCCTGTTCTATTCAATCCTTTTATCGAAAAAAATTTTGTGGACGACGAGAGATTGGGTCAGAATATTTTGGGCAAAACTTTTTACAATCCCATCGGTCTGGCCGCAGGTTTCGATAAAAACGGCACAATGATAAGACCTATGCTTGCTCTTGGATTTGGCTTTACAGAGATAGGTACCGTTACCCCAAGACCGCAAAGCGGAAATCCAAAGCCCAGACTCTTCAGATATCCACAATTCGAATCCATTCAAAACGCTATGGGATTTAACAATGACGGCATGTACAAAGTCCAGCAAAGACTCAAAAAAAGATTTCCTTTCGTAACGCCTGTGGGAGTAAATATAGGAAAAAACAAAATAACCCCTGAAAAAGAAGCACTTAACGACTATGAACAGCTTATCAAAGGATTCAAAGAACTTTGCGACTATATGGTGATAAATATCTCCTCTCCAAATACACCTGGTCTAAGAGACCTGCAAAACGAGGAGTTCATAAACGCGCTTTTCAATATGGCAAAAGATATCACCGACACGCCTATACTACTAAAAATCGCGCCCGATATGGAAAAATCGCAGGCTATTGATCTTACTTCTATGGCTGTCGAAGCGGGTGCAGACGGGATAATAGCGACAAATACCACAGTCGATTACTCTCTTTTGCCGGATTCAAAAGATTTTGGCGGAATAAGCGGAAAAGTGCTTAAAGAGAAGAGTTTTGAGATATTTCAAGCCATAGCAAAAGAGCTGTTTGGAAAAACCGTTCTCATATCTGTTGGCGGTATAGACTCTGCCGAAGAGGCTTACAAAAGACTCAAAGCAGGAGCCTCCGCTGTTCAGATTTACAGCGCTTTGATATTTAAAGGCCCGGGTCTTGTCAAAGAGATAAACGAAGGATTGTTGAAGCTTATGGAAAAAGAGGGATACACTCATATCAGTGAAGTAATTGGGTCTGATTTGAAAAGCTCAGCCAATCAGTCGTCACATACCAGTTTATAATTTTTTGTCAATTAAAGAGTTACGACTAACTGGCAAAAGACTCGAATACAAAGAAGGTATTATGATAAAAACGGTAAAACTTGTTATTTTTTCTATAATTTTCACAGGAGTTTTGATGGCCTCTACATTGCCGAAGTATTACGAAAAAACGTTAGATAACGGCCTTAAAGTGGTAGCTATACCTATGCATAACGAAAGCGGTGTTATCACCACCGATATATTTTACAAAGTTGGCAGCAGAAACGAGGTAATGGGAAAAAGCGGAATAGCCCATATGCTCGAACATCTCAATTTCAAATCCACCGAAAACTTAAAAGCCGGAGAATTTGATGAGATAGTCAAAGGTTATGGCGGCATCAACAACGCTTCAACCGGTTTTGACTATACGCACTATTACATAAAATCAAGCGCTAAAAATCTCTCAAAATCACTTGAACTTTTTGCTGAACTTATGCAAAACCTGAAACTCAAAGATGAAGAGTTTCAGCCAGAGAGAAAAGTTGTAGCCGAAGAGAGAAGATGGAGAACAGATAATAATCCAGTAGGATATCTATACTTCAGACTCTTTAACAACACGTATATATATCATCCCTACCACTGGACCCCGATAGGTTTTATGAAAGATATTCTAAACTGGACCATAGAAGATATAAAAGAGTTTCATAAAATATACTATCAGCCTCAAAACGCCATAATTGTGGTCAGCGGCGATATAGATCCGAAAAAAGTTTTTGAAAATGCCCAAAAATATTTCGGTCATATAAAAAACTGTTGCGATATACCTGAAGTGCATCAGGTTGAACCGAAACAGGATGGCCCAAAAAGGATAGAGATATACAAAGAAAGCGAAGTTGAAATGATAGCGATAGCTTATCATATACCAAATTTTGAACATCCCGACCAGGTTGCACTCTCTGCTATAAGTTCGCTTTTAAGCGATGGCAAAAGCAGCAGACTTTATGAAAATCTTGTTGATAAAAAAAGACTTGTAAATCAGATATACGCTTATAATATGGAAACTAAAGATCCGGGTGTCTTCATTTTCCTTGCCGTTTGCAACCCGGGCGTCAAAGCGGCCGATGTGGAAAAAGAGTTTTTAAAAGAGATAGAGAAGATCAAAGAGGGAAAAATCACAAAAGAAGAGCTCGAAAAAATAAAAATAAATACAAGAGCCGACTTTATATTTTCTCTCGAAAATTCAAGCAACGTCGCAGATCTTTTCGGTAGCTATCTTGCACGGGGCAATCTTGAACCGCTTTTGAAATATGAAGAAAATATCGCCAAACTCAAAATAGAAAATTTAAGCGAAACGGCCAAAAAATATTTCAAAACTGAAAATTCCACTACTCTGATTTTGAGAAAAAACAACGGGGAGAAAAATGAATAGACTCAAAGGTGCAATGACGGCTCTTATAACGCCGTTCAAAAATGGAAAAATCGATGAAGAGAGATATGCGAAACTTATAAAAAGACAGTGTGAAAATATGATAGATGTGGTTGTACCGGTTGGTACAACCGGAGAGAGCGCAACACTTAGCCATGATGAACATAAAAGATGTATAGAGATAGCTGTAGAGGTCTGTAAAAATACCGAAACAAAAGTTATGGCGGGTGCAGGAAGCAACTCTACGGCAGAAGCGCTCGATCTGGCAAGTTTTGCACAAAAAGCCGGAGCCGACGCTATTTTATCGGTTACGCCATACTATAATAAACCAACACAAGAGGGGCTTTATCAGCACTACAAAGCTATAGCCCAGTCAGTTGATATACCGGTTCTTCTTTATAACGTTCCGGGAAGAACCGGTGTAGATCTGCAGCCTGAAACAGTATTTAGACTTTTTGACGATGTGGAAAATATATATGGTATAAAAGAGGCGACAGGTTCTATCGAAAGATGTGTAGAACTATTGGCGAACAGGCCGGAACTTTATGTAATAAGCGGCGACGATGCCATAAACTATCCGATTATTGCAAACGGTGGCATGGGAGTTATATCCGTCACGGCAAATATTATGCCAGATAAGATTTCCACACTGGTACATGCAGGAATAGCCGGTCAGTTCGACACGTCAAAACTCATAAATGACGAACTGTTTGAATTAAATAAAGTGCTTTTCTGTGAAAGCAACCCTATTCCAATAAAAGCGGCCATGTATATAGCTGGACTTTTGGACAGACTAGAATACAGACTGCCGCTTGTGGCACCATCAAAAGAAAATATGAAAAAGATAGAAGAAGTCTTGAAAAAATATGAAATCGTGAGGTAAAAATGAGCAACAAAACATTGGTAATAAGCGGTGGAACGAGAGGAATCGGCAAAGCGATAGTTTATAGATTTGCCAAAGAGGGAGTAAATGTAGCTTTTACTTACAGAAGTAACGAAGAGGAAGCGCAAAAAATTGTAAAGGATCTGGAAGAGAACTATGGTATAAAAGCCAGATGCTATCCTCTGGACATAATGCATCCAAACGAGTACAAAGAGCTTTTTAGAAAAATCGACGAAGACTTTGATAGAGTCGATTTTTTTATATCCAATGCAATAATTTCAGGTCGCGCCGTTGTCGGAGGTTTCGCTCCATTTATGAGACTTAAACAGAAAGGTCTTAATAATATTTATACTGCAACAGTTCTTGCTTTTGTGGTTGGAGCTCAAGAAGCAGCTAAAAGAATGGAAAAAGTCGGCGGCGGAAGCATAATCAGTATGAGTTCAACAGGCAATATAGTCTATACTCCAAACTATGCGGGACACGGCAACGCTAAAGCGGCAGTAGAAACAATGGTAAAATATGCCGCCATGGAACTTGGAGAAAAGAATATACGTGTAAATGCAGTTAGCGGTGGGCCTATCGATACCGATGCCCTTAAAGCTTTTCCAAATTATGAAGAGGTTAAATACGAAACGGTAAAAAGAGCAGCTATCAAAAGAATGGGACGACCCGATGATCTTGCCGGTGCATGCTGGTTTTTATGCAGCGAAGATGCAGGCTGGATAACAGGACAAACCATCGTCGTTGACGGCGGAAGCAGTTTCAGATAATAAAGATTATGATACTGAATATTCCCAATATTCTGGCTCTGATCAGATTGCTAATAGCGCCTTTTATGTTTCTTTTTCTGGTCAACAGGGATCTTTTTCCGAATATCCATCCCTCATGGCTCGATTTTTTTGCGGCGTTTTTATTTGTTTTGGCTTCAATCACCGACTTTTTTGATGGATATATTGCAAGAGAGTTCAATCAGATTACCCAACTTGGTAAAATTCTGGACCCTCTTGCAGACAAAATGCTCACCCTTGCCGGTTTTCTTGGCCTTATGATGCTTGAACGTGCAAATCCCTGGGCAATATATCTGATACTGACAAGAGAGTTTTTCATAACAGGCCTCAGAGTTGCTGCCGTAGGAGAAGGAAAAGAGATATCAGCATCATTTTTGGGAAAAACAAAAACTGTAATTCAGATGTTTGCCATAGGTTTTCTTATAATGAACTGGCCTTTTGGTGAAGTCCTGCTTTGGCTTGCCGTTGCGATTACACTTTATTCAGGATATGAGTATATCAGGGAATATATGAAGCAATAACTAACAAGGACTTTAATGGGTTTTATAGTTTCTTTACTGGTTTTATCTTTTTTAATATTTTTTCATGAACTTGGCCATTTTTTAGCAGCCCGACTCTTTGGTGTAAAGGTTGAAAGATTCAGTATCGGTTTCGGAAAAGTTATCGCCAAAAAGCAGATAGGAGAGACCGAATGGGCTCTAAGTTCCATTCCACTTGGCGGATATGTCAAGATGAAAGGCCAGGATGATACCGATCCTACCAAAAAAAGTTTTGATCCTGACAGCTACAATTCAAAAAAACCGTGGCAGAGAATCATCATTCTTTTTGCAGGCCCCTTTGCAAACTTTTTCCTTGCATTCTTGCTCTATTTTACAATAGCTTTGATGGGCAGCGACACATACGCTCCGGTTATAGGAGAAGTTTTGCCAAATTCCGCCGCATATGAAGCGGGACTTAAAAAAGGTGATAAAATAATAAAAATAGATGATACTCCCATACGCACATGGGAAGACCTGAGTAAAGCTATCAAAGAGAGCCGTGGTACCATAAAACTTGTTGTTGAAAGAGACGGAAAAGTTTTTAATCTCGAACTTATACCCAAGATCAGTGAAACAAAAAATATTTTTGGCGAAACAGTAAAAAGAAGAATGATAGGTATAGCTCCCTCGGGTGATCTGGTCAAAGTAGAATACGGTTTTCTTGAATCATTCAAAGTAGCATTTGAAAGAACAGTCCAGGCAGGCAAGATGATAATCGTAGGTATAGAAAAGATGATAGAAGGCGTTGTTCCTCTTAAAGAGGTAGGAGGCGTAATCTCTATCGTTGATATTACAGCAAAAGCCAGTCAGATCGGTATTGTAGCACTCTTTTCTCTTACTGCGCTTATCTCTGTAAACCTTGGAGTTTTAAATCTTTTACCAATACCTGCTCTTGACGGAGGGCATATTATATTTAATCTTTATGAAATGATAACAAAAAGGACACCCAGTGAAGAGGTGCTATACAAACTTACCCTGCTGGGATGGTTTGTACTCTTTATGCTTATGGGGCTGGGCATCTACAACGACATAAACAGACTTTTAGGAGCTTCAAATGGATAAAATGAGACTAAGAGAAAACTTTGATGAGATAGTTCAAAGAGTCGAAAAAGCAAGACTCAGAGTTAGCGAGTATCATATAGTAAAAATAGTGGCTGCAAGCAAATATGCCGGAACACAAGAGATAGAAGAGCTTTATGACTTAGGCCAGAGAGCCTTCGGTGAAAACAGGGTACAGGACCTAAAAGAAAAGTCGCAGGCCCTTGAACATCTGCCCATTGAATGGCATTTTATAGGCAGACTTCAAAAGAACAAGATAAATCATCTAATAGACCTCAATCCCTTCCTTATGCAGTCTCTTGACTCCTATGAACTGGCACTTGAACTGGACAAGAGGCTTATAGCAAAGGAAAGTGTAATGGACTGCCTTTTACAGATAAACAGTGCAAAAGAGGAGACAAAAGCCGGCGTCTATCCGGAAGAGGCATTTGACACATATCAAAGAATCATTGCAGACTGCAAAAAGATAAATCTAAAAGGCGTTATGACCATAGGCGCCCATACCGATAACGAAGAAGAGATAAGAAAAAGTTTTGAAACTACATACAAGATTTACGAAGCTCTTCAGCCACACGGAGCCAAAATCTGTTCTATGGGAATGAGTCACGATTTTGAACTTGCCATTGAGTGCGGAAGCAATATGGTGCGTATCGGTAGCCTTTTTTTCAAATAGTATGACGTAAAAGCGTCATACTTCGCACTCAGGCGGTTCTGTATCACACTCTTTGCCGCAATACTTGGCTTCCATCTCCTCAAGTGCTTTTCGCATCTCTGTGAGTATCAGACTGGCCGCTACATCTTCATCCAGTTCCGGAATATCCCAGCCAAACCTTTTCATCCACTTTTCAAAAACCTCTTTGGTATCCCGGTTTATATCATCCGAATACCTGCACTCTTCTATATATTCTGCTCTCATCTTCTATCCTTTTCATATTTTCTGCAATAATACATTAACATAATTTTTACCGGTTTTTCTTGTTACAACCTTCTATGCGCTATCTCTTCGAGCAAAACTGTGGCGTAGCTCCCTTTTGGGAGAAAAAAACGAAGTTCATACCATGCGTTCTCTTCTTTGTAGCAACCCTCTATATTTTCCGGAAAAATCCATGCAAATCTTCTATCTCCGTATGCGGTTATATTTTCATCATCAAAATCTTTTTCGATATCTCTTGCAAGTCCGTTGGCTCTTTTCGTTTTCGCTCCGGGTAGCAGTCCGGTCGGACTGATAACTCTTTGAAAAAATCTCTCGCTCTCCTCTATTACGCTCTCTATCTCAAAAAGCCTTCCGTGGGGATAGTGCTGAGCCAAATCTCCCGGCAGAAGCTTGAAAAACTGTCTCTGTTCTTTCAGCTCCTCTATTATCCCTTCAGGCAGATCCAGAAGCGTCATCAGCTCCTTTTTTCCGAAACTCTCTACAAACTTGGATATCTCTACCCTTTTTGATAGCCAGAGATTGAAAAGATGACTCTGGTAGGCATTTACAAAGAGTCTCTCTTTTTTTCTGTTTCTCTCTCTTCTTTTTCCCTCCACTATCTCTTTTCCCAGTATATAGTTATCTCCCTCTATTCCAAAACGCTGATATCCGAAGAAGTTGGGCATACCCTCTTTTTCTATTATTTTTATAACATTGTCTATCTTTTTGGCATTAATGCTAGAGACCTTTTTTAGTTTTATATAAAACCTGTTTCCTTTCAGATGACCTGTACGTATCTTGTTTTTGTGTCTATCGGTTTGTGTGATTTTGATATCCGGATGCGAAAAAGAACTGAGTTTCCCTTCATATTTTTTGTTTATGGAGATATGCTGATATGTAAGTGCATTTTTGTCTTTAAGTCCCGCATATCCTATATCTCTGACTTTGACTCCCAACTGCTCGCTGAAAATTTGGAGCATCTGCCAGGTGGTAAGGTTTCTTTTTCTGACTTTCAAAATCAGATGCTCCCCTTCCCCGCTGAAAGGATACAAAGGAACCTCTTCGACCACAAAAGTCTCAGGAGACTGTTTGAAATAAAAATCTATCGGTGAGTGATTCAAAAAAAAGATTCTATCCATTTGGTTCCTTTTTACTATATATTGATGTAGGACCATTCGCTTACGAAAAACTGATCACTGTTTATTTATCTTAAAAATGATGCGGTCTGCATCTGTTTTTATAACTTTTCCTTGCCGCTTTTGCAAAAACAGTTAAAGGTGTTCTGGTTTTTTTGGAAATTCCCATTATTACAGGTAGATATTTTTTGTCGAAAGCAAAGAGCAGTTCAAACTCTTCGCCGCTACAACCGATAGCTTTTGGTATTTTTTCAAAAAACTCAAATCCCATCCTGTTCGCACGGGAAAGCTTTTCGAGATCATGAAACAGACCGTCTGATATATCCATCGCGGCATTCATATATTTTGCAGCTTTTTTCATAAAACTGTCTCTTAAAACTGGTTTTATAAACTTTGAACTTCTAGGTATTTTAAAACCTCTTTGTAATCTGCCAAGATCTTTTTTTACAGTTCCAAGTTTTCCGGTATACGCTATCAGATTACCCTCTTTTATCCCTTTTCTAAATATCGGATTTTTTGATTCGGAAATTATAGTGATGGAGATATCAAGTTTTGGTCCGCTTACGGTATCTCCGCCTACTATTTTCACCCCGTATCTTTCTGCCGCTCTTTTCAGGCCATCAGAGAGAATCTCCATCTCATAAGGTGTGATATTTTTTGGCATAGATACCGTTAGAAGTGCATACAGGGGTTTTGCATTCATGGCTAAGGCATCTGAGATGTTGACAAGCATCGCTTTTTCTCCGATATCATCAAGCCTCATCCACTCTCTTTTGAAATGGACATCTTCAAAAAAGGCATCCTGTGAATATACATAATTATCTATAACACATGCATCGTCACCAATAAACTTATTATTAAAAAGATTTATAAAATAACTCTCTTTGTCCAACCCTATCCTTTCATAATTTTGGTAATTATTGTAACAGAGAGCTTCTTAAAACATAATGCAAAACTATTTTTAAACTTTTTAATATTATAAAATGATATAATCAAAAAAAATTTCACCATAAGGAAAGCTTGGATGGAAATTCCTGTTTATAAATATGATGTGATAATAGTCGGGGCCGGGCTTGCCGGATGTGCTGCGGCAAGAGAGATACAAAAAGCCGGCAAAAAAGTGGCGGTTCTTACAAAACTGCATCCACTAAGAAGTCACTCCGGAGCTGCGCAAGGCGGTGTAAATGCAGCGCTCAGTGAAGATGACGACATTGAACTCCATATGTTCGATACCGTAAAGGGCAGTGACTATCTTGCAGATCAGGATGCCGTAGAATTGATGTGTTCCAAAGCACCTGAAACTATAAGATGGATTGAGCATATGGGTGCGGCATTCAGCAGAAAAAGCGACGGGAAAATTGCACAAAGGCCTTTTGGGGGACAGAGCAAACCAAGAGCCTGCTATGCAAAAGACAGGACAGGACTTACCCTGCTTCAGACTATATATGAGCAGGCACACAGAGCAGGTGTAGAGTTTTGGGATGAATGGTATGTAGCCGATATTATTTATAAAAACGGAAAAGTATCAGGAGTATGCGCTTACAACCTAAGAGATACATCTCCTGCAGTTTTCAACGCAAAAGCCGTTATGTTTGCTACAGGCGGATATGCAAGAGCCTTCAAAGTAAACTCAAACGCCCATGCAAACACGGGAGACGGTCTTTCCATATTTGCAAGACACGGATTGCCTCTTGAAGATATGGAATTTGTTCAGTTCCATCCGACCGGCCTTGCCGGAAGTGGGATTTTGATATCCGAAGCTGCGAGAGGAGAAGGCGGAAGACTCTATAACGCTCTTGGTGAAAGATTTATGGAAAAATATGCGCCTGAAAAGATGGAACTTGCTCCAAGAGACGTAGTCAGCCGCGCGATAACAAAAGAGATACTTGAAGGAAGAGGTGTAGGACCCAACAAAGATGCCGTCGCCATAGATCTGACCCATCTTGGCGAAGAGATCATAATGGAAAGACTTCCGGAGCTAAGAGACCTTGCTCTTACATTCCTCGGACAGGATATGATAAAAGAGCCTATTTATATTGCTGCTACTGCACACTATTCCATGGGCGGGATACCTGTAGATATCGAGGGACATGTGAGAAAAAATACAAATGAGTTTGCAGAAGGGTTATATGCTGCCGGTGAGTGCGCCTGCGTTAGTGTACACGGTGCAAACAGACTCGGGGCAAACTCTTTGCTTGAAGCTCTCTTCTTTGGAAGACATGTGGGAGAAACTATAATAAAAGATATGGAAAATGGAATCTCCTGCGAAGAGGCGACTGCCGAAGATGCTCAAAATATGATAAAAGAGCTCGAGTTTATCATGACAAACAACGGAACCGAAAAAACTTCCAAACTAAGAACGGAACTTCAAGAGAGCATGACTGCAAATGCCGGTGTTTTCAGAACGGAAGAGTCGCTTAAAAAACAGAAAGAAAAAATCAAAGAGCTAAGAGAGAGATTTAAAAACATCCGAATAGAAGACAAATCGAAAGTATTCAACACAGACCTTCAAGAAGCGATAGAACTTGGGCATATGCTTGACTATGCCGCATTTATTGTTGAAGGAGCATTGGCAAGAAAAGAGAGCCGCGGAGCTCATTACAGAGAAGATTATCAAAACAGAGATGATGAAAACTTCCTGAAACATACAATGGCTTACATGGATGAAGAAGGAAATATCAGCCTTGAGTATATGGATGTAACTCTGGGCAGATTTGAACCTCAAGAGAGAAAATATTAGGCCCAAAAGGAAAAAATATGAGCAATACAAAAAAAGTAACACTAAATATTTTTAGATTTAATTCCGAAACAGATTACCTTCCTCATTATCAAAAAGTCGAACTCGAAGTAAGCCAGGAGGAGGTTGTTCTCGACCTTTTAAACAGAATAAAATGGGATATAGACGGAAGTTTCAGCTACAGAAGAAGCTGTAGACACGGAATATGCGGAAGCTGTGCGGTAAAAGTAAACAACAAAACTGTACTTGCCTGTAAAGAGAGGGTATTTGATCTGATAGATATATTTGGAACAGATTGGACTATCGATCCTTCAAGTAAGTCAAGAGCGATAAAAGACCTCGTTGTTGATAAAAAAGATTTCTGGGAAAAATACAACGCAGTAACACCTTATCTTGTCGCCGACATAGACGAACATCCGGAATGTGAAAACATCATACTTCCCGAAACTGCAGAAAAACTTGAAGAAGCAGACTACTGCATCCAGTGCGGATGCTGTTACTACGCATGTCCGGTCATAGAGGTAAACGAGGACTATTTCGGACCGGCAGCATTCGTAAAAGCCTATAGATTTAATGCCGACGTCAGAGATAACGCCAAAATAGACAGACTCAAAACAGTCGACCCTATCGGACCGGGAGTTTGGGACTGCGTAAAATGTTTCGAGTGCAGCGAAGCTTGTCCGAAAGATATAGACCCGCAGTCAAAAATCACAAAACTCCACAACCAGCTTTTCGAAGAGGGAGTGGCTGAGAATAATGTGGCAAGCCGACATGCTGTAGGGTTTAAAAAATCTATTGAAAAACACGGTATCCTTGACGAAGGAATGCTTGTTGCATACAGCGAAGGGTGCGCAGTGGTCAAACACATACCGGAAGCTTTAGAGATGTTCAAAAAAGGCAAAATCGTAATGCCTTGGAATATGCCTAAATCGAAAAATATGGACGAAATCAAAAAACTCGTCAAAATTTCTTCAACAGCCAAGTTTTAAAAGGAAGAGTATGGAAAATCTAAAATATGCACTTTATACAGGATGTACGGCCAGAGAAAGTACGCCGGAGCTTCTAAAATCTACATTGGCGGTTGCCAAAAAACTGGGTATTGAACTGGTACTTCTTGATGAAGCAAGCTGCTGCGGAGCAAGCCATCTCCAGGACTTTGACGATTTTCTCTCACTGGTTTTGAATGCTAGAAATATTTGCTATGCCGAAAAGCTTGGCCTGCCGATGGTTACCATATGCAATACCTGTCAGCTCAATACCGCTATGACCAAAAAGAGACTCGACGAAAATCCCGAGCTCAAAGCCAAAGTAAATGAAAAGCTTGCAGAAGTGGGACTCGAGTATAAAGGGACTTCTGAAGTAAGACACTTTTTGTATGCACTCATCGATGACTATGGCCTTGAAAACATCAGCAGCAAAGTAGAAAAGCCGCTCAGCAGTCTGAATATCGCCGCTTTTTACGGCTGTCATAACATCAGACCCAGTGAGCTGCACGATGGAAGCAATCTGAATGAAAATCCATACAAACCTACTTCTCTTGACAGACTTATAGAAGCGCTTGAAGGGAATAGTGTAGATTATGAACACAAAAACAAATGCTGCGGTTTCCACGTTGACCTTCAGGCTCCCAGAACGGCAAATCTGCTAAGCGGGCATGCTCTTTTGGACGCTATGGACAATAATGCCGACGTTATGGTAACACCATGCCCTCTTTGTCATCTAAATCTCGATGTAAAACAAAAATCTATCAGCAAAACGGTGGGACGTGATATAAATCTTCCAGTGATACATCTTCCACAAATGATAGGTCTGGCTTTGGGCATTTCTCCAAGCGATTTGGGACTCCAGCACCACGTAACAGAAGTAGCAACATCATAATAAAAAGGACAAAAAGGGCTTTTTGCCCTTTTTCTGCTTCTCTTCTTAAACCCTTTTAAATAAGATAAAATTTATCCTCTTTTAAACTCCCAGTTGTTACAATTGTGTTACAATAATAAAAAAAGGAGGCCAAAATGCCAAAAATAAACAGATATGTAGATATTAGCGAAGTTGAAAGAGAGTCTAAAAAAGATTATATAGATAGACATTCTCCATTTGTTCATTGTGAAAGCAGTGCAAAAAAAGGTGAAAAATTCACAGTGAAGGTAAAAGTAGGCGAAGAGTACACTCACCCTGATGATTTTGACCACTATATTGCATACGTTCAGCTATGGGACGGTGAGAGACTGCTTGGTCAGGCAACATTCACTCCAGGAACACTCGGAAATATAAAAAGCCATGTAGAAGTCGATTTTCACATAATTCCTCAGAAAAATCTTACTCTTACTGCTATGAGCTACTGTACAAAACACGGACTTTGGGAAAGCGACCCGGTAAAAGTTACAGTAGAATAACATAAAGCGGAATCTCTTTCCGCTTTATCTCATTTTAACCCCAATTGGGCTATCATCACTCTATGAATAATCTGCAAAGACTCCAGCTGTTGAAAAATTTATACTATTTAAAATGGATAGGGTACGATTTTTTGGATAATATCAAAATAGAAAAAAATAGATTGAATCTTCCGAACAATCTGGAAGAGCTTAGAAAAATTGTTATGTCGTGCCATCTATGCCGCCTCTCCAAAACGAGAAAAAATGTGGTTTTCGGTGAAGGAAATCCAAACGCTGACCTGATGTTTGTAGGAGAAGGTCCCGGAGCGACGGAAGATGAGACCGGAAGACCGTTTGTGGGCAGAGCCGGACAGCTTTTGACAAAAATGATAGAAAACGTTCTTGAAATAAAAAGAGAAGATGTGTATATAGCCAACATTGTAAAATGCAGGCCGCCCAACAACAGAGTTCCTACCGAGGAAGAGGCCCAAACATGCAAGCCGTTTCTTTTAAAGCAGATAGAGATAATATCACCAAAGATAATTGTCGCACTGGGTGCTACAAGCTATAGATACCTTACAGGTGACAATACACCCATATCTAGAATCAGAGGTGAAACGGTGAAGTTCGGAAAAATAGTACTGATTCCCACATATCACCCGAGTTTCCTGCTTAGAAACCCTTCAAAAAAGAAAGAAGTATATTTAGATCTTTTAAAAATCAAGAGGCTGCTATGCGAAGAGTGATTACTGTTTTTTTATCGGCAACTTTGATATTTTCAAATCTTTTTGCCAAGAGTTTTTTGATATCGCCAATCTCTCTTCCAAAATCGGAAATAATCGATCTTGATGTATACAGCTGCAACGAAATATGCCTTGAAGAGTATCTAAAAAACGGCCAGATATTCTCTTTTTTGGCAAAAGCCAAAAATTATGCAGGAGCCAATGAAAAACTTGCCGAAGCTTATCAGGTCTACACATCTCTTTTCAATATCCGAAAATCGAAATTTTTCGGAACTGAAATGAGAATCGCACTACTCTCCTCAAGTAAAGTTATAGGCAGATATGCGGTTTCAACTACAAACTCTGTTTTAGCATATCTCATCTCAAAAAACAGCAAATTCAGTCTCAAACATTTCGATATGGAAGATGAAGAGTATGAAACTATCTTCGATGCTATTCAAAAAATCCAAAGCGAAGGTTATGGCTACGTCATTGCACCTTTGACAAAAAAAGGAGCATTAAATCTCTCATCCATAGAAACCGAACTGAATATATTTATACCTACTATCAACAAAAGCGATATTTCCATAGACAAAAATAACATATATTTCGGAGGCATAGACTACAAAGAACAGATAGATACTCTTTTGAACTTTTCAAATGAAAAACTGGCCCTCTTTTACGATGAAAACAGCGACCTTTCATTAAACCTGACAGAAATCGTGGAACAGAATACACAGGGAAGCTATATACTGAAATTTCCGGTAAAAAACCACGCTTCAAATCTAAAAAGAGTATTTAAAAGAAACAGAGATCTAAATAACAGCACCGTAATACTCAATACTCCCATTGTCAAAAGCAGTCTTATTCTTTCGCAGATGACTCTATACGATATTGAGCCTTATTATGTACTTTCCACACAGATAAACTATACGCCTCTTATTTTCACTCTTACCCAATACAAAGACAGAAAAAAGATGCTCATAGCAAACTCTATCGGGAAAAGTCCGGAATTTCTCATAGAGACAAACTCACTGCTTTCAAACGATATCACATACAACTGGATAAACTACTCTTCAACTTTGGGGATAGACTACTTTTTCAGTATGGCAAACAAAGAGAGACGGCTTTTCGCAGAGCCGGTATCGGAAAATCAGATAATCTACAACACCACAATAGAAAAGCCTTTGAGAAGCAGGTTTATTTTTCTTGAAGAAGCGGTAGAAACAGATTTTTAAATTCTACCGGTATTCTTGAAGGCCTGCTGTCGCACAAAAAAACAAGTTTGATATCCATCGCAAATATCTTCTCTTCATCTTTATAAATCTCCTGACAAAGCTCTACAAAAGTACTTCCGAGCTTTTTAAGAGAGGTTTTTACCTCCAAAATATCGGCAAAAAATGCCGGCTTCAGATACTTGGCCTGCAATTCTTTAACAACAAAATGACAATCACCTGCCACAGGCTTAAGCCCCTTTTGAAAAAATATCTCAGAACGCGCCCTCTCGCAGAATTTCAGATAATTAGCATAATAAACAACACCGCCAACATCTGTATCTTCGTAATAGACTCTTATTTTCACTCTTCTTTCCCTTAAATACGATACTTTATATGTTAACAGTTATTTTAATAAAACTCGATTATAATTTCTATTAAGTGTTACCCGGATAGTCCTCTACCTTTAATTGTACTCCTAATAATCTTCCAAAACAGATTAATTATTAGATTCTAAATTGGTTTAATAAATTACAACAGAGTTTCATACGGTGTACGGCCATTGTTTCTATACCCCCAAATGGGGCCATTACATGATTACACTGGCCAGATCTAAAGGTAGAAGAATTATTTACAGCGTACAGGAATTTCAACATCTTGAAGATATTTACCAAAATGAGATTGCAAGAACTATTCTTGGCAATACAAACACGATATTTGTTTACAGAACCACAAATGCGGAATTTCTTGAAAAAATGCTTGGACAGCAAGAAGTCCTTGAATATAGCGAAAGCAGATCCATGGGAAGTGCGGATATGGCAGATAGAATTACCGCAAGCAAACAGAAAAAAACAAAACCGCTTGTCCTGGCATCGAAATACAACGCTTGGCCAACCTTGAATTTTATACCAAAATATTGCTCCGGATATTACGAAAGCTAGGCTTAAATATATCCATAGAGAGCCAAAAGAGCCAAAGTTTATTTCAAATATTGAAAAAATCAAAAAGAAATAAATCGAATTATCAGATAATATGCCAGCTGATGAAATTCCAAAGTTTTTGGACGAATTAGACAGTATTTGAGGGGGAAGTATTTCCCCTCATCCTCCTACAATTTTTTGTTATAATTTAATCTTTTAGAATATCTAAAAGTTTTTTCTTTTTTTGCAATATGTTACCTTAATTATATATGCATTATTATCACAAAACTATAGTTTGATATTAATGTTACTTATAAGAGTTTATATCATAATCTATATAGTATTTTCATATATTTTAAACTAAAGAAGTTATAATTAAAATTTATATAGATATAATTTATTATAAAATAATTAAATTTCTGAAAAATACACTAAGGTCACATGAATGTCTGTAATTGGTTATAGAGAGTGGAATATTTGGACAAATCTCGATTTCTTCAATGATACAAACGAGATATTTGGTGTTGCGCATTTCAAAATAACACCGTCTTTAATGGCTGAACAAACAGTAAAGTTTATTTATGAGAAAATTGAATATATAAGACAAGGTGGAGAACAGTTCGAAGATGAGACTTTAAAAAACTACTTTGACTTAACCTGGATCACTTCCACGAATGAACTAATAATCCAAAAAAGAAGTTCAATCATTACTGCCAATGAAAATATCAAAGAGTTCATTAAAATATCTCTTTATGAACTTGAAGCATTATCCTTGTCTCTCGATTTCCCTTTAACATGTAATGAAATCAAATTCTATATACCTCCAACTCAGCCTTTTTATGGGATTGCTTTTGTCGCATCAAGAACTCCCCTTACCAGAGGTATTGGATTCGAAATAGAAGAAAGAAATGCAGCGTCATTAAGACTGACAAACAACTTTAATACATTCATGAATTTGGATCCAATTCATAGAGTTGCTACACGACACTACCTTACAGGATTAACTATTTTAGGTCTTGAAGACCAATTTTCTGGCCTTATTGATGCTGCGTTCATGCAATTTTATCAGGCAAGTGAAATTTTATGTGGAGAAAATTACAAATTAAAAGATGTGAAAATATATATTGCAAAAAATTTCCAGAGCGAATCGCGAGATCTTCAAGTTATTGCACATCATGTTTGGCAAGTTAGGCATACCTACTTTGGTCATGGTAATGCTAAGAATATAGAAAATATTGAGAGTACATTTAATATAGCTAAACAAGTTTTAGTAGCACGCTGGCTAAGTAAACGGTTGCTTGATTTAACTTTAAATTCAACACCACTTATCAGAGAAATGCGTCTATACCATAAAGGAAATTCTATCGGATTTACAGGCACTTTGGCGGAGATAAAAAACACATTTTATTGTAATTATGACTTTACTGATATCGAAATTCTAGACCAAGATGGAAAAATTATTGAAACAATAAATATTGTTTATTAACTAGTCAATTAATCTGAACTGCAACTCGTCGGCAAATTTTCGTGCAGATTCAATGGGATAGCCGTTTGCAAAGTTTGTCGGTAGCTTCATGACGGGCAGGTTATTTCGGTCGTTATAATTTAAATGTTATTATGATAAAAAATAATGAGTTTTATTAATATTAAACTATAGTGTACACTAACGTTCGCAATTTTACTTGACACTATCGTTAAAATCGATAAAATATTATTAAAGGTATGCTTTGTTTAAAACTATATGATTGAAAATGACACATCCGGCTTTTTTAATCTTCACCATAACAAATATATAAAATTTTTATATGAAAATAATCTTGTTTCTGCAGATGATTTAAAAAAATTCTTTAATCATTTTTCAATTACACCTGAAAAATATAAGGAGATAGCAAAAGCTAAAGATATTGCGAAGAATACTATAAAATGCGAAAGGATTATTTCTTAGTATCCAATCATAAAAAATTTTCCTGCTGGTAATGAAAATTCTTATTTTGTTCCTCTAATTAGTTTGTTGATTTATTCCATTTCAAAATCTCTGTTTCCAAAAATATACAACATTCATAAAACAGCTGATTTTAAAAGTAAATTCGGAAAATATTTTGAAGAATATATATATAATTTGACAATTGCTTCATTCGGTAAAGATAAAATTATAAGATGTGAAGAACTAGTTAGAAAAAAACATAGCAATATTGCTGAATTTCAATTAAAACTTGATTCTAATACAGAACTTTTTATTAAGGCAAAAGCAATATATATAGATGAAAAAAATATCTTGAAATCAGATATAGATAAACTAAATAGATGAATTGAAAAAAATCTTAGAAAAGCTTATAATCAGATAATAAGTTGCTTTGAACATACAAAAAGCAAAGACAAGTTTGGAATTATAGTAATTATGTCCTATTTTCCAGGATTAAAATATTTTTCTGAACATTTGAAGAAAAAAGGAACAAAGGATATCTCGGATAATATTGTAATTATGTCTGTTAATGAATATGAAATACTAATTGATAATCCTCCTGAAGTTATTAAAAAAATTCTATCTGTTATCAGAGACTCGGATCCATGGCATAAACCTGATATTATATTAGATATTGAAAGATTCGGAGGACACTTAATTATTAATAGTTATCTAAAAAAAAGTTAGAGAAATTTTTAACATTCTAAGTAAAAAAATCAAAACATCATAGCTTTTCCAAGCTGTTATCTTTTATAGTTTACAACAATTTTAACCAGGATAAGTCGGACAAGTTCATTTTATGGGGTTTTGAGGGAAAAAAAGTAAAACCGGATAAGTCGGATAAGTGAAACTATTACTAAATCATTTTATATTTGTAGAGAATCATATATTTTTATATTTTCGTGCCTAAAATCGTGACCATTTTTTCACTTAAAATACAAATTTTAGAAAAACTATTTTAAATACTTTCCCTTCTTTAGGGGATTTTTCTAAATTTTATAGAATAAAAAATCTTCGTAATAAACCCGTCATTTCACTCTCAAATCCTTTTTTTATGAGCATCTTAGAGACTCTTATCATCAAGTGTCCATATGTATGCCTTTTTTCTATTTTCTTAAAGCATATTTCATCGCTCTCTTCGATAAAGTTGTATAGATCTTTCAGGTATGCGAGACATCTTAGCCCAAATCATTTTCGATATTCATGAACCTATCTGCACCCCGGCTGTAGCTGCAATGCAAATGCATATCTTATATTATACAAAGGTCTGGCTTTAATGTCGGTCTTTTTGAGGATTCTTTGAAAATTTACGCCAATGACATCGTAGGAATAGAACTGCTTTTGTGTGAGCTGATAAAGATGTACTCACACTCTTTTATTAGCTCACATTGATCTTTGAGCCCTTCCAATCTGTAGGTCTAAAAGCGTCGTTTGGACTCATAAAACTATATCGATATCATCCCTCTATAGCGACACGCCTCCGATACGCTGCCCAAAATCTCTGTCAAATCCTCACTGTTTGACTATCTTGGTCACTGCATCCATCTCTAACCTCCTCTTTACAGCATACAAAATGTTATCTGATAAGGTTAGGAGTACAACACTTTTTTCATCCTATTTATCCCCTTAAAAACCAACGGATGGCAATTCCTTAGCTTTTTACCCTTTCCACATAAACATTTACTTTGACGATTTGTCAATAGTACTTTGGCTAATTCTTCTTTAGTCAGTCTTTCGAAAAGATCTTGAATCGAAATAAAGCCACTTGCAAACTTTTCAATATGACCCAAATATCCATGGGCATACTCTCCCCATGGAAATGAACCATACCGATCAAAATAGCTTAATTGAAAGAGAAAGCCTTCAACTGCGTTTTTAAAAAACTCTTGTATGGTAAAACCATTTGTAAAAAAAATATGTTCATCACCTTGTATTGTCAAGCAGAATGAACCATTCGTATTGATATGAAGATCAGTCGTATCAATTTTATATTTTTGAGCAATTTTTTGAACCTTATCACACTCACAAATGACTTTTGGAAGTTTTGTATGTGAATCTATATCATTGAAAAATATTCTCACATTATAAGCATCAAAAACCTTTGTTTCTTGATACTTTCGTTTAAATGAGAGCTCCCCAAATATCTCATTGACACTCTTATCGTATTCCATGTTTGGATATCGATCGAGAATCCAATCGATATCTTGTTGTGTTAATTTGATCGCCATGGCCTAGCCGTAACATCAATAGCTTCGTAGGTACTTTTACTTTCACTTGCTCTATTGATTTGATCTTCGAAGAAGTCATCGTTAAAGAACTTGCTCCAAGCCTTCATTGCCTGCTCATGTGTACAGTCGGCATTCTCCAAAACATTTAGTGTTTCCATTAGTACTTTATCAAGTTCATCATATATCTTTTGAAGCTTAGACTCTTTTCCATCACTGATTAAGTCACAGTTGACAGGATTATATACATCCATATCCTCACTCAATCTATCTCTAATTGCCTTCAAAGTTTCATATAGTGACTCATCATCACGTCCTGCTTTAGCAACATACTTTTCATCAACCAGAACACTGATGATAAAACCGCTTGGCATATTCCAAGAACTCCGACTTCTTGCCCATTTTTTGATGAGTCTTGTTATTCTTCTCATTTGGCGACCATTGGCTTTATCGGGGCTTTTTTCAATAACAGCTTCTTTGAACCATTCCGTAATAGCTTCCGGATCTGACTCTTCCCAATTGCTACTGGCAAGTTCCTGGACGATATTGCCATTTTCATCCTCATAACGACGATAAACCGGCATATCTACATGGTGACCTTCTTCATAGTAAACCCTGACGCAGTTTTTTAAAACTTCCGGCTGCTTGTTAAAACGGTCATCTTGCATTGCATTGCAAACCATCTGACGTACAGCCAAAGCAGTCTTGTCCCCTCCTTGACTTCCTTTGATATCTTCACGATCAAAAATGATTCCTACATCGATATCATAGTCATTTTCAGGATGCTGATTGAGTGTATGCATAGCATAAGAGCCTTGGGATATACTATCCTCATATGCCGGACCACCATTCTTGGTAAGTCCATTTTTCAGCCGTTCCAAATTTGCATCCCGATAATCTCTAAGCTTACCTTGCTCTTTCTCAGAAAGGCGAACTTTCTCATTATGGTATTTTGTCATTTCAGTTGAACAGTCATAAATCATAGATTTTCTCCTATCATATTCTCATTTATCCATTTAATATCATCTGCTACCAAGTCCGAGATATTTTTCAACTCACCAAAACACTCAACATCATCAAGCTTCATTTTTGAGCTGAGTTTTGGGTTGATTCTTCTATATGCACCAGATGAGACTTCAAGAAGTGTTTTCGCTTGAAATTCAATGAGCTTTGCCTGCGAAGCCATGATTATATCGATTAAAGGTGTACTTTTTTCATACTTTCCAAGAGGGATCTGAAATAACCAGTCAAGACCTCCGGTATTCAAAAGGGGTTTAAGGTCATAGGGTTTTTCAGTTTGCTCACCCGTACCGATGGACAACAACAAAATATCTCCAAGATTAGTAGGCTTTGGTGTTCCTCTTTTGCTATTTCTTTCAAAGGTCAAAGCATCTGTGATGCCTATCATCGAAGGATTGTTAGCAACGACCCCTCCGTCTATAAGATAATCCGAGTGTTTCAAATTTCTTGCAACCGGAAAATACACTGGAGCAGAAACGGACGCAATAATTGCGCTGGAGAGTTTCTCATCCACCCTTCCTTTGTTCTTATCTGCAAAGTCTGACTTATAGAGTCTTGGTGTCATCGTACTGATATCGACAGTCGTGACTACCAAATCTATTTTTACATCTTCAAATGTCAAGCCCTCGAAATAGCTTTCTGCCTTCTTCTGAAGTTCGGAGGGCTTGTATTTGGGAAACATGATACTTGCACCGGCAATTTTCTTCCTTCTCATCTGCTTACCGAAAATAATCGGAATATCATTTTCATAAAACTTTCTAATTTCTTTGGCACTTTTACATATTGCTAGTAATCCTGCAATAATTGCGCCTGTAGATGTGCCTACAATCAAATCAAACCTTTCACCGAGAGGTTTTTTATTCCCTTCTTTTTCGTTTAGGTGCTTTTCAATATTCTCAAGAATACGAACTGAAAGGTATCCTCTTACTCCTCCGCCATCTAAAGAAAGGATTTTAAATTTTTTATTATCTGCCATATCTTCCCTCCAGTTTTTCTACTATCATATCAAGGAGTCCCACTGCATACAGAAAATATGTTAAGATGACAGACAGTCCAACTGAAAGCAGAAAATAGTGTTGTTTGATATATAGGTATCCAATACTGGTAATGACTATGAAGATGAGAAGCAACAGTGTGGTTTCTGTCAGCTTGTTTTGTTCTCTTTTTGAAAGATCGAAATAAAAAGCGATGTCATACCTGAATATGAATACCACCGCTGCTACTGAAAAAGTGATCGCTATCAGACCGATATGACTCTCAAACATACTTATGAATTGTTCGATAATAATGTGTTTAAGGTCTATGTTCATTTTATACTCCTAATGGTTTATTTCGGAGAATCCTTAAAGATTCTCACATTAGAAGTATGGCGTGAGTAAAAGCGAAATGGTTCGCTTTATCTATTCTTGGAAGTCAAAATTGGAGTAGTTTTGGATATTTTTTTCGATTTGTTGACATAAGGAATCTGGAGACTCAACTTTAATGTAAGGCAGATATTGTTGGATGGTAGGGATAATTTCCATCTCGTCAGTAACCCATATATTGAGATATTCATAGTTTTCATTGTATGGATACTGTGTGATAGACTGCGAACCAGAAAGGGGTTGCCTTTTGAAGTATTTGCTTATTTTCTTATGCACTATAAGCTTAACCGGTATCAGTTCTCCATCTTTGAAGTAGGCGTTGATTGCATTGTCGAGATGATCTATCACTCTATTCTCGGGAGTTGTGAATATTTCATTTTGAAGGTCGAGAGCTTGAATGCTTTTAAGATGATATTTCCGCACTTCATTGTTTTCAGTATCCCATAAAAAAAGATACCAATACCCTTCAAGCATCACAATTTTAAGCGGATATACTACCCTGTCTTTTCCATTATATTTACAATGAAGCACTCGTTTTTGTACTATGGCTGTTTTGATGATTGCAAGTTTACTTTCATCGTCTCTGCCTATTTGTTCCATCTTGGTTTTTTTGAATATTACAAGTGATGCTCTGCGTTTAAAGCGGTTAAAAAGCCTTTGGGTGGCAAGAGCAAACTGTCGGCCATATTTTTTGGAGCTATGCTCCAGTAGCTGCATAGTAATAATCTCATATTCACTCAAAAGAGTTTCAGATAAAAAGCCTTGTCGCGCCACCCATCCCTGAACGCTTTTGTCGAAATGTACTTCGGCATTTTCTATGGGAGTCAAGTACTTTTTGAAGTTATCCTGAATCGTTTTTTGAGGTATACCTAACTCTTCACTCAATGCAGGTATATTGAGAGTCTCACCATTTGAAAGTCTTCTTAAGATTTTTGGTAAAGCATTGATAATGTCTTGATTCACTCTTAGCTCCCATACCCACTGATGGTTCTACTGCCATCAGTTCTTCTGCCATATCCTCTATATCTGCTACCTTAAGTTGTCCGTTCATCCCATGTATCATTTTTAAGGGAAAGGTAGTCATATTCAAGTCTGATAAGAAGGTGTATAATAGCAGGGAGTTTGGCTCTGGCATCTTCGTTATATTTCATCCAATCATTCAACACTAATTATATTGAGTATCCCCGGGATGTGAATACTCTTCAGGATAAAAGTAGTCCACCTTCTACCTTATTACTTAACTATCCTATTCCTTAATTCTACTACATTATAAGCAATTATAACCAATTATCGTGAATTTTACGACAGTAATTACAATATTTGACTTATACTTATATTTGCATAAATTCAAATACATCTGCAATCTTAAAAAAAAGAGTAGGGGTGTTATATGTTATAAACTTATACATTTTATTGACATTTCGTTATATTTTTCTGTATATTACGATAAAGAAGAACACTGTATCGGAGCAGTATGAAAAACAGTCTTGACGGACGCCTTTGGCTTGGCAGATCAGAACATAGTTTCCTGGGTAAAGGGCGTATAGAACTGCTTGAGCAGATAGAGAGGACTGGCTCTATCAGCAAAGCAGCAAAAGCCATGGGGATGAGCTACAAGGCTGCCTGGGATGCGGTGGATGCTATGAACAACCTATCCGAAAAGCCTTTGGTTGAACGTGTCACAGGCGGCAAAGGCGGCGGCGGGACGGTGCTGACTCCCTATGGCAAAGAGGTTGTCGAAACGTATAAAGTACTCCAGGAAGAGCATAGACGTTTTTTGCACAATCTGTCGCTTCGAATAAATGAAAAGGATGGACATTTGCGCCTGCTTAAAAATATGGCTATGCGCGTAAGCGCACGCAATCAACTATCCGGAAAAGTCATCAAAATCCACAAAGGCGCTGTAAACAGTGAAGTGGTTTTGCAGCTGCAAGGTAACGACACGGTAACCGCTACGATCACCAACGACTCGCTCAGAGATCTTGACATCTCTATCGATTCGCAAGTTACCGCACTTTTCAAAGCCAATGCGGTTATGCTCAGCACGGACCCCGATATAAAACTCGGCGTAGAAAATCGCTTTGCAGGCAGAGTTGAACGTATAAGCAGAGGCAGCGTCAATGCCGAAGTGATTGTAGCCCTCAGAGGGGGCAATACAATATGTGCCGGTTTGACCAATGCAGCGCTTGATGAACTGGGACTCAAAGAAAAAATGGATGTAGTCGCTTTTTGCAAAGCAAGTAGCATTATCATTGGAATCTATTGATATTTTTTTATAAATAGCGTTATATATCAAATTATATAACTATAATAACGACAAACTTTAAAAGGAAGAAGGATGAGAAGCAGTCTTAAATATATCAGCATTGCCGCAGCCGCTCTTCTTGCACTGCAAAGTGATGCTTTATATGCCCAAGATCTGCCCAAACGAGCACTTAAAACAAACGGTCAGCTTATTTACTACAAAACTCCGGGCATTGCGGATAATATCGCTCAAATGTTCACTGAAGGAATGTTTTACGGACGCTTGCGTTCAAATACATTTTATTATAAATGGGAAAAGGAAACAGAAAACCAGGACTCTCATTTTATTACAGGTGTTGGCGGTTCTCTTATCTTTAAGAGTGCATCATTTGCCGATATCGATTTTACAACCGGCCTATACTATTCCAAGGCATATTTCGATGCTGAAAAAAACCCGGCAGAAAGACTCAAAGCAGGAAAAGACCTATTTAGCCGTTTTGATTATATAAACAGCGGCAAAAAGTCGATGGCACTGCTCGGCGAAGCATATATCCGCTACACAGGTATATCAAAAACTGAGCTAAAAATAGGCCGCCAATTGGTTGAAACCTTCTATACCAAATCAAATGATACCAAAATGATACCAAACACTTTTGACGGGATTGTTATCGATACAAAAGCCATCCCGGATAGTACAGTCCGTCTGGCATATCTAACAAAACAGAAACTGCGCGATCACACCAAAACCCACTCTCTGCTGATGTACGGCGACAGCAATCTGACCTCTTTACAGCATCCTGAGTGGAGCCAAAACGATGATTCGGCTATGCACAAAGGGCTGACCTACAGCAGGCTTAAAGTCGCCGGAGTCGATACGCAGGCACCTCTGATAACAGGTGATATACATAACAAAACATTTGAAAATCTAAAACTAAACGCCTCCTTTTACACCGTACCTGAACTGATATCGGAAGTTATGGCCGAGGCGAACTACAAAATAGATATGGGAACATACTCGCTGACTCCGGGGGTGCGCTACATAAAACAGTTTGATAAGGGAGCCGGGAAAATCGGCGGTGCTGCCTACAACGGCTCACTTGCAGGCAAAACCGGTGCTGCCGGCGGCTACAAAGAGGCTGATTCGCTCGATTCGCAGATGATAGCGGCTCGCTTGGTAACCAGATATCAAAACTATAAACTAAACATTGGTTATACTCATGTATTTGACGAAGCCGATCTCATCACACCATGGCGAGGATTCCCCACATCAGGCTATACCCGCTCCATGGCTCGCTACAACTGGCAGGCAAATACCAAAAGCTACCGAATTGAACTGGTCAGAAATGCAAATTCCAAAGGAATTTACAAGAAAATTTTTACGCAATTTTCTTTCCTTCACACTGATGCGGATGAGAAGAAAGGATACTATGACGAAAACTACTATTATGCAGGTTTTGTGCAAAATCTGCCTGGAATGGTAAATCTGCAATGGCGCTTGAGACTTGGATACAACGATACCAAAAAGCCTGATGCCGACAGTCTGGATGCTAGATTTGAGATCAACTATATATTTTAAGGGGAAGGCGTGAAAAAGTTTTTTGCAGCACTTCTTTTTATTGCAAATTCTCTAATTGCAGGCAAAATCAATATCGCCGTTGCCGCCAATGTAAGCTATGCAATTGATGAGCTGAAGGCGGAATTTGCAAAAACTCATCCAAAAACGAAAGTACAGGTAACTCTGGGCAGTAGCGGTAAACTGACAGCTCAGATAAAACACGGTGCGCCCTTTGAACTTTTTATGAGTGCCGATATGAAATATCCTGAAATGCTCTATAAAGAAAAAATCGCAGTGACAAAACCCGTTGTCTATGCAGAGGGGGCATTGGCCTATTTGAGTACAAAAAAACAGGATTTCAGCAATGGCATAAATCTGCTTACCGAAAACAGGATAAGAAGGATAGCGATTGCCAATCCAAAAACCGCACCTTACGGAAAAGCAGCCGTTGAAGCTATGAAGAACGCCAATGTATATGACAAAGTAAAAGAGAAACTGATATATGCCGAATCAATATCCCAAACCGTTGCTTATACTATCACGGCAGCAGATATCGGTTTTGTTGCAAAATCATCCATTTACAGCCCAAAGATGCGCAAGTATAAAGAGGGTGGAAACTGGGCAGATGTGGATCCCAAACTATATACGCCCATCAAGCAGGGAGTTGTGATTTTGAAAAAAGGGGCAAACAACAAAGAGGTAAAAGCGTTTTACAATTTTGTTTTAAGTGACAGAGCCAAATCTATCTTTAAAAAATACGGATACATAATACAATGAACTGCCTAAAAGCCCAAGTAACAGATATTAAAAGTCTTGATAACCTCACAGTTGTCTCTTTTGACTTTGAAGGTCAACCTATGCGCATGGTAGCACTCGAACTCAATACTCCAATCACGATAGGCTCGCGGGTGAAGTTGGGAGTCAAGGCCACCAATATAGCACTTGCCAAAAATCTTGACGGCCAACTCAGCATCTCAAACCAACTAACCTGCACCATTGAGCAGATCAACAACGGGGAGCTGCTCAGCAGCGTAAAGCTGCGCATAGGAAGCCATCTGATAGAAAGCATCATCACGCGTGAATCCTCGTTGCGTATGAATCTTAAGACAGGTGATATTGTCGTTGCACTTATAAAGGCAAGCGAACTTTCCATAATTGAAGAAATATAGGAGAAAAGATGCCGGATATAGATTTTCAACCGTTTATTCTCTCTTTTAAGCTGGCAGGTATAACATCAGCGGTACTGTTTGTGATCGCTCTGCCTCTGAGTTGGTGGCTCAGCCAGACAAAGTGGCGCTTCAAACCTGTTATAGAAGCAGTCACTTCGATGCCTATCGTATTGCCTCCTTCGGTCCTTGGCTTTTATATCCTGTATGCCCTATCCTACAACTCACCGATAGGCGCTTTTTTTGAAGAGACTTTCGGTATCAAACTGGTCTTTTCCTTCACCGGTCTTGTGATTGCAAGCTGTTTTTACTCCTTTCCTTTTATGGTGCAGCCGCTGCAAAGCGGATTTGAAGCCTTAAACAAAAATATGCTCGAAGCTGCCTATGTTGCCGGCAAAAGCAAGCTTCAAACCCTGCTATCCGTGGCTCTGCCAAATATCAAACCATCTTTAATGACCGCTATTATTATCACATTTGCCCATACAGTCGGTGAATTTGGAGTAGTGCTTATGGTCGGCGGTTCAATTCCAGGCGAAACCAAAGTAGCTTCAGTTGCCATATATGAGCTTGTAGAGATTATGGACTATAAAACTGCACACATCTACAGCGCTATTATGGTTGCGATCAGTTTTTTAGTGCTTTTGATTGTTTATATGTTCAATCAGAGTCAAAATAGGCATATGAAAGTAACCCAATGATCGAACTAAATATTCATAAGACCCTTCAGGGAAGTATCGGCAAGATGGAATTAGAAGTGCAACTATCTATCAAAGAGCATGATTTTGTTGCATTGGCAGGACAAAGCGGTAGCGGTAAGACGACGCTGCTGCGGATACTTGCAGGACTTGAGAGTGCTACGGGCAGGATCGTTGTCACAGATGAAGTATGGCTGGATACAAAAACATTTCTTCCGCCGCAGAAGAGAGGTATCGGGTTTGTATTTCAAGACTACGCACTTTTTTCCAATATGAGTGTTGAAGAGAACCTTTTGTTTGTCAATAAAGACAAAGAGCTTGCAAAGCATTTGATGGAGCTAACCGGTCTGTATGAGCTGAGAAACAGACTTCCTCAGACTTTGAGCGGCGGACAGAAACAGCGGGTGTCACTCTGCCGTGCACTTATGAAAAAGCCAAAACTTCTGCTTATGGACGAGCCGCTCTCAGCACTCGATCCTGCAATGCGTAGAAAGCTTCAACATGACATCATAACACTTCATAAAGAATTCGGAACTACTACCATTATGGTAACTCACGATCCAAGCGAAATTTATCGTCTTGCAAATCGTGTCATAGTGTTGGATCATGGAAAAATCATTCAGGACGGAATACCGAAAAATATTCTTTTAAAAACAAGAGGAAGCCAAAAATTCACACTTCACGGCGAACTGCTAGATATCATAAAGACCGATGTTATTTACATTGCCGTCATAGCAATCGGACAGCAAATCGTCGAAGTGGTTCTAGATGAAAAAGAGGCAAAGGAGTTTGAGATAGGCGAAACAGTACTGGTAAGTACAAAAGCTTTTGCCCCTTCCATAAGCAAACTTACCAATCTATCACCAAAGATACCATAAACGTTCTGTCGCTCTTTTTCTTTCCTTCGGGAGGCGTGTTTTTATAATCGATTTTGTAACTTACGCCCAGGGAAAAATGGTCGTTTATTTTCGATTCTATAGAAGATTTGGAATATACAAAATAGTTTTTCAAGTCCGAAAACTGGCTTCTTATATTTGCCTCTTCTTTAAATTTCAGATTTTCAACGATTCTATACTCATAGTCTAGTCCCGCTCTCCAGGAAGCGTAACTATCAGTACCCGCTTCTTTTATTTTATCAACCGAATAAAGCACGTTTCCGGACAAAAAGAGTGTGTGCTTTGGCAGATTTAAAGCTCTGTATTTCAAACCCGGACCTGTATACATTTGATAGTCAAAACCTGAAAATCTATCTTTTTTGTATCCCAAAAGATAATCAAATTCAAGGTCATCGTTGAAGAAATAGTAGTAGTTTATTTCACTTTTCCATACATTTTTACTGACATCTCCGTCATTTTCTGCATAATACGCATCCACATCAAGTGTAACTTTATGAGGTTTCCAGCTTTTTTCGGCACTGAAATCCAATCCGAAAGATTTTGTATCTGTGTTTCCGCTAGTTTGAATATATGAAAGTTCCGTATGGGTTTTTAGCTCTGTTGTCTCGACCTCGGCTGAGAGCAAAAAAAGCGGAAGAATGATAGAAAAAACCAATATTCTCTTCATAAAATCCCTTTGAAGGTTTTGAGAATACTAACTTTTTTTTCCCTAAAAAAAGATAAAAAATCCGGCCCGCAGGCCGGAAAATTTCAAGATGTTTCTTTAATGTGCTTTTTTATAGAAAAGCAGATAAAGAGCGGGTAGCACAACAAGCGTCAAAATTGTCGAGCTGATGATTCCGCCTACAACGACCACTGAAAGAGGATACTGTATCTCGCTTCCGACCCCCGTGGCAAAAAGCAGAGGTAAAATACCGAAAAGTGTGGTAAATGCTGTCATCAAAACAGGCCTTAGACGCAAAAGAGTTGCATCTTTCAGGAGTACTTCCAATCCCACATGCGGAAACTTGGCTCTTAGTTCATCAATAAAACTGACCAAAACTATTCCGTTGAGTATCGCAATGGCAAATATCGCTATAAAACCAACTATAGCTGACACACTCAAATACTCTCCACTTATAACCAATCCGGCAATACCTCCTATGAGTCCCAAAGGAACACCAAGAAGAATCAAAAGCGATTTTGAAACTGAATTGAATGCGGTATACAGTAATAAAATAATAATCATAATCGTAATAGGAACAATAATCATCAGTTTTTTCGTGGCTTCCTGCATATTTTTAAAGTCTCCTGCCCATCGGATATAGTAACCTGAAGGAATTTCTACCTGTGCTTTGATTTTTTCATTTGCCTCCTCGACGAATGAAGCCACATCTCTTCCTTCAACCTCCATAGAGATAACCATATATCTGCTCAGGTCTTCGCGCTTTATGAAAGAAGGTCCCTGAACAACCTTTATATCGCACACCTCATCGAGTCTGACCATTTTACCGTTTGGTGAACGAAGCTGCAGAGCTTTTATATTTTCTATGCTTTTTTTTGCATCTTTTATCTTGGGAACTATCCCAAATCTTCTAACCCCCTCTATCTTTTCGGTAACAGGCTCTTCTCCTATACCGTGTCTTATAACATCCATAACCTCTTGTACGTCAAGACCGTACCTTGACAGAGCAAGAAAATCCGGCTTTATATCTATCTGCGCCTGTCCAAGCTGAGTTTCCACCTCTACTCTTTCGAGTCCTTCCACACCTGAGAGAGTTTTCGTAATCTGTTCGGCTATAGAGTTCATCACCTTTTGATCTTCTCCGAAAATCTTTACCGCAAGCTCAGCTTTTACCCCTTCAAGCAGCTCTTCTATACGCATAGCAATGGGCTGGGTCGGGATAAATTGAACATAATAAAAATTTTTTTCCAGATCATGAGTCATCTTCTTCGCAAGCTCCTCGATGTTTTTAACATCCGGTTTAAGCGTCAACAGTACTTCCATATAGTTAGCCTGCGCGGTTTCGCCTTTTTCGCTTCGCCCTACCATACTTAGAACAGAGTCAACACTCTCATTATAGTTTTTTAATATATACTTCTCTATTTTTTGTGCCGTATCTACATTTTGTCCCAGTCCGGTTCCGGGTATTGCGATAACACGGTACATGATAGACTCTTCATTGAGTTCCGGCATAAACTCTCGTCCCTGCTGCATAAGCTGCCACATCATCACTAAAAAGAGAGCAGTAACCGAGACAACAACTATTTTTGCATGCTTTAACGCAAACTCCAAAACAGGCAGATATAGTTTTTTGATACCGTTCATAAGAGGGCTTGAAGCATGTTTTACAGGTTTTAACATAAGATATGATAAAACAGGAATAAGAAACAGTGCAACGGCCAAAGAACCTATCATGACAAAAACTATATCTATCGCCATCGGTGAGTATAGTTTCCCGGCAAGGCCCTCGAGACTCAAAAGAGGAATAAAAACAGCCAAAATTATCAGCAGCGCAAAGATTACTGGTTTTGCAACACCTGCAGTTGCTTCGGCTATAATCTGTGTTTTTGAGAGCTCAGGTTTGTCATGAAGAATCCTGAAACAGTTTTCCACAATAACGATAGTACCGTCAACTATCATACCTATTGCTATAGCAAGGCCGCTAAGGCTCATTAGATTTGCGCTTATACCGTACTTCTCCATAAGCAAAAAAGCGACAAGAAGTGAAAGAGGCAAAGAGACGATGACTATAAATGCACTTCTGAGTTCAAACAGAAACAAAAAGAGTATAACGGCAACAAGAGCCGCGCCGCTCATGAGAGCCGAAGTCATTGTATTTACAGCTTTGTGTGTTATTTCGGTCCTGTCGTAAATGGTTTTAATCTCCACACCTTTGGGCAGCGCTCTGTTGACGATAGGCAGTTTTTCCTTGATATGTTCGACAACTTTTGCAGCGTTTGTACCGCTTCTTTGTAAAACCATTCCGAACATCACCTCATCGCCATCTATGCTGACAGCTCCAAATCTTGGGGCTTTCCCTACAGATACATCCGCCACATCACCTATTGTTACTGCTTTTGCTTCCTGTGCTCTTATCACGGTGTTTTTTATATCTTCTATACTTTTATAAAGACCGGATCCACGTATAAGATACTGCTCTCGATTCATTTCCAGATATTGGCCGCCGACTGCCTGATTGCTTCTTTGAAGTGCAGACACTATATCGTCAAATGTCACATCAACAGCCTGAAGACGTTTGGGGTCTATTATCACTTCATACTGTTTCTCAAATCCTCCCCAGCCTATCACCTCCTCTACTCCGTCAACCGACTTTAAAAGAGGTGCAACAACATAATCTTGAAGTTCTCTAAGTTTCGTCAGTGTCAATTTTTTGTTTTTATCTTGAAGTGCATACCAAAATACCTGTCCAAGTCCCGTAGTATTGGGACCCATAACAGGCCTACCCCAACCTTTTGGTATATCAACGCCTCTTAACCTTTCAGCAACAAGTTGACGTAGAAAATAGATATCGTAATCATCCTCAAAAAACACCGAAACATAAGAGAGTCCAAACATAGAGTTTGAAAGTATCATCTTCACTCCTGGCAAACCTGCCATTGCCGACTCTATAGGATAGGTTATCAGTTTTTCTATATCCTGTGCTGAATTTCCAGGGCTTTCTGTATAGATAACCACCTGTTTCGGGGTGATGTCCGGAAAAGCATCGATAGGTATATCTTTATAGGCTTTATAGCCAAACCCTGCTATCGCTATAAAAAGTGCGATTACAAGAAGCCTGTATCGGATCAACAGTTTAAAAAATTTTTCCATATTAAATCCTTAATGACCGTGTCCGCCAAGCTCAGACTTGAGCAGCAGCGATTTTACAAAATATACTCCCTCCGAAACATACTCCTGACCGGCTTTGATACCTGCAACAGCAACATCATCTCCGTTAACAGCCAACAACTCAACAACAAGAGGAACAAATCCTGGACCCTCTTCATGGCCATGTTCATCATGCTCTTTATGATCGGCATTCATCTCATGGCTGCTATGATCTTCATGATCAGTATGCTTTTCATGATCTTCTTCATCATGGTGATCGTTCCCATGCTCTTCGTGGTTATGCTCTTCTTCATCTTTGTGAGACTCCTCAACAAACTCAGCCTCTTCGGCAGGCACAAAAACAACCCACTCGCCTTTGAACATTGTAAGGGCCGACCTTTTTACAGCCACATATTTTTTATACGGTTTAACTGCTATACTCATCTCTCCGAAAGCATTAAGCAAAAGTTTCTCTTTATCACTCTCTATCCAGAAAAGCACCTGTGCTCTTTGTGTCTCTTCGTCAACTTTCGGCAAAAGCTGTTCGAAACTGCATTTAAATCGTCTTGAACCGATCTCTAACCACCCTTTTACATCATTATCCAGATCGTATGCATCTTTTACTGCAACATAGGCTATTGCATAATATCCGCTCTCGTTTACAAGTTCGGCTATAGAAGTTCTGGCTTCGAGATTTGAGTGAACAGGAACTAGAAGGCGACTTATAACACCATCGGCATGAGCGTGTATAAAAAACTTGTCCGTCGCCTTTTTTACGCTTTTTGGATCTATATCTAAAGAAGAGAGCTGAGACTTTACGGTACCCAGATTTGCAGATATTTCAGCTATTTTTATTATCTCGTCTGTAAGTTCCTTCTTGGATGCCAGACCTTTTTTGAACAGTTTTTTAACGGACTCAAGGTTTTTTTGAGAAGCTTCGAGCTGCTTTGAGAGATAAACATAATGGGCGGTTAACCTTGAAAGTTCCAAAGATTTTATCAGAGCTATTTTTTCGCCTTTTTTCACTTTTTGACCAGGTTTTACATAGTACTGCTCCAGATGGCCTGAAATCCTGGAGACTATGTTTTGGCGCTGGTTTGAAAGCTGCACCACTTTCGCGTTTACATTCAGTGTCTTGCCGAATGTTTTGATAGTCGCTCTGTCCAAAACGATATCCGAAGCATTTAACATTAAAAATGAAAAGATTATTATCAGTAATTTATTCATAATAGCGTCCTTGCAGATAGTTTAATTCTATAATATGGCTGTTGGCCTGCTTTTGAAGCGTCAAAAGCTTTCGTTTTGTATCAAGAAGACGGTTTTTCGCATCCAAAAGATCCAGAAGCGAACCTTTCGAGATACGGTAACCCTCTTCAAAAAGTTTTAAAAGTTCAGTTTCTTGTTTCAAAAGCTCTTTTTGCATCTCATACATTTTTTTCAGATTTCTCAAAGAGGCATATAGAGACTCTATCCGTTTACTTTGTCCTGTCTCTAAATAATTTTCCTCAAATGAAGCCTGTAAAGCCTTTATACGCGCCAATTGAGCCTCCTCTTTATTTCTATTGAACAGAGGCAGTTCGATTGCAACGCCGGCTCTCATTATTGACTGATCCGGTTCGTTTTCGTATTCGGCAAACAGGTCTATCTCCTTTATCAGACGGCTTTGAAGTTTTGCTTCTTTTATGTATTGATCCCGTTTTTTTCGCAGGATCTCTATATCGGGACTGTTCACTGTTTTCGACTCCGGTATATCATCAAATTTATAAATAAACTCTGTTTTAAGGGTAAATTTTTCTTCAATACCCGAAAGTGAGAAAAGTTTGTAATACGCCAATGACAATTCATTTTCCCGGGAGATAATAGTATTTTTCACATTGGCAACTTCAAGAGATGCCTGTAGAAATTTCGCTTTTGTTCCAGTACCATTCTCAAATCTCTGTTTTGCTATCTGTTCAAGCCTTTTGGTAATTTCGAGTTCTTGTTTGAGCAAAGAGACCATATGATGCTTATATACATACTCTGTATATGCCTTTTCCAAAGAGAAAATAAAATTTGCTTTGCTTCTTTTGTATCCTGCATCGGCTAATGATCTCTCTGATCTTGCCAAAGCTTTCAAATCCTCTTTCAGGCCAAACATTCTGACAGGCTGAGATATCGCAGCCCTCCAACCGTTCTCGGCTTTTAGAGTCTCCGATTCAAAACGGCTCGCCTCCATCTCAAAAGTAGGATTTTTGTAACGCAGAAGTATTTCGCTTTTCTTTTTGGCAACCGATTTATAAAGTTCCAAACTTTTGATATGAAACGAACTTTTCAAAGCAATATTTTTTAAAGTTTCAAAGTCTTTCGCCTCTTCTAAGGGTTTTTGCGCTCCCCATAAAAAAGCGATTGACAACAAACATAACAATATTAATTTCATGCACACCCCTTTAGGCAATAAAATACTTTTTATGATTATGATGAAGAAATAAAAATAGGAAAGTGATAAGAGGTTATGCTTTTGGAGGTTCGCAGACCTGTTTTAAATAAGGAGATTTATATTCGGTAGGATTATAAGGAACTTTTTTACAATGAGTTATAGTCAGAAGTACATTATGAGAAGTTGCAGGAATTGCATTGAAGTGAAACATGTGGTGAAAATCGCACACATCACCACACCCTTCACTCTGTTCAATCTCGGCGATATACTGTTCTACACTTATGTGTTCACAGTGATCAGCAGCAGTAAAAACAAGTGCGTGAGAGATGTTTAAAAACATTGCAAACAAAAGTATAACTGCTACTGCTCTCTTTCGCATCTATTTTCCCTTCCATTACTTTGCAACGATTATAGCAAAATTATCAAAAAAATTTTTAAATTTCAATCTCTTCTACGATATTTAGCCCAAAACCGCTAAGACCTATAAACTCTTTTCCTTTGTGTGACGTCAGAAGTTTTATATTTTTAACACCGAGATTTTTCAGTATCTGAGCACCTACGCCAAACTCTTTTGTCTGATCCTTTGACATACCCGGATTGTTTATAAATACCAACGTTCCGCTGTTTTTTTTAAGAAACTCAATGGAATTAATAAGTGATTTGTATCTTTTTTGATTTAGCAAAAGTTCCGCATCAGGTACAACATTATGAAATTTTACATTGCAGGTCTCATGTGGACTGTAAAATTGTATAGCTGTATGAGTGTTGTTCAGATGGTCTTTGAAATCGATTCTTTTTGCTTTCACATCGAAAAAATCCACAATCTCTTCACTAACCTTTTCCACCAATGATTCGTTTCTTAATCTGTACTCCACAATATCGGAAATATATACCGTTTTTAGATTATGTTTTTTTGCAAATTTTTCCAAATCGTTACGCCTTGCCATCGTCCCATCTTCGTTCATTATCTCACATATAACCGCTGCTTCTCTAAGACCTGCAAGACGACATATATCGACTGAACCTTCCGTATGCCCTGTTCTTACAAGAACCCCGCCCTCTTTTGCTATAAGCGGAAATATATGTCCCGGCTTTACAAAGTCATCCGGAGTGCTTATAGGATTTGCAAGCAACTTTATTGTCAAATCTCTTTCATATGCAGATATTCCGGTAGTTACCTCTTTAGCATCAACCGATACTGTAAAAGCAGTTTCATGCTGTGAGTTGTTGTTGTTAACCATTGGATAAAGTTCAAGACGGTCGGCTATTTTTTTGGAAATGGCAACACATATAAGGCCTTTTGCATGTGATGCCATGAAGTTTACTTTCTCAGGTGTACTGAAATTCGCCGCATAAACGAGATCACCCTCATTTTCACGGTCCTCATCATCTATCATTACAATCATATTACCGTTTTTTATCTCTTCAATTGCTTCGATTACTCTTTTGACAGGCATTAAAACTCCGTATTTTTTTTAAAAATTATACCATTTAATAACAACAATGTCATTGGCATATATAAAGAATTCGTAGAATTTTTCAATGGGGTATTGACAATATTGAAAAAATGTAATATAATTTCAGCCGAATTTGAGGGAAAGATTCCCGAAAATTGGGGTGTCGCCAAGCGGTAAGGCAGCAGGTTTTGGTCCTGCCATTCGGGGGTTCGAATCCTCCCACCCCAGCCACGTTTCTTTATGACGCGGGATAGAGCAGTCTGGTAGCTCGTCGGGCTCATAACCCGAAGGTCGGGGGTTCAAATCCCTCTCCCGCAACCAAATTAAAAATTTCTTATAGATTTATCCTTCTTTATCTTCTAAAATTATTTTTATTTTTTAATATCCCTCTAAACGCTTTTCAAATAATATTTTTTTGTCACAATATTAATTTGAAAAGAAGTTTTTGCTATGTATAAAAAAAATCCTGCCACTTCCAAAACCGCATCAAGACTTCTTTACATAGTAAAAAAATTATACAACAACGAACAACTCTCTCAAAAAGATCTCGCAAAATTTTTCAATGTAAGCGAAAGAACGATATACAGATATATGAAAGAGAGAATCGACCCAGTAATACCCCTGAGAAAAAACGGAGATATATGGTATCTCTCAAATATCGAAACAATTTTGGAAATAGAAAACAAACTTATAGAAAAGAATAGACTTGAAGAAGATTTGCAAAAATATTATCCTCTCCTGGAAACGATTTTCAACGCTACACAAAGAGATATGGCAGTTATTTTTGGTTATACAAACCGACACGAAAAGTTTTCACACAAAACAGTTACTCCCATAAAATTTTACAAAGAGACAGGACTTTGGTATCTGATAGGCTACGATCATGAAAAAAAAGAGATAAGAACATACAGAGTTTCCAGTATCTCCTTTGCAAAAAAAGCTGAAACTAACAGAGCAAAAATTAAGATAAACAAAATATCAAGCGTATGGCAGGATTTCAATAAAGAGAAGCTTCACATCAAACTGCTGATTCTAAAAGACATCGTCTATCATATCAAACGCTCTCCTCTGCACCCTACGCAAAAAGTAGTCGACTGTTTCGAAAACGGCGATATAGTAATCGAAACTGAAATAACAAACTTTATGGAGATATTACCACAGATAAAAAAATTTATACCCCATATTTTTATTCTCTCTCCTGAAAACATAAGAAATTCACTTAAAACTGAAATAGAGAATTATTTGGAAAAAATAGATATTTATAAAGAGTAATTTCCATATATGTGTCAAATTATTCAAGTATAATATGAAAAAAGGCGAGAAACCGGAAACAAAAAATTTGCGAAAAAGATGATAAAAAGCTTCTATGATTATTAAAGTCAAGATAAAAGTACATAAAGTGTACATTGAGGATCGTATATGAAATATTTTGAACTGAAAGTAGACCTGTTTTTAAAATACGATATCGAGCATAGAAAAAGCTATGAACCCTTGTCGAAAATGGTCTCATCTGCTTTAAACAACACCTCTTTTAAAGAACTTCACAATGAAAACCGTTTCAAACATTATGTTTTCAGCAATATGTGGAAAACTTCTAAAGACGGAATATACAAAAAAGGGAACAATCTTTTTTTTCTGAGAACCCCCGATGAAAAACTCTTTTCAGAACTTGGCAAAGCACTTTTTGACTATGAAAATGATATTTTCAAAATAACTGGTGTGTCAAAAAGTATCCACAGTCAAAGATTCATCTCTTCTTTGATATCTGTTACACCTGTCTTTACAACTTTCTCTAAGAATCGTAAAGTCTACTTCTGGACACTTCAAGAAGACGGTAATATCAACTATCTTTTAAAAACTATACACAACAACCTTAAAAAGAAATATGAAAGCTTTTATGGAAACAAAATCGATACAAAAGATAGCTTTATAGAATATTTTCAGATAAAAAATCAAAAACCACAGACAATTTTCTACAAAAGCGTGAAATTTTTTGGAAACAAGTTTTATATCGTTCCCAAAAGTGACGAAGCAAGCCAAAAGTTGGCATTCATGGCCCTGTCCTGCGGTTTGGGAGAAAAAAACGCTCTTGGCGGAGGATTTTGCAAAGGATTTGGGAAGGTGTAAAATGATAGCTGATTTATTGGAGTTTTTTGATATAGACTTTCAAAAAGCTATAGTCGATAAATATAAATTGAAAGATGGTCTATATGTCAAAATAGGAAAAGAAACAGAATACTTTATATATAAAAATAGAAAAAACGAACAAAAAGAACATTGCTTGAAAGATTTATCAGGTGAAATAAAAGAAGGCGAATACAAATGGTTTGCCATTAGAGATTATATAAGCAACTATTTGAATTCCAACAAAGCGATAGATGCACCAAAAAAGAAAATCCATAACAATAACTACCTGACGCTTTTTGTAAAAGCAAAAGAGTTTGTTGATGAAAACAAAGAACATTTTATAGATAAATTATATGAAAATCTGAAAAATTTCAGGAATTTTAATAAAAAAGAAGAGATTAAAGTTTTGAAAGACTTTGAAGACTACATTCTTGATGAAACAAGACAAAAAGATATCGAAGCTAAAAAACAAAAATTTTTGGATATTTTTGATGAAATTATAAAAATCTCAAAAGAAAATGAAATCAAAAACTATATAAAAATCTTCTTTGATGAACCAGTAAAAAAATATAAAGATGAAGCCAAAATATACTTTGCACTCAAAATATTCAACAAAATTGAAACCATTATAGAGATTGACGAAGAGATATACGGTTTGAGTGATTTCAATATGGGACTAAATCAAAAAAAGCCATATTTGGAACATAAAACCAGAGGTTTCGAGCTTCCCTTTATGGTTAAAAAGGAAGAGATTTTCAGATACAAAGAACTTTTCGATTTTCTAAAAAATCTCGATAATTTGATAGAGACAGAAAAAAATATTTTCAGACCCGCAATCTATTTACGAAAACATTCAAATAATGACCAGACGGAAATCGTCGATTTTGACATTGTTAGCATAAAGACAAATAAACTCGAAAAGCCATTTCTTTTTAAAAACCATCTTCTCGCAATTGATAAAAACGGATATATAGAAGATGAAAAAATTACTAAGGTCGATTCACTGTTCATGACTGTAGATGAAATTTTTTACAATGGCAATCTCTCAAAAAATCTTTATAACGATGTATATAGCCGTTTATCAAATGAACTACAAAATCTTCTGTATCTTACACGTGAAGCAATGATAAATTTTTCTAAAAAGGGCGAGATAGAAGGCTTTTTTTACATAACAAAAAAATACGGAGACGATTTTATCAGATATCATTTAAGATCAAACAATGAGTTTAAAGCGAAGAGAGCTTTAAATCTGAAACTCTCTATATTGGAATATGAAGGAGTTGGAATTATGGATATAGAAACAAAACTTGAGGAACTGAACGAAAAGGTTCAAGGTAGTTTGAGAGAAATAAACGGTGAAGACTTTTATATATTAAGCGGACAAATCATAAAGTATCTACTGGATAAAAGCAAAAAAAATGACAAAAGAGCCGATATGATAGAACCTTTTTTGAGAGCGGGGAAAGCCGGAAAATTGAAACAGGAGATAGAGGGACTCTATTTCAAGTATAAACACGAAATACCTATCAACTTTTCCAAATTAAATAACGCTATAGCATTGGTAATGTCATACGAAAATGATAACGAAAAGGTAAGCATGTTTAAAGATAAACTGTTTATAGGACTTTTGAGTGAAAATATCTTTTACAGGAGCAGCAAATGAAAAAAGCATACGGAGTCATTGGAATAAGAGCCATTATGAGCAATTGGAACGCTGACTTTACAGGAAGGCCCAAAACTACAAGCAATGGCGAGATATTTGGCAGCGACAAAGCTTTGAAATATCCGATTAAAAAAATGTGGGCAAATGAAGGGAAAAATGTCATATATCTCAAAAGCTACACTGAAGCATATAATAAAAAAGATAAAAGAAAATATTTGAGACCCAAATCGTTAAAAGAGAGATATGAAGAGTTTTTTGGAGAACTTACAACCACAACTTCAACAAAAGAGGTTCTGAAAAATCTTTTTAAATGTATAGATATAAAAAATTTTGGTGCCACTTTTGCGGAAGAAGGTCAAAATATCTCTATTACAGGGGCTGTTCAATTTGGACAGGGGTTCAACAGATTCGAAGATACTAATGTAGAAATACAAGATATACTTTCACCATTTGTGGATGGAAAAAAAATAAAAGAATTAGAAAAAGGGACTTCAAACCTGGAAGAGATAAACCAATCTACTCTTGGCACAAAGATCATGGTAGATGAAGCACATTACTTTTACGGATTTAGCGTAAATCCAAAAAATTATGAAGAGTACAATAGTCTGCTTGAAAATTTTGAAGGATACACAAAAGAGGATTTTGAAGAGTTCAAAAGAGTAGCAAGATTCGCAGTAACAAATTTTGCTACCAATTCAAAATATGGCTGTGATAACGAATTTGCCTTGTTCGTGGATTTCGATGATGAAGTATATCTACCTGATCTTAGTGAGTATATAAAGTTTGACAGCCAAGAAAGAATGATAGACTTATCTGACATAGAAAAACTGATCGGTGAGAAAGGAAATGTTGAAGTTTATATCAACCCTTACAAGCTGAAAGTAGATACAAAATACAGACTGAAAGATATTTTTAGCGGTAATGAGATATGAAGACCATCAGCTTTAAACTAAGCGGCAATTTTGCCCATTTTAAAAAGCCGGATGTAAACAGTTATGCTTTTTTTAGCTATTCACATATTCACAAGCCGGCACTATTAGGAATTTTGGGTGCAATTATGGGACTTGGAGGATACAGCCAGTTTTATGAAACAAAAAGACTGTCCAAAAAAAAGGAATCTTTATCTAAAGCTCCAAAATATCCAGAGTTTTACGAAAAATTAAACAGCTTAAAAGTCTCCATTATTCCTCTTAAACCATATTTTTCTAAAAAAATCCAAACTTTTAACAATTCAATAGGCTATGCAAGCAAAGAAGAAGGCGGAAATTTGATAGTAAAAGAACAATGGCTTGAAAATCCAGCCTGGGAAATTATAGTCATGGACGACGGAAGTGATATTTTTGGAGAGCTGAAGAATAGATTACAAAAAAAAGAGTTTGCTTTTCTTCCTTATCTTGGTAAAAACGACCATTTTGCAAAGATTGAAGATATAAAAGAAACAGAGCTTAATAGAACAAATAGGGAACTTGTATGCACATCTCTGGTAAAAAAAGATTTAGTTGATTTTGTCCGGATTGCTGATAGATTTGGCAAACAAGTCTATTATGAGGAGTACCTGCCTATTGGATTGAAAGAAAATTTTCTTATATACGAATTTGAAAAATTTATTTTAAGCAACTTGATTGTAAGACCAAAAGGTGAAGATTTTTTTGAAAAAGAAGGTAAAGGAGTCTGGTTTGGGTGAAAAAGAGTTTTTCGCACATATTCACCCGTCAAAACCTCCGGAACTTCTTGAAGAACATAAAAAACTTACAAAAGAGTATTTACAAAAAATATTAAAAAATCAAAATTTGGAATATATTTTAGAAAACCAGATAAATTCGCTTAAGATAACAGATAAAAAATTTGCAAAAGAGCTTATATATAATGCTGTAATTTTGCATGATGAGGGCAAGAAAAATCCTGCTTTTCAGGCAAAAAAGATGAAAAATGAAGCTTTCAAAGTCAGTAAAAGAGCCAACTCTAACCACTCAAAGCTTTCAAGCAAAGAATTCATCAAACTTTATCTGCCAAAAATCAAAGATGAATCAGAGTTTCAAAAAAAACTATTTTTACTTTTGTCTCTATCTTATATTATCTCGAAACACCACTCAAGTTTGGCAAATTTTAGAGATTTCATAGAAGAGATTGAAAACGAACTGAGAGATGAAATAAAAGACTTCGAGAGTTTTAATCTTGAACCAGATCAGTTCGATATCAGCATATATATAGTTACAAAGTTTATATTTTCATTATTAATCAGTAGTGATTACTATGCCACTTTACAATATATGAGCGAAATTGTAACAGATGATTTTGGCAAAGTGAATATTATAGAGCTTAAAAAAGAGTTTGAAAACTTTAAGATAGTTAGAAACGTAAGAGCAAAAAACTATCAAAAGCCAATAGATAAACTTCGAAGCGAAATGTTTTTGGAAGCAGAAAAGACTCTGCTAAAAAATCTCGATAAAAATATCTTTTATCTAAAAGCTCCTACAGGTGCAGGGAAAACTCTGATTTCATTGAATCTGGCACTAAGTTTTGAAAATGTCAATAAAATATTTTATATCTTCCCATTTAATACACTGGTAGAACAGACCAGAAGCAAGATAAAAGAGATTTTCCGAAGTCTCAATTTTATGGTAATAAACTCTATAACACCAATTATCGAAGATGAAGAAAAAGACACTTTACAGTATGAAAAGGTTTATCTAAACAGGCTCTTTTATCATTATCCACTTATTTTAACAACTCATGTGAACTTCTTTGATATCCTTTTTGGAACTGGAAAAGAAGCAAACTTTCCCCTTTGGCAGCTTGCAAACAGCATAATAATAATAGATGAAATACAAAGTTATAACAATAACCTTTGGTGGTATATGGCCGAGTTTTTCGAAAAATATGCAAAACTGCTAAATATCAAAATCATTATAATGTCTGCAACTTTACCAAAGATAGATTCCTTTTTGGAAAATAAAGATATTTTTGTAGAACTTCTTGACAGCAAAAAGTATTTTACACACTCACTTTTCAAAGACAGGGTTGATATAGACTTTTCACTTCTCCAGAAGGATGTGAAGTTTGGTGATTTAAAAAAGATTATACTTGGTAATGATAAAGTACTTATAGAATTTATCAAAAAAGATACTGCAAGAAAGTTCTATGAGTTCATCAAAGATATGAAAGGTTACGAAATATATGAACTTAGTGGAGATGACAATAAACTAATAAGAGAATATGTCATAAACAGAACAAAAAAAGCCAAAAAAATAATTGTAGTTGCAACTCAGGTAATAGAAGCTGGTGTAGATATAGATATGGATTTGGGACTCAAAGACATATCTGTTTTAGATAGCGACGAACAATTTTTAGGACGAATAAACAGAAATGCACTAAAAAAAGGAAAAGTCTATTTTTTCGATATGGATGACGCAGCCTCTGTATACAGAGGTGACAACAGGCTTGCATTCAGTTTAAAAAATAAAAACATTAGAAATATATTTTTAGAAAAGGATTTCGACAGATTTTATGAGATGGTTTTAAATCTCATTAAGAAAAAAGAAGAAAGCTACATAGGCTTTACATCAAAAATAGAGAGTTTTTTAAAAAGTGTAAGAGAACTAGAATTTGACAAGATAGAAAAAGAGATGAAACTAATAAAAACTCAACACTTAACAATATTTTTTCCATACAAAATACCTCTTGATGGGATATATAAAAAGATATTTGAAAAAGTTGACGAAAGATTTATTTTGCAAAATCATCTTGATGGTAAACTGATCTGGGAAGAATTTAAAAGACTAAACGATATAGAAAACTTTGCAAAAAAAGAGATTGAAAGATCAAAACTCAACTATTTGATGCAGTTTTTTACATTCAATCTTCAATTTATAAAAAAAATAGATATTTATAGTGATATGTGCTGCGGAATATATCTTATAAATGAATATGAAGATTTCATAGACGAAAATCTAAAATTTAACAGAAAAAAATTTTTGGAAAAACTGAACTGTGAATTTGAAATATTATGATTAAAACTTTCTCATTTTTGCTTTATAACTGAAATATAAACTGTGAAAAAAAAGCGTAATAGATTGATTAGGATATTTCTACAAAAGTTCTTTTTATATAGAAAAGTAAATATGTGTAACTAAAAGATAGTCTTATAGATGCTATTTGCATAATGTATAACCTTAATTTTATTAACATCAAACATAAATACTTAAATTCCGTTATAGAAACATTAAGGTCTTAAAAATGGTAACCGGCACTTTTATAAACTACTATTTTCATTGCAAAACTCAGCTCTGGCTTCATGCAAACCGTATAAATCTTGAAGATAACAGCGAAGAGGTAAGGATAGGCAAAGTATTACACGAGATCAGAGAAGACAAAGTGAATGAGGTCAGCTTCGAGAATATAAAGCTTGACAAAATCACAAAAGATTTTGTAGTAGAGGTGAAAAAAAGCGACAGTGATCTCGAAGCTGCAAAATGGCAGTTACTTTTATATCTGTATATTCTGAAACAGAAAGGTTTGGACAAAAAGGGACGTTTGGAAATATTTGAAAAAAGAAAGCAAAACAAAAAAAATTTCATTATCAAATTAAATGAAGAAAAAGAAAGAATGTTGACTGATATTATGGATAAGATTGAAAATCTAATTACAAAAGAGTATCCACCGGATCCAAAATTTGATAAAAAATGTAAAAATTGCGCTTTTTTCGAATACTGTTTTATCTAAGGACAATCCATGCCAAAAACAAAATATATTTTTTCTATGGGAGAGCTAAAAAGAAAAGACAACTCTATAGCTTTTAAAAACGAAAAAGGATGGTTTTATCTCCCTATTGAAGGGGTAAGAGAGATCTACTTTTTCAACGAAATCAGCTTTAATTCCAAATTTTTGGACTTTATAGCAAAAGCCGGTATAACTCTGCATTTTTTCAATTACTATGGATACTATAGCGGCAGTTTCTATCCAAAAGATTACCTCATAAGCGGGAATCTTACTATAAAACAGTCTATGGCATATATAGAAAAGCGTCTTCAAATCGCAAAAGCTATTGTAGAAACTGTTGCAGAAAATATCTATGAAATTCTATATCATTATTATCGCCATGGTAAAAAAGAGCTAAAAATCTACCTCGATTGGCTAAGAACAGATGTAAAAAATATGCTCAAAAAAGATCTGCACATAAAGCAGATACTCTTTATCGAGGGACAAATATGGAATAGATTTTATGACAGTTTCAAACATTTTTTACAAGAGGATTTTCTATTGAACAAAAGAGTCAAACGCCCTCCTGACAATCCGATAAACGCCCTAATAAGCTTTGGAAATACTATTTTGTATACAAAAACAATAACGGCCCTGTATCACACTCACCTAAATCAATCAATAAGCTATCTACATGAACCAAGAGAAGCAAGATTCAGTTTGAGCCTTGATATAAGTGAAGCTTTTAAACCAATTATTGTTTTTAAAACTATATTTGAACTTGTAAATCGAAAAAAAATTCAGATTCATAAACATTTCGATAAAAAACTTAATTTTGCTCTTTTAAATGAAACCGGTAAAAAAATCTTTATACAGGCACTGGAAGAGCGTCTAAATGAGAAATTTCATCATAAGAAACTAAAAAGAAAGATCAGCTATCAAAATACCATAAAAATCGACGGTTACAAACTCATAAAATTTTTACTAGAAAATAAAGAATTCAAACCTTTTTCTCTAAAAGAAAAATCATGAAAAACTACAAATATAATTATATTTTCTTGATGTATGATATAGCTGATGAAGAAAGTGAGGCCGGCAAATACAGAGTAGCAAAAGTCTTTAAAATATGCAAAAAGTATCTGAAACATCATCAAAAAAGTGTTTTTAGAGGTACTATAACCCCTTCAAAGCTATTAAAGCTTTCCAATGAATTAAAACAAGTTATAGATGAAAAACTTGATTTTATTTCTATCATAAAACTTCTAAATGCTGCTGCTTTTGAAGAAGAAAAAATCGGGACTCAACAAAAAGATGGAGAATCTTTTTTTATATGATTTTTCCATCCTCTTTTTATTGCAAATAGTTCAAAGTAATGATAAAATGGTATTTACACGCTCTTTGACATTTTATTGTTAAAAAAGATGAAAAAGATTGGAAAAATAAATGTATATTCCCTAAAAATTGGTTTTTCAATAAATTTTTATATACCGATCATCCCATAATATCTTTATTCAACCGATACATATGATGTATTGAAATTTGACATGATGACCGGACAGCTTAAAACGCTCGGATTCAACCGATACATATGATGTATTGAAATTAAACAATCTGTCCGTTTTCGATAGATACTTCCTCCAATTCAACCGATACATATGATGTATTGAAATGAGTAAAATTTATTAGTAATACAGGCTGGGCTTTGCATTCAACCGATACATATGATGTATTGAAATTACTCCAATAGTGCTTTTTCAAGCGTTCCTATGCCTATTCAACCGATACATATGATGTATTGAAATTAAATCCCAGCTCCATTTATGTCGATTAACATCTGATTCAACCGATACATATGATGTATTGAAATAGCCGTAGTCGAGAGGTTGTTTGAAATAAAAAAGTATTCAACCGATACATATGATGTATTGAAATGGAAATAGCGGCTCTAATAAGCGAAAAGTTTGACTAATTCAACCGATACATATGATGTATTGAAATGCTTGCGTGTACCTCGTACCCTGCAAGGTCTGGCTATTCAACCGATACATATGATGTATTGAAATAATATTGAAACATCTCCGAATTTAAAGAGTCCTCTAATTCAACCGATACATATGATGTATTGAAATATAATTTCTCCTGTTTTTCTTGTAACTATATCCTCAAATTCAACCGATACATATGATGTATTGAAATTGACATCAGTCGCACGTGCTATTTCCGACTATTTCATTCAACCGATACATATGATGTATTGAAATTGATATTTGACGATAAAAAATTTGCCGATACTGTTATTCAACCGATACATATGATGTATTGAAATTATTGCCTCCTCTACTTTTTCTGCTATACTTTTATGTATTCAACCGATACATATGATGTATTGAAATGACGGAAAGTTTAAATTTGTGCCTTTGCAATATGAATTCAACCGATACATATGATGTATTGAAATTCGATCTTTAGAAATTCGAAACGATTTAGTTTTTCAAATTCAACCGATACATATGATGTATTGAAATTCAAAAGCGTTTACAACCAGTTCGAGTTTATATTGCATATTCAACCGATACATATGATGTATTGAAATTATTCAAGCATAATATATTCTCTATCCTCTCTTTTAAATTCAACCGATACATATGATGTATTGAAATTACTTAAAACCTTTGTCGTGTATTAAGCCTATTATTATTCAACCGATACATATGATGTATTGAAATGAAATATATAGAATGCGTTTATAAAGGAACATTATGATTCAACCGATACATATGATGTATTGAAATTCAAATTCAAATACCTTTCACATGACGATATAAAAATTCAACCGATACATATGATGTATTGAAATCAAAGGACAAAAGAGGCACTCAAAGCGCGAAAGGCATTCAACCGATACATATGATGTATTGAAATGATAAAGAGATAGCAAAATGCGAAGCGGACATAAAAATTCAACCGATACATATGATGTATTGAAATTGAAACTGCTTCCAGCTGGTTTTGACTCCTCCAGCATTCAACCGATACATATGATGTATTGAAATGGAATTTCTTTCAATGCAATATGAAAACGACGGTCAATTCAACCGATACATATGATGTATTGAAATGTACGGTTTGCAATATTGCGGTTGAGAGCGATATGTAATTCAACCGATACATATGATGTAATACATTTAAATGGGCTTTTCGAAAATAGCAATAATTCATTTTAGAATTTAAAACAATATTCCATAAGCTTTAGTATATCCCTATAGTTTGAATATGGTTTGAAACTAAAATAGAATAAAAACATTCTAAATAAAATCATCCATACACAAAACTTTACTAGCTTTTTCCTGGCAGTTTTTGCAAAAATGATAGCTTTTCCTGTCTGTATCGGCAATAGAGTTGGAAAAATGCATAACACATTTTACATCCGGGCAGTGGGGAAGTCCAAGGATATGGCCGATTTCATGTACAGCTTCAGTAAGAACTCTTTTAAAATAGAGTTCTTCATTATTCTCTAGACCATAAAAAGTATTTGAAAGACGTTTCAAAGATATGATCCCTACTCCTATCTCATATGAAGCTAATCCAAATACAAAATTGAGACCCGGTTCATACAAATCTACATCAACGATACCCAAAACCATATCACTATCAAAAGTTTTTTTCAGTACCAGAATCTCGAGAAATTTCTCAGCAAGAAACTGGCTTCTTTTATGGTTATATGCTGATGCCGGAACTGGCATGTCACTTAAAAAATCCACATTGATCCTCAATATATCCTGTAGCGCAATCTGAAGCGGTTTTTTTAACGGCCATATTTCCAACCCAAATGTCTGAATCAACAGACGCTTATATCTGCACATATCACCACTCCAATTTGCCGAAAAATCTCAGCAATGTTTTTGCAAGTTTCGGCTGAAGCAGATAACCGTACGATTTATGAGGATTTGCTTTACCTCTTTCATTTTTATAAGGATTATAAAGTCTTTTATAATCTCTAAAATCCTTAAGTCCTTCCGTTCTTCTAAACTCATCTGTAAGAGTCTGATCGTGGCATACTATATCTCCTAGTGCTGCAAAGTTAGCCCAATAGTCGATATTGGAAAGTGCTCCTTGTTTTGTTTTAAAACCATATCTTTTACCAAGCATAAGGTCCTGTATCATCTCATCGCCCAGAGGACTGCCCATGGTAACGAAAGTATGAACTCTTTTATCCCACATATCCTCTTCATCTCTGTGATGACAAAACCTCCAAAGTACGTCATATGCTATGAAAGTCCCCATGCTATGGCTTATAATTATGACTTTTTTATTTTCTCTCAGAGCTTTTCTTAGAACAGAAGCGAGTATCTGTCTTATATTCGTTGCGATATATTGATCGTCCCAGTATAGTTTTATCTCAAGCAGAGATTTTTTTAGGACATCATCTTTTACAGTCAAGACATTTGTAACAATATCTATAGCTTCCACACCAAGATTTTTCCAAAAAGCTTTAACTTTCGACATCGGTTTGGGAGTATGAAAAGAGTCTCCCATCTTTTTTCTTATCTCTATTATTTTTTGAACAGGTCTTTCAAGCTTTTTGGGATCCTCTTCTATATGATTCGGTATCACATTCGCCCAATATGCCATTTCGAATAACTCATGATCTTGTTGCATCTGTCTTGAGAGTTCCTTGTCATATTGGGCAATGTTTTCTATTATGCATTTTTTCCAGTAGTTTAACAGATCTTCTTTTGGGGGTTTTGAAGCAAGACCGTGGATCATGATTATTTTGTAATCGGCAAGCGACATCGTATGTCCTTTGTGCCTTATAAAACTGACCGTTTTCGGCTATGAAACGATCAAAAATTTCTAAACTCACACTCGACCGGCAGATTCAGTGACGATATATCTAGAGTCTGCATCTGGTCATCGAGTTCGCCTATCATCTTTTCGCTAATTCTAAAATTCTGGATGCAGTATTTACCACTGTATCCAAAAGAATGCAATATTTTCGCTATATTCATTATATCATGTTTATCGAGCAATGATGTATGGACTGTAGTTCTTACTTCAAACTTTATCTTCTTTTGTATAAGATATTTTATACTTTTTAGAAGATTTTCATATCCATCATATCCAGTAATTGCTTTATATTTCTCTTTCGGAGCCTTAAAATCGATAGCAAAAAAATCAACAAGATTATTATCGGCGAGTTCTTTCAGTATTTCGAAATTGCTTGCGTTGGTATCAACTTTTACTTTAAAACCCATCTCTTTAACCATCTGGCAAAAAGGTACGATATCTTTATATAAAGTACATTCTCCACCGGAAATCACTACACCTTCCAGAAGATTTTTACGGGATTTCAGAAATTTTTTTACATCATCGACAGATTTTCGGCCTTTTCCAAAAACAATGCCAGGATTATGACAGTAAGAGCATCTCATGTTGCAGCCTGCAATCCATATTATGCAGGCTGGCAACTCTGGAAAATCAAGAAGAGTAAAAGAAGTTATATCATATATAGGCAGCTTCAGGCCACTATCTTGCATCTAGTCTCTTTAAACTGCTTCCTCTCTTTATGCTCTCCTTTTTTTCCTATATTGAAACTCTCTACCGGTCTATGATAACCCATTACTCTTGTATAAACCATGCACTTTGTTCTTCTGTTTTTTAACACTTCCAAGATATCCTCTCTGTTCATCACACTACCTCCTTTTTGGTTTGGTTTTTCAAAATTTATACACAACAAGTCAGGTCAACATTCAAAATAGCCCATCAACCTTCAACTCTTTGATTTTCTTTTTTTAGATACTCTTCAATAAGCTCCTCATCACACTTCGGACAATATTCATGCTCTCCTTCCAGATAACCGTGTTTAGGGCATATAGAAAAAAGTGGAGTAACTGTTATATAGGGCAGTTTGAAATTTTCTATCACATTTTTCACCAATTTTCTACAAGCTTCTGCAGAACTTACTTTTTCGCTCATATATAGATGCAGAACTGTCCCGCCGGTATATTTACACTGGAGGTCGTCTTGCAGAGTCAATGCCTCGAATGGATCATCAGTATGCCCGACAGGTATCTGCGAACTGTTTGTGTAGTAGATATTTTCTCCAAAACCTGCCTGTATGATATCTGGATATCTTTTTTTGTCCTCTTTTGCAAATCTGTATGTAGTCCCTTCTGCAGGAGTCGCTTCGAGATTGTAAAGATTTCCGGTCTCTTCCTGATACTCTTTGAGCCTATCTCTCATATGGTCCAATATCTCAATGGCAAACTCTATACCATCTTCTTGTGTTATATCCGTTTTATCATCTGTAAAGTTTCTTATCATTTCGTTCATACCGTTTACTCCGATGGTAGAGAAATGGTTGTTGAAATTAGGCAGATATCTTTTTGTATACGGATAAAGTCCCCTTTCAAACATTACATTTATAAATTCTCTTTTTTTCTCTAGAGTCGATTTAGCAAGATCCATAAGTCTGTCAAGCTCTTTGTAAAGAGCTTTTTTATTACCTTTGAATCTGTATCCGAGTCTAGCCATATTTATAGTGACAACTCCAATACTTCCCGTCATCTCCGCACTTCCAAAAAGACCATTACCTCTTTTCAGAAGTTCCCTGAGATCAAGTTGCAGACGACAGCACATACTTCTTACCGCGTTTGGTTTGTAGGCTTCAGGATTTTCTCTAAGTTCTCCGGTCTCCGGGTCCCGTATATACTGGCTGCCTATGAAATTCTGAAAATAAGAAGAACCTATTCTCGCCGTATTCTCAAAAAGAATATCGGTATTTTCACCATACCAGTCAAAATCTTCCGTTATATTTACAGTAGGGATAGGAAAAGTAAAAGGCTGCCCGTTTTTATCACCCTCTGTCATAACTTCATAAAAAGCTCTGTTTATGAGATTCATCTCTTTTTGAAAATGTTTGTATGTAAGATCTGTGAGCCTCTCTACGCCCCTTTCTCTGGCAAGTTTTTTCAACTCTTCATCATTTACATACTTGAAAAGATGTTCATCTTTTTTTGTCGGAATCTGGTCTTTTAGATCATTTGGAACAGTCCAGTCAATTGTAATGTTTGTAAAAGGTGACTGACCCCATCTTGCCGGAACATTTAGATTGTATACAAAACTTTGAATTGCCTCTTTTATATCTTCGTAACTTAATTTGTCTTTGAAAACATAAGGAGCCAGATACGTGTCAAAACTACTGAATGCCTGGGCACCGGCCCATTCACTCTGCAAAATCCCAAGGAAATTTGCCATCTGTCCCAAAGCAGTTCTGAAATGATTTGGAGGCGTACTCTCTACCCTTCCCCTTACTCCGTTGAATCCTTCGTTCAGCAGAACCCTTAGGCTCCATCCGGCACAATATCCGGTAAGACAGTCAAGATCATGGATATGATAGTCACCGTTTCGGTGAGCATAGCCCTCTTCTTTCGTATATACTTTGTCAAGCCAGAAATTTGCTATAACCTTTCCTGCCAGGTTATTTACAAGTCCGGCATTGGAATATCCTGTGTTGGCATTTGCATTTATACGCCAGTCGCTGCCGTTTATATACTCTTCCACACTCTGAGTACAGTTTATAAATGTAGTGTCATCTGTAAGACCGGCTATATGTTCTCTTTGTATTTTATGAAGAAAGCGGTACGTGATAAATGACTTCATCACATCAAAATAACCGCATCTGAAAAGCTCATATTCGATGATATCCTGTATCTCTTCTACAGCTTTAACCGTATCGAAAGAAATTCTAACTAAAACGCTTTCGAACACTCTTCTGTCATAAGGCACAAGAACACTGTCAAAGGCCGCTTTTATGGCATCTTCTATCTTATAAGCCCTGAACTCTTCAGTTGAGCCGTCTCTTTTGATTATAATTTTGGGCAGTTCCATGCAATCCCCTCAAAATGATTTTTCAGATATAATTGTATCTTATAAAGATGATTTTTGTGTGACAATTTTTTTTTGTTCTGTTTTTTGCATTTTTATCTAAATACAAATAGAGCTCAGTTAAAAAAAATAGAACGAAGTAGAAGTAATATAGCACTTTTTTCATATTACCCACTTTTACTCTACGATACACTGCCTAATGTTATATCCTCTGGGAAATTCCGGGTGCATAAAGGTATCCCCTTCCAGTTTCCAGTCCGCCTGTTTGTTTATAACAACCTGGCCAGAAGCTCTGTTTGTTTTATCAACACATAAAATCGTTTTGTTATGTTCAAAAGCCTCTCTTACTTCTTTCATATTTGCTTTTCTCATAAAATAGTGTGATACAAGAAGCAGAGTCAATATGGAAAATACGAGAGGAATACCTATTTTTCTACTTTTCGGCGGCATAAAAGGCCTAGTAGTAACTATAATCGTAATCACCATTATAAAAGCGACAATAAACAGATATATCGCTTCTTCTTTTAAAAAATCAACCATATTTTAACTCCCATTCTTTAAATTTAGGCGAAAAATAATCGATTCTCTGCTTTTTGAACTCTCTTGTCGAATAGAGATAACTATACTCTTTTATACCTGTCTCTTCAGATATATCTTTTACCACATCTTCTACTTCTTCTTTGCTTTTTCCATGAATCATTGAAAAAAGAGGATACGGCCAGTTAGGATATACCGGTCTTAGGTAGCAGTGACTTACCGCACTGTAAGCTGCAACTTTTTCTCCTATCTCTTCGGCTTTCTCTTCGGGTATTTTCCAAACAACCATTGCATTTGCTTTAAATCCGGCATTTCTGTGATATAAAATAGACGCAAATCTTCTCATAATACCGGCTTTTTTCAAAAGCTCAGCCTCTTTGGAAAGAGTATCGTAATCGATTCCAAGTTCATCTACGATATATTTAAAAGGCGATTTTACAGGCTCTATATCTTTTTGCAGTCTTTTTATAAGTTCCATTCTAAAGTCATTCAGTTCAAGGTCAATCTTCTCTCTTCTCTTTAATTTCTCTTTTTTTGACCTGTCACCTTTTACATCAAGTTGAACTGAAATTTTAAACATCTTTTTTGTGGGAAGGATAATGTATTCTTTGGCATCTGTTTTTTGTGCAAGTATCTCTACGCTTTTTTCAAGTCCCAGCAAAGAATCGGAAGGAACCGCGATAGTAAACCAGAGATTGTACTCATTATCTCTTTCGTAATTGTGACTAACTCCTGGATGTTCATTTATTATTGCGGCGGCATTTTCAATGTCATCTACTTTAAAAGCCACGAGAGATGATCTATACCCAAGAGATTTTGTATCGAAAATTGCAGATGTCTGTCTTATTATCTTCTCATCTTTGAACTTTTTATAAATATTCAGTACATCTTCTTCACTTGCTCCCAGCTGCTCTGCCAACTCTTTAAAAGGATGTTCGCAAACGGGAAAATTTTTCTGTATTATGTTAAGAAAATCTTTTTCCATCATTAAACCTTCTTGTTTTATTTATAGATTTTAATATCATTTCAGACTCTTTTCCTTGATTGCCATCAAATGGTTTAAAAGTTTAATATGATAACATTTCAGTATCTTATCATATAAGAAAACAAATTCCACCGAAGGAGCCTAATGTCTTTTTTCCCAGCACTTTTAAAACTTGATAAAAGCAAAATATTGGTCATCGGTGGCGGTAAAATTGCCGGTGACAAGATAGGTCATCTACTTGATTTTACATCTAACATCACCGTTATAGCTCCTAAAATCGATAGAAATACGCAAAATCTAATAGAAAAGGGCGATATAACACTTCTAAAAAGAGAATATAAAAAAGGTGATATAAAAGGTTTTGATATCGTAATCGTTGCGGTTGACGATATAAATCTTCAAAAAGAGATATATGAAGAGTGTCAAAATGAAAGGATACTATGCAACAGCGTCGATTCGGTAGATTATTGCGATTTTATATTTCCTTCCTATATAAAAAGAGGGCCTCTTGTGATTGCTTTTTCAACATCGGGTTTCTCCCCTGCTCTTGCCAAATATCTAAGACGTGCCATTGAAAAACTTATACCGGAAAATATAACTGAATTTTTACTAGAGATGAAAGAGATAAGAAAAAAGTTGCCAAAAGGTAAAGAGCGACAAAAACTTCTAGAAGAGAAGGCTAAAGATTACGTGGAAAAAAATATAATCAAAAAGGATGAAAATGTTTAGTAGAAAGATGATGTACGGATTTCTATTTATATTTCTGTTTTTAAGTTTCGCTTTTCTGTATCAGAATATGCCTGAGCCAAAGAACAAAAGAATATATAACGAGATATTAGAGTACTTTCCGTATGAAATAACAAAAGAGTTCGGGGGTCTTGATATAGTAAACAAAAAAACCGGAGAAGATATAGATGTTGCAAATGCAAAGGTTTTTATTGTTTTTGATGATCTTCTCAAAAAATGGGGAAAAGATCATATCAAACTTGAAGGGAATACTATTCGCGTTCTCGATGATAACAACAAGACAGTAAAAACGATAGAGATAAAAGACGAAAAAGAGCTTCGGTTTGTACTCGATTTTTTCGGTCTTGAAAAAAATCAGAACCGGTAATCAACCGGTTCGCCCTCTAAAGTTTTTAAAAATTCGACTATACTATCTATCTCCTCTTTGCTAAAGTCTATACCGAGTTGATGTTTTCCCATTATCCTGACCGCCTCTTCTATATTTTTAACGGCTCCGTTATGAAAATAAGGGGCTGTCTTGGTCACATTTCTCAAAATAGGCACTCTAAATCTTTTTGTACCATCTTTTCCTCTAAAACCACCCACATTCTTAAAAGGAAAAGAGTAGTCTTCCACAACTATATCTGGAAAAATTGAGTTTTCGCTACCTTCAAATCTCACATTAAACCACTTTTTATATTTTCTGAGAGGAAATTTCTGAATACTTTGCCCTCCTACCGATATACCCGTATGACACCCTTTGCACCCTTTCATTATAAAAAGTTCAAGCCCTCTTTTTGCCTTTTCGCTGATAGCAGTATCGTCACCCTCCAGATACCTGTCAAAACTTCCTCTTGTCAAAAGTGTTTTCTCATATATGGCAATGGCCTTAACAACATTTTCAAAAGTGATCTTTTCGCTACCGAATGATTTTTTAAACATTCTCACATATTCAGGGATATTTTGAAGTCTACGGACTACCATTTCAGGTGTTGCAGCCATTTCAAAAGGTGCCTGTACAGGTCCTTTGGCCTGATCTTCAAGAGATGGGCTCCTGCCATCCCAAAAAAATCGTTTTGCAAGTGCAGAATTAAATACAGTAGGAGAGTTTAAATGAAAAGGATTAGCCTGACCTTTGTGACCGATAGCTGTAGGAAGACCGTCTGCTCCCCCTTTTTCAAAAGAGTGACACGTTGCACAGCTTATATCTTCATTTTTTGAGAGCCTTTTTTCAAAAAAAAGTTTTTTTCCAAGTTCGATCTTTATCTTTGTAACCGAATCTTCAGTTAAACCCATCAGTTGAAGAAGTTTTTTAGAATCTGACGGAACCGGCCCCATCCCCCGCTTCAATGCAATTTCTCTGAGTATGGAGTCTTCCATAGCGGATAGATTTAAGACAAAAAATAGAAAGAAGATAAAAATTCGTAACATATAAAACCTTTTGCATATCTTCTTTCTATATTAGCAATTTTTAAAAATTTTTCATTGATGAATGTCAAAAGTGGGACAAAAGAGTTATAACATTAAGGCATATCGAGATATTTTATAAGGCCTTTTGTTATTTTTCCAAAAGGCATTATCCTACTTCCACCATGTTTTAATGTAAAAAGCTGTGCTTTTTCATAATTTTCAAAAGGTATAAGATCATCTCCTTTAGGTCCGACTATTCTGCTTCCGAAAACATAAAAAGCGCTTTTGGCATCTACTTTTTTCCCGCTCATATAATCCTGTACATACATCTCTTTTATCTCTTTGGCATCTTTTACATTAAACTCTTTATAAAACCATGGTCTAAAATAGAAATCCATCATACTTTTAACACAACAAAAATGGATCACTCTTCCGTCTTTTAAAACAATCTCTGTGGCGAATTCGGGATGTTTTGAAATATCGATCATATAAACATGATCAAGCTCTTTGTTTTTTATCTTGATTTCCCCTGCATGTGAATAAGAAAAAACCATAAACAGTGTAAAAACAGCAGTCAAAAAATTTCTTATCATTATTTGCCCTCCTATAACAGATCTCTTTTTTTGAATGAAAGATACCCAAGAGCAGCAAAAAACATGCCCAAAACTATGGGATAAACAACAGAAAACACTATAAACAACGAATGACCAAATGTATCAAGTATATAGTATGCAACTGGACCAATGACCGTAAGTTCCGGGTCAAAAAGAGATATCGCCCCCACTCTGAAAACTTCCATAGGATTTAAAAGAGCCAGAAAAATAATAATCTCATCAGAAATCCTGTTTTGAAGCATAAGCCCTATAAGCGCTATATCTATAAAAGCAAGCAGTGTTATCCATACCACAAAAGAAGCGCCCAAGGCTACATCGTGGGATTTTACGAGAGTCGATATAAAAAAAGCGATTCCCAGAAAAACAAAACAGAGTGCAAATATAAGTGCCGTATATAAAATTAACATTTTCCAGGGAAGTTCTCCTCCTTTGAATATACCCCAGGCAATACCAAGAAGAAGAGCCAAAATTACAGGTAAAAAGACAATTGTAAACCTACCTGCCATTTTACCCCAGTAGTAGTCTTTCAAAGATACGGGAAAAGACAGCATATATTCCAATATACTGCTTTCTCTGTCTCCCGATATGGATTTGACCGTAGTTATAAGTATGAAAATAGGTAAAATTACTATAGTAACCTGCATATACACCAATAAAAGCCGGCTAAGACCTGTAAAACCCATGACAACAGAGTCTGTAATCCCTGTTACAAAAAAAAGAGCCATCAATCCTCCGAATACGAGGAGATAGACTAAAAACCATTTTGAACGCATTGACTCTTTAATATCCAGTTTTGCTATTAATAATAGATTTTTCATTACCTGCCTATTTTTAAAACTCTTTTTTTCATCTCTTCAAAATCGATTGTCTCTTTGTTTTTCGGTTCAGTTCCGGGTTTATGTGCACCAAATCCATATCCCATAGGTGTTATATTGTCTGTAGTATACTTTGCACTTTTTGCATCTATCCACTCGCCGCTTTTACAGTCTTTTACCCATATTTTTGCATCTTTCTGCCATGGAATATTTTCTTCCTTAAACCAAAGAATCACACAACCTATATCATCAAAATTATAAGCTTTACCGGTTTTTGGATTTACGACCTGAGCCGCATATTTTCTCTCGCTAACCGCCATTTTGCAGCGTTCACACATATCTCTGTCCCAGTGAACAATCGCCGGCTCTTTTGTAAAATCCTTTTTCTCACACCCGCTTATGGCAATCAATAACAAACTTGTGATAAACAGCCAAGAACTAAACTTTCTCATCTTCAACAACTTTTCCCAAATCCATATAGATTTTCCGATTTACCAAACCCTCTATTTCCTCTAACCTGTGTGTAATGTATATAGTACTGCAGTTATCATCAATTTCACTCAAAAGAGAGTAGAATTTTTCTCTGGCCTTCGGATCAAGGTTTGCTGTAGGTTCATCAAAAACAAGTAGATCACTCTTTTTTGCCAAAGCAATAGCAATAAGCAGTTTTTGCTTCATACCGCCTGAAAGCTTGAAAAAAGGCTTGTTTTTATGTTTATGGATATCAAGCTCCATCCTGTCAGCCTCTTTATATATAGTTTGAGTATCAACTTTTGAACTCTTGGAAACATACTCTGCAAGTTCGGTAATACTCAGCTTTATAGGAGGCGGCAATTGCGGTATAAAACTTATCTTTTCCAATACCTTGGTTCGCTCTTTGATTGGAGAGTATCCGTCTATCTCTATAGAACCGGCATCCAGATGGTAAAAACCCAGAATTGAACGCACAAGCGTAGTTTTACCTGCTCCGTTAGGCCCCATCATAGCGATTTTATCGCCACTTTTTATAGTAAGCGTAACATCGTCAAGTACTTTTACACCCATAAACTTTTTTGTTACATTTTTTATTTCTACTCTCATATCAAATTTTTCAACCTAAATTCAAAATTATATGCATCCGTATGGCAAACATCAAAACATCTAGCACAAAGAGTACAGTCACCGTTTTTTACAAACTCTTTTGTAATACCCTTCTTTTTTCTATCTTCATCATATTTGGCTTTTGCAAACTCAAGAACATGGTCTTCTGGACAGACCGCAAAACAAGCCATACAGTGGTCACATTTGTCCATATCCCACTGAACTTTTGTAGCACTTGTCCAGCCGATAAAATTATATGTTGTTCCTACCGGACAAACATACTTGCACCAGCCTCTTCGTGAGAAAAAAATCTCAAACAAAAGTATAACAAATACCCAGATTATTGCCAAGCTCCAGCCGTATACAAAAAATCTGCTGAGAATCCCTACGGGATTTATAACTTCAAATACCAGATATCCGTCTACTGCCGCCATAACAAGAAAAATAGCCCAGAAAATATATCTTACCCTTGGATCAAATTTTCTCTCTTTTATTATATGTCTGTTTACCAGTATCTGATGGATTCTCTCTCCTATTTCGCTTATTAGCCCATATGGACAGACCCAGGCACAAAAAGATTTTCCTCCCGCAAAAAAATAGAAGAATACAATTGTCAATGTTCCTATAATTATGTTTGTATGTATATGATGTTCCGCTGCTAAAATCTCAAGGGCTACAAATGGATCGATCAGATGAAATCCCAGCAGTCTTGAACCGCTAAGCGTTCCTTCAAGAAACTGTATATCAAGATAATAAGAAAGAAAAAAAGCAAGATTTATCAAAAATACCACAAACCATCTAACTGCTCTGTATGAAGGTCTGATTTTTCCCTCTTTCGTTTTATAATAAAGTGTCGATAAAAGCGGAGCGTTTACCAGTTCTTTTACACTCCAGTTGTATCTATCCATTCCCCCTCCTTTTAAAAACACATCATCTGTTTCTTAACTTTTCTTCGAAAGAAGAAATCTCTTCAGCAAGCTGTTCTAACTGCTCTTCATCCAGCTGACTCAAAAGACCGTACATAACATAATTCTTTCTTTTACCGCTCTTAAAATCTATAAGCGCTGAATATAACTCTTCTTTGCTTTTACCCAGAAGTTTGGGACCGATTATCCCTTCACCGGTTACACCGTGACAAGAAGCACACTTCTTTTTATAAAGGGGGCTTACTTTTATAACAGCGATATTACCTGCTTTTTCTTTTAGAGCCTTTAACTGCTTTTGAGTTTCATCTTCCTGCTTTTCTTCTACCTGAGCAACCGGCTCTTTCGCAACCGGCTGTACATGCTGTTTTGAAACAGGCACTTCCATCTTAGACTTTTCTATAATCTCTTTAATATGTTCAAACTTTCTACACTCAATATCAAGATAGGCCATATACGCTATAGCAGCGATACTAAGCAGACCTGCCACCCCAGCAATTATATGTTTTATCATTGCTAATTCCTTAATTCTCTGATTTTTTTATTGAATTCTGAAATCTCGTTAGCCAAAGATTTGAGCTCTTTTTCATCCATCTGAGCAACCAAATCTTTCATCAACACATTTGCTTTCTCTTTCGTTTTATACTGTGTAAGTCTTTTATAGATATAATCCCCATCTTTATCAAGCAAAGATGGTCCTATAATACCGTTTGCATAGTCATCATGGCATGGAGAGCATTTGACAAGAAAATCTTTACTAAGTTTTTTTGCCATCAAAGATATCTGAACTTTTTCATAGGGCGAACGGATGTTTTTATAAGCATCGATTTCACTCCTTGGCATCTCCTCTTCTCTCTCCTCTTGCGCTTTACTGTAAGAGTAGTAAAATTCTCCTTTATCAAGAGACTTTTTCTCTTTTTCCTGACCAGGTTTCAAAACGCCTTCGGTTATTTTTATCTCTTTGACCGGCTCTTTTGCTTTACTTTCTTTATTATCTTTCTGTTCACATCCGGAAACAGAGAAGATCACTAAAGACAATACGACTGCTATGCTTATTCTCTTTCTCATTTTTAAGCCTTTTTATAGATTTCTTGATATGTGGCTCTTGGGATAATTTTGAGCACATCTGTCGGACAAAGTTCCACACATGCTCCACAACCCACACAAGCTTCCCTTATTTCAGGTATATATCCACCGTTTTTGGCCACCATGCCTATTGCTAAAGTCGGATCCGGGTGATAAGGACACAAATCAGCACAGATAGTACACTGTTTACCTCTAAACTTCTCTAGTTTTTTAAGCAGTTCTACCTGAAGTTCTCTTTTTTCAGAAGGATTTGGAATATCCTCTATCTTTTTTGTCTCTCTTTCCTCATCTGTCAATACCTTTGTATGCTCGTATATTCTATCTATCGCACTGTCAGGGACCGGTTTGTTATATAGAGCCAAACATGCACTCTCATCAGCTATCACAGCCATGCCCATATGAACATACTTTATCTCCGCTTTCTCATGATCCAAAGCACCGCTAGGACAAGCGAGTATGCACGGGAATGCTTCGCAAAGATAGCATCCTCTCTCTCTAGGTTCTATATATGCGGTACCAACTCCGGCACCCCCTTCCAAATCTTCAAGTATTATAGAATCATAAGGACATACCTGCAGACACTGTCCACATTTTATACAAAGCGCCAAAAAATCATCTTCATCAACTGCACCTGGAGGTCTTAGACGAAGCTTATCTGTTTTGAGGTATCTGCCGCCTATTATACCAGCGGCAGCAGCAAGTCCCAAAACTCCGAGTCCCGCCATTTTTTTTATAAAATCACGTCTCTTTTTATCCTCATTAGTCATATATCTCCCCCTTCATTCTGGGATGCTTATCCGTCAAAAGTAAAACAGGCTCCGAGAAAGGAGCAAGTTTGGCAAGAAAATTGAGTATCGATATAACCGGTGAGCCGTAAAAAAACTTTACATTGGGATTGAACAGCCACATCTTATCAGCATAATAGTAAAGATTATACGGAGTATCGCCAAAACCATCTCGATTCTTGTCAAAGCCCTCATAATCATCCCAAAAGTTTCTATCCCATATATTTTGTGAAATCTTTACCTCTTTTGTATCGTTTATAACATTTTCAATATTACCTTTAAAAATATTATCCGTTATTATATTTCCCACACTCATTGAGTGAAAATGTATACCTTCGCTGTTATATAAAATATTGTTTTTTTCTATAGTATTGTTCATATCGGGCTGATAAGGAGACCTGTCGATATAAAAACCTCTTGCACAGTATATAACCGTATTGTTTTTAATTATAAAATTTGAGACGTCTTTCAGACCTATCCCCACTCCCGTATTTCCAAGGGAATTTTTAATCGTATTTCCAACGGCTTCACTATCCTGTGAATACATAAAAAAAATACCCACACTGTTATGCACATAGTAGTTGTTTTTTATTATATTTTTCCCCGCATACATAAGATGCAGAGAATATCTGCAGTTTTCCCCGTAGTTTTCTTCTATAATATTTCCATGCGAATACCAAACAACAAAATCCCTTGAATTGACAAGAGAATTCTTTCTAAATATATTGTCATTGCTATACCAGACTCTGATCCCATCTCCTCTAAGCCCCAAAGAGAAAGGTTTTGAACTGATCTTATTACCGATAATTTTAGAGTTGTGAACATTTTGTAAATCTATGCCAAAAAGTGTATCTTCAATATCGCAGTTCAATATTTCACAAAAATCAGAATCTTTGATAGATACGCCAGCATCAACATCTTCATGCCTTGTACCGCTGTTTTTGATAGTAAGATTTTTTAGAATAACGTTTGAGCTTCTTACTTTTACTACCGTACCTTTACCTTCTCCGATAATAAAAGCTTTTTTGTTTTTACCATCTATAATAAGAGGTTTTGTTATTATGATATTGCCGTGATATTCGCCTTCCGGAAGTTCAAGTAAAGAGCCTGGTGCAGCTTTGTCAATAGCTTCCTGAAGCAGATTTTTTCCAAAAAGAATACAGGAAGCCGACATAAAAAGCACCAGGATTTTTTTCATTACTGTTCCTTGCCTTTTTGTCTAAGAGCTTTATTTTTTGAAACTATTGCCAATAGTGTCAAAACACTTATAGCTATCAAAAGCCAAAAACCTATAGTCGGATAGGAGTGCGTAGTAAACTGTGCAACTTTTCCGTCACCGAAAACCGTCGGCATAAACGGTTTTATCTTGAATGCTCCCCAGTCGTGCATATGATGGCCGAACCAATAGAGCCAGTAAGCATAAAATCCCAGAAAAATCACCGGTAACAAAACTGCTATATACATTATAAAATTAAGTATTTTCCAGTCATACAAAATAAAAAGAACATAAGCGAACGAAAGCAATACCAATACATAAGGCGCTATGGCTCTAAGATAAGGTGCACCTCTCTCCATAGGATCCATACCGATAAAGTGGTTTATCGTATTCATCTCATGTATATCGCCGCTGAAACCGTCAAAATGATAATAGACCGGAATCCCTTCCGGAAAGGCATCTTTTGGGTAGTTGGGAGCCTCAAGAGAGACGTACCATATAGGTGCAGTTGCTGCTCCTATTTCAGCATTTTCTTCTATCATTTTCTTCAGATCACCCACTGCATCTTTTGGGGTATTGGGACTTACATATCTTCCTTTTTGGTAAAAATTCCACACTTTATAGGCAATTTCAGGAATTTTATCCGCTTTGCCTTCTCTTACCAGATCCGGAATGTCATGGGTTAAAACAGCCGGTATAGTAAACCAAAAAAGTAAAATACCAAGTGCAATGCCCGCAAAAATCTTATATTTGATTTTTGAACTGCTCATAATTGTTCCTTTTTGGTATTGAATTATTTTGTATTTTACAATCATTTACATAAAACAGGGTTGATATAAATCAAATATTTTTATCAAAATCATTCGTTTTTCTAATATTAATATAAATAATTTATGAGCTTGATAAAAATATATGATGGAAATTTGAAGTTAAAAGCGGGGAATTCCCCCGCTTTTTTAGAAGAGATTTGCGTTCTCATCGACCCATTTGAGATATTCGATTATATCTTTTATCTCCTGGTCGCTCATATTTTGATTAGGCATTTTGAGATTGAAGTAGTCTATCATAGCTTTTACATACGGATCGTTATAGAATTTTTCAGGATTTTTGATAAATTCAAATACCCATTTTTCTCCGTTTTCATGTCTTGAAAGTACCCCTGTAAGGTCAGGACCGGAGCTTACTTTTCCTATAACGTGACATCCGTTACATCCGCCTTCTTTAAATGCTACTTCACCTCTTTTTGCTGCTTCACTCATAGGAGTAGCAATTTTTCTAACAAGAAGATCTTTCGCTCTAATACCCATATCCGCAGTTTTAACCATGTATTGCCAAATCATATTTTCAAAGAGAATCGCTTTTTCAATATCTCCTTTTTTAAACGCTTCGTCAGCTTTCTTTTTCTGCTCTGGAATTTTTCCGTATTGATCGAGAGCATCAACTACAAGCTGTTTTACAAGCGGATACTTCTCATAATGGTGTTCTTTTAGGAACTTCACAACGCTTTGGATAACTTCGTCAGTCGCTTTGTTTGTTGCAACAATTTTCTTATACTCTTTCATGAGCTCTTCTTTGCTCATTTTTTTGAGTTTTACTTTTTGAGCAGAGACATATTTTTTCTTAGGATCTTTTACTAATAGGTATCCCATCATCTCCAGGTGAAGGGCTGAACAGAATTCTGTACAGTAATACGGGAATACACCTTCTCTGTCAGCAACAAAATCTATTCTTGCTGTTTTACCAGGCTCCAAAGAAGCATGAACATTGTACCAGTCTACAGTAAATCCGTGTGTTTCATCTTCCGCACGCTCAAGGTTTGTCAAGAAAATCGTTACTTTATCGCCTTTGTTAACTGTAATATGTTCAGGATTGATATGGCTTCTAACCATAGTTGCATAAACATAAACATGGTTTCCTTTTCTCTCTATCCTCTCTTGTCCTGCAAGAGTTTTTCCTTCATGCGGTTCACCGGTAAATGGATTTGTTCCCATCGGATACCTGACTTCCGGATGAAGTTTGCTCGCTCTTATAGCAACAGCCTGATGCGGTTCACCAAGTGGCAAAGGCATATCGTATAGAAGCTGCATCTTCTTGCCGCTTATATCAATCAACTGGTGGTTTTGCGGATGCAGAGGTCCGATGTTGTTGAATCTATCTATAGCCAGTTTGTTCAATGCTATGATATATTCACCCTGAGGATCGGCAGTTTTTCCTTCCATACCACATAGGTGACCTATGTTATAGTTAACATTGATCTTATCAATAACTTTCAAAGTTTTAAAGTTCCACTTGACAACCTGAGAATCCACATACAAAGAGGTATATATCTCTCCATCTACAGGGCTGAACTGGCTATGCAAAGGTCCAAGTCCTAGTTCAACCTGACCGTGTATAGATTTTTTTAGATCTAGTATAGGAATACCGAAAGGATCTTTTCCCACATATTCTTTATTTTTGATTAGTTTCATAATCTTTTTAAAGTCATAAACGGTTGCATGAGTATCGAGTTTACCGCAAACAACAATATACTGACCTGTTGGATCAACATCTACACCGTGTGGAGATTTTGGCTCAGGAATGAGGAAAAGTGCATCATGCTTTACGGCTACCTCTATAGGTATTACCTTATGTCCGTTAATGATTTTTACATTTTTAGGATCTTTAGCAAGTTCTGCAAGTTTTTTCCAGTTATATACATGAAGATAGTCTGTATCATTTCTACTCATACCGGCTTCAAAAGGAGGAAGACCTTTTTGAATACCACCTGTATACATCTCAGAGTTGAAAGAGTTTGTAAAAGCCCATCCGTAGCTCATATTTTTTCCGGCGTCACTAAGGTCCTGCATATAAGGCGGCATTTCAATTGTAAAGGATTTTTCCGGAACAATTCTTCCCTTTTTCCTGTCAAATTTCCACATTGTGACTCCGCCTCTATATACATCCGCATACTCTTCGATAGGATGATAGTTGTTATCAAAAGGCGCAGCATACTGGCACGCTTCTATAACATATTCCGTATTAGGCGTAACAAAAGCTCCACCGTGATCGGATTTGAAAACGGGATTAACGACTATCTGCTTTGTTACGAAGTCATGAAGGTCTATAACCGCGATTCTAGGATTTGCTTTATCATTGATAAAAAGCCATCTTCCGTCATATTTTCCATCCGTTTCGGAAATTGCCGGGTGGTGAGTATCACCCCATGTGATAGGTTTTCCATGATAATAACCCTGCTCGAGAATCTTTTTTGTATCAGAGTCATATCCCCAGCCCTGCCAAGGCTCAGGAGTAAAAACACCGATATATTTCAGGATTCTCATAGAAGGCACTCCATAGACTATAACCTGCCCTGACTGTCCACCTGAACTGAAAACTATATATTTGTCATGTTTTCCGCTCGGTGTGTAAGTTTTTGCAGCAGCAAGCAGGTCTTCCTGTGTCAGCCCCCTCTTTTTCATAATCTTTTCAAGCTCGCTGCTCGCCGTCGAAAGTGTCGTCACCAGACAGACCCCAATCGCAGCGCCCAGGAGCTTCCTGAATCTTGTCACCCAGTCCATTGCTTCTCCTTTCAAATGTTAATTTTGTATTAAAAACATTATATATTACTAAGACTTGAACAAAACTTAACAACATTAAGATTTGAGAGATTTTTTTATGATTTTCTGATAAGTATCATAATTTAAAATTAAAAATTTCCGATATGACAAAAGAGTGACAGCTAAATCTAACGGTAATAATTTTTCGATAATGCCCATATTATGGGGGTTTTAGAGGAATATTAGAATTTGTTAATAATTTTTTGCTTAAGAAGATATATTATATTGAGACAGAAAAGAAGGTGAAGTTATCTGAACCACTTCAAATCTTCTCTGAGGCTGACAACCTGACCAACTATGATAAGAGCAGGTGTACCTATACCTTCTTTTTTTACAGTTTCGACAATATTTTCAAGAGTACCGACTGCTACTTTCTGATTGTTTGTAGTTCCCTCTTGAATAACTGCGCAAGGAGTATCTGGAGCTTTTCCTATTTTTATAAGATTTTCGCATATATTAGCCAGATTATGTAATCCCATTAGAAAGACTATAGTCTCGTCATACCTAAATGAGTTCCAGTCTATCTGTGATTTCTGTTTGTTTGGAGCTTCGTGTCCTGTAACTACTCTGAAAGAGACTGCAATACCTCTATGTGTCACAGGGATTCCCGCGTAAGCAGGTACTGAAATTGCAGACGTCACGCCTGGAATTATCTCGAAATCTATTCCTCTGTCTCTAAGATATTTTGCTTCTTCTCCACCTCTTCCGAAAACAAAAGGATCGCCCCCTTTGAGTCTTACAACATTCTCTTTTTCCAAAGCTTTCTGGTACAAAACTTCGTTTATTTCATCCTGAGGGAGTGTATGTTTTCCATCAGCTTTTCCCACATATATCATTTCAGCATCTTGGGGCGCTTCATTGAGTATTTCAGGATTTACAAGTCTATCGTATACAACAACATCGGCATTTCGAATAACTTTCAATGCCTTGATAGTTAACAGATCCATATCTCCAGGACCTGCACCTGTCAGATATACTTTTCCCATATCACTTTACCTCGTATATAAAAATTCCGGAAGGTTTTGGCACAGAGACAGAAAACGCTTTTTTCCAGCTATCTGTATTCATACCTACAACTTCACTGTTTCCATTAACTGAAACATATAAAAGAGGCTCTTCTTTGGACCATCTTACATGAAGTACTGTGCCTCCAAAATCAAATCTTTTTTTGATCTTTAAAGTTTTTGTATCTATTATCTGAACTATTGGAAATTTTTTCCCGCTGAATGTTACTGCAAGAAATTTTCTATCCGGACTAAGCGAGGTAAAAACAGGATTACCTTCTACTTCAATAGCTTTTATAAATCTAAAATCGTGATCAAATACAAATACTTTGTTGTTTCCAACAGCGGGAATGAAAAATTTGCCTTTGGAAATACTCCAGAAACCGAAATGCGGAACTTTGAGAACTACTCCTTTTCGCCCAAGTTCAAGCGGAACTATACGGTATTCAAAATTGTCAAGATTCAGTACACCGACGAAAGGAGAGTTGAAAAAGCCAACAACATACAGGTTTTTATTTATCATTGCATCAAAGGGTACCTGACCTACCTTTTTAAACCTTTTTTTTATAACAAACTTCGGTTTGCCTTTTCCTTCATTTTTATCTTCCAAAACCCATATCTCATCTTTATCCATCAAAGAAAAAACAAGATAGTTTTTATAGACTTTTATCCCTACATTTTTAGACTCGGTTTCGAAGGTCTGAATAGGATTTAGGTCTCGGTCAAGAATTTCAACACTTTTGTTGTCATAGTTCGCAACTGCTAGATAGTTTTTTGTGACTGTAAAGCCGATTGCACTTTTGCTTGTTCTATACTCTTTGAGTTTTTTCTCATTGATCGGATCAAATTTTATAACATAACCGTCTCTTGTTATTGCATAGCCGTCTTTATCGTAAAATTTTACAACTGCATGATTAAAGTCTCTCATATCTTTGATTTCGTTTTTAAATTTGTGATTTTCTATAACTGCCAAAGCAGAATTTTCTCTCTCAACAACAAATACTTTTTCATGAGCAAGTAAAAAAGTCAAAAACATACTTATAATAAGCAGATATCTCATTATTACCCCTTTATATTCCTACTGCCTCAGGCAGTTCATTTTCAAAAATCTCTTCGTCTTTAAGATAACAGGAAGGATCCTCCTGCCACAAATCGCCTGTAACAGCATATGCTCTCGGCCTGGATCCACCGTTGCATATTTCTAAGAATCTACACTCTTTACATCTTCCTTTTATATCTCTTGGAAAAGTTCTGAGTTTTTTTAGAAGTTCACTTTTTTCATTCAGCCATATCTCATCAAAACTTTTTTCAAAAATATTTCCTATAGAAACCGGAAAAAAAGGATCAGGCTTTACAATTCCTTCGCTGTTTATATTTACAAGTTTTCTTCCGGCACTGTTGCCGCCCCACTGAAGCAGCCGTGATGTAAGCCTGTCAAGAGACTCAGGATATCTTTTTTCAAACTCCTGTATCAGCATTATCGCATCCATCTCCATATTGCCGGTGACGATATCTATATCTTTTTCGTTTTCATAGTATTCAAACGCTTTTTCGATAATAAACTTAACAGCTTTTCGCCTCTCTTCTTTACTCAGATCCATTTTGAGATTGTCCAGACCTCTGCCTGAGTATACAAGATGAGAGATGTAAATTTTATCGATATTCTCTTTTTCGGCAAGTTCGAAAATAAACTTTAGAGACTCTTTTGTCTCTTTTGTTATTGTAAATCTTATACCTACTTTTGCACCGTTTGAGTGAATCAGACGAATCGCCTGCATGCTTTTTTCATATGAGCCTTTCAATCCTCTGAATTTGTCATGAATTTCAGGCGATCCGTCTATACTGATTCCGATATATCCAAATGTATCAATGATTTTTTTAACATTTCCAGGGTTTATATAAAGACCGTTTGTAGAAAGATATGTAAATATCCCCTCTTCTTTAAAAGCTTCGGCAATTTCAAATATATCTTTTCTCGTAAGCGGTTCTCCTCCCGAAAATATAACAAACTTGATGCCGCTTTTTTTAAGTTCTGGAATTACCGAGAGTATCTTTTCAGTACTCAATGTATCGCTCTCTTCAAGTCCCGATTTGCTATAACAATGAAGGCAGGAAAGATTACATCTGTTTGTAAAATTCCATATCAGTATCGAACCGTTCAGTTCTCTTGTTTTTCTGTCTTCAATTGCAGACGATATCAAATTCGACAATCTAAACATTATTTTTCCCTGCAGCTTTTTATATATTCTACTATACTTTTCAACTCTTTTTCATTCAACTTGAATGCAGGCATAAGATTTCTTTTGTATCCAAGTTGTTTATAAGTATGCACAGGGTCAACTATCTGGGAGATCATCTCACCTTCGGTTCTAGTTTTTGCTATCTGGCTAAACGAAGGCCCGAAAGCTTCAGAAGTTTGATGGTGGCATCCCCAACATTTCTCTTTGAAGATAGACTGACCAAAGAGTCGCGGATAAAAAACTCTATTTTTATTGACAAAGTTATATTTTCCAACAGGAACATTCGCTTCGTATCTTACCAACTCTTTCATTGTATCTGTCTGAATCACCTGCAGTGCACCATCACTTTCATAAATACTCAGATAAGCTATATTTCCCGCCGCATTAAATTCCGTATGTATAAATCTCTTCCCTTTCATAGGAGTAAAAGTTTTGATTTTATAATTTTCTTTATCAATAAGAACAATTTTGTCAGTACCGTTATCTGCCCAGAGATATTTGCTGGCCGGATGTGTCTTTACAAAAAAACCGTCTCCGTCTATATTTATCTTTTTTACAAGTTTCCAGTCATACATCTGCCAAATTGTTACATAAGGTTTTCTCAGATGCGGAGTAGCGAAATAGAATTTCCCGTCTCTGTACCAGTAGGTTGCAGAAAAAAGATGGGGCATTCCCTCAATTTTCTCTTCAAAAACTTTCTTTTTTGAGTCAATCTCATAAACTCCAAGACGGCTGCCCCTTCTGGTCGTTCCGATGATATACTCTTCAAATGGATCAATAAAAAAATCCTCAATTGGAGCATCAAGCTTTTGATAAGTTATATCAAAAGTCTTTGTATCAACCGTAGCGAAAAGAGGTTTGTCACGGAAGGAGAAGATTGCTATATCTTTTGAATAAAGTTCATATAGAGCACTTATTTTGCCATCAACATTCACCATCTTCAAAGGTTTCAATGTCTGAGAATCCAGCATTACTACTGACTGTGGCAAAAGACATGTGGCAAATATCGTTTTTCCGTCACGGGAAAGCGAAATATTTCTAAGGTTTACGCACGCTCTTACTTTTGAATGAAGTCTTCCTTTGTCAAGCTGATATCTGCCTACCCATCCATCTCTTGTGGGAATATAGAGATTTTTTCCATCCATAGTATATTTCAGTCCACCATGGACATTTTTAAAATTGAAAAAATCGAGCAGTTTCTCATTTTCCATTATCCATATTCTGTTTGCACCTCTCTCTACCACAGGAGTAACATTTTCGATATTTTCTATCCCAAGATCTGCCGCCTTTTTATCAAACTTTACTATCGATTTTTCTATATTTGTGATATCCCATTTGATATCACCAGCGGGTTGTCTGAGATATTTTACTATCAGGTCGATATCTTCTGAACTTAAAAAATCAAATTTCGGCATAAGAGTCTGCGGAAGAGAATTTTTAATGATATCGTGCAGTTTTTTATCTGAAATCTTTCTTATAAAAGCTGGTAACAACGGGGGTCCGCTTACTCCGATCCTCTCTTTGTGATGGCATCCGGCACAGTATCTGTCATAAAGTATTTTGCCGTTTTTCTCTCCGCTTTCCAATTGATGAACATAAAAACTGTCAAACTTGGATTCAGCGAAGAGAGATGTGAAAAAAAGCAGTGAAAATATGATGTTTTTTTTCATACATCCCCCAATGCAGTATATAAAATCAAATGACTAATGAATACTCCAAGGAGCACTCATTAGTCATTTTTCCGGGCAATTGCCCGGAAAAAATCTTGAAATCAGGATATCAATAGATATCTTTCATAGTGTTGTAAACGTTGAATTTACCGGTTGGTGTTCTGACCCAGTCACCTTCGATAGCTTTTTTAAGCTTAAGTGTTTTGGAATCATATACCAATATAGCAGATGGAACTAGTTTATGTCCCCATACGCTGACCCAGAATTCACTTCCGTCTTTATTAAATTCGATATGAACAGGACCTCTTGGCTTGATCTCGATAGTTTTGCCGTTAACTTTAACTTTTCTAGCCTTTGTGTATTTGCTAGGAATTTTTATAGTTTTGACAACTTCGAGTTTGTTTTTATCTATAATATATAGCTGAGTCTGCAGTTTTCTATCAGGGTTAACAGGTCTGTCAGCTATTAGATAGTTACAATTTGGATGGGTTTTGATAAACAAGTTACCACCGCCATCTCCTGGAAGCTCAATAGTTTTGACAATCTTCCATGCATTTTTAGGATGGTTGTCAGGATCAGTTCCTATAAAATCTATATGATGAGATCCGATATGTCCTGTAGCCCATAGAGGACCATATTTTGGATGGTCAACATTCGCACCACGTCCAGGGTGTGGCTTAACACCACTTGTAGGAATGATGGCTTCGACTTTACCCTCTTTAGTATCGACTGCCACAACTTTGTTTCTAGCATTTGCAGCCACTAGGAAATATCTTTTTGAAAGATCCCATCCACCGTCATGAAGATATCTTTCAGATTCCAGCATTGTAATTCTAGGGTTATTTGGATCAGCATAGTTATAAAGCCATACCTGTCCTGTCTCTTTTACGTTTATAACCCACTCAGGCTTGTGGTGGTCAGCAACGATAGAAGCAACCCTTGCTTCTCTTGTAAACTCTTCAGTATCATAGTAATAGCTTGCAGTAGAGACTATTTTGATCGGCTCAAGAGTATCACCTTTCAGAGTAACGATTGAAGGCGGCCAGTAGCATCCTACAACAGCATATTTGTCTTCATAACCTTTTGCTTTTGAAGTATCGATACTTCTAGCATCGTTACAGACTCTTATCTCAGCAACGTTTCTAGGCTTTTTCATCCATAGGTCGATAACAGTAGCTTTACCGTCCCTACCTATAGCATACATATATCTTCCGGATTTACTTGTTCTAAGTATGTGAGTCGCAAAACCTGAATCAACAATGTTTACAAGCTCTTTTGTATCGCCGTCGATAATTGCAACCTTACCCACATCTCTCATAACAACGCCGAAATAGTTTTGCCAGTTTCTTTTAGTCTCAGGCTTTTTAGGTCTTTTATCTACAGGAACAAATACTTTCCAGCTTTTTTTCATGTCAGCCATACTCTTTTCAGGAGGGCTTACAGGGTCTAGCTGGATAAATTTCGCCATTAGTTCAGTCTCTTCTTTTGACATTTCGCCAGATGCACCCCAGTCAGGCATACCGCCCGGAGTTCCGCCGTAAATGATAGTAGCAAGAACTTCTGTTCCCATAGATCTAGTCTTTTCAGGAAGAAGATTTGGCCCAAGAGCACCTTTTCTAAGCATACCGTGACAGCCAGCACATCTATCAAAATAGATCTGCGTAGCCTTCTTCATCTCTTCTTTAGAGAGTTTCACACTTGCACTTGCAGTTGTAGTCATTCCTGACAACAGTCCTACTGCTAATACAGCACTCAATCCTACTTTTAGCTTCATTTTGGCTCCTTGATTTGGGATTAAATTTTCCCCTGCGCCCCTACATATCAGCAAAGAGGCTATTCACCTCTTTGCAACTTTTTCTTTTCATCAAAATATAGCCATACCATAGGTAGGACTATAAGTGTATGCAAGAATATGGTCAGAGTCATAGGACCCTGGTTCAAAATGGACCATATACTGCATACAACATCAGTACAAGGTTCAATCATAGCAATTTCCTCCTTTTTGTTTATTTAAACGGTTTATGAAACTAATCAATTATTTTTATCATGCCGGAACAGCTTCCGCTTCTGCTTCAGCAGCTACAGCTTTTTGCTTTTTCGCTATTGTGATCAAATCATAAACCAAAAGAACAAAACCTACAAATACGGCTAAACCAGCTGCAAGTCTCCAGCCAAGTCCCTGAACAAACCATACCTGAGCCTGGGATATAAAATAGCCTTCCCAGGTAGCACCAAACTGTCCTCTCTCAACCATAGTCTGAACATATGCAGAAAGTGTCAAAGAGACTGTCATGATAAGCACACCGCCGGTTATCAAAGAGATTGACCATTTTGTAGCTGTACTCATTCTCATCTCTTTTATACCATGTTTTCCCTGAACTGCCATATAGAACATACCGATAAGGATAGCTGCATAAGCACCGAAGAAAGCAAGGTGTCCGTGAGCAGCCGGCCACTGAGTTCCGTGTGTATAAAGGTTTATCTGAGGCAATGTGTGCATAAATCCCCATACACCGGCACCAAGGAAGTTACCGAATGTTTCAACAGTCAACCATGCAAAAGCAGGCGTATTTTTGATATTGTTTCCTTTTCCTCTCTCTTTACCCCAGTCATAAAGTACGTGAACAAATAGACCTACCAAAGGAACAGGCTCAAGAGCAGAGAAAAGTGCACCTATCTCCCACCAGTATTCAGGAGTTCCGATCCAGAAGTAGTGGTGTCCGAGTCCGAGTATACCTGATCCGAACATCATAGCTACTTCGATCCATAGCCACATCTCAACAACTTGTCTGTTAGCACCAAGTGTTTTCATTAGCATGTAACCACCGACACAAGCCACGAAAACTTCCCAGGTAGCTTCAACCCAAAGGTGGATAACCCACCACCACCAATACTGATCAACACTTATATTTGATGTATAGAACATACCGCATAGATAAAGACCCGCAAGAGCAAGAAGGTCAGCCATCAATACGGTCATAATTCCGGTTCTTTTCTGAGCTTTTATGACTGTCGCATAAACATTGCCAAGGAATATCAATACAACAACGACTATACCTATGTCTGCCCATCTAGGAGCTTCGATATACTCTCTACCTTCTGTGATCAGCCATGTAGTCATCTCATTTCCAGGTCCTACCTGAACAAAAATATAAACTACAACTACAACAGCGACCGCAGCAGTCAATACATAAAAAGCCAGATTTGCAAGTTTGGCACCTACAACATCTATACCCGTCTCCTCAGGCATAAGCCAATAGACAGAACCTATCATCGCATAAAGCAACCAAACAACCAAAGCATTTATATGCACCATTCTAGCTATAGAAAAATCTAGCGTATTGAACAAAAAGCTTGGATAAAGATACTGTATTGCAGCAATCAATCCAAAAAGCAACTGTGCACCAAACAGCGCAACAGCAACTGTAAAGTATTTTACTGCTATTTTTTGCGACTCATACAGTCTTGCGTTACTACTCCACATAAACCGCTCCTTTTATCTTGCCGAAGTTTCTTGGGAAACCGTTTGTATCTATTGTTGACATATGTTTCAAAAACGCAACAACACCTTTTGCCTCTTCAGCAGTTATTCCAAGATTTGGCATCATTCTTTCGTGTGTCGGATATTTGTCAGGATTTTGCAAAAATGTTGCCATCGCTTCTTCTTTTGAACTCGCTCCTGTCATAGCTTGCATAGGCCCTTCCGGTCCCCATGCAGGATCCAACCACGCTTTTGTCAAGTCCGGAGCATAATATGCGCCGTTTCCAAGCAATGTATGACAATCCATGCAGTTTTTCGCCTGAACAGTCAGTTTTCCAAGATTTACAAGCTCCATAGCTTCTTCTTCAGTCCAGTCGTCTCTGCCGAAAAATTTCTCTTTTTCCTGGAAAAGGCTTTTTCCATTTCCATCGTTACCGCCAATTATAGGCACCTCATGACCTCTTCTTTGATCCATCTCATATGTGATTTTGTAATTGATCACTATTGGTGAAGGCACTCTTTTTGTGACCTTATTCTCTACATCCTCCGCAGTACCCATCGTAATCTGCGCCATCGTGTCAAATGTCAGCAGAATCAGCAGAACCGCTGCCACACCTGTAACCCATCCTGCAGACCTGCTCCAGAAACGGTTGCTGGTCCAGACTGATGTCGGTTTGTTTTCCACTTTCGACCTCCTTTCAAGATTTAATTTTTCGAATCGGGTTCAAACTCTTCGTGCAGTCTTTGTAATATAAAAAAGACTGCATGAGGGAAGATAAGATATCCGACCATTGCACCCATCAACACTTTTTCGGTATAAGGCTCCACTCTAAGCAATGTACCTAGGTAATACATACATGCCGCAAGCATAAACCAGCTTAGATATGCAACATATATATAATACTTTGGTAAGACCTTTATCTTCACAAAAGTGAAGAATCCGGCATAAGCCATACCGAAAATAATGACAAATGCGGAACTGACAAATATAGGCAAGAAATCACCCGGAGGTATATCTTGCATAAAGTACTCCATCTTCCCTCCTTTAACTTTAGAGTTAATATGATTTTATTATGAAAAAAAACAAAAGTCTTTGATTAGAGTCAAATTTTTAAATTGTTGAACTAACACTATATTTTATGTCACTGTTAAATCACTTTTCTTACTTGCTATCGATTACTCACTTTTAAGTAGTAATGTTATATAATATGCTTACTTTATTAAAAAATACATGAAAGCAGGGCATGGAAAAACTAAAAGAATTTTATCTGTTTGAAAACCTGAGTGCCGATCAGATAAAAAAACTGGAAAGTATTTCACAAAAAGTCACATATAAAAAAGGGAATATTCTTTTTTACGAAGGAGACGAGCCAAAGTCTCTCATACTCCTTACGGACGGAATTTTACAGGTATATAAAACGGACCATAAAGGCAATAAAATAATACTTCATCAGTTTTTTCCCCAATCACTCATAGCAGAGATAGCAAATCTTGAACGAATACCTTTTCCCGCATCGGCAGAATTTGTCACTGACGGAAGTGCTGTATTGATTGATTATGAGAAATTTGAAAAAGAGTTTCTGAAAAATCCGGAAATCTCTTTTTTCTTGATTAAATCTTTAACAAAAAAAGTAAAATTCTTAGAGGATGTAATTACAAATAATATAGTTATGAATTCTACAGCCAGAGTGGCTAAGTTTATATGCGAGCATGAAAAAGAGTTTATCGAACTGAAAAAAGGGGAAATAGCCGCAAACCTAAACATAGCTCCGGAGACACTCTCTAGAATAATCAAAAAGTTCAAAACGCTTAACTTATTGGAAAAAAACGAAAACGGCTACAAAGTGATAAACAAAGAGGGATTGAAGTCGTTATATGAGTAAATAGTTATCAGGCTGCAGCGATTAGCAAAAGAGCAAGGAGTCAGCGGGAGTAGTCTTTTTACGCTGCAGCCAGATAACAATTTTCGGCGGAAAGTCCGCCGAAAATAGAAGTCTTACTTGCTGTTGAATTTATAGTCAAGTTGTACCCAATATTTTGTAGTGTCGACATAATTATATGTGGTCTTAAATGCGTCATCTCCAGCGCTATAATCAGCATACTTCAAAAGAAGTCCAAGATTTTTTGCCACTTTGTATTTGTACGCAATATCAAGTTCACTTCCAAGATCATCTTGTCCGTTTAGATCTTTGTCGCTTTGGAAATCATGGTAGATACCAACGATTTTTCCATATTCGCCTGCATTGTAAGCAAGCTTGACAGTCATATCTTTCAAACCTTCACCAGGCGTTACCAAAAACATATCTGCCCATCCATTCATAGCATGCAGAGTTGCCAAAGGTGTCCAGAAAGCATGATCTCCATCACCTTTATCGCTAAGCACTTCGTAGCCGACACCAACAGTAAATTTATCCATTGTCGCATCTACAGCAAGATTATAATAATCAGCATCTTCTTTTCTAGTTGCACTATATAGAGGTTCGCCTTTTTCATCCATAGATGGATCATTTTGAACAGCATATTCAGCAGTATATTTCAATTTAACACCGTTTAGATCAACCTTGCCAGTAGCTCTGATACCAACATGATCGGCGAAGTTTTGGATCATATAGTCATATGCAGTCAAAGTAAGCTCTGGCATTACCTTATAAGATGCATGAAGAAGAACGCTTCCTGTATCGAATTGTGTCCTCAAAAGAGGGTTGCTATTTGTATCGGTATTGAATATTCTGTGAACTCTATTAACATATGCACCGAAAAGGCTGAGATTTTCGATACCGTTATAAGTTACAGCTGCAAGATCATAAGTCTGTGGCATCTGTCTCCAACCAACGTTACCTATAAATCTCGCGTTATCTAGAACGAGCATCTTTCTACCTACTGTAACAGTAGCATCGTTAGCGCTATAAGATACGTTTGCCTGCGTAACTCTTGTTTGAGGACCATCTGCAATAGTCGAATATCTGGAATCTTCAGGATTGTATGTTGTGATACCGAAGTTAGCAACGTTTATCATTTGAACCTGTCCAGCAAGACCGTCAACGCCAAATAGCTTAGCCTTTACTCCAACAGCAGTTCTTGTTGTAAACGCTTTTGCATTTTTGAGAGTATTGTCTTGGTCGACATACTCATATCTAGGTCTGATTTGTACGCTGTATTTTGCATCGCTAAGGATCTCTTCAAGTCCTGCAGCGTTTCCTGCAGTCACTCCTGCCGCCAATACTGCAGCAGCCATAAGACTCATGTGTACTCTTCTCATTCTTACTCCTTTTTGAATTGATTGGTACATTTCTGTGACAGAATATGTACTATGTTTTTTTAACGCTTTGTTAAGCATACGGAAATTCTATCACAATTATTATTAAACTTAATTGACATAAGTCAAAAGTTGGGTTTTTTTGCATCTTTTATCAATTTTTCAAGCCATTTTTGAGGCGATACGCCTGCCGCTTCCGATTTTTTCAACAGATCATAATAGACAGGATAAGGTAAGTATGACACAACTCTTACCGGGTCCCTTTCATTTTTTCTCATCTGGTCATACAGTTTTTGCATCTGAATTCTTTTTTCTCTCTCAACATAACTTCTCATAGATTTATATTCTATTAGCCGTCCATTTTTATAAACTCCGGAAATTTCCGCATAGACCCAGTAGTATCCCCTGTCTTTTCTAATATTTTTAATATATCCTCTCCATATTCCACCGTCTTTTAAAGTCTTCCACATATCATAAAAAACGGAAGAAGGCATATCCGGATGTCTCAAAATATTATGCGGCTTACCCACCAGTTCATCAGACGAATAACCGGAAATTCTGGCAAATGTTTCATTTGCATAGGTTATAATGCCATTTAGATCTGTCCTGGATATAATTATCTCGTTTTTCGGAACCTCAGTTTCTATAAACATATTGAAGGACGTGTCCATATCAAGACCTCATTACAATAGAAAACTATATGATCTTTTTCTTAAGATCTCCGTTGTACACTATATCTTCTGCTTTTATATTGTCATTGTTCAAAATCTCAGGTACCGGCTCAGTCTTTTCAAATTCAGCTCTGGCCATTTCCAGTTCTTCTTCGCTATACGAATAGACCATATCTGCACTGATTACTCCTGGAAGTTCCTGAATAATCTTGAGTTTTTTTATCTCCTCACTTATCCCCTCTCCTTCTATAGTTACAATAATATAACCTTTCTCATCAACTATATGAATATCGCAGACATTTGCATCCTCTACCCTTTTTTTGACCTCGTCCAATTTTTTTGGATTACATCTTACTACTACACTTGATATATTACTCATGGTAACCTCCATTCTAAGATTTTTGGATCATCACTTGAACTGTAGAGATGATCTTTTGATACGAAAACAATAGTATTGAGTGTTGATTTGTGACCTTTTAACATATGTTTTATACTCATAGTCGATATATTCAATATAGCGATATCGTTTTCTTCGTTTATAGCAAAGGCTGCAATTTTGGCATCAGGATCCAAAGCGGCCGAATATATGAGAAAATTGCCCTGATAATATTTGTATCTTCCTGTATCTACGTTGTAAATACTAAGTCTTCTATCCTGACCTGCCGCTACGATTTTATCTTTTTTGATATCTACTTTATAAACATTATCTACATTTGCACCGGTAAAAGTTCTCAAAAGTTTACCACTGCCAACTTCTATCATAAAAATATCTCCGGATTCACAACTTGAAACCGCTCTTTTTCTATTTTCATCTAAAGCAAAATCTGAAAACCTTGATTGAGACAACTGCTCTCTGTATATCTCTTTTCTTGATTTAATATCATAAAGAATTATTTCATTACTTAACAGGCCTAAAAGTATCTTTTCATCATTGATAAATTTGGCTTTTTTGATAAAAAGTCTCTCTTCGCTGGAGATCAGAACATCGAATTTTCCATTTTTGTATAAAAAAAGATTTCTCGCTCCTCCTGTAGCCTCAGAAAGTATCAATATAGAAGTTTTGTCAGGCGAAAGATCTACAGAAAATACTTTAGGCGGATATAGTTCACCCATGAAGTCTTCGATTTTCTCAAGTTTTATACTTTTTTTGAGTTTATGGGAATTTAAATCAAATATATCCACACTACCTTTATCGGTACCTGCATATAACTCTTTATCGGTTACAATAAAATCTATAACGGCACCTGTTGCTTCAAATTTTCCTGCGGGCTTTATTTCCAAAGCAAATGCCGTTATAGATAATATTGTCAAAACAAATAAAGTTTTAAAAAATTTCATTTTACTCCCCCGTACGTTATTGCCTGCGTTGGACAAACGCCTACGCAAAAACCGCAGTTTGTACATTCATCGTAGTCAATCTCCGGATTGAAAAGACCTGTAAATTTTATCGCATTATCAAGGCATACATCAGCACACGACCTGCATATTGTTTTATTCCATGCCATGCAGTTTATAATGCCTATCTCAATTTTTGCCTGGATATTTTTTTTATACTCAAGCGATAAAACGTCCTTTGGACAAATGTTTGCACACTCATCGCAGTATGTACATCCCCCCGTTGTGAAGTTTAAAACCGGTCTTTTTTCTATAATCTCTATAATTCCTTCTTCACAGGCATCTACACAGACGCCTTCACAATCAAGGCAGTTTTGAAAATCATCGATATTTTCAAAATATGGAGGATAGACATGTTGTCTCTCCTCCTTTTTTTTAACAGAAAGGCCGGCAAAAGCCTTGAAAAAAGCCCTTCTGTCGCCCATTTTTACTGAACTCCTTCATTGAGAACATCAAGAAGATTTGATCTCTCTTTTGCTTTGGCACTTCTAAATTCCGGAGCAAAGTTGTTTTTCACCAACGGCTGAACTTTTGCCTGCGGTGCATGGCACTGAGAACAGTTATATCTTTGCTCAGCAAGATGTCCCAAAGGCTTTTGAGTTCTAAAGTCCATAAAATGTGTAGGAGGAATAGGCGTTGCCTTTACATCTTTTGCAACCTCCGGCATATGACATCCAAGACAAGAGTTATTGTCTTTTGTAATAGGAAGTATTCCATCTACAGAATGTGGAATCATAGGAGGCGCATTTTCAAACGCTCTTGCAAATTTTTTGGAAGTTCCCGGTGCTTCTTTAGGAAACTCCACCGGAGGAGGAGCCACATCTTTTTCCGTTGTTAGCGGAACATTTCTATAGCTTAGTTCCGTATCGCTGATAGACTGCTGAGTTGCAGCTGTACAGCCTGCAGCCATCAATACAGCCAAAATAGCCGAAACACTCATTACTCTGAGCTTTCCTTTTTTCATAATCTACTCCTTTTTAACAAAATCTCTTATACTGAAACCGAGGGCATCATCATCACATACCTCTACACAACGCCCGCATAGAGTGCATTCACCCATATTTATACTTTCGCTCTTTTTACCTATCATAAAAAGAACCTCTTTTTCAGGGCAGACATCTTTACATTTCATGCAAAGCGTACAGTTTGGCTGGTTGTGCTTTACTCTAAAGAGGCTAAATCTGCCTGTAAGAGAGTAAAAACCGCCCAAAGGACAGATATGCCCACACCAACCGTTTTTTAATACAAACAGATCGAACAGAAAAATACTCAATATAGCGGCCCATCCAAATCCCATACCGAATACCAATCCTCTGTGTAACATGGATATGGGACTCACCATTTCAAAAGCCGCAACACCGAGCAGAGCAGACAAAATAAGACTAAGTCCTATAACCCAGTATCTTATATTTCTGCTTGCCCACATTTTCCTTTCGGCTCTGTCTAAATCAAATCTTCTTCTTATCCAATTGGCAAGATCTGTAACCATATTCACCGGACAAACATAGCTACAAAATGCTCTGCCGCCAATAGTCATATAGAAAAGAAGTATTATCACGGCTCCCATTATTGCATCCATTGCAAGCAATCCGCCTGCTGCAAAAATCTGCAAAACAGCATATGGATCGGCAAGCGGCACTATATCAAAAAGCTTTGAAGAGCTGAGATTACCTGACAGAATCTTCCATCCGGCAACGTTGGCTCCTATATAAAGAGCAAGTATGGCGATCTGAGTGAAGCGTCTTAAAATCAAAAAGCGGTATTTTTTTATTATTTTATTCACTTAAAAGATCCTCGTCCATATTGAGATAATCCTCAGGGGATTTTTCACTTCTTTTTGTTCTTGTAAATACCTGCTTTTCATCCGCTTCTTTCAATCTCGCCTCGTCACTCTTTTCCCAGCCTTTTATATAGTGCTCTCCCACTTCACCCATAGCTATTTCTCTTGGGAGAACGAAAATAGCCGGTTTTTTGGTTACACATGCATGCTCACAAAGGCCACAGCCCGTACATGCATCACTATGAACTACAGGAAGAAGATAAGCATGTTTTCCTGTACGCTCATTTTTCCTGTACTCTAAAGTTATAGCATGATCCAGAACCGGACATGCTCTATAGCATGCATCGCACTGTATGCCCCAAAAAGCAATGCAATTCTCTTCATCCACTACCGCAAGACCCATTCTTGCTTTGTTAATGTCAAAGACCTTTTTGCCCTCCACTATACTCGAAACACTTTCTGCATCAAGAGCACCAGTGGGACAGGGCGGAACACATGGGATATCCACACACATATAGCATGGAACTTCCCTCGGTATAAAATATGGCGTCCCCATCGGTTTGTTGTCACCCGGTTTGGCCAACATCAATGTATCATAAGGACAGCCTTCCACACAAAGGCCGCATTTGATACATAAACTTACAAACTCTTCTTCTTTTCTGGCGCCGGGAGGCCTGAGTATTAGAGGAGCCGCTTTGATCTCCTCTACATAAGCACTCCATAAAAGCCCCCCAAGACCTGCAGTTGCAACGTTTTGCGCCATTTGAATAAGAAATCTTCTTCTTCCAGTCATTACAGACTTTTCATTCTTATCCATTCCTCCCCCCTGTATCGGACTTGATTGTTCAAAACAACCCTATCCTTTCGTTAAGCTTTGTATATCTTAACAGCACACTTTTTGAAGTCTGTCTGTTTAGACATAGGACATGTGGCATCCAGACAAACTTTGTTGATAAATACCCTCTCATCAAACCATGGAACGAACACAAGACCTTTTGGTGGTCTGTTTCTTCCTCTTGTAGTAACTCTTGCTTTTACCTTACCTCTTCTACTTTCAACCCAAACAAGTTCGCCAGGTTTAACACCGATTTTCTTGGCGTCCTCAGGATGCATAAAGCAAAGAGCTTCAGGAACTGCTCTATAAAGTTCAGGAACTCTCATAGTCATAGTTCCACTGTGCCAGTGCTCCAATACCCTACCTGTACATAGCCAGAAAGGATATTTGTTATCAGGAATTTCAGGTGGCTGCATATATGGTCTTGCAAATATTTTCGCTTTGTTTGGCAAAGGTTTCTTTTTCTTGTCTGTTACACCAGTCAAGTTACCGGATGGAAGAGCCTTAGCAATTTTTCCATAGAATGCAAAATCTCCGTTCGGATTTGCTTTTCTTGCATATGGGTCATATTTAGTGTTAAATCTCCACTGAGTCTCTTTTCCGTCAACAACTGGCCATCTCAAACCTCTTACTCTGTGGTATGTTGCAAAGTCAGCAAGGTCATGAGCATGTCCAAGTCCAAAGAGTCTGTACTCTTCCCAGAGATATTCATGAATCATAAAACCATACCCTTTGAAGACTTTACCGTCACTTCCTTTTACATTTCTCGCATCACCGAGACATTCACTGTTATCAAATCCTTTTTGCGGGAACTTAGTCAAGTCGATTTTATATTTTTTCGCTCTGTCGTTCGCAAATAGGATTTCGAACATTGTAGTATCTTCGCTGTAGCCCATTTTTTTGGCTTCTTCGATAACACTTGGAAGAGGTTTCTTTCTTGGGCCACTTGGAGGATAAGCTCCCCATAGATCTTTTACTGTAAATCTTTTACTAAGTTCAACCCACTGCCATGTATCACTCATAGCTTCGCCAACCGGAAGAACTTGCTGTCTCCAGTGCTGAGTTCTTCTTTCAGCGTTTCCGTATGCTCCCCATTTTTCATAAATCATCGCACTTGGCAAAATAAGGTCTGCAACTTTTGCACTGATTCCCGGATAACCGTCACTTACAACTATGAAGTTATCCATGTTTCTGGCAGCTTTGATCCAGTGGTTAGCACTTGCAGAATCTTGATACGGGTTACATACGTTAACCCATGCAAACTTGATCAATCCATCTTCAAGACCTCTGTGGATAGCCATGATATGCTGCTTTCCTACAGGGTTTATAGTACCATGCGGTACTCTCCAGATTTTTTCTGCTATTTTTCTGTGTTTAGGATTTTTTACCATCAAATCAGCCGGCAATCTGTGGGTAAATGTACCAACTTCCCTTGCGGTACCGCACGCACTAGGCTGTCCTGTCAAAGAGAATGCACCACATCCCGGCTTCGCTTGCTTATTAAGCAAAAAGTGGACATTGTAAGAAAGAGTATTTACCCATGTTCCTCTTGTGTGCTGGTTCATACCCATTGTCCAGAAAGATACAATTTTTCTGTCTTTTTCTATATATAGATCAGCAAGAGCTTTCAGTTTACCTTTGAACTCTTCCAAAGACTCATCAGGATCACCTTTTGCCACTCTTGCAACATAATCTAGCGTGTAAGGTGCTAGAGATTTTTTGTACTCTTCAAAAGAGATCTCCCAGTGCTTGAGAGTTCCACCTTTGTGTTTAATCACATCTCCGGCTTTATATCCGTAAGGCTCTAGAGCAGGAGCTTCATCTTCACTTACGACATGCTCCATTTCTTGTTTAATTGTTTCCATCTCTTTTGGACTATATTTGCTAAGAGACTTATCGCCGGCTCTTCTCATACCGTAACCGATATTTATAGGTCCGGTTGCAAAAACTATATATTTTTTGACAAAGTCCCAATCGATAGCTTCAGGATGATTGTATACTATCTCATGAGCTATATAGTTCCATATAAGCATATCTGTTTGGGGCTTGAAGATAATGTTTATATCACCCAAATCGCAGGTTCTGTGAGTGTATGTTTGAAGGTTTACTATCTTTACTCTATCCGGGTTGCTGAGTTTTCTGTCCGTAACCCTTGACCAAAGAATCGGGTGCATCTCAGCCATATTTGAACCCCATGTTACGATCGTATCTGTAAGCTCTATATCATCGTAACATCCTGAAGGCTCATCCACACCGAATGTTTGATAAAAACCGACAACCGCACTTGCCATACAGTGTCTTGCATTCGGGTCTATAGCATTGGATCTAAATCCCGCTTTCATCATCTTATGTGCGGCATATCCTTCCATAACGGTATACTGTCCTGATGCAAATACAGCAACACCTTCTGGTCCGCTCTCTTTCAAAGCTCTTCTTATATGCTTCTCCATCTCATCGAATGCTCTTTTCCAGCTTACAGGTCTAAATTTGCCTTTCTTATCAAATTCACCTTTGTCATTCATTCTGAGAAGCGGAGTTTTGAGTCTGTCTTCACCGTACATAATCTTGGCGTTGAAGTAACCCTTGATACAGTTAAGACCTCTGTTAACAGGTGCTGCAGGGTCACCTTTGACAGCAACTATTCTGCCGTTTTTAGTAGCGATCATAATACCGCAACCGGTTCCGCAGAAACGACAGGCAGCTTTATCCCATCTCCAGCCGGCTTCAGCGTTTTTGCTCGCAGCTTCCATCTCTTTTGGAACTGCAAGCCCGACGGCGCTCGCTGCAGTTGCAGCAGCTGCACTCTTCAAAAAATCTCTACGACTAAGTGCCATTTACTCCTCCTGTATATGATTTTGCAAAACATAAAGTTTCACAATGTCTGTAGTTTACAGGTATGATTTTAGCATTCCTTAAAAGTAAGAGTCCTTGACTTGAGTCAATTTTATAATTCAACATTATTAAAATAATTAAGATAAAATATATCCTATTTAACTTTTGCCGCTAAAACCGGCATTATAAAGTTACTTTGAATGTTTAAGAATTGAAACAAGATTTTCATGCAGCTTTTGAAGAAGCAGTGTACTGTTTTGAAGTTCCTCCAGAGATTGGATTGCAATATCTTCGGTGTTATCGACATATTTGTCAAGTTTTTTCTTTTTATCTTTGTCTATATTTAATTTGTCAATATCTTTTTCAATAATTTCACCTACACTTCCAATCTCTTTTGCTATTTTTTTAGATGTTTCGATAGCGTTTTGAGCATCAACTATCATTTTATCTATTTTTTTAATAAATTTTTCAAGATGTGTAGCAGCCTGTGTCAACTCATCCGTCTGCTCGCATAACTTTTTTTCCGATTCACTTTCATATGTGCTTGCGTCATCACCGCTTATCTTGACGAGAGATTTAGAGTGTTTTAGAAACTCATCAAAATCTTTTTGGATTCTTCTAATCAAAAACGATGAATAGAACATAATCACAAGAGCAATAAGTCCCAGTATATACTCTATATTTTCAAGAGTTTCTCTTTGCTGCTCGGAATATATCGTATACATAGAAACTGCCTGATCCATACCTTCAAGAAGCACGGTATTGAACTGATGAACGTATGAAACGATATTGTTTATATTGCTTTGTGTCTCCATCAACTCCTGAGCTTTTCTGGAGTAAACTTTCCAAAGATTGATATTGGTTTTTACAAGCTCCTCAATTTCGGTACTTTTTCCTAAAAGTTCCATGTCATTGTAAAACTCATTCAAGGTTTTATCATAAAGATTCAGACTTTCATAAAAAATCCTGTAATATTTTGGTTCCCCTTCATTTAGATAAAGCAGTAAAAAATACATCATCCGCTGCGAAAGCATTCTTTGACGGCCGGCTTTGTCTATATATTCACCGCTTACTTCTGCACGGGTCATAGCTTTTACTATCTCATCGGAAATATCAAGAATCTCACTGTTTTTTTCTATAACATATCTTTTATCGTCATAAATTCTTAAAATCAGATCTTTAAATTCGTATACCTTCTGCCTGAACGGAAGCCAGAGAGATTTTACCCTTTCAAGCTGCTCTTTTATCTCTTGAGTCGGTGGCTTGTATATACCTCTTTTCTCATTGCCGTTTAAAAGATCAAACAGGTTTTTTTCAAAAATTTCTATCGACTGGTCAAGCTCTTTTGTATCGATATCATTGGCTGTTTTTAATCTAAAAACCTCTTTACTTATCCTCTGTGTCAACATTCTCTGTTTTCCTGAAACATTTATGACTACAGAGTCTGTTTTACTTTTGTGGTTGATGTAAATTACAGAAAAAATTATTGCAATAATAAAAAAAGAGAGAGCTCCGCCTATAAATTTTATTTGTGAAGTTATCTTTCGCATATCTGTTCCTGATCATTCATATATTTCTTTCAATCCTTCCGGATCGATTATTTTTATATCATTTCCTTTTGTCTCTATCAGCCCTCTTCTGGAGAGTTTTTTCAAAATTCTTGACAGAGTTTCAGGTTGAATATTGAGTCTATATGCAATCTCCTGTTTTTTGAGCTTATTGAATATATCAAGGTCGTTTATCAAAGTAAAAGCCACTTTCGCAACACCGTCATATACAAGTTCTCTGCTTATAAGACACTCCAGCATCGCATTCCGTTTTGCAAAAATTTCAACAAGTTTGAGCAATATATCGGACTTTTGTATGCAAAAATATCTAAACTTTTCATAGTTTATTATCAAAACTTCTGAATCTTCGATACATTCAATATTTCCAAAACAGTTTATACTATCTTCATTAAGGCTGCTTATCTTCGTTATCATATTGTCGCTCTCAATGTTGTATAAAAATATCTCGTTTTCAAACCTGTCTACTTTATAAACTTTTACCAAACCGCTTTTCAGATAATAGAGCTGCTTTTTTACTTCGCTTTCATAATAGATGATATCTTTGGCATTATAGTTTCTTAAAACTATAAAATCTGTAAGCTCCTCAAGATCCTCTTCACTTAGCGATTCAAAAAGGAAGAGACCTTTCAGATCCTCAACAGTCACTTTTTTGAGCATTATTCTCCTTGATTATAACCAACATACAAATGATAACAAATTGACAGAGGTCAAATTTATTTTGGATATTTAAGTTTATAATAACTATCTTGATAATATTTTTAATAAAAACTTTACACAGGAGAAAATATGAACTATCCTAAGTTTTTCGACAATGTTAAATCGATAACTTTATATGACCCTCTTGCTGATTTTCTTGGAGCTTTTGAAGATGGTATTATAGAAATGCGCTATGTAGATATAGCAAAGTTTGCCGGTCATTCATGTCCTACAGTAGCAGGAGCTTATCTTATGACAATGCTGGGTCTTAAAAAACTCTATCCCGATAGCACACCTGTAAGAGGCGAGATTATAGTAGATATGAAAGGAGATATAAGAGAAGGGGTTACAGGCGTAATCGGAAATGTAATAGGATTTATAACAGGAGCAGCCAATGAAGGGGGGTTCAAAGGACTGGCAGGAAAGTTTGGAAGAGCAAACAGACTAAGATTCGGCGCAAATATTGAAAGTGAAGTAAAATTGACCAGAATAGATACAAACGAAAGTTGTCTTATCGACTACGACCCCTCATCCGTTCCTTCCGACCCTAGAACAGGAACTTTAATGCAAAAAATGCTGTCAGGTATAGCAAACGATGAAGAGAAGAAGCTTTTTAAAGCGCTCTGGCAAGAACGCGTAGAAAAAATTCTATGTGATGAAAATTTATGGGAAAATATCGTAAAAATCAGATAATAAAAATCCTCTTTTTATCTTATGCGTTTTTTTTTCTGGTTGCATATGAAAAATAGTACCAGATCAAAGCAAGAAGCGTCACCACAATAAGCGGAGCTATCCACGGCCTTTGCGAAACAATATCAGCAAACGCCAGAAGCATGGCTCCCGCGTTAAAACTGAGAAGACCAAAAAAAAGCGCCCATAAAATTGCCGAAAAAATATTCCATATCATAAATTTCGAGAACTCATATTTTGTAAGACCGATAGTAATCGGGATAAATGTTTTAAGTCCATAAACAAATTTTTGAAAAAATATTATTTTTGAACCGTATTTTTTCATTAAAACATGACACAGAGCAAGTTTTCTTCTATGTTTTGACAGATAGGGCATCACAACCGATTTGTTATATCTTCCGAGATAAAAAAGAATAAGGTCACCCAAAGCGTTAGCTGTCGCAGCTACCGCCATGGAGATGTAAAGATCCATTTTTCCTATATATGAGAGTATACCCGCTGCAATTATACCAACGAAGCCTCCACCAAGTGAATAGAAAAAAAGAATAATATATCCATATTTTGAAAGAGTATCTATTACTTCTTGCACCTATTTCCCTGCTATTCAAATTTTCTAAAAAAGACACAGAAATTTTACCCTATTTTGCTCTTTTTTTTATATATGTAAAACACTCTTCGCCTTTTTCTTCAGCAAATACTTGATGTCCCTCTTTTTTGAAAGTATCTATAAGAGGCAGAGGCATAAAATCTGTTTTTAACAAAATAATGTCACCCTCTTGAGCATTTTTGATAATTTTGTGAAGCTCCCTGAGAGGATTTTTTCCCTCGTCCAAAAGTTTGCTTCCGTCTACTTCGACAAAGGGTATCTCTTTTATCCATTCAGGCCGTTCAGATGGCTGAACTTTTTCTTCATACGCTTTATCTATCGGCGGCTGCCCCACATATGCTCTTAGTCTGTTCACAAGATCAACCGGATCCATCCCGCCAATTTTTGCTGCCTGGGCCAATGATGCTATTTTTGCAACGGTACGCCTAAGTACAGGATTTTTAAGCTTTTTGAATTTTGGATTTATCTCTATGAGCTTCTCTTCTAGTTCCGGATACTCTTTTAAAAGATCGTAAACTTTAGTGTCAAAACCTATCTGCATTATCTGCCTTTTTTAATTTTTGTCGCAGTAGTTTTTTTTTGCGATAAATTTCATATATATATCTTTCAAAATCAATATCAAACAATATAACCATAAAATATTTAATACCCAGTTGTTTTTATAATCCAAATAGAAATACAGAACGGGCAAACCAAGAACATATGGCCATTTCAGATAATAAAAAAAGAGTATACCCGTTCCATAAATATGGCGAAACTCTTTAAGAATACTCTCTTTAGAAAATATTATTCCACCCTTTTTCGGAATTTTCATCGTTGCCGCCTGCACCAAGCGCTTTTTTTACATTTTCACTGGCCATTGATATATTCCACGGCGGATCCCATACAACTTCTACTTCGCATGACTTTACTTCAGGTATTCTTTCAACCGCATCTTTAACCCATTGTGTCAGCATCTGATGCAGAGGACACCCTCTTGTTGAGAGCGTCATTACAACTTTTACATTGTTCTCATCATCTATAATTGCATCATATATTAATCCCATGTCAACAAGATTGAATCCGACTTCAGGATCAATGACGGTTCTTATGGCATCATAGACCTGCTCTTTTGTAACTTTTCCCACGACTGACTCCTTACTTAAATCTTATCATCCATAGTACGGCATACGAAAGTATAGCAGCACCCATTATCATAAAACTTACTCCCGCCATAAATATATCATATTTTTCAAAAATTATTCCAGTCCCGACAACTGTAACACCAACGAGACTGAAAAAAAATTCCGCATCGGATGCTTTTTTGGGAACCATTTCATGAAGCATTGGTACCTTTTGTTTACCGACAAGAGGTGAAAACCTATCAAACCATACAAGAAACGGCACAATTTTAAAAAAATGACCATTAATCAAAAATGCAAAAAAACCGGCAAACATAAACCATGCAGCTCCTAGTAAAACAGATTCAATCCCGCTTAAAATATATACAGTACCCACAATTAGTGAAACAATCAGAAAAAGAAAAGAAACTATCACAGATTTTGACCAAACATCCTGCTCTTTGCGTACTCTACCTTTCCATATAATATAAACCTGATATATATACACAACCATAGCAAGATAAAAAAAAAGAAGTGAAAGATATAGTATCGGCTTCCAGTCCGTAAAAATTTTCAATATCGATAAAATTACAGAGATATTAAGAAACAGAAAAGATAATTCAGCACTCTTTTGCGAAAAACCGTGAGAGAGACTAAACATCGGTATCAAAACCATAGATATCCCGATAATTGTTAAAATCACATACCCTGCTACCATATAAAAAACATGTGCGGTAACGAAAGAGACAATATTTATATCTAACAAGCCTGATATAGATATAGTCATAATCAGACCCAAAAACGTACCCACTACAAGATATATATTTGAAAAAAAAACAGCTTTGGCTGCAAATGACCAGTTTTGAACCTTTTTTATCGTCATAAAAACATTAAATGAAAACAGAAAAAATGCAGCACTCAGAAGCACTCCACCAACAACTGCAGTCTCAGGTTGTATAAAAAAAGAGAATATCAAAAATAGAACACCAAAAAGCAAAAGAAAAAAAATAGCATAAAAAAGCTTTACCCTATAGTGCCCTATTTCCAATACTACCGGTATAAGCTGCGCCATAGCACCGAATATTATCATCATTACATAACCAAGCAAAAATAGATGAACCCATCCTATAATTGTAAAATCAAATCTACCCGCAGTAAGAAAACTGCCGGCATAGGGCAAAAAAAGAACCGCCAGCAGATAAGCAATCGTACCGGCTATAAAAAACGGCGCAATAAGCCTAAAGGGAGGAGCAAAATCTGTGGAGATATTGAACATATCCTATCCGTGGCAGCTAACTTCGCTCAGATTCGCCTTTTCAGAAGCTTCTGGTTTGTAGCTGAATACCAGTTTTACATTTCCATCAGGAAGATTTTCTATGTCGATATCGTAATTTTCACCTATTTTGTCAAGAAGGCCCATAGGTTTTTTATGATTTATCATTACAAGTTTTACATTACTGTCCGTTACAAGCCTGAGTCCGGCCATTGCATTTACCATAGGTTCAGGCGGGCCGCATCTTGAAGTGTCGAACTGATAGTAGGTTATACCATCTTTCTCATATTTGTAAAAATCGACGGTTGCACCCTCAACTTCTACTTTTTGTGCATTTTCTGGCAAATTTTCCATATCCCCCTCCGAGAAACAAAATAATAACAATTATACATTATATGATAAAAAAAGTCTTTGACAAAAATCAAAGAAAGTTTCTAAGCTGAATAGCATACCATAGGATAAAGAGATTCAAAATGAATATCAGCATAGAGCTTGACCTTGAAACAACTGTTTGTAACAAAGTACGCTCTTTACCATGTGTTTTAAAAGCAAGATACATATGTATTGCGGTAAGTACGGTGATAGCGAAAACAAATAGGAGTTTTATTTTTACAGCCTCTCCCAAAGAACTCTCAGGCGCCAAAGTCAAAACATCATACAGGCCGTTGAATATAAACAGGACTGTTCCGGTAAGTATCAGTAAAATAAGCCAGAATGTCTCAAAGTATCCGTAAAGAGGGCCGATATGGAGATAAACATTTGATTGTGCATTTTTGTCTCTTAAAAAGATTCCCAAAGCAAACAGAAAAAGAGACCCTCCTATCCACGCTGTAGCAGCAAGAATATGAATATATAAAACAGTATCCATTCTTCCCCTCTAACTTTTTAAAAAAGTATATCAAAGCCGTTTATAGTATTCATTGACCGATATCAAGTATATTATTGTATAAATATAGGATATAATTTATAAAGGAGGGGGTTGATAATATAAAAAAAATGGATTAAAATGAAAAAAGTACTCTGGCAGATAAACACAGGCAATTCACCCATAATATCCACTGCAATTCATAACGGTCATTTCATTAGAAAAGAGATTAAAGATTTTCTTTTTTTAAATGAAGAGGATAGACTGAGAGAAGAGGACCCTTACGTGGGACTCTTTACAAAATATTTTGATAATAGGATTGTAGTATATAGATCCAGATTTGAAATCGACTTAAACAGGCCAAGAGAAAAAGCGATATATAAAACACCCAAAGATGCCTGGGGCCTTCAGGTATACAAAACAGATCTGCCGAAACATTTGGAAGAGAAGTCTCTGTTGATTTATGATCTCTTTTACAGATTAATGTCTGAACTATTTATATACATGAAAAAACGCTACAGATATTTTGTTGTATTGGATATGCACTCATACAACTATAGAAGAAAAGGACCGGATGCACCACCTGAACCGGATAAGTTCAATCCCGATATAAATCTCGGCACAAAAACGATAAAAAATAGAAAACTATGGGAAACTCTTATAGAAGCGGTCAAAGAACAGCTTTCAAAACATGAATTTTTTGGAAAATATCTTGATGTAAGAGAAAATATCAAATTTTACGGCGGCTATTTTGCAAGATGGTCACATGAAAATTTTGGGCCCAACGTATGCGTTCTTTCACTTGAATTTAAAAAAATTTTTATGGATGAATGGACAGGCGAAGCAGATTTTGAAAAAATAGAAGAGATAAGCCGTCTTGTAAAATCTTTAGAGCCTGTTATACTCAAAGAGTTGGTATCGTTAGGAGCAAAATTATGAAAAATCAATCAGACGGACTAACAGCCAAACATATAGATGAAATATGCGAAAAACTCCGAAAAAATATGCTTATAAGAGAAAGACTGCCCGGATGGGGAAGAATTCATATTGACAGAATGCTGCCTTTTTTGGCACTTTACAGAAGACCCGCAAATAGAGATGATATAGGTACCAAAAGACTTGTTTACGGTGAAGCAGCATATATCATTGCAGAAGAGTCTGCAAACAGTCGCCTAAAACTACTTATAAAAAAAATTGCTGATACAGTAAAAGAGGACTGTGGTGCATTTTTACTGGTGGAGATATGGTCTAAACCCTATAATAAAAATATAGAGGAGTTTTCGGAAGAGGAAAAAAGGCCCGAATTTACAATATATGCACCTAAACTGGGGGTACTTACAAACAGTGTAGAGTCCCTGAAAAACAAGCTGTCAGAAATCTCCATACATAAACTTGAAGCAAAAGTCAATATCAAATACTCAAAAACCATTTCACCTCCAGACATTGAACCTCTGTTCGACAAAGAGTGTTCTGAGCAAAACAGAATATTTTGCATAGGTCTTGAGGTAAAACCGATATATCAAGACATAGAAGGTAAAAAACTTTATCCGTTTGAACTGGCAAAACTTCATAAAGGAGTCTCTCAGGCTCTTAAAAAAGCTTTTTTTACCTTTTCAAAAGAGCATACAAATACTGTTCCTGCCGACTATAGGGCTCTGGGACGAAGAGCGGTTACAAAAATTGTCAAAAAAACAGATGAAGAACTGGCAAAAATCGAAGATAGTTTTGACTTCCTTCTTCAGGCTACACCTGTAAATATTCACGATGCATGGGAAAATTTCAAAAAAAGCGGTTTTGAAAAAGAGCCTGTTTTTTATTACAGACCTCGTCCTTTTGATCCTTCCATCGTCAAAAGAGAACTTTTTTCGATTCCGATTGAAGATATAGAAGATCCTACACTTTTTGAAATTTTTTCAGAAAAAAGAGATGAACTTGACAGAAAACTGACAATGCTTAGCGACAGAGGCACAAAAAAGTTCCTCTACGGAAGCCTTCAGGTTTACGGAAGACCGGATGAAAACCTCAAAGAGAGCGCAAAAAAAATAATAGAAATTACAAAAGAACATACTACCCCAAAAGAAAGCAAAAAAATCGATGCCAAACGGTTTGCCGAATACGCAAAAAAAGAGATAGAATATTATAAAAATATATATCCTGACTTCAAAGCTGATATAGAGATAAGAGAAGATATAGTCTCAAGTGCGATGGTCAGCAGCGAAAAATTTCTTATCTATAAATGGGCCACTTTCCCTGAACATAGAATCGAAGCACTGCTTAATCATGAAATAGGAACACATATACTAACCTTTTTCAACGGCCTTTCCCAGCCTTTCAAACAGCTTCACACAGGTCTTTGCGGATATGATGAAATGCAGGAAGGGCTCGCTGTCCTTTCCGAATATCTATGCGACGGGCTTACTATCCAAAGACTAAAAATTCTCGCAGCAAGGGTTCTCGCTGTGGATGCTATGGTAGAAGGTGCCGATTTTATTGAAACTTTCAGATTTTTGATAAATTCTGCCAATCTTTCACATAAATCGGCTTTTTCTGTTACTACACGGGTATTCAGAGGCGGCGGGCTGACAAAGGATGCCGTATATCTCAGAGGTTTTCTGGAAATATTGAACTATATAAAAGAGGATGGAAAGATAAAACCTCTATATGCAGGGAAAATAGCAGCAAAACATATACCGATAATTCAGGAACTGATACTTAGAAAAGTACTGCATGAGCCACCTTTATATCCTAAATACCTCGATACACCAAATGCAATAAAAAAAATTGAAAATCTGAAAAAGGAAAAAGATATTTTGGAAATTATAAAAAGGGATCTACAATGAGAATCGGTTTTGTACTTAATGACGTTTTTAATGAAACACTGCCTAGCACCACGATAAGGCTTGCACTTACTGCTGCAAATATGGGTCATGAGGTATGGCTAACTGATGTGGGGAGTTTTGCATATGATCCGGATGAGAAGATTTATGCAAGATCGGTTTCTCCTTCAAGAAGAGATTTTAAAAACGATTTTGACTTCATGAAACATCTGCAGTCAAAAGAAGCCAAAAAGGAACGAATCACGGTAGATGCTCTGGACATTCTGTTTCTTAGAAACGATCCCGCTTCCGATTATGAAAAACCGTGGGCTCAGCATGCAGGTTATATTTTTGGAAGAACTGCAAGAAGACACGGGGTTATAGTTTTGAATGACCCAGACGGACTTGCAAAAGCTATAAACAAGATGTATTTTCAGCATTTTCCCAAAATTGTAAGACTTAAAACTTTAATTACGCGCAATCATGATGAAATAAGAGAGTTTTATCTTCAAAACAATAAAAAGATAATTCTCAAACCGCTTCAGGGCTCGGCAGGAAGAAGTGTTTTTTTTGCCGGACCTGAAGATGAAAACAATCTCAATCAGATGGTAGATGCAGTCATAAGAGACGGATATGCCATAGCACAAGAGTTCTTTTCAGAGGCAACAAAAGGTGATGTAAGACTATTTATGATGAATGGAAAACCTTTTAAATACAGAGGAAAATATGCAGCTTTTAAAAGAGTCAGTGGTAAAGGAGATATAAGAAGCAATATACATGCAGGGGGACATGCCGAACCGGCGAAAATCACCGATAAGATGCTTGAACTTGCTGAAATCATAAGACCAAAGCTTGTTCAGGATGGTATGTTTCTGGTAGGACTCGATATCGTTGGAGACAAACTGCTTGAAGTTAATGTTTTCAGTCCTGGAGGTCTGCATAGTGCACAGAAATTTGAAAAAGTAGATTTTGCAGAAGGTGTTATACATGCACTCGAAAAAAAAGTCTTATATAAAAAATATTACCACAAAAACTTTGATAATAAAGAGCTAAACACTCTTTAAATTTTTTAACTTTTTTTAAGATTTTTTCGGTATCATTTCATTCACATTTAAAACGCTGGCCCCATCGTCTAGCGGTTAGGACACCGCCCTTTCACGGCGGTGACGGGGGTTCGAGTCCCCCTGGGGTCACCACAATTTAGTCTTTTTTTCTTGCCTCGATAATATATCTCTTATCAATCCAAAGGTCTTTTTCTTCTTTAACCCATTTGCCATTTTTAAAATATCCGCTAATTTTATATCTGTTTTTATCATCATGCAGATAGGAAGTAAATTTTCTTCCTTTCTTCCATTTTTCAACTTTTTTGTTTGCTATATCTACAAGATAGGCATCTCTCACTATTTTAAAAACATTAGGCCTGAAAAAAGTTATTATAAGCTTTTTTCTATTTTCCAAAAGTGAAACTCTTTTTTTCGTTTTTTTCAATCTTTTTATCTCATTCTTAAAATAATCTACCTGCTGATTGAGATAATTTATCTTTTTTTCCATCTTTTCTATCTTTTTATTACAAGTTTGAAGCTTATTGCGACATTGTATTTCGGAACTTTTTACTGTAAGCGTCATACCGCCATTTCTGATAATGCTGACCTCATTTTGTGTCGCGAAAAGTACTGAAGCAAGAGAGAGAATTATTGTGATTTTGATTAAACTTTTCATAAGAGCTCCTTTATTAAGGACACTTTAAATATTACTATACAAAAATTTAAACATTGTTTAATCTTATTTTTGTTCTTTTATTTTTTCAAATTCTCCCTCTTTTACTATTTTACCGTTGTCTAGAAAATAGATATAATCTGCCTGTTTTATAGTGCTTGGTCTATGTGCTATGATAACTGTAGTTCTATTTTTCAAAAACTCATTCAATGAATCAAAAAGTCTATATTCTGTATCCATATCTAAAGCTGATGTAGATTCATCTAAAATGACAACTTTTGGTTCCTGAATGATCATCCTCGCAATTGCAATCCTTTGTCTCTGTCCGCCGGAAAGTCTTATCCCCCCTTTTCCTACCGCGGTATCGAGTCCTTTCTCCATCTCCTTTACAATTGAATCTATTTGTGCAATTTTCAAAGCTTTCCATATCTTTTCTTCCGGAATATCTTTTCCCAAAGTAAGGTTGAATCTTATAGTATCATTGAAAAGCACGGGAGTTTGAAGTACCAAAGAGACATGCTCCCTTACAACATCGAGTCCTATCTCTTTTATAGAAACATCGTTATAATACAATTCTCCCGACGATACAGGATAAAACCCTACAAGAATTCTGGCAAGAGTGGTTTTTCCGCTTCCGCTGGCTCCAACAACAGCCACTTTTTTGCCGCCTTCGATTTTCATTGAAACATTTTTAAGAATCTCTTTTGATTCATCATATGAAAAAGAGACATTTTCAAGCTCGATAGAAACTGGCCAATTGCTCAGAAACGGGTTTTTTTTGTGCGGATACTGCGGTTCGTTTTTAAGTTCCAGCAGTTCATTAATCCTCTCAAGAGCAACAGTGGCATTTTTATACGCATACTGTATACCCAAAATCTCCTGAACAGGTGTCATCATAAACCAGAGATATCCAAATATCGCCAACATAAGACCTATACTCAGATCCGAATACGCAACCGCAAGGATACCGGCTGCTCTGAATATTTCAAAACCACTTACAAAAACAAGAAAAGAGAGTCTGCTTGCCGCATCACTTTTCCAACTGAAATTTATAGATCGCTGTTTTACCTCTTTGGCAAGATCGACAAGTTTTGAGAAAAATTCTCTGTCCTTGTTTGCTGCTCTTATCTGTTCAAAAAGTTCTAGAGTCTCTATAAGAGTTTTTTGAAAAATTTCGATTGCACGGTTCTCTTCTTTTTTAAGTTTTGAAACTCTTCTGGCAAGTTTCGTTGCAAAAACAACAACCAAAGGATTTAAAAAAAGAATAAAAAGGGCAAGCTGCCAGTGGATCCACAAAAGCACTATACTTACACCCGTGAGCGTAAGAACGGAAATAAGAAATTTGCTTATGGAGATGCTCAAAAAAGTATCTATTGTATTTATATCTGTCACCATTCTCGATGCAATGGAGCCGCTACCAAGCATCTCGTATTCGGCCATGGAAACTTTTTCTAGATGATGTAGAATATCTCTTCTTATAATATAAGTTATATTTTTGGATATATTTTCAAATATTCTGTTCTGTATAACATTTAAAGCAAAAAAAGCTGCCCTCAAAAAGAGCACTACAATAAGAACTATAACAACATAGTACAATGCGCTTCCGGGGCCCAAAAGAGAGTCGATAGCTCCGGTCAAAAATCCCGGTTTATGCAGTAAAACCTCATCTACCAGCACCGGCATCAGAAGCGGCGTAGGAACACTGGCCGCCACCGCAAACAGTGCCAGCATCTGAGCGATGAAAAATCTCTTTTTGTCCCTTTTTATAAACTTTATTATCTTTTTCCAGCTGTATCTATTTTGCATTTCACTCTTTTTTATCTAAAATTTAAAAGTCTCTCAACGGTTATTTCGGCGCTTCTCGCCAAAGAGCTCAGATTGTATCCGCCCTCCAGAACAAATGCGATCGGTTTGTCTCCTGCGTATCTGAGTATTTTTTCTATAAGTTTTTCAAGCCCTTCAAATGTTATCTGCGCAGTCGATATCATCTCATCTTTCATAAGATCATATCCTGCACTTACCAGAACTATATCGAAATCGAACCACTCAGGCAGATCATCATAAAGTTTAAGCAGCTCTTCATCACTGCACTCAGCCCCGTAAGGCCTGTTTAGATTGAAGCCTTTTCCTCTGCCTTCGCCTCTCTCATCTTCGCTTCCGGTAAAATAGGGATAGTTATCTCTCTCATGAGTAGAAAAATAAAAAACAGTATCGTCACTGTAGAAAATTTCCTGTGTTCCATTGCCGTGATGCACATCGAAATCTATTATCATGACTTTTTCAAATCCAGCATCCTGGGCATATCTGGCCATAAGCGCGATATTGTTGAATATACAAAACCCCTGTCCCTGACCGCTTTCGGCATGATGTCCCGGCGGCCTTACATTTAAAAACGCTCTGCTGATAGAACCTTCTCTCATCGCTTCTATAACAGGAAGCGTGCTTCCGGCTGCATAACATGCCACCTCATAGCTTTTCTCACTTAAAACGGTATCACTGTTGAGTATAAATCTGACACCGTTTTCATATGCTGTCTCTACCCAGTCAACGTATCTTTTTGTGTGAACTTTATAGAGTTCCTCTTTCGATGCTTTGTGAAGTGGGAGTCTTTGCAAAGGAAAGTTTTGCAAAACTTCGTTTATGACAACAACTCTTTGGGGAACTTCTATATGCTCACCTGTTTCATGCAGAGTAAAAATCGGATCATATATATAGCCCACCATAATGGCTCCCTATTTCAGCTTCTCATAGAGTTTGCGTTTTCCTATCTCGACTCCAGGCTGATTGTAAGTATCGATATCCAAAAGTGCTCCCACGGCCGAGGTAAGAAGTTCAAAATAGTATATAAGATATCCGATGCTCTGTTCGCTCAACTCATTTATTTCCAGCAGATCAACCGGAACATCTGACTCGATAACGGACTCTATGGTAGCATCACACTGTGTATTGATGATAGTCTGGAATCTTCTGCCGTTAACAAAATCGGTAGCTTCAAGATGCGGAAGAGTCATTTGGGGAATGGTTACGGGAAGTTCAAAATTTTTCAGCTTCAAAAATGTAACCGTTTTATCTTTCGGTCCCTCCAGTATCAGCTGCAAAAAGGAGTGCTGATCTACCGAGCCGATAAGACCTATGGGAGTGAGCCCCACCCTGTTACCATCGCTATCTTTCTTGCCAAGACTCTCTCCCCAAAGCTGTACATACCATTTGTTGAACGCTTCAAACAAAGAGGAGTAGGAAAAAAGAATATTTATGTTGTGAGAAAGTCTGTTTTTATAGTAAAAGTAAGCCTTTTTGAAAAGAAGTAGTTCAATACCGGTTTTCAAAAACTCATCCCGCATTTTTGCAGCACCATCCAAAAGAGCTTCTATATCGTAACCGAGCATTGCCAGAGGAAGAAGACCAACCGGAGACAAAACGGAAAACCTGCCTCCAACATTTTTAGGTATATAAAACCTCTCCCAACCTCTCTCACCGGCAAGTTTGTCAAGAGGAGATTCAATCTCAGTTATAACGGCAATCCTTCTGTTTATATCCACAACCTCTTCGTTTTCCTGCATAAGAGAGAGCATATATTTCGCAATCGAAATAGTCTCTATTGTAGTTCCCGATTTTGAGACGATGATAACAAAAGCGCGCGAAAGATCTATACGTTTTACACTGTTTACCAGATACAGAGGATCGAGATTTTCAAGAAAGTGTATATTTATGATATTTCTGTGCCTGCTGAACTGAAGAAGCGTATCTATCGCTCTCGTTCCTAGAGATGAACCTCCTATACCCACTATCACAAGATCTTTTATCAGATGGCCTGACAAAAGTTCATTTTCCGCAATAAAACGGTAAATATTTGCAATCACATCATCCTGATTTACAGGCAGGTCATAATATCCTGAAAGTGAGGTATTCATCTCTGTAAGCATTCTGTCATATGCTTCTTCGATTTTCAGAAGAGCTTCATTGTCAAAGTTCTGTTCAAAAAAGATAGTTTTTTGTACCATTACATCCCTTTGTATATATCTCTCAACGCTTCGCAGAAAGTGTCGCTCTCGTTGGGGCATTCACATACCCTGTAATCCTCGAAACCTAGCTCCTTGGCAATCTCTTTGTATTCAATATGCAGTTCATATACCGTTTCACTGTTATCAATGGTAAAAGATAGAGGATATATAACAACTTTTCTGTTTTCTATCTCTTTTAGTTTATCATCAAGTCCCGGTTCCAGCCATTCCACAGGACCCAGTTTCGACTGATAGGCGATATGGATATTTTTGAACTCGATTCCGTTTTTTTTCAGCAACTCTTTCAAAATTTCCACATGCTCCGTTATCTCTTTTTGGTACGGATCGCCTTTTTCTATCATTTTTTTGGGAAGGGAATGGGCCGAAAATATCAGATCATACTCTTTTTCATCGATATCTTTTATGCACTCCTTGATTTTCTCTATCACGGTTTCATTGAATTTTTCGTTTTTGTAAAATCTTTCAATTTTGTGGATTCTCGCTTTCATTCCCTCTTTTTTGGCCGACTCTTCGAAATCTTCGAGCGAAGATTTTGTTGTAGTAAAAGAGTATTGAGGATAGAGCGGTATAAGATAGACATCGGTTATATCTTTTTTCTTTAACTCTTTTATCACATCTTTTGCAAAAGGGGGAGTATATCTCATTGCAAAAGTAACATCCGTATCACCCAGTTTAGATGAGAGTTTTTCCACAAGTTTTTCGGTAATCCCTACAATAGGAGATTTTCCTCCAAGTTTTTCGTAATTTTCCCGAGCCTCTTTTTTTCTGGCATTCGTTATCATAAATGAAACAAATTTTCTTAAAATTCTGTTTTTTATCGGTATGATATTTTCATCATTGAACATATTTTTCAAAAATAGTTCTACTTCCTCAAGGTTGTTGGGGCCTCCCATATTCAGAAGGACAACGGCTTTTTTCATACTTTTCCCCTTTTCCTGATCCATCTGTAAAATAGTCTGTTTGCATCAACTTCGCTTTTCAGAGGCTTCTTATGTACCAAAAAATCAGTAAGCATTTTTGCAATGAAAGGTCCAAAAACAAACCCTCTGCCTCCAAAACCGTTTATTATATAAAGATTTTTAATCTTTGGCAATTTTTCACTCTCTACTTTTGTTCCGTTTTTTAAAAACGGGAATTGTTCGAATGCTTTTCCTATATCGATAACCTCGCCCACAATAGGAAAATGGTCAATACTTGCTGCCCTTTGCCCGTAAAAAACTCTTTTAATTTCAGTCTTTTCAAATCTGAGCATTTTTTTGGCTTCATCCATAAGAGTGTCATATCCCAAAGGACATTTTTGGGGACTGCACTCCTTCATTCTAACGTGTGTGGCGCCTATAGCAACAGTGCCATCTTTTTTCGTAGCCGAAACAGATATTTTTTTGTGAATATTAAAAGGTATTTCTATATCGCTCTTTATATCAAACCTGTGTCCACAGATCCCGTTTATCACGATATAGGAGAGGTCGGCAAAATCTATCTGGGCAGCCCCTGTCGCCAAAATCACTCTTTTTGCTTTTATATTCCCCACTCTCCACAGAGCGTTCTTATATTCAATCTTTCCGGTATCGAAATTTTCATAAACATCGGCTCCCTCTGATAGAGTTTTACACATATTTTTCGCTTCGACAATTCCTGCATCTTCAAAAAATATGGCGTCAAAGTCTGTTGCATATTTTTTCAAAAAAGAGAAGTTTTTGGGATCGATATCTTTATACTCTATATCAAGATGTTTTTTGTAGATTTCGAATTTTTGGGCATCCTTTTCATCTTTCGGAAGTTTAAGAAGCCCATTTTGCAAAAAGAGTTCCGGAAAGTTTTTGTAAAAATCTATACTGAACCTGTACGCTTCATTCGTCAGTTTCTGAAGTGGACCGCCCTTGCCAAGCCTGGGAGAGATAAAGGCACCTGCAGCCCCGCTTCCCCCTGCAGCTATGGAATTTTTATCAACAAGAGCAACATTTCCTCCCTCCCGGGATAAAAAATATGCCGTACTGCATCCGGCAATACCGGCACCCAAAATACAAAAATCGTAAACCATAAAAAGCTCTTTAGATAGTTAAAAACCAAAAATTATATGCTAATCTCTTTTATGTCGGCTATCTCTTTGAAAGATCTGTAAATAGAACCGATCAGATTTTTTCTGTTTGTTCTGATTTTTTCATCTTCCGCATTTACAAGAACGTTGTCAAAGAAGTTGTCAAGCTGATGTTTCAGTGAAAAAAGTGCGTCAAGGCGCTCTTCATATGAGTCATATTTTTTGCAGACCACCTCTTTGTACTTCTCATAAAGCTCTTTTTCAAATCTGCTCTCAAAAAGCGATTCATCAACCTTCAACTCTGATGAGAGATCAAGGTCTTTTACTATGTTTGCAACCCTTTTAAATGTTGTAAACACCTCTTTGAAAGAGTCGCTTTCGGCAATCTGGGCAACCGCTTCTATTTTTTTCGCTATTTCGACGATATCTCTCTCACCGCTGTCTATAACGGCTTTTATAATAGACGGATTCACATCGAAAAATTGATAGATTCTCTCTAAGAAAAAGTTTTCAAGCTCTTTTATATCGAACTCTTTGTATTCGCCCTTAAATTCCTCAAATATACTTGAGAGATCAAAGGGAAGTTTCCTATCCAGAACTATTCTGATAACACCGGCAGCCGCTCGTCTGAGCCCAAAGGGATCACGTGAACCCGTAGGGATCTTGCCAACAGAAAATAGCGCCATCAGAGTATCAATCCTGTATGAAAGAGCTATCAGGGAAGAAAAAAGAGTCGAAGGAAGTTCACTCTCTTCACCTTTTGGAAGGTATTGCTCTTTTATAGCTTCTGCTACGAGAGGATCTTCACCCAGTGCAAGAGCGTAATAATACCCCATAATTCCCTGCAGTTCCGGAAATTCATAAACCATTTCGGTAAGAAGATCCGCTTTTGAGAGCATAACGGCTCTTTCTATCAGCGCTTTAAGCTCTCCTTCCTCAAGAGAACTCTCCTTTATAAGCTTTTCTTTATATTTTTCAAAAAGTCTTGTCGCAATTGCAAGCTCTCTTAGTTCTTTATCAAATACAGACCCCAGACCATCCATAAATATGATATTTTTCAGTCCCTCCACATCAAAACCTCTTTCCAGGTCTTTCTCATAAAAAAAGATGGCGTCCTGAAGTCTAGCTTTGAGAACTCTTTCGTTTCCTCTAACAACAAAAGAGAAATCATCCGTTTTGGCATTCGACACTACGATAAAACGGTTAGTAAGTGTACCATTTCTGAAACAGGGAAAATATCTCTGGTGCTCTTTCATAGAGGTTATGATAACCTCCGGCGGCAGTTTCAGAAACTCTTTATCAAACTCTCCGCTAAGCGATGTGGGAAATTCGGTTATTGCCACAACCTCTCTTAGCAGCTCTTCATCCTTTTGGATAGAGAGACCCTCTTTTTTCTCAATATCTTCAAATCCCTCTTTTATTTTCTCTTCTCTAAGATCCTGATAAAGAACAACGCCGTAACTTTTGAGTTTTTCGAAATAATCGCTCTGGTTTTCTACAACTACAGGCTCCATAGATACGCTTCTGTGCCCGTATGTATAATTTGAACTTTGGATATCGTAAAACCGGTATGAAAGAAAATCTTCACCGAAATTTACAATACTCCATCTAATAGGCCTTATGAAACTCTCTTTAAGCTCCCCCCATCTCATAGCACGACCGAAATTGAGGCTTTTGAGCCAAGCTTCTATCATCTGACCCAGAATCTCGGGTGAAGGGCGTCCTTCTATATTTTTTTTGAAATAGAGCACCTCTTTGCCGCCTTTTTGCGCACGTCCAAGCTCATCTATACCTACACCGCACTTTTTTGCAAAACTCTCTGCCGCTTTTGTAGGCTCTCCGTTTTTAAAAGCGATATCAACCGGCGCTCCGAAAAACTCCTCTTCACTATCGGGCTGTTTTTCCGGAAATTCCGGGTGCCATAAAACCAATCTTCTGGGAGTAAAATAAAAATCAAATTCGCATAGCAGACTGTTCTCTTCGAGGATTTTCGCCCACTTTTTTTCTATATTCGGTAACTCTTTTAAAAAAGGAATTGCAGGAAGCTCTTCCGTTCCTATTTCTATCAAAAGAGGTTTGAACATCTCTTTCCTTTAAATAATATCTCTTATCACTCTTGTTAATAATCGGCTATTTTATCCAAAACTACTTTTCATCTCGCTTATGGTGCCCCCTCTGGTGGTGATAACCTACGATTATCCAGATCATAAAGAGTACAAAAAGAGCAATCATAATATAGTCAAAAAAATTTCCCATCACAAACCCTTAAATGTATCGAAATTCTGCCTTATAGCTTCATATAGAATTATACCTGCACTAACTGCAAGATTGAGACTTCTGCCCTCTTTTGTCATTGGAATAGTTACAGCGTTTTTCCAGTTTTTTTGCATAAACTCCATCGGAAGGCCTTCGGTTTCGCTACCGAAAATCAGATAGTCTCCCGGTTTGTAGTTAACTTCAAAATACGGCTTATCGCTTTTGGTAGTTGCAAAAAAAGCTCTTTTGAAATCTATACTTTCAGAAAACTCCTCAAGACTCTCCCAAACCATCAAGTCCAGTTTATGCCAGTAATCAAGCCCCGCCCTTCTGACACTCTTTTCATCTATATCAAATCCCAAAGGTTTAACCAGATGCAGAGTTGAACCGGTATTGACACAGAGTCTGCCTATATTTCCGGTATTTGGAGGGATCTTGGGATTTACCAATACAATATTAAACACCCTTTTCTCCCACACTCACACTCACACTAAAATATCACCGTTTTATTCGCATATACAAATATCCTGTCTTCAACAGCCAGTTTCAAAGCCTTTGCAAGAACAACTTTTTCCACATCTCTGCCTGCATTTCTCATATCTTCCCATGAATATGTATGATCCACATGTATCACATCCTGAGCTATTATAGGTCCTTCGTCCAGATTGTTATTTACAAAATGTGCAGTTGCACCGATGATTTTAACACCTCTGTCATACGCCTGTTTGTATGGATTGGCTCCTATGAAAGCGGGAAGAAACGAGTGATGAATATTTATGATACGATTTTCATACTTCTCCACAAAACCCGGAGTCAGAATCCTCATATACTTTGCCAGAACAATATAGTCTATATTTTCGAAAAGATTTAGATAATCCAATATTTTTTCTTCATGTTCGCTTCTTTCAAGACCATTATGAGGGACATGAAAATATTCTATATCAAACTTCTCAACAAGAGGTCTAAGCAGATCATAATTGGATATAACAGCAACTATATCCACCTCAAGTTCACCGTCGAAATGTCTTATGAGTATATCACCCAGAACATGCGACTCTTTCGTTGCCATTAGCACTATCTTTTTTCTTTTAGGCTCGATTACTTTGATATTTGCATTTTCCGGCAGTATATCTTTTAAAGCTACAGCCAATCTGTCTTTTTCAACTCTGCCGCTTACTTCACTTCTCATAAAAAATTTACCGTTTGTTCTGTCCACAAATTCGTCATTTTTTACAATATTGAGATCATTCTCAAAAAAAACTTTGGAAACTTTGTAAACAAGTCCTTTTTCATCTTTACAATCGATCAAAATTCTATAGTTTTTCATACTCTGCCCTTATATCTTTTTCTAATTATCTCAAGTCTTCTGCGCCTAAGTTCTATTCCAAGCTCTTTACCACTGTAGCCCTCTTTGATAAGCTGTTTGGGTGTTACTCCTCCGTCAAAACATCTATCCCATACGCCAAGCATAAGAGCTCTTTTCTTTACCTCATCAGCATAATTTCCAAGCCAGTCTCTGATAGGATAGAGCATAGAAAGAGCTACCAAAAACCTGTCCGTTATATTTTTCGGAACAAATTTCTGTTTGCTAAGAGCCTTTCGATACTCGTTTGTAGCTCCTATTCTATCTAAAAAAAACAGCGGATTTCTATGTAAATTTTTTGAAAATATATATAAAAAATAGAATTTTTTAAGATGAGGCTGAAATTTTTCTCTTTTTTTGGCAAGCTCTTTTGAGATTTTGAAAAACTCATATTTTTTGGGACTAATTTTAAGTATTTTTTCCGAAATCTTTAGGCATAAAAGATAATATAACCCAAAATGTAGATATTTTGCCCCGAAAAGTTTTTCAAACTCCCAAAAAATTCTCTCTTTGCTCAAATCATCAAGATCTATCTTTTTCATAATTTCAGCACTTTTTTTATCTATCTTATATCCAAATCTAGCAGCAAACTGCATACCTCTGAGAACTCTTAAGCTATCCTCTTTGAACTTCTCTTCATCTATAATCTTTATTCTCCTGTTCAATATATCATCGAGCCCTCCCCAGAAATCGAGAAGATTGCAGTTATATATATTGAGCATCAAAGCGTTCATGCAAAAATCTCTTCTTTTCGATGCCTCTCTTTCATCATATGCCAGTTTTACTTCAAAAGCTTTATGACCAACACCGATTTTTCTCTCGATTCGTGGAAGTGCTATATCGATATTTGATCCAAATTTATATACAAAAAAAGATTTTCCTACACCTTTTGCACCTATTTTTTTCATCAATTCATCAAAAAAATGGGGCTCGACAGAATACACTTCAATATCTATATCCGTTATATTCGCCTCTTCGGGGCTTACCTGTTTTGTATAGATCCTGTATAGATCTCTAACGGCTCCCCCTACAAGATATATTCTATGTGTATATGGATCGAAGAAATTTTTCAGAAATTCAAGCTCTTTTTTTAACCTCAAAGGTAGAAGTTCGTAAAGATGGGAGCCTATATCCCATCTTTTTATTTCATGCTCTTCCATTGCATAATTTTTATTTTGAAGCGTAATGAGCTATCAAAGAGCCCATCTCACTGGTAGAGACTATCTCTTTTGCATCATATGAGCTGAGATCCTTTGTTCTGTATCCTTCTGCCAAAACCTGTTTGATGGCTCTGTCTATTCTGTCTGCCGCAGCATCTTCTCCAAGCTGATATCTAAGCATCATACTTGCACTCGCAATAGTAGCAATAGGATTTGCGATACCCTGTCCGGCAATATCGGGAGCAGAGCCGTGAATAGGCTCGTAAAGACCATGTTTTTCGCCTATGGAAGCGGAAGGAAGAAGACCGATGGAACCGCTAAGCATACTTGCTTCATCACTCAGTATATCACCGAAAATATTTCCGGTCAAAATAACATCAAACTGTTTTGGATCGCGTACAAGCTGCATCGCCGCATTATCCACATACATATGCTCAAGAGTTACTTCAGGATACTCTTTTGCAACCTCTTCTACGCTCTCTCTCCAGAGCTGACTTACTTCAAGAACGTTTGCTTTATCAACAGAAGTGACTCTCTTTTTTCTTTTCATCGCTATTTCAAAAGCTACTTTCGCGATCCTCTTAACCTCATCTACACTGTAAACCATCGTATTAAAAGCTTTGTCGCCTTCTCTTCCTCTGGGCTCTCCAAAATATATGCCGCCGATGAGCTCACGTACAACCATAAGATCAACGCCCTGAATAACTTCCGGTTTCAAGGTGCTGGCATTTATAAGTTCATCATAAACAGTTACGGGTCTTAGATTTGCAAATACTCCCAAAGCCTTTCTAAGCTTTAAAAGACCAGTTTCAGGTCTTTTGTCTCTTGGAAGGTTATCCCATTTTTCACCGCCTATAGCACCAAACAGAACTGCATCGGCATTCATTGCACCTTCTATAGTCTCTTCAGGCAAAGGTTCACCCGTAACATCGATAGCAGCCCCGCCTAAAAGAAACTCTTTGTAGCTGATTTCAAAACCTTCCGCAACGGATACGGCATCAAGAACTTTTATCGCCTCCTCTACAATTTCAGGGCCTATTCCGTCACCTTTAATAACAGCTATTCTATATTTTTTCATATATCCTCCATTTTTATAAGTGACAAAGCAATAAAATCAGATAAATATAAAAGCATTACCCAATCCTAAACTTTATCTGTCACTCTCTTTAAGAATCTGTGCCTTTGCATAATTTATAAGTCCTCCGCATGCAATAAGTTCTTGCATAAAAGGCGGAATCGGCGTAAATTTATATTTTACGTTTTTGTTTATATCTTCTATAACACCCTCATCCATTTTTATCGATATCAAGTCCCCTTCGTTTATCTTATCGGCATCTTTGAGTTCAAATATAGGCAGTCCCATATTGAAAGCGTTTCTATAGAAAATTCTCGCAAAGCTTTTTGCAACAACAGCAGCTACACCTGCAGCCTTGAGGGCTATAGGAGCATGCTCCCTGCTGCTTCCGCATCCGAAATTCTCACCCGCGACTATAATATCACCCGGACTCATCTTTTTTACAAATTCGGGATCGGCATCTTCCATAACATGTTTCGCAAGCTCGTGAGGATCGGAAGTATTCAAATATCTTGCAGCTATTATCAAATCGGTATCTATATTGTCACCGAATTTCCAGACTTTTCCGGTTATAGTATTCATACCTTTCCTTCTATGGGCAAAAAAGACCCTTAAAATTTTGGGCAATTCTACCAAAAAAACATTTAAAACAAAATCTTTGTAAAATAAGCCTTAACAGCTCTAACAGTCTATTTTCCAATCTATCTTCAAACCTGTTAAAGTTTAAAGTTAATTATTAATGTAAATTTAAACTTTTTTATGTATAATCGGGCATGATTAGATATTTTCTACACATACCCCTTTTTCACAAGGAGAATTCCCACTATGGCAACTGCTAAAGAACTAAACAAAAAAATCGAAGAGCTTTTCAAAGAGCATAAAGACTCATACATAACATATGAAAATTTAGTGGAACTTTTTGAAAAACAACCCACTCTGGCGCAGACAAAAAAGATAAAAAATCTTATGGAAAAATATAACGTAAGACTTATCACCTCTTCAGAAGCCGCCAAACTCATGAATATAGAAGAGAAACAAAAAGATATAGAGGAAAAAAAGAAGGTTAGTGACGAGGCACTGGTAGAAGAGTTTGACCTGATGAAAGAAAAAGACCTTCTGGAATGGAGCAGAAGCGATAGTCCGGTAAGAATGTACCTCAGAGAGATGGGTCAGATTCCTTTGCTTACAAAAGAAGAAGAGATTGAGCTAAGCAAAAAGATCGAGATGGGAGAAAATATCATTCTCGATGCAATCTGCTCTGTCCCTTATCTGATCGATTTTATTCTAGATTACAAAGAACCTCTTATAAACAGAGAAAGAAGAGTAAAAGAGCTTTTCAAAAGTTTTGAAGAAGAGGAGACTGAGGAAGAGGAAACCGAAGAGAGCAAAGAGAGCGCTAAAATTACAAAAAACTCAAAAAGAGCGAAAAAGGTAATTGAGAGTTTTAAAGCTCTTGAAAAAGCGAAAAAAGAGTGGCTCAAAGTCAGAGATAAACAGCTTCCTGAAGATGCATCTGAAGAGGAAAAGCTTCATCATCAGCTCATTTTGTCATTTAAAAAGAAAATTATTAAAGAAAAATTGCTTGATCTTGGCCCTACAAGCAAACTCATCAATGAACTTGTAAAGTCTATGGAAACGGCATTGAAAAGTGATGAGGGTTTTGAAAAAGAGCTTAAAAGACTAGAATACAAACTTCCTCTTTTCAATGAAAAGCTTAAAGAAGATCATAAAAAACTTCTTGAAAATATTGTAAATATGTCTAAAGAAGAGATAGCTGCGGCCGTTCCGGAAGCAACTATGGTCAGCACCTATATGGAGATAAAAAAGTTGTTCCAGGCAAAAGAGGCAAGCAAAAAAGGTTTCAACCTGGAACCTGAGAAACTTGCCGAGATACTTGAGCAGATAAAAAGAGGTAAAAAAATAAGCGAAGAAGCCAAAACCAGAATGGCAAAATCAAACCTTAGACTTGTCGTCTCAATCGCTAAAAGATATACAAACAGAGGCCTGCCTTTCCTCGATCTTATCCAGGAAGGCAATATAGGACTTATGAAAGCCGTTGACAAGTTTGAATACAAAAAAGGATATAAATTCTCCACCTATGCAACTTGGTGGATAAGACAGGCGATTTCAAGAGCCATTGCCGATCAGGCAAGAACTATAAGAATTCCTATTCATATGATAGAAACGATAAACAGAATCAACAAAATCATAAGAAAACATCTACAGGAAACAGGTAAAGAACCTGATGTAGAGACTATAGCAAAAGAGGTTGGATTATCAGTCGACAAAGTAAAAAATGTCATCAAAATAACAAAAGAACCTATCAGTCTCGAAGCTCCTATAGGAAGTGACGAAGATGGAAAATTCGGTGATTTCATTGAAGACAAAAGTACTGTAAATCCTCTTGAGGCTATTTTGAAAGAGGATCTCAAACATCAGATAGAAGACGTTCTTGATCAGCTCAACGAGAGAGAAAAGGCGGTTATCAGAATGAGGTTCGGCCTTATGCCTGATGAAAGCGACAGAACACTTGAAGAGATAGGTAAAGAGCTAAATGTCACAAGGGAAAGAGTAAGACAGATAGAATCGAGTGCCATCAAAAAACTAAAACATCCTAAAGTGGGCAAAAAACTTAAAAACTATATAGAAGAGTAAGAGCTGATCTGAAATGGACTTTTTTGAAAAGTGGATAGAGTACGACTTCAATCCCTTCTTGATGTTCAATAAAGAGGGGAAAGTCGTCTCTTTAAACCAAGAAGCTCAGTTCCTTATAGGTTCGGTTGCTCCAAGCGTACTATATGAGCTCGCTCTGAGCTACGCAAGCGCCTCATACGGATTTAAAACAACATTTGTAAATCTTGAATTTGGCAGATTTAAATTTTTTGGAATATGCGTAGGATATGAAAACGATGAAAATATAGGTATAAAGCTATATCAATACCCTTCCATGAAAATAGAAAACATAGAAGAAGATGTGGGAGAAATCACAAATATATACGCTTTAATCGATCTATGTATAAGCGCCAATGCAACAAAAACAGATGCAAAGTTTACAAAAATCCTTGACCCCACTTTTCCGGAAATAAAAATAAAAACAGAGTACTTTATAAAACTGCTCAATCACATATATGAACTCTTTTTGGATTCGAAAGAGATCAAAACAAAACTCTATTTCAAAATCGGCGAATATCTCAAACTTAAACAGAAAAAATATACCCTTTTTGCAATTGATATATGCGGTGACAACATAAAAAAGAGTAGTTTTGATGAACTAAAAGAGCTGGCTCAAGAGATAAACGGCTATATAGAAACACACAAAAACTGCATTACAATCAGTGCACCAATAATCTACAACGACTGATTTTCCCCACCGATTTTTTTCCCGGAAACAAAAGAAGTTATCAACGCAGAAACAGGAACTATTGAAAGCCCTACAAGATAAGAGAATATATCAAGAACTTTTCTGTCTATCAGCATAAGCAAAGTTACAGCTAAAAAAGCATACGCTGCGATTCTATATATAGATAAAAATCCTTTTGAAGTCAAAACAAAGTTTTTTAGAGCAGTTTTTGGGCTCTTAAGCTTTTTTTTCTCTTCGACCACTATCTCTTTAAAAGTTTTTTCGTCAATTCCTTCACTCTCGCTCTCTTCATCATAAACAAAATATGGGTCTTCTATCTTTTCCAAAACATCTCTGTTATCTGCTACAATATGCTCCTTAGATTTCTCTTCCACCACTTTTTTGTAACTTATATATGTTCCAAACGAGACAGCCAATGAACCCAAAAGAGCAACCTGAGTATTCAGCATCCATATAAAATTATTATTTATCAGACAAAATATAATTACCATAAAATCAATAACCAAAAGAACCTTAAAAAATATTTTCATCAATTCTGCCTATTTCTCATAAACATCCTGTCCTTCAAAATCGGTCTCATCGCTTTTGTCGATATAGTTTTTGTATTTTGGATCGTTTTTAAGCTCATCAAGCTCTTTTTTCTGTTTCTGGTATGCTTTGTAGATATTCAAACCGGCTGCAGCTACCCCCCAGAAAACTCCCAACCACAAAAGCCATGAATATCCAAATAAGTTTTTCATCCATATTCCAATCCCTACCCCTATAAGTATAGCTACAACAATAGAGACACCCAGAGACAATGCCTCGGCACCTTCAATTATCTTTCTGTATTTTGGCTGCTTACCCATCTTTTTTCCTCAACGTTGGTGCTAGTGTTAGTGTTGGTGTTGGTGTTTGTGTTAGTATTAGTGTTAGCAAGAGAACATCAACACCCACACTCACACCTACACTCACACTACTTAATGATACCGAATACCTCTTTCGCTTTTTCTATAGTTTCATCTATAAGCTCATCTGTCGTTTCAGTACAGATAAATCCTGCTTCAAACTGACTGCAGGCAAAATAAACACCTCTTTCTATCATCGCTGCATGAAATTTTGCGAAAAGCTCAGTATCTGATTTTAATGCATCGTCAAAATTTTTTACAGGATTTTCATTGAAGAAAAATCCAAACATACTTCCTCTTACATCTATCTGCAGAGCTATGCCGCATTTCTCGGCTGCTTCTTTCATACCCCCCACAAGTTTTTTGGCACGGTTTTCTAAAACTTCATATATATCAGGATTTTCTTTAAGGCGTTTGATAGTAGAAAGCCCCGCAGCCATTGCAACCGGATTTCCGCTTAGAGTTCCTGCCTGATAAACAGGGCCTTCAGGAGACAGGCTGTTCATTATCTCTTCTCTTCCTCCAAAAGCTCCTACCGGCATTCCACCGCCTATGACTTTTCCAAGTGTTACAAGATCAGGCTTTACATCAGTAAGCCCCTGCGCACCTTTCAGACTTGCTCTAAATCCGCTCATAACCTCGTCGAAAATCAATAGTGTACCGTTTTCATCACAAAGAGATCTAAGTTCCTTCAAAAACTCTTCATCAGCAGGTACAAGCCCCATATTTCCTGCAATAGGCTCTAAGATAACACATGCTATTTCACTGCTTGACTCGAAACACTTTTTTACACTTTCTATATCATTGTATCTTGCCAGCAGAGTATGCTTTGTAAAGTCAGCCGGAACTCCGGGAGAGCTTGGATTTCCAAAAGTAGCGGCACCGCTTCCCGCCTGAACGAGCAGTGAGTCGCTATGGCCGTGATAGCACCCTTCAAATTTAACAATATCATCACGTCCTGTATATCCTCTTGCCAGCCTGATTGCACTCATAACCGCTTCTGTTCCACTATTTACAAACCTAACCTTATCAACAGTGTCAAAAAGATCTGTTATCTCTTTTGCCAGCTCTGTTTCCAAAAGGGTAGGAGCACCAAAGCTAAGGCCCTTTTTTGCAGTTTCCGTAACCGCTTCAAGTGTCTTTTCATCTGCATGTCCAAAAATCAACGGCCCCCAGCTTTGCACATAGTCTATATATCTGTTGGAATCGATATCGTACAGATATGCACCTTCACCTTTTTCTATAAAAACTGGCGTACCTCCCACGCTTTTAAACGCCCTTACAGGAGAATCGACTCCACCCGGTATATACTTTTGAGCTTCTTCAAAAGCTTTGATACTATTTTGGATTTTCATATTCACCTCTCTTTGATTTAATACCAAAAAACTTACTGAATATTACAAAAATATTGATTAATAGATATTAAAACTATATAATCTCTATTTTAATATACCAAACACCAATTACTTATATAACTAAATTTTATAGGCGGACAATGTCAAGAAAAAGGCAAGCTTTTTTTATATCATTTATAATTCATTCTATTGTACTTTTACTCTTTTATTACGAAATAAAGACACCTGAAATACCCTCTTTAAAAGCAAAAGAGAGAAAGAGCATATCTTTAAATCTATCAAGCTTTAACCAACAACAAAAAACGGAACAGATAAAGAACGTGCCTATAAAACCTACTCCAAGGACCAAACCTAAACCAAAACCCAAGATAGTAAAGAAAGAGGCACCAAAACCAAAGCCAAAGCCAAAATCTAAGCCAAAATCTAAGCCAAAACCTAAACCTAAACCTAAGCCTAAGCCTAAACCAAGTCCCCTGCCAAAACCTGAACCCAAATCCAAACCAAAACCTAAGCCCACCCCTGCACCGGTACAAACACCTGAGCCCGAATTAGAGCCTGAACCCAAACCTGAGTCTAAGCCTGAGTCTAAGCCTGAGCCCAAGCCTAAATCCACACCAACACCGACACAAGCATCTCCTCTCTCATCTTCACTAAAAAAACTTCCCTCACTTACAGATATAAGCAAATCAATTGAAGATGAAAAATATAGAAAACTATATAAGGATGATTTCGATACCTTTACAAAAGGACAAAAAGAGTTTATCAGAGAAAATCTGGACAAAATAGGAGAGATAACACAACGCTATCTCAGTCAAAGAGGATATCCTGTAATTGCCGCCAGAACAGGACAACAAGGAGTCTGTATAGTTGAATTTTATCTCCATCCAAACGGGGATATAAGCGGTCTGAAAGTTATAAAAAGCTCAGACTACACCATACTCGATAAAAACTCTATAGAAACGATTGAGACAGCATATAAAGACTATCCGAGACCGCGGGAAACAACAAAAATCAAAATATACGTTCAGTATAAACTTATTCAATAATTACAGTATCAGGTGCCGGTTTTCCAAGAAAAAATCCCTGAGAATATCCTATTCCAAGCTTTTTCACTTTGGCAAGAATTTTATCCGAACTTACAAACTCAGCAACTGTTCCTATACCGAGTCTGTTTGCGAAATCTACAATCGTTTTAACGATAATCTCAGCATTTTTATCATGTTCAAGGTTTTTTATCAAAGAGGCATCAATCTTTATGTAGTCTATTTGCAGTTTTAAGAGATGTTCAAAATTTGAATATCCGGTACCAAAGTCATCCACCGCAATTTTACATCCCATCTTTTTCATATCGGATATAAACTTTGCAATCTCTTCATACTCTTCTATACCTTCTGATTCTACAATCTCAAAAACTATTTTATCTTCTACTTTATATTTTTTTATCTCATCTTTTATATACCAAACCACTTCTTCATTTAAGATATCATCTACCGACAAATTTATAGAAAATTTACAATCGATATTTTGAAAATGTTCGCAACATTTTGTCACCATTTTTTTGGTAAGCTCCGAATAGAGTCTACTTTTTTTTGCTATTTCAAGAAAATCACCAGGTAGATATAGATCATAATTCTCATCAGTCATTCTCATTAAACACTCAAAGCTGACCGCACTCCCTGTTCTGTTATCGAAAATAGGTTGAAAATAAGGAACCACTCTATCATAATTTATTGCTTTTTTTATTTTTTTGACCCATTCCATATTCTCTTTGTACTGTTTCTCTATCTTTAGATTTTCGTCATAAATCATAAAATGCTTTCTGGTTTTTCTAGCGTGTTTTAACGCAATATCAGCTTTTTCAAGAGCAGATTCCATATCAAGCGTAGCGCCTATAGTCACTCGTATAGAAATTTCATTGTCCTCATGATAAAAAATCATCTTTTCAATATGATCGATCAATGAGTTTATATAGTGAGAAAGATCGTTTTTTGTCATAGGAGTATGTATATAGAGTGCAAATTCATCTCCCGAAAGGCGGTAGATATCTATATTTTTATCTTTAATTATAACTTTTAGTCTGTTTGCGAAACCTTTTAAAACCTTATCGCCCGCAATTTGACCGTAGAAATCGTTAATCTCTCTAAAATCGTCTATATTTATTATCAAAAGTATCTCTTCACTCTCTTCATCGATATCATTCATAAGACTAAATCTATTCGGAAGCAGTGTCAGTGAGTCTGTATAAAGCTGATTTCTAAGTTCTTATGTTTTCTCTTTTACTTTTTCTTCAAGTGTTTTATTTACTCTTTTTTGAAGCTTTGAATACTCATCTATTCTTTTTTGCATCTCGTTGACAGTATTTGAGATCAGACCGATTTCATTGTTCTCGTTTTCATACGGCAGTTTTATAATACCTTTTTTAGGTGAGTAGTTTTTAAGTCTTGTAGCTATATCTCTTAGAGGATAGAGATATTTTTGAACCTGCATACTAAAAAGTATAAAAATAAAAGCAAGAATACCGCTTAAGCCAAGAATAACATATGTATATTTACTAACAAGTTCATTGTAGTGAGTACTTGAGTAGAGTATCTCTAATTTTCCTATTTTTTCTCCCGTATTGGGTTTGTGTATATCTCTGACAATCAAAAAAGAGTTAGCCCAGTTGTTTTTATATCTGCTTGATTTCGCTTCTTTTAAAATTTTCCCTTTTTTAAAAATCCTTACTGCTAAGATATTGGGGTTTTGTATCAACTGCTTTACTATCTGATCTATTTTTCCATCCAGATCAAGATAGATATCAAGTGCTATAAAAGGCTCGACTGTCTGTGCTATAAGATTGGCTTTCTCCTTTTCAACATCCATTAATGCGGTTTTGCTGATTTTTTCAAATACAAAAAAGATTATAAAAAGAATAAGGACGGACATAAGTGCAGTAGAAAATATAATTTTTCCCGAAAGACTTTTATTATATCTATTTTGCATCAACCAACCTGACTAAATGATAAAGTTCGTCAATAAAGTCTGTTTTGTAGAGTTTCAATGTATTTTTATTCATATAAATAACAGTGGTATTTTCTATCATTAATGAAAATAGAAATCCATATTTGAGATTTTTGATATCATAAGCAAAAGATATTATACCTTTTGACAATACAATATATCCCAGTCTGCTCATATCCTCTTCTGCGGAATTCAGAGCATAAACCGCAGTTGAATCGAAATCATAGGATATTTCGGAATATTTTACCATATTGATAGAAAAGTTGTAATTTCCAAGTTGATGGTCATGGTATTTTACTATCATATTTCTTACTTCAAGAGCGGTGTATTCGTCATTTTCATTATAGACTATAGTATAGACTATACTCCCGTTCACAAGTTTTTCATTCAATTTTTTATCAAGAAGCAGCAGTTTAGGAAACAGCGAAGCCTGAGCTTTTAACAATAGTTCATTATAGTTGTATCCAAAAAGAAAAATTTTAAACAGTAACAATATTAGGACTGCTTTTCTCATATCTAAAACTCTTTCTTAAATGTAAACATATAGTTTCTTCCTTCCTGCGGATAATCATCATAATACGTATACGGCTCAGAAGGGTATTTTATGCTGTTATTAAACATATTTTTTACAGAAAACTGCAAAGTATACTTTTTTTTGTAGTTTCTGTACCTCAGTGACGTATCGAAGCAATAATATGGATCAAGTTCATCTCTGTTATCATAATATACCCGCTCTTTGGAGCCCACATATTTTCCCGTCAGACTCCATGCAACTTTGCTTGTGATGTTGTAGAGATAGTATCCCTTTATCATATGCTTTGCGACATTGGCCAGATGGTGATCTTCATTATCTTTACCGTCCACATAGGAATATGTCATATATATAAGATCTTTGTGTGTTATGTTCCCCTTATATTCAAGTTCAAGACCATAGATATCTGTATCCATAGCATTTCGATATTCGTTTTCGGCGTTTGCCTTGTTTATCTGGTCTTTGTTTATGAGATAGAAAAGATTTGCCTGCATATAACTGTCAGCAGAAAACTTTTTTATATATGCGGTCTCAAAAGCGTGAACTATCTCCGGTTTTAGATCCGGATTTCCTCTTCTTGCACGATTATTTTTCGTATATAACTCCTGCCATGAGGGGTTTCTGTGAGACCGGCTATACATAGCTTTGAAGATGTTTTCGCTATCTTTTAGATAGACAAAAGATACTCTGGGATTTAGCTGCCCTTTTATATGTGTGTTGTTTTCATAGTTGAGACCGTACGAAAGACTCAGTTTATCACTGTAGTCGTATTTATCCTGAAAAGAGATGATATAGGTATATCTTTTTGCATCCTCATCGAAAAAAGGATAGGAGTCGCTATAGTCCACAAGACCTGTGCCGGTATCTCTGTCAGTAGTTTTAGTGACTACCTTGTAGGTCTCCTCTTTTGACAGATAGTAACCGAACGTCAATTTATGCTTATCTATGCCAGTATATTTCAAAAAGCTGGAATGATAAAAGGTTCTCTGTTTAGCTTCATGTATACCATAAAAGCCATTTGGGTAAGGCACTGGTATGGAGGGATTAGAAAGACTGGGAAGCACAAAACCATCAGGAGCAAGTTTTGACTGACTATAGAAACTATCAAATTTAATGCCTGCTTTTAAAACTGTTTCAATATTCTTTCTTTTTTTATCATAGGAAATCTCCATATAATTACTTGGAAATTTCATAAAATCTTCATCTTCCGGCAAAATGGCGTTTATACCGTATGCACTTCCATGCTTATAGTAAAGCGTTCTCGCTTTAAGAGTAAAATCATGATACTTTGCAGTAATACCAAGAGAGTAGTTTCTAAGCCACAAAGGAGCTTTGCCTGACCTTGAAAGTTTTTTATTAATATCACCAAAAATACCTTGACTCAACCCATCATAGCCTATAGGCAACTTTTTATTATCTTTTTGATAGTAAAAATCTGTATATATTTTAAGATCCCCTTTTTTATAGTTTTTTACAAATCCAGCCGCTTTGTAATTATATGACCCAGCCTTTATAAATAGTGTGTCTTTGTTTTTCAACTGTTTAAACTCTTCCGCATATGTTATGACATTTATAGACCCTGCATATGCATTAACTCCATCCGTTTTACTTCCCGGTCCTCTGACTACCTCTATCCTTTTGATAACTTCTATCGGCATATATAGATAGTTGGAGTATCCGTCATACATCAGATCGTTTACAACAACACCGTCTATTATAAGTTTCGACTGACCGTATGCGAAAGGATTGGAGCCTCTAAAGATAGGTGTTTTGTTATCGATATTATCTGTTGCCATATCCACACCGGGAACAAGTTCGAGAGCCTCTTTTAGATTTGTAATACCCAGTTTTTCAAGTTCCTTTCCCTCATAAACTGATATAATAAAGGGCTGATAGTGGATATTCTCTTTTGTCTTTGTAGCAACCTCTTTATATTTTTCAAGTTCGCCGCTTATTTGTGTCAATATTTTGTCCGGCTCCTCCGCATATACAAACCTGCTATTCAATAAAACGATAGCTGTTATCATTAAAAACTTAAACTTTGAGCACATCTCTTTGTCTCTCCCACTCTTCCAGTAAACCAGGATTTATATTTTCTAAATCTTCAACATACATTATGCATGGATATCTCAGAACAGAATAAAATTCTTTTCCAATTCCAATTTTCTTGTAAGGAATTTTAAAAATATTAAGAAGTTTAATAAAATTATTTTCAAGAGCACCATAACTATACTCAATTCCAAAATCTTTCATCTTAAAATAGACATATTTTTTGACAAATTCCATCAAAACCTTTGTATCCTTCATATTTCTATATTTTTTATCTATAAAAATCCTTGAAACTTCACACAATTTTTCTCTGTCAAATTTATATTTTTCTTTGTCAAACTCCAGATTATTTTCCGTAGGATATCCTATAGGTGAATGGTGTATCAGCCTTACACAGGCACAAACCTCATCATTCTCATCTAGAGCCGCAAACTGAATTGCATATTCATCATATTTGTCTCTCTCTTTTTTATCTGGAAAATCGTTAATATCTAAAAACTTTTTCTCTTCACACATTATTTTGCATCTGAATCTGAAAACTTTATCGAGCAGTTCTTCCGTATCGGCCTCTACAAATCTAAACATTTTCTTTCCTTCCTCTGTTTTTTTCTATTTTAGCTCACAATCTTAAATTTTCAACTTAAAAAATGGTGTAAGGAAAGAAAATTTTTACAATTTTGTAGAGAATTTTCCTTTTTTGATAATATTTAGCGCATCTTTATATATCGGCTCGTCTATAAAACCGTAATTTTCATCCACAAATCCGGTTATACCTTTTTTTCTCATCTCTTCAAATCTCCTGACGATATAGATCGCTTTTTCTATATCATTATCGTAAATTTTAAAAATTCTGTTAGCTATTTCTACCTGAGACGGAGATATGCATCCTTTTGCGCTGTATCCCATCTCTCTTTCATATCTGCACCACTCCTCAAACTCTTCTAAGTTTTTGTAGTCCTGATATACAAAAGAGACCGGATATGCTCCTACCGCTTTAGAGACTACCAAAAAGCGTGTGAGTATATAGTCGATAGTTGGATTCTCGATTTTTAAAATCCCCTGCGGAATATCAAGTGAACTTAAAAGATCTAAAATACCCAGGTAAAAAAAGGTTACTCTCTTATCAATTTTAAGTTTTTCGAGATTTAAGAAAGCCTCTTTTGTTTCTATAGAGAGATGAACATCTATATCATCATCTATGAGTGTAAGCGCTTTTTGGACATCTTCGGCATTTTTTATCTTAGGAACTCTGATAGCATCAGGTTTAACCCGGTTCAATAAACCTATCTCCTCTTCACCCCCTTCACCCAGGGGATTTATACGAACAACCAGCATTGAGTCAGAAGTTTTGATATGTGAGAGAAAAACGGCTGCAAGTTTTAAAGCAAAAGGTTTGAGTTCACTGCTAACACCGTCTTCGAGATTTATCATCGCTATATCTGCTTTCAAACAATCAAGTCTGTTCATATGCTTTATCTGATGAGCTGAAACCATTAAAGCACTTTTTGGATTTTGAATAGACTTTTTTACCCTACCCGGCTCTTTTATGTAATCGTCAAAACCGTATATATTCCTTTTTTCCAAAAGCTCATTGAGAAAAGCAGTATCTTCAAAAATCATGAGTTTTCCTATTTTTTTGATGTTACATAGTAGTAGAGGATTTTTATCTCTTCATTTGTCAGAAAGTATTTTGGCATAAGTCTATGTTTGGATGAATTGAGCGCCTCATAAAACTTTTTAAATCTAAGCCCAGTTATATCAGGGGTTTTTAGTGGAGTTTTAGTTCCTTTTTCTACATAGTAGGCAATCGTTTTTCCTTTGGCATCATCACCGTGACAGAGATTACAGCCTATTCCTCTGGGGTTTTTATATAGCATCTGAGCATACTCTTTTTTGGTTATAAAAGAGTCTTCAGCATTTGCCAGTACAAGCATCAAAATCAAAATCACGCTTTTTTTAATCACCCAAATCCTTGCTTAAACCAATATCAAATCTATTTTTGCTATCATACCAAATATTTTTAAAAGTGAATGTAAGAAGAAAAACTACTCTATCGAAAAAGAGGTTCTCATGACTATTTTAGACGGTAAAGCGCTCTCCTTAAAGATCAAAGACGAGATGAAAAAAGAGGTAGAAGAGCTTAAACAGACAAGAAATATTGTGCCGGGCCTAGCAGTCATACTTGTAGGAGACGATCCTGCTAGCCATACATATGTAAAAATGAAAGCAAAAGCATGTAAAGAGGTCGGCATCTACTCAATAACCCATGAGATGCCATCTTCCATAAGTGAAGCGGAGATCATAGAAACGATAGAGATGATGAATAAAAACCCAAATATCGACGGAATACTGGTTCAGTTACCGCTTCCTGAACATATAGACTCTACAAAAATTCTTGAAGTAATATCTCCCAAAAAGGATGTGGACGGTTTTCATCCGTACAATGTGGGAAGGCTTACATCGGGACTTGATAGTTTTGTACCATGTACGCCTCTTGGAGTTATGGAGCTTCTGAATGAATACCATATAGATCCAAAGGGAATGGATGCTGTAGTGGTAGGAGCCAGCAATATAGTCGGAAAACCGATGGCTGCACTTTTGCTCAATGCCAACGCAACAGTAGATATATGCCATATATACACAAAAGATCTTAAAAGCCATACGCAAAGAGCAGACATACTTGTCGTAGGTGTGGGAAAACCCGGACTTATCACTGAAGATATGGTTAAAGAGGGTGCCATAGTCATAGATATAGGCATCAACAAAACCGAAGATGGGAAAATCGTCGGTGATGTGGATTTTGAACATGTAAGTAAAAAAGCGAGTTTCATAACACCGGTCCCCGGTGGTGTGGGCCCAATGACAATAGCCATGCTGCTCAAAAACACGATAAAAGCGGCAAAAGGACGAAATTGAGAATTTATTGTATAACTAACACCAACACTAACACTAACTAAAAAGGGGAAAGTTGAAAAAAGCGTTTAAAAAATTTTACGACTGGTCAAATACTTGGACAGGCACTATAGTTATCGTTCTTCTGGTTATTTTTTTTGTTGCTCAGGCATTTGTTATACCGAGCGGGAGTATGAAAAATACACTTTTGATAGGAGACCACCTTTTTGTCAAAAAGTTTGCATACGGAGTTCCTACTCCGCATATTCCCTGGCTTGAAATACCGGTCTGGCCTGATAATGACGGCGACGGTCACATAATAGAAGGAGAAAGGCCAAAAAGAGGAGATATAGTTATTTTCAGGTATCCTGTAAATGAAAAGATTCATTACGTTAAAAGATGTGTGGCAGTGGGAGGAGACTATCTTTTTGTTCATGAAAAATCACTCTATCTGCATCCTCATGAAGGAGATGAGTTTATAAAAAATAACTATCCTAAAGAAAATATCGTTGAAATAAACAGTATGCTGTGGGTTAAAGATCCATATAGAAACGATCATCCCGGTATCCATAACGATCCGGAAGTCATAAACGACGGAAGATTTCCACCGCAGATATTTAACTTTGGGCCAGTAAGAGTACCTGATGATGAATTTTTTATGATGGGAGATAACAGAGACCATTCAAACGATAGCAGATTCTGGGGAAGCGTTCCTTACAGACTCATCGTAGGAAAGCCGTGGTTTATCTATTTTAGCTGGGATAAAAATTATGAAATAAGATGGGAGAGGATAGGCAAAACGGTCAGTATGATTGAAGAGGAGATGAAAAAGGGACGTTAAGCGTAAGCGTAAGTGTGGGTGTGGGTGTGGTGTGAATGATAGTGTTAGTATGGATATAAGCAGTCACGAATCACGAGTCACGAGTCACGAATTATAAACCTAAAGGCTACTATGAATATTTTAGAAATTTTTACCATTATCGCCACTATTGTCGCACTTGTTATCGCAGTTGTTGGACATGAGATAATGCACGGATATGTTGCTTACAGATATGGCGATTCTACAGCAAAAGATGAAGGAAGGCTAAGTATAAATCCTATAAAGCACATTGACCCTGTAGGTACTGTTATCATACCTGCAATGCTCTATATACTTAATGCCGGATTTATATTTGGATGGGCAAAACCCGTTCCTGTGGATATGAGAACTGTTTTAAGAAATGGTGGAGAGAAAGCCGCCATTGCCGTAAGTTTAGCAGGAGTCGGATATAATTTCACTGTTGCGGCTATTGCGACACTTTTACTTACAATTTTAGGCGAACCAAAAAGCATAATCGAATTGATTTTATTTTTGATTTTTGTGAAACTAATCCAGATAAATATAGTCCTTGGTATCTTCAATCTATGGCCTATTCCGCCTCTTGACGGATCAAATGCTCTTATATATACCGCTCTTAAGATGAAAATGTATAAACTTGTAGAGTTTTACCAAAAAATCCAGCCTTACGGAATGATAATACTAATAATAGTAATAGCTACTCCACTAAGTATGATTCTCTTTTCACCGGTCTATTTTCTTTTAATATTTCTTTCTCAGATTACAGGTATAAATTTGCTACAATTCTAATGGAAAGGATAAAAAATGATATGTTACATAGCTAGCGATCATGCGGGATTTGAAGTTAAAGATTTTGCAAAGGAAATTCTTCTCAAAAAAGGATATATAGTTGAAGATCTTGGACCAAAAAGTGCCGAAAGAGTCGATTATCCCGATTTTGCTGAAAAAGTTGCTATGAAAGTGGCGCAAAACCAAAACAGTTTCGGCGTTTTGATATGCGGAACCGGTATAGGCATGAGCATAGCCGCCAATAAAGTAAAAGGCATAAGAGCCGCTTTGTGCCACGATGCTTATACTGCAGCTATGGCAAGAGCGCACAATGATGCAAATATTTTATGTTTCGGAGAAAGAGTCGTAGGCAAAGGGGTTATAGAATCTATCATAGATGCCTGGAGCAAAACCGAGTTTGAAGGTGGTAGACACGCCGGAAGAGTCGAAAAGATAATGAACCTGGAGCAATAAAATGGGAATAGAAACAGTTGGGTACATTCTGTTTGGAATACTTTTTTCCGCTATGATTGCGATGAAAGTTTTTATGTTCAGAGACTGATAAAAGGATACAAAATGGCATATCTAAGCGAAAGTGACAAAAAATTTCTGCTCGAGTCCATAAGAGATATTCCAGATTTTCCTAAACCGGGAATTGTTTTCAAAGATATAACTACACTTTTAAACAATAAACAGGCATTTTCTCTGCTTATTGATCATCTTGAAAAAAGATACAAAGAGTATGATTTAGATTATATAGCGGGAATTGAAAGCAGAGGTTTTATATTTGGCTCCGCTCTGGCAGCAAGGCTTGAGATAGGCTTTGTACCAATAAGGAAAAAAGGGAAACTTCCTTATACCACCGTTGCCGAAAAATACTCTCTCGAATACGGCTTTGACGAAATAGAAGTACATATAGATGCATTTGGACATAAAAAAGGCGCAAAAGTTCTGCTTATAGATGACCTGATTGCTACAGGAGGAACGGCAGTTGCCGCGGCAAATCTGATAAACAAAGTAGAAGCAGAATGTATTGAAGCCTGTTTTCTGATAGGCCTTAAGTTCCTGAAAGGGGAAGAAAAACTAAAAGATATTACAAAAGTTTACACTATACTGGAGATTGATTGATGTATATACCAAAACCGAGCAGTTACGATCCAGATGAAAAAGGCCATTTCGGGATTTTCGGCGGAAGATATGTTCCCGAAACGTTAATGCCTATTCTTTTTGAACTGGAAGAGGATTATAAAAAGATAAGATTTGATGAAAATTTCTGGAAAGAGGCAAGATACTATCTTGAAAACTATATAGGACGTCCAAACCCGCTCTATTTTGCCAAAAACATATCTGACGAGTTGGGTGCTTTAGTTTATCTCAAAAGAGAGGACCTCAACCATACCGGTGCACATAAAATCAACAATACTATTCTTCAGGGTCTAGTTGCGAAAAGACTCGGTAAGAAAAAAGTCATAGCAGAAACAGGAGCCGGACAGCACGGAGTTGCAACTGCCACCATGGCTGCTCTTTTCGGACTTGAATGCGAAATATTCATGGGTGAAAAAGATGTCAAAAGACAAGAACTCAATGTTTTCAGAATGAAGCTTCTTGGCGCAAAAGTCCATAGTGTCAAAAACGGTTCAAGAACCCTCAAAGACGCTATGAATGAGGCCATAAGACACTGGGTTACAAATGCAAGAGATACATTTTACGTTATAGGGACAGTCGCAGGACCGCACCCCTACCCAATGATGGTTAGAGATTTTCAGGGAATTATCGGATATGAGGCAAAAGCACAGATACTAAGAGCTGAACATAGACTTCCGGATTATGTAATAGCATGCATCGGAGGCGGAAGCAACGCCATAGGAATATTCAATGCCTTTTTGGATGAAGAAGAGGTAGAGTGCATAGGTATAGAAGCCGGAGGTCTGGGACTCGAAACGGGAAAACATGGGGCAAGCCTCGCAAAAGGAAGTCCAGGGGTGCTGCATGGACAGATGAGCTACGTTCTGCAAGATGATGACGGGCAGATACTTGAGGCCCACTCCATAAGTGCCGGTCTGGATTATCCCGGAATCGGTCCAGAACACTCCTATTTAAAGGATCTGGGCGTAGTAAAATATGATAATATCACCGATCAAGAAGCACTAGATGCTTTTGTATGGCTGAGTCAAAAAGAGGGTATCATCCCGGCATTTGAAAGCTCCCATGCAATAGCATATCTTAAAAAAATGGACAAAGAGATGCTTAAAAACAGCCTTATTATCGTAAACCTCTCCGGCAGAGGCGACAAAGATATGATTCAGGCAAAAGAATTGCTCAGTTTCGACTGATAAAACATAGGGGAGCAGATGGAACAACTTTTTATCGAGTGGTTAAGAGAGTATGGTTATGTAATACTTTTTATCTGGAGTATAATGGAGGGTGAAACAGGTCTTGTCATGGCCGGAGTTATGTGTCATACAGGTGATATGAATATATTTACAGCTATAACGGTAGCATCTCTTGGAGGCTTTATCGGTGACCAGATATATTTTTACACAGGCAGATTTAACAAAAAATATATACATAAAAAACTTAAAACCCAAAGAAGAAAGTTTGCCCTTGCCCATCTTCTTTTGAAAAAATACGGTTGGCCCGTAATTTTTATACAAAGATATCTCTACGGCATGAGAACAGTAATTCCTATGGCGATTGGTCTTACAAGATATGATGCAAAAAAGTTTGCTCTTATAAATTTCGTAAGTGCTATTGCGTGGGCAAGTATAACAATAATACTTGCTTATATATTTGGAGAAGAGATACTTAAAATTCTTCACTTTGCAAAAGAACACTGGTATTTTGCTCTTCCTTTTGCAATCATTATCGGCGGAGGGATATATTACTATTTTCACAAAGCGACACAGAAATAGGTATTGACAATGAATGACTTTTTCCACACTCATACAAGAATATAGAAGGAGATAAGAGGATGAATTTTGAAGTATATGATAAGAAACTATCAGAAATAAAAGCGGATTGCGAAGTAATTTTTGTAATAGATAAAAATTTTGAGCATAAATGGGTAACGGATAAAAAGGATCTGAAACTTCTAAACTTCAAGGCAGAGCCTGAAGAGGTCGCTTTTCTTCCGCATCTAAAAAAACTGTATGTGGGAGCAAAGTCGTTAAATCATGATGAAATAAGAATAGCTGCGGCAAAAGCAGCCAAAAAGCTTAAAAAAACCGGTATAAAAAGTGTTAAAATCGGTACATATATAGAAAACTGTCCTATTACCAATATCAAAGCGGTTGTAGAGGGTTTTATACTAGGAAGCTACTCTTTTGACAAATACAAATCCAAAAAAGAGACACATCCTCTTGAAAATGTTTATATGGCAAAAGAGGATTACAGTGATAAAGACTTTACAATTGAAAATGCAAAAAAATCGATAAAAGAAGCCAAAATCGTAAGCCTCGCAACCAACTATACAAGAGATATAGTCAACCATCCACCTCAGGATATGACACCCGAAAAACTGGCCGAAGAGGCAAAAAAGCTTGCAGAAGAGAACAATCTAGAGTGCAAGATATATGATGAAAAATATCTTGAAAAAAACGGCATGAACGCATTTTTGGCCGTTGCAAGAGCAAGTACGAACCCCCCGAGACTCATACATTTGACATATAAACCAAAAAATCCGAAAGCAAAAATAGCGATTGTAGGTAAAGGTCTTACTTATGATAGCGGCGGACTCAGTCTGAAACCGAGTGATTTTATGGTTACTATGAAATCGGACAAAAGCGGCGCTTGTGCTGTGCTTGGCATCATAAAAGCCGCAAGTGAGATGGAGCTTCCCGTTGAAATTCATGCAATTGCCGGTGCAGCTGAAAATATGGTGAACGGAAATGCATACAAACCCGATGATATCCTGACAGCCAAAAACGGCAAAACCATAGAAGTAAGAAACACAGACGCTGAAGGCCGTCTTGTGCTAGCAGACTGTCTATGCTACGCACAAGATGAAGTAAAACCGGACTTCATCTTAGACTTTGCCACTTTAACCGGTGCGTGTGTCGTTGCTCTGGGTGAATACACAAGCGGTATCATGGGGCACAACAAATCACTTATCAAAAAGATACTCAACGCTGCAAATGCCAGCGGAGAGCTAGCCTCGGAACTTCCATTCAATAGATATCTACCTAAGCTTTTAAAAAGCGAAGTTGCCGATATTTGCAATATAAGCTCTTCAAGATACGGCGGAGCAATTACTGCAGCTCTCTTTTTAAGTGAATTTATTGAAGAAAAAAACAGGGACAAATGGGTTCATATAGATATCGCCGGTCCTGCATTCGTTGAAAAGGCATGGGGATGCAATCCGTACGGTGCCAGCGGTGCGGGAGTGAGACTTGCCATAAAATGGCTGCAAAAAGAGTTTGTTTTCCATAAGAAGCATTCGTAGATAATTGTGTGAGTGTGGGTGATAGTGATAGTGTGAGTGTTAGTGTGGGTGTGGGTGAAAGCTCAATCACCAATCACCAATCACGAATCACCCGCACCCTACTTCTAATATCCTCTGTTAAACATCAATCAGTTATGATATAATTTCGCAAAAATTAAATAAATTTAAGGAATAAAATGGGACTCAGCGTAGGTATAGTGGGACTTCCCAACGTAGGAAAGTCAACAACATTCAATGCTCTTACAAAAGCTCAAAATGCAGAAAGCGCAAATTATCCGTTCTGCACAATTGAACCTAACAAAGCCGTAGTTCCTGTTCCCGATCTACGTCTATCTGAGCTTGCAAAAATCGTAAATCCGCAAAGAATTCAGCATTCAACTATCGATTTTGTGGACATTGCAGGTCTTGTCAAAGGAGCGAGCAAAGGAGAAGGACTCGGAAACCAGTTTCTCTCAAACATAAGAGAGACGGATATGATTTTACATATGGTCAGATGTTTTGAAGATGAAAACATAACGCATGTTGAAGGCGGTATCGACCCTATAAGAGATATAGAAATAATAGAGAGCGAACTTATATTTGCCGATATACAGCAGCTTGAAAAGAAGATAGAAAGGCTACAAAAACAGGCACGTGCAAACAATAAAGAAGCAAAAGCTGCGCTTGAAATCGCTTTGAAACTAAAAGAACATCTGGATGAACTAAAGCCTGTAAGCACATTTGAAGAGAAAGAAAATGATGTTTTTAAAGCTTTGAACAAAGAGATGAGATTTTTGAGTTCAAAACCTATAATTTACGGTGCAAATGTTGATGAAGACGGACTTCTGGAAGACAACGAATATGTAAAAGCTGTGAAAAAGCATGCCGAAGAAGTGGGAGCAGACGTTATAAAGCTTTGTGCAAAAATCGAAGAAGAACTTGTCTCTTTGGATGAAGAGGAGGCAAAAGAGTTTCTGGCAGAGCTGGGAGTTGAAGAGAGCGGGCTTGACAAGATAATAAGAACTGCCTTTGAAAGACTGGGACTTATCAGCTATTTTACAGCCGGTGTAAAGGAAGTCAGAGCCTGGACAATACACAGAGGGTGGACAGCACCCAAGGCTGCAAGTGTAATACATAACGATTTTGAAAAAGGCTTTATAAGAGCCGAAGTCATATCATACGAAGATTTTATAAAATACGGCGGAGAACAGGGTGCCAAAGATGCCGGTAAAATGAGACTTGAAGGAAAAGACTACATCGTACAGGACGGCGATGTTATGCACTTTCGTTTCAATGTGTGAGAAAGGAGACTTTCTCACTCACTGCCCATTGACTCCATATCCTCATGAAACTTAACAAGCTTATACCTTACATCTTCTATCATCTCTTTTGTTGCATTTGGCGACTCTAGCCATACCGCTTTAAAATTCTCTTTCTCGGTTTGATATACACTTTCGGTTAAAAAATCACTATATTCCTGAATAGTGTTACAGTTTCTAACCTCATCCGTTTCAGTATTTACAGCCTTTATATACCAGCCTCCAAGACCGTTTGGTTCAATCGATGCCGTTACAACAAGTATATCTTCTCTCTCTTCCATTTTCTATCCTTTCTTGAATTTTGCTACTTCTATACCGTATTTTACCCTATCTTTGCTTTTAACTCTCAATTCCACACTCTCTTTTTCAAATAACATAACGATTGTAGAGCCCATTTTGAAATATCCGAACAGTTCTCCTCTTTTTAGCCACAGATCTTCATACTCGTAAACTTTTATATCAGGATCCAGATTTGTTCTTATCCTCTCTTCGAATGTCAAAACCATCTCTCCTACATTGAGAGCACCCACAAGAACGATATAAAAAAGTACTCCTTCTTTGTTCAAACACTCAAGAATGACTCTCTCGTTTTCCACAAAAAGATTTAACTTCTTTTTTAGAAACCTCAGATTGACAGGATAGAGTCTACCGGGTATATGCACCGCTTTTCTAACCTGCATATCGCAAGGTACATGATATCTGTGATAATCTCTTGGGGAGAGATAAAAGTTGATATATTCACCATCTAAAATCCTGTTGATATTTTGAGCACTTATCTCTTTTAAAAGCTCTTTTACGGAATACTCCATACCTTTTATCTGCAGAAGTCTATCGGACTCAAGCCTTCCACACTCTGTGATAAGAGAGTCAACGGGAGATATAATTGATTCGTCAGCTATATCTATAACCCTCTTTTTTACAAGACTACGTGTAAAAAGTTCATTTAAAGACCTGTACTCTTTAGGCTTTTTAAATTCGCTCATATCCAGTTTCATCAACTTTACATAGGATATATTTATAAATTTTTGAAGAACCGGATGAAATCTGTGTGAGGCAAATTTTCCAAAAGACCTTGAAACTATATTGGTAATTACTCTTTTTTTCATCAATTCCTTTCATAATATCCGGAAACAAAATTTTATACACCGTATTTGAATAGTAATTTTATCGAAACTTTGATAAAATCCGAAAGCGCCATCATATCTGAAAAAAAGGATTTTTAATGCTAAGATTTGCACCGAGCCCCACAGGAGACATGCATATAGGAAACCTGAGGGTTGCAATTTTTAACTATATCGTTGCAAAACAGAGAAATGAAAGATTTATAATACGTATAGAAGATACCGATATTGAAAGAAATATTGAAGGAAAAGACAAAGAGATACTTAAAATTTTGGAAAAATTCGATATTGAATATGATGATGTGATATATCAGAGTAAAAATGTGTCTTTTCACCAAAATTTTGCATACAAACTTCTAAACGAAAAGAAAGCATTTGCATGTTTTTGTACCCCTGAAGAACTGGAAGTCGAAAGAGAAAAAGCAAAAGCTAAATCTTTGGCGTACAGATACAGCGGAAAATGCGAAGAGATAACTATCGAAGAAGCGGCAAAAAGAGCCGAACCTTTTGTAATAAGAATAAAGAAGCCTACAGAGGCGATAGCTTTCAAAGACCTTTTGAAAGGTGAGCTTTTGTTTGAGCCCAAAGATGTGGACTCTTTTGTCATCGTCAGAGCAAACTCGATGCCTACATACAACTTTGCATGCGCAGTAGATGATATGCTGCACGACATATCTTTGGTGATAAGAGGAGAGGATCACCTATCAAACACCCCTAAACAGATACATGTAAGAAATATGCTTGGCTACACAAAGGAGATAGAGTATCTACACCTTCCCATCATACTAAACGCGGAAGGCAAAAAAATGAGTAAAAGAGAAAAGGCTTCAAGTGTAAAATGGCTTTTAGAAGAAGGATTTTTACCTGGTGCAATTGCAAACTATCTGATATCATTGGGAAACAAAACTCCAGAAGAGATATTTACAATGGATGAGGCTATAGAGTGGTTTGACATAAAGAACCTCTCCAGAGCCGCCGCAAAATTCGACCTTGACAGACTGAGATTTATAAACAGAGCTCATCTAGGCCGGTTAAACGATAAAGAGCTTTCGAAACTTTTGGGTTTTGAGAATGAAAACATAGGAAAACTTGCTAAAATATATCTTGAAGAAGCTAGTACACTTAAAGAGCTCAAAAACAAAATCGATGCGGTTTTTTCCGAAAAAAAGATTGAAGGCGAATTTAAAGAGAGTGCCGAAAAACTAAAAGAAATTATACAAAACTCTCCCCAATTTGAGAGTTTTGACGAATTTAAAAAATATCTTATGCAAAAAAGCGGACTCAAGGGAAAAAACTTTTTTAAACCTTTAAGAGTACTGCTTACCGGTAGCGAGCACGGCCCTGATCTGTCCGATATATATCCATACATTAAAGAAGATATCAAGGAGATAGCGAAATGATGGTGATAGCAACACTCATAGAAGCGATAGCAAATATTTTACATATGGTAATAAACATATATATCTGGGTCGTGATAATAGCGGCCTTGATAACATGGGTAAGACCCGATCCTTACAATCCCATAGTTCAGATACTATACAGACTTACAGAACCTGTCTATGCGTTTATCAGAAGATATATTCCAACGGTGATAAGCGGAATTGATCTGAGTCCTCTTATCGTGATTATTGCACTGCAGTTTATAGACCTTTTTCTGGTCAAACTACTATTTGCTCTTGCAGCAAGTCTATGAAAACACTTGTTTTAGCGGCTCTTTTGCCGCTTTTTCTCTTTTCTAAAGAGATAACACTACAGTTTTTGGAATCAAAACCCACTTCAATCGCAAAAGACTATTATATATGGAGATATCTCTCTCAAGATATCACTCCCCAGGAGGCAGAAAAAGCTTTTTATCAGGCAAAAAGCGTAAATATCAAAATATTTTCAAGATTTGCCAAAAAGAGCGGAAACAAAGAGTACAAATATCTTGCCCACTGTATGAAAATGAAACCTAAAGAGCTTATAAAAGAGTCTGCAGAATGTATAGCAACGGGTCTTACTCCCTATAAGATGACAAAGCTCTCTTTGAAACAAAGAAGAGAACTTCTGCCTAAAATAAAAAAGTTTGAAAAAACATACAGTTCACTTTTTGTCCTCTCTTCTTCATTTCCTTTTGCATCTTTGCTGAAAAGTGAAAAAGAGATTTTTTTATATGTTTTCTCTTCGGTAGGTGACAGTTTCAGAGAAAAATATCTAAACCATTCCATACCGGCAAATTACCTTGAAGGGCTGAAAAAACAAAAAGGATTCGACACTTTTGTAAATATAGCCGTAACCAATCCCAAAATGAAAAAACTCCACTACTCTCTTTTTGCCCTCTCACCTGAAAATCTAAGCCACAGCTCTGCCTTCCTTCTTGCTATGAATGCCGTGAGATACGGTCAGAAAAAAACAGCTCTTAAGTTTTTGGAAAAAGCAAAGGAAAAAGCCTATTATAGATTTGATATAGATAAATCAATATTCTGGCAGTATATGCTGACAGGTGAGAAAAAATACCTTGAAGAGCTCTGCGACTCTTTCGATCTGAATATATATACAATTTATGCAAAAGAGAAACTGGGCAGAAAAATCGACAATTTTGTCCATCTTCGTGTATCAAATATCGAGAAAACAGATATAGACCTTAAAGATCCTTTTATATGGCTCGGTCTTTTGAAAAAAATCAACAAAATACCTAAAGAAAAACTTTTCGAATTTGCAAAAAAATTCAACTCAAAACAGACTATAAGTGCATACGCTTTTATTTTGGAAAGAGCATACGGATATAAAAAACACCCATTTATAACTCCATACGAAGATATCCTGAAAGGTTTGACAAATGACGAAAAAGCTCTTGTGTATGCTCTGGCCAGACAGGAGAGCAGATTTATCCCCTCTTCCATATCCACATCATATGCACTTGGAGCTATGCAGATAATGCCTTTTTTGGCAAAAGCCATCGCCAAAGAGATGAGAGTTGAAAATTTTGATCTGGATATGATGTTCGATCCCAAAATCAACGTCAGATTTGCACTTCATCACTTGAAATATCTAAAAAAATATCTAAAACATCCTGTTTTAATATCATACGCGTATAACGGGGGTATAGGTTTTACAAAGAGAAAAGTTATAAAAAACTCCCTTTTCAAACAAAAAGAATTCGAACCCTATTTAAGTATGGAGCTTATTCCATATCCGGAGTCCAGAAGGTATGCCAAAAAAGTGCTGGCGAACTATGTGATATATAAAAAGATTTTTGAAAAAAGCGGAAAAATCACTCCCCTTTTTCAAAAATTAGCCGAATTTGACCATAATCATCGCTTTTGAAAATAAGTTTCAGCGTCTGTGACTCTGTTTTGGAAAATTTTACCAGATAGATTCTATACCATTTTTTGACCAGTGGCATGGATTTTGCAAGCTCATCTTCCATAGAGAGCTCTTTTATCTCAACCGGTTCGTTCTCATTCAGATAGATGTGATATTTTGGATTGAAGAGGCCCGCCCTACTGCTCTCATCAAAATCGTTATCTATAAAGACCCTTACAAAAAAATATTCGCCATCTGCATATTTTTTTTCATAATTTTTATTCATTTTATTCAGATATGTTGCGATAATAATAGCTTTGTTTTCCAAAGAGGAGAGAATTTCGCCTTTTTTGGTATTGCTTATAGCCTCTTCATACAATTTATCTTTACTAAATACTCTAAATGCGCTTTTATCGGCACATCCGGAAAATATAGAGATTATTAAAAAAACAGATATCAATAGTTTAAACTTCATCTGACACCTTTTTGCAAATTTTTAGCCATTATATCAAATGATGATTGTGAATTAACTGAGTTTTATATATGATTTGGTAAAATTGAACTCACTATTTAATTCCAGAAAAACAAAGAGGCTTTATGAAAAAAAGAAGACTTGCAGTTGCCTTTACAGGTCCGTCAAACAGCGGCAAAACAACGCTTATCGAAAAAATTGCAAAATTACTTATAAAAGAGTATAAAGTAGCGATAATAAAAAATGATCCCAAAGACAAAGCAAAGTTTGATATAGAGGGAAAAGACAGCTACAAGTTTTTCCAAACAGGTGCGGAAGTGGTAGTCACATCACCTACAAGAACCACATATTTTTCGCACAGAAAAAAGAGTCTGGAAGATATCATAGATATGGTAAACGACTTTGACATTCTTCTTGTAGAAGGACTTAAAACTTTGCCTCTGCCTAGGATTGCGGTTTTCAGAAACAGTCTGGATGAGAGCTATTTGGGCTATATAGAAGCAATTGCAACAGATGAGAGTGTAGATAAAAACTCTATACCCGAAAATATAGATATACTTGATTTGAACAATCCAAACCAAGTGATAGAGTGGATATTCAAAAACGCCAAAGAGGTATAAAATGCACGAAATTTTCGAAGCGATAAAAAGAAGCGCAAAACGAATCAACGAAGCGATAAACAATGAAGATTTGGGCTACTCCGAACAGCAAAACAGATCAGGGGAGACACAGCTGAAGCTTGACATAAAAAGCGATATGATTATCGAAGAGGAACTAAGCCAAACATCAAGCGTCAAAACACTTGCCAGTGAAGAAAAAACGGAACCTGTAGTTATAAACGAAAAAGGAAAATATCTCATCGGATATGACCCGCTTGACGGCAGCTCATTAGTGGATGTAAACCTGAGCGTAGGTTCGATTTTCGGAATTTATGAAAACGATTTTTCCGGCAAAAATCTCGTAGCGGCTGCATATGTAGTCTATGGTCCTAGAGTCGAACTTGTAATTGCCGACAGATGCACCAGTCTCTATCTTCTTCAAAACGGAGAGTTTGAGTTTGTAAAGGAGATAAGGCTTAAAGAAAAAGGCAAAATAAACGCACCAGGTGCTACACAAAAATTTTGGCCTGCTCACCACAAGGAGATGGTGGAATCTTTGTTTAAAGAGGGCTACAGACTCAGATATTCCGGGGGAATGGTTCCGGATTTGCATCAGATACTTCTCAAAGGGGGCGGACTTTTCAGCTATCCAGGAACAGAAGACAAACCAAAAGGCAAACTCAGACAGGTTTTCGAAGTATTTCCTTTTGCAAAGATTTTTGAAAAAGCAGAAGGGTTTGCGATAGATGGTCACAAGAGACTTCTTGAACTGGAGCCGGAACATATTCACGATACCACTCCCTGCTTTTTTGGCTCACAATATGAAATCCAGAGAGTCAAAGAGTATTATAAAAACCGATCGTAAACAACAGGAAAATTTTATATGAAAAACAGCAATAAAGAGTATGACGAATATGAACTTAAAATGTTTGAAAAGCTTGAAATTCTCAAAAAATGCCAAGAAGAAAACAGTATCAATAGCTGCCTCAAATGCAAAAAAATAATAGGTTGCGAAATTAGAAAATCTTATGTAAATGCCGTATATGAAAGTATGAATAAAGGAAAAGGCGGCGGATTTGAATTTTAAAAAAGGAATGAAATGAGCAGTAAAATGTATATAACTACTCCTATCTATTATGTAAATGATGTTCCACACATAGGTCACGCATATACCACAATCATTGCAGACACGGTCGCAAGATATGCAAGACTCAGGGGAATGGATACATTTTTCCTTACAGGAACAGATGAGCATGGACAGAAAATCGAACAGTCCGCAAAAGCGAAAGGAAAAACTCCGCAGGAGTATGCAGACGAGATAAGTAGAAAATTCAAAGAACTGTGGGACAGTTTTGAAATAAGCTATGACAAATTTATAAGAACTACAGACAAAGAGCATATTGAAGGTGTTCAAAAAGCCTTTGAGATAATGTATGAAAGAGGAGATATATACAAAGGTACATACGAAGGGCATTACTGCATCAGCTGTGAAGCCTTCTTTCCGGAAAGCCAGTTGGTAGATGGGGAGTTTTGTCCAGACTGCGGCAAAGAGACCGTAATTGTAAAAGAGGAAAGCTACTTTTTCAGACTTTCAAAATATCAGGAGAAACTACTTGACTGGTATAAGAGTGAGGAAGAATGCATACTTCCGAAATCGAAGAAAAACGAAGTGATCAAATTTGTGGAGGGCGGTTTGAATGACCTCTCCATTACAAGAACAAGTTTTGACTGGGGAGTAAAACTGCCAAAATCTCTTAATGACCCCAAACATGTTATGTATGTATGGCTCGATGCACTTTTGAACTATATTACCGCTCTGGGATACGGTACGGATGAAAAGCTTATGCGCTACTGGCCTGCAGATTTCCATCTTGTCGGGAAAGATATTCTTAGATTTCACGCCGTATACTGGCCGGCATTTTTGATGAGTCTTGGATTGCCTCTTCCAAAACATATAGCCGCACACGGATGGTGGACAAGAGACGGTGAAAAGATGAGTAAATCCAAAGGAAATGTGGTTGATCCGAAAATTGTAGCAGATGCATACGGACTGGATAATTTCAGATATTTTCTTCTAAGAGAAGTTCCATTCGGTCAGGACGGGGATTTTAGTCAAAGAGCTTTGATAGACAGAATAAACAGCGATTTGAGCAACGATCTTGGCAACCTTTTAAACAGAATCATCGGTATGAGCGGAAAATACTTCGATCATAAAATATCCGGCACAAATGTAAGAAAATATCACGCCCGGGAGATTAAAAAAACAGAAAGTATCATAAATGGACTTGAAGAGTATATGTTTGATATGCGCCTTCATAAATATCTCGAAGAGCTTTGGAAAATACTGGGTATCGCAAATAAATCCATAGACACATATGCCCCATGGTCAAAAATGAAAGAGGGCAAAGAAGACGAAGCTATGGCCACAATCGCTCTCGTTGCAAATATACTGGCAAAGACCGCTTTGATGCTGCATCCTGTTATGCCAAAAACCACTCTGAAAATTGCCCAGGCTCTCGGTTTTGAAATAGAAAACAAAAATTTTGAAAAATTCATATTACAAAACGAACTTCTGCCTGACTTTACTATAAAAAGCATCCCGCCGCTTTTTCCAAAAATTGAAAAACCTCTGTTGGAAGAGAAAAAAAGAGAAACCACACCCAAAAAAGCACCAAAAGAAGAAGGTATAATTACTATAGATGATTTCTTCAAAGTCTCTTTGAAAATAGGAACAGTTATAGAAGCTGAAGAGGTACCCAAAAGTAAAAAACTTCTAAAATTGAGAGTTGATCTGGGTGAAGAGAGACCAAGACAGATAATTGCAGGTATAAAAGAGTTTTATTCTCCTGAAGATCTTATAGGAAAACAGGTATGTGTTGTGGCAAATCTTAAGCCCGCAAAACTGATGGGACTTTTGAGCGAAGGAATGATACTTGCCGCAAGAGATGAAAACGGACTCAGCCTGTTGATGCCTGAGACAACAAAAAAACCTGGAACACCCGTAAAATAGGACTGGATCTAATTGATATCGGAAAACAGAAAGTGAAAATAGACAGCATCGCATATCTCATCGGAGGCGAACTTAAAAACAGCCCTTCGATAAGCGAAATAACCGGTTTCAGTTTTGAAGCGTCGAAGGTAAAAAGAGGGGATCTTTTTTTCGCTGTAGACAAAGAAGAGATAGATGAAGCTGTCAGGAACCGTGCTTTCGGAATAGTTTTCGAAGGATGGGCTCAAATTACCGACAATGAAATAGCCTGGATAAAAACAGGATCTCTAGAAAATGCAGCTTTGAGACTTCTTAGATTTTTTCTAATAAACAACCAGTCAAAAATCATCTTTCTTGATTCGGTATCTTATGAGATAGCCCAACAGATAAACGACTCCAAAAAACTTCTTTTTTTTACCGACTCCGTTTTTGAAAACTGTAAAAAATTATACAAAAACAGTGATACGGAATATGTCGCGATATCAGATATGGATTTCATCAAAACTCTTTCTTTGGATTTTGAGATACCCAAAACGATAGCAGAACTCAAAATTATAAAAAGTACACTTTTTGAAACCTCCTTTTTATACGAAAATGAGTTTTTTGAACATATCCGCATCTCACCTCTTTTCATAAACGAACTTAAAAAAACAGTCGGTTTTTTCAAAAATAGTGCTTTGGATTTTTCGCTGAAAAAGCTGCATGAAATTAGCCATTTTAAACCGCACTTTGTAGATAAGCATCTCAATATAGTAGAATTTGGAAAGAGTGATAAAGTTTTAATTACAGAAAGTAACCCATCCCTTTTGGAAAAAGAGACTCTTTTTATAAACAAAAATGCAACTTGGGCAAAAAAAGTAATTTTAGCACATTCAAAATATAAAAAAATTTTAGGTTATAATAACAATTATCTTTATTTCAACAGCAATGGAGAACTGGCAGAAATTTTGCAAAACAGAAAATTCAACTACGCACTTATTGCGGGTAATGATATATCAAATATCACACATTTTGCAAAAAAACCGGTTCAGCCTACGCTTTTTTAAAAGGAGAAGTAAAATTGGAAAGTTCCGACACACCATCCCCCTCGCGTAGTAAAGAGCTATTTTTTGCATATTGGGATATTGTAGGAGGTTTTGTTTTTGCCATACTGGCTTTTATCTTTCACAAAAACGGTCATTCTCATCTGAGCACACTTCTTGCAGCTCTATCGATAGGTTTTCTTTCTGTCACCATATCAGAAATTGCAGAAATTCTTGCCGAAAGACTGGGTGAACCTTACGGCAGTTTCGTATTGACTTTCAGTGCAGTAGCTGTTGAGATATTGCTTCTATTTATGATCTTGCAAGAGTCCAGCAGCAATCCTGAAGCGATTGAGACAGTAAAAAGCGGTATTATTTCCGCAGTAATAGTCGATATGAATGTTCTACTAGGTCTTGCGGTTTTCATAGGCGGCCTTGCATTCAAAGAGCAGGAACATAACGAAGATACATCAAGTACATATACGACTATTCTGCTTGTTACTGCTTTGGCACTTCTGGTCCCAAGTCTTTTACAATTCTCACCCGGAGGCGAAGAAAAACTAAAACAGGCAAGTGTTATAGTCTCATTTCTTCTTATCGGTTTTTATATAGTTATCTATATATTTCAGACAAAAACGCACTCCCATTTCTTCAAACCTACAGCAAGAAGTAGAATTTTCAGACTAAAAAGAAAAAAGGGAGAAGGAGAAGAAGAGGAAGAGGAGAATTATATTTTTGAAAAACTTCCCAATTTCATAAATCTTTTTGTTATTTTTATGCTTATTCTTATAGTTGGAATAGCCGCAGAAATTTTCGCAGCAGACGGTATGCCGCTTTTTAAAGAAATGGGAATATCAACAGGACTCGCCGGTCTTATAATAGCAATAATAAGTGTTTCACCTGAACTTTTTACAGCTATCAAAGCTGCAAAAAACGATCAGATACAAAGAGTTGTAAATATAGCTATGGGAGCGTCTACCGTATCAATTCTTCTTACTGTTCCAATTTTGATGGCGCTTGCAAGTCTCAACGGAATTGATCTGACACTTGATTTTAACAGTCTTCAGATAGGAGCGTTAATACTGACCGTTATACTTGCATGGAAAACCACCGATGACGGTGAAACAAACTATTTCGAAGGAATATCACATCTAATGTTTTTTATCTGTTTTGCTGTAATTGCAGCACTATATTAAATAAATCAAGGATAGATTGTGAAAAGAAGAGTTTTTTTGACAGGAAGTGCCATTCTGGCAGCATCTGCAATTACCGGCTGCGGAACTGGCAAAGAGGGTGAAGAAAAAAAACGATTCAATATAAACAGAAACAGAAAAGTCAAGATAAAACTGGCAACGAGCTGGCCTGCAAATTTTCCAATAATGGGGGAAGGTGTAGAGAGGTTTGCAAAAAGAGTTAAAGAAGCCAGTGGCGGCAGTATCAAAATAAAAGTTTATCCCAAAAATGTACTCGTTCCTGCTCTGGCTGTATTCGATGCCACCAGCAGCGGCCAGATAGACGCCTTTCATTCAGGTCCATACTACTGGAAAGGTAAAAATGCCGCATTTAGCCTTTTTGGCGGCTTTCCTTTCGGTTTTACATCAAATGAAATGGGTGCATGGATGAACTACGGCGGAGGCCTTGATATTTGGAGAGAACTTTATGCCAGATACAATCTCTATCCTCTTTTGGGAGGTAATACCGATACTCAGATGGGAGGATGGTTTAGAAAACCTATAGAATCCCTCTCAGATCTCAAAGGCCTTAAGATGAGAATACCCGGTCTAGGTGGAGAGGTAATGGCAAAACTGGGTGTAAATCCCATACTTCTTCCCGCAGGCGAGATATTTACTTCACTTGAAAGAGGCACGATAGATGCTACCGAATGGGTAGGACCTGCTCTTGATATAAAAATGGGATTTTACAAAGTTGCAAAATATTACTACAGCGGATTTCATGAACCGGGTTCCGTACTTGAACTGACTTTTAACAGACACAAATGGGAAAAGCTATCCAAAGAACACAAGGCTATCATAGAGATGGCATCAAATGAGCTTAATTCTCAGATGGTATATGATTTCCAGACTCAAAACGCAAAAGCACTGAAAACTATAGAAAAATACGGCGTGAAGTTGATGAATTTTCCTGATGAAATAGTAGAAGCCGCAAAAAAAGCGCTATTCGAAGTTATTGAAGAACAAAGCGATAAAAGTAAGGATTTTAGAGCCGTATGGGAAAAAATTGAGCCTTTCTGGAAAGATAACAGAGAGTGGACAAAACTGGGAATGGGAAATTTCCTGAAAATGAGGGGATGATTTCGTGATTCGTGATTCGTAATTCGTGCTTACCCCACACTATCACCCACACCCACACTCACACTCACACTTATTTAACCTTCGACCACCTCATAAGGTATCTTGTCTTCTATACCGGCTTTTTTAAATCCTTTCAATCTCAAACGGCAGCTATCGCATACTCCGCAAGCTTTATCTTCACTTTGATAGCAGCTCCAGGTGTATTCCAGGGGCACACCCAACTCAACCGCTTTGGATACGATGTCCTCTTTCTTTAGATGGACTAAAGGTGTAGCGATTTCAATAATCGTCTCATCTTTTGTACCAAGATTTATCGCTTTTTGCATAGCTTCTATAAATGCTTCTCTGCAGTCGGGATATCCGCTGCTATCCTCCTCAACAACACCGATATATATAGACGTTGCTCCCTCTTTTTCTGCAACTGCTGCCGCAATACTTAAAAAAATACCGTTTCTAAAAGGGACATAAGTAACTGGTATGCCGGGCTTTATTCCCTCTGTAGGTACTTCTATTTTTTCATCAGTCAATGCAGAGGCACCTATAAGTTTAAAAAAGGGAAGATCTATTTCGTAAGTTTTGGCATTTAAAGATCTTGATATGTTTCTGAAACATTCAAGCTCTTTTCTCTCAGTCCTTTGTCCGTAGTTAAAATGCACGGCGATTATTTCATAGCCTTCATTTTTAGCCATATATGCCGCAACAGCACTATCCATGCCTCCACTGATAATACAGATCGCTTTTTTCATAAATAAACCTCTTACACTCTTTTGGCGGCGATTATATCAAATCTTCTCATATATGACTACACCATTTATCAGCTTTTTTTCAAATCCTATCATATTTTTAACCGTATCGGCATGTCCAAGTATCAAACAGCCTCCGGGTTTTATAATACTATGAAAAACTTTCAGGGCCTTTTGTCTTGTCTCATTATCAAAATAGATAAAAAGATTTCTACTTATGACAATATCGAATTTTCCCATTTTCATAGAGGAGAGTTCAAAAAGATTCATTCTTTCAAATTTAATATGCTCTTTATACTCATCTTTAAAATAGTAAAAATCACCCTCTTTGTAAAAATATTTTTCTAGTATCTCTTTGGGTACATTGTTTACTCTTCTGCTACTATATCTGCCAAGTTTTGCAATCTCAATAACTTTCGAATTTATATCAACTCCTGTAATTTGCAAATCATTCAGTTTTACATCATGCTCCAGACAATATATAAGAAGGGTATAAGGCTCCTCGCCCGAAGAACATGGAATAGACAAAACTCTCTTATTGCCTCTTTTTCTTTTCAAAATTTCAACGATTATATCAAAATGCTTTGTTTCTCTATAAAAATAACTTTCCGATACCGTCAAAGAATCTATAAAGTACTGAAATAGCTTTTTATTTGATTTAAGCTGTGAAAGAAAAATTTCACATGTGGCAAAGTTCAAATCGGTAAAAAATTTACCTATCTTTTTTTCTAGAATATGCAGCTTGTTTTCAAAAACGATTCCTGTCTCTTTTTTAAAAAGAGAAAGAATATCTTTCATGCACTTATTCATTTAAGAATCTTTTCATTTTTTCTATTATTTCATCCAGAGTCAAAACTTCACTGCAAGCATTCTCTTCATGTGCACGTTTTGGCATACCGTATACGATACAGCTTTTCTCATCCGCAGCATATGTTTTTGCACCTCTGTCTTTTAGTACCTTGAGTCCTTCTACTCCGTCTTCTCCTATTCCCGTAAGAAGTATAGCCATTATATTTTTATAATCTGTAAAATTTTCCGCAACAGAAAGAAAAAATTTATTGATATCCGGCTTATAAAATGAGGAGCTATCTTTATCAAGTTTTAATATTTTTTTCTCCCTATCTCTTTTAAGAAGAGTATCTTTATCAGCTGTACAGACTATTATACTGTTTTTTTCGAGTCTTAACGCTTCCGCACTCTCATACACGGGCATCTGGCTTATATTCGACAGCCTTTTTACAAAACTTTTCAAAATCTCAGGCTGCATATGCAAGCAGATAACAATTACACCCCTCCTTGCCTCTTTTATCTCTTTAACAATTCTCTCTATCTGAGAAGGGCCTCCGGTGGATACCCCTATAACAGCTATCTTCATTCAAACTTCATTTATCACGTTTTAAATTCATCAAGCAAAATGTTAAGTTCTTCTATCTGCTTGTAGAGATGTTCGGTCGCTGTAGCTATCTCTTCGACACTTCTGGTATTAGATGATGATATTTCATTAATCTGTTCTATATCTTTTATAATCTCTTCGATTTTTTTACTGATTTCTTTCATATTTCCTACCGCTTCACTTGACAATGATACACTGTTTTGCATAACAGCAGAGACATCGTTAACATCATTTTCCACGTTTGAAGCAGAATCGGCAAGTTTGTTTATATTTTGGGCATTTGTAGATATTTTTTTTGCAATCATATTTATATTGTCAATAAATTTTGAGATGGTATCGTTTATTTCATCCACATATCCTCTCGATTTTTCCGCAAGATTTCTCACCTCTTCGGCAACAACGGCAAATCCTTTCCCGTGCTCTCCGGCCCTTGCAGCTTCGATTGCGGCGTTGAGAGCCAAAAGATTTGTTTGATTTGCTATATCTTCTATGAGTTTAAGAGCGTCTTTCGCTTCATCCGTACTCTCAACCACAGTATTAAGCTCTTCGACAATATGCTTCTCCTCTTCGGAACTTTTTTTCACAGCATTCAAAAGTTTCATAATATTTGCATTTGCGACATCGAGTTTTTCATAAGCATTTGTTACTACCTTTTTAGATTCGTCAAGTCTGCTGACAGAGTTTTGTAAAGGACCTATCATCTGTACAGCTTTTTCCGTTGTATGAGTTACTATTTCTGACTCCTCTTCAGCCCTTTTTCCTATTTCCATAGATGTAGAGCTAAGCTCGGCAGCAATAGAAGCGTTTTCCTGGGCAGAACTTTTTGCTTTTTGTATCACTTTGTTCGAAGATTCGATCAGTTTATTTATCGATTCAGCTATCTGTCCCATCTCATCTTTTCTGTCTAGTTTTATAGTCCTGGTCAAGTTTTTATTTCTTGATATATAATCAAGCTCCTCTTCTATTTTTTGAATAGTTTCGTTAATGTTTTTTTCTGCAACAATATATCCCAGAACAAGAATAATTATAGTCATAATTAGAACAATTGAAGATAGAAGTATAAGCTCCTGTTTTGATTTGTCCACTTCATATCCTATACCTTTTATAAGTTCACTGGAAATGGTATCTTCAACTTTTTTTAGATTGTTTATTTTGGCAGTAATTGTATCAAACCAGTAGGATGGATCTATGCCGAATTTTCCTTCCTGAAATTTCGACAATGCAATATGTTCCATTCTTTCTACTTCTTTTTCTGCCTTTCCCTGGCTTACTTTCATATAGTACTTTATAAAACTATCCGGAGCGGTTGTGTAAAAAGCTTTTAAAAAAGCCTTCTGCTCTGTGATGAGAACGACCAGCTTTTCGTAAAAACCAGGCAAAAAAGAGTCTCTTGCAAAAGTACTGGACAGAACCGCTCTCTCAATACCTGCTCTCTCTTTTGAAAGAAGAAAAAACGTATAGGCAAAGAGCTCTTTGCTGATACGGTCATTATGGCTAAGTTTTGATATAAGACCGATACTATCGAGAAAAAGTCCGTTCATTTTAGTATAGTAATCTAGAGCATTTTTCGTATCTATAGCAAACTTGTCTATCTTTTTTCTCACTTTTTCTATATTATCCAAAAGTTTAAGAGCAGCTTTAAGTTTATCCTTTATACCGCTAAGTCTTTTTTGATCCATTTTCGATATATATGCTTTTAAATCCTTTATCTTTTTATCTGTCAATTTTCTTTGAGAGAGTATCTCTTCAGCAAACTTTTCTCCTCTGCTTGAAAGAAAACCAGCTGTTCTTCCTCTCTCTTTCTGAAGCTCATGCACAAGAGCCGATATTTTTGTCGAAAGCTTTACCTGTTCAGATAAAATGGAATTTTCTTTATATGTTTCATAGTCCTTTGTAATTTCAAGATAAGAAAAGAACAGCATTCCACATATTGGCAAAAAAACAAGAATTGCCAGTTTTGTTTTAATCTTTATATTGTTCAAAAAACTCATTCAGACCCTTTGTCACGATTTATAAAATGTTTTTTTTATTTTAAGCCATTTGTATTAAAAACAATATTAAGGCAAACTAGAGCGCCCTTAATAAGCTAATTTTTGGTAAAATACACAAAATTGAACTTTACTGAGCACGGTTCAATCCAAAGGAAAAAAAATGATCGAATTTGACAACAGAACAGATTATCAGTTCGATATCAAACTTATCGAAAATATCGCTGATTCTCTTACTTCAAAAGATATAGAGCTGATCTTAACCGATGATGAAGAGATAAAAAAAATAAATAAAGAGTTTAGAGGTATAGATCAGCCTACCGATGTACTGAGTTTTCCGCTACAAGATACTCCCGGTGCTATGCTCGGCGTAATCGTCATTTCACTTGATCATCTTTTGGAAGCGGCTCAAAGATATGGTCACACTCCATCAGAAGAGTTTGCACTGCTTTTCATTCATGCTCTTTTACATCTGTTAGGTATGGACCATGAAAAAGATAGTGGTGAAATGAGAAAAAAAGAAGAAGAGATTATCGAGAAATTCAATCTTCCCAAAAGCCTTATTGTGAGAAACAGTTAGAGATAGTGTGGGTGTGAGTGTGAGTGTGGGTGTGGGTGAGTGCCAATCACCATTCACGAGTCACGAATTACGAATTACGATTCACGAAACAAGGAGTATATTTGGATTTTCTTATATTTATCGTCTCTATGGCTGTTTTGATAAAAGGTGCAGATATTGTTATAAAAGAATCGGAAAGAATAGCTCTTCATTTTAATATATCCGAATTTGTCATTGGTGCCACTCTTGTCGCAGTAGGAACCAGTCTACCGGAACTTGCGGCAAGTGTCGCGGCAAGCTACAATCATAAAAGCGAAATGGCCGTAGCAAACGTACTTGGTAGCGTAGTTTTAAATATTGCAATGGTGCTAGGTTTTGTATTTTTGATCGCAAAACATATAAATCCAAAAAGAGATATTTTTGCAAAAGACAGTGCCTGGGCGCTTTTCCCGGTTCTTATATTTGTTATGATGGCTTTTGACGGCTCTATAGACAGATTTGAAGGGTTTCTGTTTTTGATTATGATGGGTGGTTATCTGCTTTTTTTATCAAAAGATGCAAAACTTCTTGCTGAGGAGATAGACGAATCTCTCGCTAAAGAGCCTTTTTCCTGGATAAAAACGTCGATTTTTCTTTTGATAGGCTTTGTTTTGGTTGTAAAAGGAGCCGATTATGCTGTAGAAAGTGCAAGCAATATCGCAAGAGATTTCGGTGTAAGCGAATGGATTATAGGGCTTCTTCTGATAGCCTTCGGAACAAGCTTGCCCGAACTCATTGTAAGCATCGTCGCGGCAATCAATAAAAAGGCGGATATGAGTATAGGAAATATCATTGGCAGCAACGCTGCCAATTTTACCGTAGTACTGGGTTCGGCTGCAATGGTAAACCCCTTGACAATCGATATTCAAAAATATCTGTTTGATATAACGGCTGCCCTTGTCCTTTCTGTAGTTCTTGTTTTTGTAACTGCAAACAGACTCTATAACAAATCGGCAGGCATTACGCTTCTTGTATTCCTTGCGCTCTTTATATATAACAGTATAAAAACCATGATGCTTTAGGACAATTGTCTTTTGAGATACATTTAGTCTATTTGAGTTTTATATATCCCATTTCAACAAGTTTATCGTATATTTTTGAAACTATAGGTCCCGCTGCACTTCCTCCGTGCCCGCCGTGCTCTACAAGAACGGTTACGATATACTGGGGATTTTTGTACGGACCGTATGTGGTCAGCCAGGCATGAGAACGGCTGAAATATTTGAGTTCTTCTTCTTTCATTCTTTTTTTCTCATCCTGAGGTATGCCTACTACCTGCGCAGTACCGGTTTTACCGGCAATTTTTACTTTAGTTGTTATATTTGCCGTAGCTGTACCTTTTGGATGGTTACACACTTCATACATGGCTCTTTGTATAAATTTAAGTTTCCTTTTTTCCAAAGGAGTTAAAGCATTTTTTTCAAATTCAGGCTCAAAATTTTTATCAACAAACTTTTTTGCAAAATGGGGTTTCGGAAGCCTTCCTGTTGCAAGAAGAGCAGTAAATCTTGCCATCTGCATAGGCGTAACCAGATCATACCCCTGCCCTATTGAAGCTACCAGAGTTTCTCCTATATACCAAGGCTCTCCATACCTTCTGCTTTTCCATTCTTTATCAGGAATGATTCCGATAAATTCATTCGGCAGATCTACTCCGCTTTTGCGCCCAAATCCAAATCTTTTCATATCTGCAGCAATTTTATTGATACCGACTTTCATGCTTCCTTTATAAAAGTAATCGTCACAACTCTCTCTTATGGCTTTCTTCATTCTGGTTTCACCGTGTCCTGTCTGTTTCCAGCATCTGAATTTCCTGCCGCCAAGCTCATAGGCACCTGTACAATAAAAGGGTGTATACTCTCCTATTTTTTTTGAATCGAGAAAAGAGAGTGCTACGCCCATTTTAATCGTAGAACCTGGCGGATAAAGGCCGTTTACGAGCTTGTTGGTAAAAGGATGATTAAAATCTCTGATAAGCTTGAGCCACTTATCTTTGGAAATTCCGGAAACAAACATATTGATATCATACTCTGGAAAACTTCCTGCTGCCAATATATCTCCGTTTACACCCATAACTATCGCAACGCCGGCTTTGCCTTCAAAGAGTGTCTCTATATATTTTTGTAGTTCCAGGTCTATAGAAAGAACAAGATTTTGATTCTCTTTTGGAGGAACTCTTTCTATCTCTTCAATCTCTTTGTTGAACGCAGTAACTTTTATCTTTCTGTATCCAGGCTCCCCTTGAAGATAGCTGTTATAATACTTTTCTATACCTGCTTTTCCTATTATCCCGGTAAGTCTGGCAGTTTTATCATTTTCGGCCTCTTTTCTGTTTGTTCTGGATACATATCCTATGATATGAGAAGCGGTTTTGCCATTTGGATAATATCTCTTTACAGAGGGCTCTATTTTGATGCCTTCTACAAGATTTAACTTTGAGTACACAAAAATCATCTCTTCATACGGAATAAATGGAATAATCTCAATATATTCATGATTGTACGGCGAATCTTTTTTCTTATATTTTCTGATAATTTTTTCACGATTAAGATACGGAAAATATTTCATCAGGATTGAAATCTTTTTTTCAACTAGATGTATTCTTTTTTCGGAACTCAGATGAGGGGGTATTTTGATTTTGAAGCCTATTTTATTTATAGCTAGAGGTTTGAGGTTTCTATCTAAAATCTCTCCTCTTGTTGGTATGAGCCACTCTTTTTTTATAACATTCTGTCTGGCAAGAATTTCATAATAACTGTTAGATTTTATGCTTAGATAGTATACTCTGACCAGAAGAATTGTCCATATACTAATAAGTACGAAAATTATTATCTTCAGTCTCATATCAGATTCCGGATATCAAAAGTACAAATAAGGATTCTATAAAAATATAGTATAAAAAATAGGGACTGAAATCAAAATTCTGAAGAAAAAACAGCCTATCAATCAAATAAACAAAAAGCGGATAGCCAAGATAAACTGCAGCTATAGCAATCATATCAAGACATTTTTTACATGAGACCAGTTTTGAAATTTTTTTATAAAGGTAAAATAATAAAACAAAAAAAATCAGCAGTGAAAAGAGAGGCAAAGATCTGTCAGTCTCGAAAAGTATAAGATATACAAATACCGTGAACAACAAAAACATATCTTTTTTAAAAATCGATTTTACAAAAACAAGAAACGCCACCCCGGCCATCGGCGGCAAAAACTGGTATATTGAACTAAGAATCTCATAAAAAATAGCAAAAAGAAATAAAAAAAAACTGTTTATATTTTTTTTATTAATGATATTTCGTTGCATATCGGAAAATGTTTGCATTTTATACAATCTGCCCATATTTTGTGTTCGGGAATATCCTCTTTTCTTATTTCGGAAAAACCCATCTTTTCAAAAAACTCTCTTGAATAAGTAAGCGTCAATATCTCTTTGACACCCAGCTTTTTCCCCTCTTCTATAGCATGATGCACTAGCTTTTTTCCTATACCCTCTCCTCTGAATCCCTCTTTTACTACGAGACTTCTTATTTCAGCAAGTTTTTGGGTATGAATATGAAGGGCTACAAAACCTACGATTTTGTCATCTTTTTTTGCAACAGTATATGATCTAATATTCGTTGCTATCTCATCATCGCTTCTTTGAAGTATGATTCCCTGTTCGACTGCATCTGCAACAACCTTTTGCATTTGGGGGATATCAGAAAGTTTTGGTTTTGTATAAACTATTTTACTCATTTTACCGTTCCAAAAATCTTTTCTAAAACAATTTTTTTAAGCTCTTCTATACCTCTTTTTTTTGTATTAGAAACATATACGGCATTTGGAAACTCTCTTTTGAGTTTGGCCAATTCGCTCTGTTTAAGTTTATCGACTTTAGTAAATACTTCCACAAGAGCCTGGTCCGGTCTTAAAAAGGATTTTATAAATCTTTTTGCCTCTTCATCAATTTCTAGATTGGGATGTCTGGCATCGCGTAAAAGAACAAAAACTCTTATAGATGCCCTTTTTTTAATAAATTCCGTAAGACTCTTTTTCCACTCTTTTTGAAGTGTTTTTGAAGCCTTTGCATATCCAAAACCGGGAAGATCTATAAATCTTAGAGGATATTCGGCCTCATCAGTTTTATATACAATGTCAAAAAAATTTATAAGCCTTGTTTTTCCCGGAGTAGACGACTTTTTTGCAAGGTTTTTTCTGTCTGACAGCGAATTGAGAAGAGAGCTCTTGCCTACATTGCTTCTTCCAAGAAATGCTACTTCGCTGAGGCCTTCGGGCGGAGCCTCTCTGATAGAAGGTGCGGAAATTACAAAAGAGGCATTTACTGCCCTTATCACTCCGTAGCCTTTGAACTATTATCATCTATTTTAAATATAAATTTGACAGGTTTGCTGTCTTTTCCGGTAACTTTTGCCTGTCCGCTCTCTTTGTTGATAATGATTTTTTCACCATAAATTTTTCTGTCTTCCGGTTTTTGATGAATATATACATTCTTTTCAAATATATATTCCGCCTTCTTCGGCAGATATATTATTTTTCCCGCTCTTCCCGAATATATTTTGTTTTTATTCAAAATAATTAAAAATTTCACATTTTTAATCGCTTCATATTTGAAAGGTTTTTTGTTTTCATCAAAATAGACAATGACTTTCGATGCATTTATTTCGTCACTTCCCCTTTTTATATTAACATTGCCTTCAAAAATAGATATTCTTTTCATCTCGTCGGCTTCAAAGCTGTTTGATACAATTTCAACATTTTCGGCCAGCATAAACATAGGCAGTAAAATTGCGGCAATTTTCATAAATTTCATCAAATTTTCCCATTTTCAAATATTTTTGCATCTATTTTTTTCGCTAAAATTTTACCTCTTTTTCGGTAATAAATCAAATCTCTCCCATTGACAACAGCGCTTTTTGTTATAAGAGTAAATTTAGTATCAGTAGAGACTATCTCTTTTTTCGTATCATATTTAGCACGCTGTGACTTGAAGATAAAATCTTTCCCTTTTTTATAGACCACATCCCCAAAGACTCTGACTATATCATTTTTATAAACTCCTCTTTTTGCGGTCAGTTCTTCAAAGTCACCGTTCTTTTTAAAATATTTTATCTTATCTATCTCGTATCTGTCGGCAAACTTTCTACCTTCTTGCCCTATAATATTTTTTTTGATGCCCTCTTGTTCAATCTCCAGTATTAGAAAATTCTTAAAAACAAGTTCGGCGGTACTTTTTGCCTCTTTTTTTTCTAAAACTCTCGGTTTCATAAACAGTGTCCATAACAATGAACCGGCTAAAATAAAAAAAAGAAAATGGGAGAGTTTCATTCAATCCACTCTTTCAGAAACTCTGCTTCGAGTCCCTCTTTTTTTATCAGATACTCTATCATTTCTCTGACGGCGCCGTCTCCACCCTTTTTGCTTAAAATCACATCTGCAACCTGATGAAGATATGGTGAAGCATCTTTTGGAATAAAACTTATTCCCGCGTTTTTAAGCATTTTATAGTCGTTAAGATCGTCTCCGATAACAGCTATCTGGGAAAATTCAAGATGAGATTTTTTTCTTATCTCATCAAGCGCTTCAAGTTTGTTACTGCTTCCCTGATAGAGATAATGAACTCCCAACTCTTTAGCTCTTCTCTCAACAATTTCGGAATTTCTTCCGGTAATAATTGCCACTTTTTTACCGAGTCTCATCCAGGCTTTTATTGCAAAACCGTCCTTGACATTGAAAGATTTTATCTCATCTCCGCTGTTAGTATATATGATTTTACCGTTTGTCATACATCCGTCAACATCAAGAACAATCAGTTCAATCACAACACACCTTTTGTGCTTGGAACCTTGATTTTCTCATTTGGTCTCAAAGCTCGTCTAAAAGCCACTGCAAAAGCTTTATATGCAGCTTCGGCTATATGATGTCTGTTTTTGCCTCTTTTTTGTACAAGATGAAGAGTAATTGAGGCATTTAAAACAACAGCTCTGAAAAACTCTTCAAACAGTTCCGCATCAAATTCGCCTATCTTGCCATCTATATCAATATCGTATACCAGATATGGTCTGTTGCTCAAGTCCAATGCCGCTTCAACGGCTGCTTCGTCCATAACCACCACAGCATCGCCGAATCTCTCAATTTTTTCTATTGGATAGATGGCTTTTTTGAGTGCAGTGCCCAAGACAATACCCACATCTTCTACAGTATGGTGAAAATCAACATGCAAATCACCTTTGCACTTTATTTCAAGATCTATTAATGAGTGTTTTGCAAAACTCTCGAGCATATGATCAAAAAAACCGATCCCTGTAGATATTTTATATTTTCCGCTGCCATCAATATTTAATATCAACTCTATATCCGTCTCTTTTGTTTTTCTGCTTATTTCCACCATGTATCATCCTTGAGTTTTGTTTCGGACACTATTCCCTGACAATAAATGCACCGGGGAACTCGCCTCTGTTAATAAAATCTCTCGCTTCGGCTTCACTTTTGAAACCTTTAAGCCATACTCTGTAAAGAGGTGCTCCTTCAAAATAAAACTTTTTGATAACCGCTCTGTACCTTCCGTCAACGAGTGAATATCTCTCTTTGGTTATTTCTGCTCCCTGTATACGTCTAAAAGATCCGATTTGAACGGCAAACTCGCTAATCATAACCTCCTGTTTGGTACCTGCAAGTCTTGATATGGTACTATCAAAACCAAGTACTTCTACAATAACAGGGGCCGTGCCCACTCTGTCCATTCCTATTCTCTTTGCCGCAGCATAAGAGAGGTCTATGATCCTGTTCTTTACAAACGGTCCCCTGTCGTTTATTCTTACGACAACACTTCTGCCGTTATTTAGATTTGTTACTTTTACCATCGTATTCATAGGAAGAGTCTTATGGGCTGCAGTAAGCGCATGCATATTGTAGTATTCCCCGTTGCTTGTCTTCCTGCCGTGAAAATCTCTTCCGTACCAGCTTGCAACCCCTCTGTATACAGTACCCACACTTACCACTGTCGGATAGTAGGTTCTGCCGTTGATGGTATACGGTTTCATAGTAGCCCTGTGCACGGCTTTGGATGTTTTTGGCTTGCCGTATGTGGGAACACTTTCATAGACTCCGTAATTATATGTTCTTGTACACCCGGCAAAAAAAACGGCTATCACAGCAAATAAAAAAATTTTTCTAATTGAGAATGACAATTTTTTCTCCCACTCTTATGGTAGAAGTTTTAAGACTGTTTATTTTTTTGATTTTTGCCACACTCAAACCGAATCTTTTGGAAATCGATATAAGAGTATCGCCTTTTTTTACAGTATATACTCTTTTTTGTGCCTTTGCAACAGGAATTACAAGTTTTTGATTGATTCTTAAAATATGACTTTTCAGATCGTTAAAGTCTTTGATGATTTTATAAGATACTCCGTATCTTTTCCCGATTTTTGAAAGGGTATCTCCCTTTTTTACTTTATATACGATAAATACTTTTTCTTTGTTTGAAGGTCTGTAGTTCTCTTTGAAATCAGCAAGTTTGATATAAGGAATATAGATATTGTATTTTTTGGAATATGGAGGAACAAAGTCATACTTAAGATGCGCGTTGAGCTTTTTGAGCTCTTTGTGGTCCATTTTTATCGACCTTGCGATATCTCTTAGTAGATCACCGCCTGTAGCTTCAACGATAGCAAGAGAATATGCCGACCCTCTATTCAATATATAGTCAAAATCATCTTTAAGCATAAACTCCGTATTTCCTGCCATCAAAGCAAGTGCAACGATTTTTCTCAGATATCTTCTGCTCTCTCTTGGCAAATATCTTTTTTTAGGATCGATCAATACGCTTAATTCGTCTGTTCCCGCTTTTTTGATGGCTCTTTTTACTCTTCCTTCTCCCGTATTGTATGCAAGAGCGGCAAGATACCATTTTCCGAAAAGATTGTGAAGATGTTTCAGGTATTTTATAGCTGCCTTTGTGGATTTGATAGGGTCTTTCCTCTCATCTACATAATCGTCTATCTTCAAACCGAACTTCTTGGCGGTTGCCGGCATAAACTGCCATACACCGGTAGCTTTTTTATTCGAATAGGCATGAGGAGAAAAATTTGATTCCGCCATAGCCATAAACAGAAACACCTGTGGAATTCCGGCCTCGTTTATCAGTCTTTTGATAGTAGGAATATATATAAAAGCGTTATCTATAGTTTTGAAAAAATGCTTTTTTCTATATTTTTCCAAAAACTCGTTCTGAATTTTCATAAACTCAGGATCATTCAAAAAACGCGGATCAATATCCAGACTATTCAATATCTCTACTTCTTTTTGGTACCTGTTCGAAAAGTCGAGACTGGCAAACATATAAACCGAGATCAAAAACAGAAACACTAAAACTCTTATCGGCAAAACTTCTCCTGTAACAATAAATATATTTTTCAAAAGCACTATTATATCAATTTATCGAATCAAACTCCCTGAAGAGAGTTTTTGCATTTCTTGTCGTCAATTCACAAACCTCATCAAAGTCCATATTTAATATTTCGGCTATTTTTTCGGCAATGTATACGGTATATGCCGGCTCGTTTCTTTTTCCACGGAAAGGATGGGGGGTCAGATATGGCGCATCGGTTTCTATCAAAATCTTTTCACGTGGCACTTCAGGCAGTATCTGAACAAGCTTTTTGGCGTTTTGAAACGTTATCACACCGCCTATTCCAAAATAGAAGTTTCTCTCAGCCATATCAAGAAGCATTGGACTTGCATTATAACAGTGGAGCACACCTCCTACCTCTTGCGCCCCCTCTTTTATCAAAATCTCTCTTGAATCGAAACTTGCATCTCTTATATGGATAATCAACGGCTTTTTCAGCTCCTTTGCAAGGGCAATCTGGGCTTTAAAAACAGCTTTTTGATTCTCTTTTTCTTCGATTTTCCGCTTCTCATCATCAGGCAATCTGTAATAGTCTAAACCGCATTCGCCTATAGCTATGCATTTTTCGTCTTTTGCAAACTCTCTAAGTCTTTCCTCATCATATTTTTTCCATTCATAAGGATGAACTCCCACCGCAAAAAATACGCCCTCATATGTATAGGAAAGCTCCCGTGCTCTTTCAAGATCATCAGGGTCGGCTCCCGGTATAAGAAAACCTTTTACATCTTTTTCTCTCGCTCTTTTTATAACTTCATGAATATCTTCATCAAATCTTTTATCGTCCAGATGACAGTGGGTATCTATTATCAACCATTCTCCTTTAAAACCTTTTTTGCAAATTCAACTGCTTCCTCGGTTACCTTTTCTCCGCTTACAATTCTTGCTATTTCAAAAACCCTCTCTTCGTCCGTCAACTCTTTTAGACAGCTTTCCCCTTTATCTTTGTAAACAAGGAAATGCTGGTCTGCAACGGATGGGAGCTGTGCTTGATGAGAAATCGCAAAAATCTGATATTTTTTTGAGAGCTCTTTAAGTACTTTTGCCACTCCCATAGACTCTTCACCGCTTAGATTTGCATCGATTTCATCAAGAATAAGAACTCCCTTTTCATCTTTTGGAGAGGAGGCTAGAAAAGCGAGTCTTAGTCTGTTAAACTCTCCAGAACTTATCTTGTCAAACCCGACACCTTCCAATTCTATCGAAGCTTTATCTCTCCCATATTCTGAAAGTTCGGTATGCGAAATCTGGACCGACGCAGCCGGCAGTTTCAAAAGTGCCGTATAGCTGTTGATTTTTTCTTCAAATATTTGTGCACTTTTTTTCCTGTATTCAGATATCTCTTCAGCCATTTTTTCAAGACTCTCTTGGCTCTTTTTCAGATAATCTTCAAGCTCTCTCTTTTCGAAAGAGAGATTTTGATATCTTTCAAGTTCCATAATTTTTTTGTTTCTATACTCCAGAGCCTCTTCAATAGAGCCGTATCTTCTTTTCAGATCGGAGAGTTTTTCTATCCTGTCAAGAACCTCTTCAACATCGATATTCTCAAGTTCCAAAAGCATCTCTTTTGAGTTTTCGAAAATATTTCTCAGCTCATTCATCGTTTCGTCAAAAAAGGAACTGTCTATATCAAGAAGCTGCAGAGCTTCGTTTACAAGATATTCCGATTCAAATATCAACTGAGCTCTGCTTACGGCTTCTTCAATCTTCTCTTTTTTGGAAAGATCTTTTTTTATCGCATAAAGTTCTTCAAGTTCACCTGTTTTGGGTGAGATTTCGTCAATTTTTTCTATTTCAAATTTTGCAAATTCTATAAGATCGTTTACCTTTTTCTCTTCTTCATATATTCTTTCCAGTTTTTCCAGTACCTCTGTGTATCTCTTATACTCTTCGGTATAGCTTTTTTTCAGCGAAGAAAAACCGGGGAAATTTTTTGATGCGGTAAGATCCAGAACTTCAAGTATATTTTTAGATTTGAATATTCCCGTATCTTTCTGGCTCAAAAAGCTCACTTTAGAAGCAAAAATCTCGTTTAAAACCCTTTTTGGCACACTCTGGCTGTTTATAAAAAATCTCGTTTTCTCCTTTTTGATTCCTTTGACCACAACAATATCGTCTCTCTCTATTCCGTATTTTTCAAGATCCATATCATCTGCAAACACTATTTCGCTCAATTTCGCCTCTGCCGGTTTAAATCCGGTAAGCGATAAAATGGAGTTTATAAGAAGAGACTTTCCCGCTCCGCTTGGACCGGTAAATACAACAAGTCCTCTTTTAAACTCCGCAGCAACTTCTTCAAATGAAAAATAGCTCTTTATATAAAGTCTCTCTATCACTATTTACCCCAATGAAGTTTTTCTCTGAGTACTTCAAAATAGTTTCTCTCAAGCCTATGCACAAGTTTGGCACCGATTTTCGCTTTTTTTATGATAATAGAATCTTCAGAAGTAAATTCGTATATCTCCTGACCGTCGATTACCATAAGAGCGCTTTCATCTCTGACTTTTATCTCGATCTCAAATTCCGCAGGCAAAACAAGCGGTCTTTGAGTAAGAGAGTGAGGACAAATGGGTGTGAGTATATATGCATTTGTAAGGGGATAAACAACAGGCCCTCCAGAGGCCAGATTGTATGCGGTTGAGCCGGTTGGAGTCGATATGATAAGCCCGTCTCCAAAATATGTATTGAACCATTTTTTATCTATAAACGCTTCAACATGAATCATTTTTGAGATTGAAGGCCGTGTTATAACAATATCGTTGAATGATACAAGCTTTTCTCTTTTTCCTTTGAATTTCGCTTCCATCATCATTCTTTGGTCAATTCTGAATCTGTTCTTTTTAATGTTTTTTACAAAATCTGCCACCTCGTGAGGCATAATATCTGTCAGAAAGCCTAGTCTTCCCACATTTATGCCCAGGACGGGTTTATGAAAAGGATAGCTTCTTCTGACAAGAGATATAAGAGTTCCGTCACCGCCGATTGATATGAGTATATCGCTTTTTTCACATACCGTATCAAAATCCTGGCCCAGAACTCCTATCATTCCTGCACTGATGCTGTCTATAAGAACTTCCATATTCTCTTCTTCGAAAGCGCTCTTTACTTTGAAAAAAAGCTCTTTCAAATCTGGAGAGGATGGACGTAAAACAATACCTACCGTTTTAATCTGCATATATTCTCCGTTTATACTCTTTTGAATAAAAAACTAGCATATTTTAACATAACTAAGTCCCTGGAGTATTGCCGTATTCACTTTTTGCTAAGAAATACTTTGCTATAATCACGCTAAATTTCAAGATAAAAAGGAAAGGCTTGAGAACGCACTACTGTACTGAACTGACCGAAGAAGATATAGGCAAAGAAGTGGTTCTTTGCGGCTGGGCAAACAGCTACAGAGATCATGGCGGGGTTGTGTTCATCGACCTCAGAGACAAAAGCGGAATAATACAGCTTGTCTGCGATCCTGCAGATGACGAAAAAGCCCATAAAGTGGCTACTGAAGTAAGAGACGAGTATGTGCTTATCGCAAAAGGCAAAGTGAGACTCAGGGGAGAAGGTCTGGAAAATCCCCGACTCAAAACAGGAAAAATAGAAGTTGTGGTCAATGACCTGACTATCGAAAACAGAAGCGAACCGACACCTTTTGTGATAGGTGATGAAAACGTAAATGAAGAGATAAGACTCAAATACAGATATCTAGATCTTCGAACACAAAAAGCATATGAAACATTCAGGCTCAGAAGCAAAGCGGCAATCGCCGCAAGGAACTTTCTTGATGCAAACGGTTTTTTGGAAGTAGAAACTCCTATACTTACAAAATCTACCCCCGAAGGTGCAAGAGACTATCTGGTTCCTAGCAGACTATATCCCGGGGAATTTTTTGCACTTCCTCAGTCACCTCAACTTTTCAAACAGCTTCTGATGGTAGCGGGATTTGACAGATACTTTCAACTTGCAAAATGTTTCAGGGACGAAGACCTCAGAGCAGACAGACAGCCAGAATTTACCCAGATAGATGTTGAGATGAGTTTTTGCGACGACGAAGAGGTAATGAATGTTGCCGAAGGTCTTATAAAAGCGATATTCGCGGCTTGCGGAATAAACATCCAGACACCTTTTAAAAGAATGAGCTACAAAGAAGCTATGGAAACATACGGATCCGATAAGCCCGATTTGAGATACGACCTGAAACTGGTAGATGTAATAGATGTATTTGAAAATACAGAGCTTAAAGTCTTTAGAGATATAGCTCAATTTAAAAAACTAAATCGTATAAAAGCACTATGTGTTCCGGGTGGAGAAAAACTTACAAGAAAAGAGATCGACTCTCTGACCGATTATGTTGCAAAATTTGGAGCAAAAGGCCTTGCCTGGGTAAAAGTAAAAGAAAATAGGGAGTTACAGGGTCCGATAGTTAAATTCCTTAGCGATGAAGAAAAAGCGGCTATATTGGAAAAAACAGGTGCAAATACCGGTGATATAATATTTTTCGGGGCAGGAAGCAAAAAGACAGTTCTCGACTATATGGGAAGACTAAGGAACAGAATTGCCGAAATCTTGGGACTTATTGATAATGACAGATATGAATTTGTCTGGGTTGTGGACTTCCCTATGTTTGAAATCGAAGAGGGTCATGTAAAAGTTAAGGCTCTTCACCACCCTTTTACTATGCCGAAAAATATAGATACCGAAGATATCGAAGAGATAAAATCGGTTGCTTATGACGTTGTGGTAAATGGGGTCGAACTTGGAGGAGGAAGTATAAGGATACATAAACCCGAAATACAGGAGAAGGTTTTCGAAATCTTAGGCATTGGCGAAGAAGAGGCAAAAGAAAAATTTGGATTCCTACTTGAAGCTCTCAAGTTCGGCGCACCTCCGCATGGCGGATTTGCCATAGGTTTTGACAGACTCATAATGCTTCTTACAAAAAAAGAGAGCATAAGAGATGTCATAGCGTTTCCTAAAACACAGAAAGCCCAGTGCCTTCTTACAAATGCCCCGAGTCCGGTAGACCCGGAGCAGCTTAAAGAACTCCATCTCAGAATAAGAGAACCGAAAAAGGCATGAAACTAAGCGATGCCAAAGTAGGTGAAGTTGTAAAAGTTATCGGCTTTTCCGGTGGCTGCGATGAGTTTAAATGCCGTCTCGAAGCGATGGGATTTCGAGTCGGCGATATTGTCAAAATAATAAACAAGGGTTTTTTCGGGCCTCTTCAGATAGAATCAAGCGGTAGTAAAATCGCACTATGCAGAGGACAGGCAGAGAAAATCCTAGTTGAGAAAGTAGAAAGTCAGAAAAAAGTGAACAAATAAATGGGATACACCCATACACCAATTAACTAATTACGAATTTAAGGAGAAATAGATGAAAAAACTGTTTTTGATAATAGGAGCACCAGGAAGCGGTAAAACAACAGATGCAAATCTTATCGCCAAAAGAAACGAGGAGCTTATAGCTCATTACTCTACAGGTGAACTGCTTAGAGAAGAGATGGCAAAAGGGACACAATTGGGAGCATTAATAGGCAGTTTTGTCAATGAAGGCAAACTTGTTCCTCTGGATATCGTCATTGACACAATAGTTAGCGCTATAAAAAATAGCGACAAGGACATTATACTTATAGACGGTTTTCCAAGAAGCGTTGAACAGATGAAAGCTCTTGATGAAATTCTTAAAAAAGAGCCTGATATAAAACTAGAGGCCGTTATTGAAGTAGAAGTTAGTGAAGAGACAGCAAAAGAGAGAGTCCTTGGGCGAGCCAGAGGCGCAGATGACAACGTAGAAGTTTTCAACAACAGAATGAAAGTTTATCTTGAGCCTCTACCTGAAATAGAAAAATTTTATGAATCAAAAGGCCTTCTTAAAAAGATCAATGGAGAAAGAGGAATCGAAGAGATAGTGGACGAAATGGAAGAGTTCATAAAGTCAAAAATATAATCAAAGGTCTAAATTGAAGATTGAAAGTCCAAATTTCTATACTGTTATCATAGGGACGGAAATTCTTAACGGCAGACGTAAAGATAAACATTTTGAATTTGTTAAAAATGAACTTTTAAAAAGAAACTTGGAACTTAAAGCTGTTTTTTTCATAGAAGACGATCCCGATCTGATAGAAAAGATTTTCAATCTTGTAAAAGCGGACCCAAACTCTGTCATGTTCAGTTTCGGAGGCATAGGAGCGACGCCTGACGACTATACAAGAGATGTAGCCGCCAAAGTGTTTACAGGGGGCAAGAAGGAAGTAAACGAAGAGGCAAAAAAACTCATCATAGAAAGATTTGGCAAAGATGCCTATCCATACAGGATTGAAATGTCAAATCTGCCAATAAACGCGGGTCTTCTGAGCAACCCTGTAAACAAAGTTCCCGGCTTTTATCTTGAGAGGCGTTTCTTTTTTGTTCCAGGTTTTCCGGAAATGGCTCATCCAATGATTATCGAGGCTCTTGAAAAATTCTTTCCAAAAGCCGGTGAGAAAACCAGGCTCAGCATGTGTGTGGAAGCCAGTGAAAACAGCATGATAGATATAATGAAAGAGATTCCTAAAGATATAGAGTTTTCCAGTCTTCCTGTTATTAAAAACGGCAAGTACAGTGCCGTCATATCTATAGCTCACAAAGACAAAAAAGAAGCCAAACAGTGGTTTGATTACTATAAAAAAAGACTGGACGAAAAAGGTATCAAATATACTGAAGGCGAAAATTGCAGATAGTAAATTTACTGATTACTCTTGATTTTCCTTATATACAAAGTCTAAAGGGCAGAAGAAAGATATTAAACTCTATAAAAGAGAGATTATCAAAACTAAATGTTTCAATCCTTGATATCTCAAGCGAATATCCAAAAGAGGGAGAACTTGCTGTTGTGTTTTTGTCTTTAGGAGAGGAGTATACACACAAAAAAATTCAAAATATTGAAAAAATTTTAAACAGATACTTCAGTGATATCGAATACTCTATATCTTATGAAATCCTCTGATCAAACTATTGTCTCATTGCTGTTCTTAAAATAGCATAATAGTATATATATGATAGTTGTTATATAATACCACTTCAAAATTATTAAATAGGAGAGTGTATGGATATCAATAAAATAGGTTATGGAGAAAATCCAGACAAGGTGCATGCTCTTATAGAGATACCTTACGGTTCGAATATAAAATATGAGATAGACAAAGAGAGCGGAGCTGTTTTTGTAGACAGAGTTCTTTACAGCGCAATGTTTTATCCCGCAAATTACGGCTTTGTTCCTAATACTCTCGCAAACGACGGAGACCCTGCGGATATACTGGTATTGAACGACTACCCTCTTCAGGCAGGTAGCGTTATCAAATGCAGACTTATCGGTGTGCTTATAATGGAAGATGAGAGTGGAATGGACGAGAAACTATTGGCGGTTCCTGTTACAAAAGTAGATCCCGCATTTGAGGAGATAAAATCAATTAACGACCTTCCTAAAGCTACATTGGAAAAAATAAAAAACTTTTTTGAAACATATAAAATGCTTGAACCAAATAAGTGGGTAAAAGTTAAAGATTTCAAAGGAAAAGAAGAAGCTGAAAAAATTCTCCAGGAAGCTATAGAGGCATTCAAATAAATATACCGGGGTAATCCCCGGTAATTTAAAATTTATAGTTGGCAATAACTCTGTATTGTGCCATAGAATCTATCTGAGATACAGTTCCATCCGCTGCAGCAGAAGTGGGGTTGTCAACCCAGATGCCTTTAAGAGCTATAGAGTAATTATTCTTAGAATAACTTATCACAGCATTTATATCTCTTTGCGACTCAGGAAACCTGCCGTTTGTAAAAAGTGCGTATGCTATAGTAGTCTTAAAACCTTTGACTCCGGTAAAATCAAATCCTTGCGTATATCCAACTCTTACACCCTGAGTACCTCCTATATAAGCACTGTCACTCTTAAGCGCTTTACCGTAATTTGACTGAAAAAGATTGTTTGCCGTAATCATATTTGTAAAAAGAGGCGTTCCGTCCCACGGTAAAACAAGCGAGTCGTGAGAATTTTCATCTTTAAGTACTTTTGTGTAAGCCAGGCTTAGTGTACTTTCTTCTTGTGTCAAAGCAACTTTTGCACCGAAAGCATCTGTATTTATATCTTTGCCTCCGGTTACAGAACCGGCAATCGCCAGATTATCATCTGCATTTCCTATACTTCTTTGACCTATATACTGGAAAGATGCCTTATAGGAGATACCGTTTGAAAGAGAGTTTTTAAAATCACTTTGAAGATATACGGAGTTTATAAAATCTTTAGAGTAGTAATCATATATTTTTAAAGTATAATTTTTTTTCGAATATATGGCACCGAGCATTGCTACATTTCCAGTATCAGATCCTGTTATATCTTTTGTCAGATCACCTAGTGCATGTTTTACAATATTCATAAAGTTGTCAGATGTTCTTTGCTTGAATCTTTGAAGATATGCAGCTTCTATTTTTGTACCGTATTCTAGTTTCATATTTGCAAATGCACCCTCTACGGCACTGGGTAGCATCCTTACCTCTTTTGCGTTTATAAGCGGAGTTTTTATCACTTTTCTTCCGTATGATAAAGACCAGTCATTTTTACTGTAATCCAAATAGGCCTCACCCACAACAGCAAACCCTTTTTCAGGATTACCTCCTGTAAGTCCGTTGTCTCTGCCTATAATGGACGTATCGACTTTACCGGGCAGCCAGAAAGGATTTGTAGTCATCATTGTAATTGCCGCACTTACTCCATTCCATTTTCCTGTTTTATATCCTAACTGTCCGCCAATAGAGTTTGCATGTGCAGAACTGTCTGTTCCATCTAGATAATCTTTGTTTGTCTCAATATAGTAATATTTAATATTCCCGTAACCTTTGCCTTCTTTAAACCAGCTATCCAGAGAATCAGCAGCGAACCCTGTGCTTCCCAATAGAAGCAGCGCAACGATAGAAAGTCTCTTCATCAAATCTCCTTTTATAATTTTAAATTATGAATAACATAAGGTAAATTGCGGCTATACCGCTATTTTGTAAAACCATTAGAATAATAACCAAGAAATTTTGATGATTGTTTTAAAAATTTTTTATAGAGAAAAAACGGTTTGAAGTGAGTAGTTTCTACACAGTCAAAAAAGTGACATGTCAATTTTTTTCAAAATAGCTGTCTATGCCGTCTGCAATACCCTGGGCAAGAAGTTTTTGATAGAGCGGATTGAAAAGTCTTTTTGCTTCTGTTGGATTAGTTATATATCCTACCTCTACGAGGACAGAGGGCATCTGTGCACCTACAAGTACCCAAAAAGGTGCTTCTCTTACCCCTCCGTCCTGGACTCCTCTGAAATGCATTCTAAGATTTGAAAGTACCCATTTTTGTATATCGATTGCTAGTTTGTTTGAAGCGATTATCCTTTCTCTGTTAAGAAAGTTTAAAAATGTCATTTTTGAGTAATAACCCATTGATGAAAGCTCCACTTTGTTCTCTAAAGCAGCAACATCTTTGGCTCTTTTGCTTCTTGCAGGGGATAAAAAGAATGTTTCTATTCCTTTCATAGAGAGATATTTACTCTTTTTGGGTGCCGCATTTGCATGGATAGAAATAAATATATCGGCTTTTTTTCTGTTCGCATATTTTGTTCTTGACCTCAAATTGACAAATTTATCCCTGCTTCTTGTTAGATACACCTTATATCCCCGTTTTTTTAGCTCTTTATACACTCTTTTTGCAATCGCCAAAACGGCATCTTTCTCTCTTTTTCTTTTATATCCCACCGCTCCCACATCTTTACCGCCATGTCCCGGGTCTATAACAACAATTTTGTTGATTCTGTAAAAAACGGAAGAAGGAGCGTTTTTTGAAACACTCTTTGCCTGGATTCTCTTTTTTGTATTTTGGATTTTGGATTTTGAAGGAGCGGAACTGTTCAGATAAAAGACGATACTTTTTCCATCTATTTTATAACTGCTTTTTATAGGCTTCTTATCTTCAAAAACAACTCTTATACGCTCTTTGTCAAACTGCGCAATTCTAAGCTCTTTAACGGTTGAAAGATTATACTTTCTATAGTTTCGAGGCCAGACCCCTTTTATATCATATACATCTTTATAGGTTTTTTTGTTGAGTTTGAAAAACCTAATCTCTTTTTTATCCAATTGTCTGGAAAATTCAAATATAACTTTTTTAGGCTCAAATTTTACGGATTTTAAAACGGCTCTCTTTGAAGATTTTGAAAACCGAATTTTTTCACTCTTTTTTTTCTCTTTTTTTTCTCTCTCTATCTTTTTCGAAGCTACTTTTTTCTTTTTGGCTGATTTCTTGCCTTTACTCTCAAAATTTTTTAGTTTTTTCTTGTATTCGGTTGCATCGTAACCGAGTATTTTCGCACCTTCTATGAGGCTTTTGAGAGACTCGATTACAGCTTTTTCATCACCTTCCAAAAGAGCGTTGATATAGATGTTTTTGATTCTGTTATACGCTTTGTAGACTACCTCTTTGTCAGGCGAAGAGAATTCTGCTCTTGCCTTGGCAATCTCTTGTAAATCCGCTGAAAATAGAGATATAGCAAACAGAAGAAAAAAAAGGAGCCGTTTGATATTATTCTCCCTCTACGAGTTTCTTCATAAGCTCTTTTACGGATATTATTTCATTCAGACGATAGCCATTTGACCCACTGAAATACAGACCTGTCTGAGTGTTTCCCATATATGCGTCGCCCAGTCTGTCAGCTATGCAAAAACCGACCTCTTTTGCCTCAACGCCTCTGTTGCAGGGAGCTACACAGTTACTAATACATTTAATAGGAGGACCTGACCTTTCATTTATCAAGTCTATCAGATTGGTTTTTACTCCCCGTGCAGGATATCCTACGGGAGACTTTAAAAGCAGAATATCCTCTTTTTTCGCATTTAAAAGTATCTCTTTAAATGTGTCACTGGCATCGCATTCATGAGTGCCAATAAATCTTGTCCCTATCTGAACTCCAGCGGCTCCAAGAGCGAGAAATTTTAAGATATCGTCTCTGTCCCAGATACCTCCGGCAGCAATAACGGGAATATCTCCCCATTTTTTTGCTTCTTCTATTACTTCGGGTACAATATTTTCAAGCTGATACTCATCCATAAAACACTGCTCATATGTAAAGCCCTGATGCCCGCCGCTAAGCGGCCCTTCAACAACGACGGCATCGGGCAGCTTGTCATATCTTTGCTTCCATCTTTTGCAGATAATTTTCAGTGCTTTTGCAGATGATACTATAGGAACAAGCGCTACATCTGGAAAATCTGCCGTAAATTCAGGCATATTCGTGGGAAGTCCTGCACCAGTTATAATAATATCCGCACCTGCTTCACACGCATCTCTTACAACTCTACCATAATCATTTATCGCATAGAGTATATTTGCCCCTAAAGGTGCATCACCGCATATTTTTCTAGCGTTTTCAAATATTTTAAAAAGAGCTTTTCTTGAATAGAAGTTTTCTACTTCAAGCGGTCTGCCTATAATTTCTTTATCTACATAGCTCATATTTTCATAATAACCTGTTCCGACACAGCTTATAACTCCTAGACCGCCCTCTTTGGATACTGAGCCGGCAAGCCTGTCCCAGCTTATACCTAACCCCATACCTCCCTGTACAATGGGAAATTTTAAATGGTGCTTTCCTATTTTCAATGATGGTAGGCTCACTTTGTTACCTTTAGTTTTGCGAATTTTCTTTTTCCAACCTGGAGGATATACTCTCCTGGCTCCAACTGAAGATTCATGTCGTTTATCTTTTCTCTGTTCACCCTTACCGCTCCGGCATTTATATCACGCCTTGCCTGTGAAGTGGAAGGCTCTATCCCGCACTCCACCAGAGCTTTGGCAATCCATACAGGACCCGCCATCTCATATTCGGAAATATCGCTTGGTATATCTCCTTTTTTATGGACCCTGTCAAACTCCTCTTTGGCTTTGTGTGCCGCTTCATCACCGTGAAATCTTGCTGTTATTTCAACTGCAAGTAGCTCTTTAGCATATTTTGGATGAACTTTGCCCTTTTGGACTCCCTCTTTCAGAACTCTTATCTCCTCGAGAGTTTTTGAACTCAATAGCTCAAAATACCTCCACATCAACTCATCCGATATACTCATTATTTTAGCATACATCTCATTAGGCTCGTCTGTAACGCCGATATAGTTTCCAAGACTTTTACTCATTTTCTGAACGCCGTCAAGCCCTTCGAGTATAGGCATCATAAGCACTGCCTGCTCTTTTCCTATGTTATAGCTTCGTTGCAGATGTCTGCCCATAAGCAGATTGAACTTCTGATCAGTACCTCCGATCTCTATATCGCTTTTGAGATAAACACTGTCATAACCCTGAAGAAGAGGATATATAAATTCGCTTATAGATATGGGTGAGCCGCTTTTGTATCTCTTTTCAAAGTCATCACGCTCAAGCATTCTTGCAACACTGAAAAGTGTAGTTAGTTCTACTATTCCGCTTGCTCCCAGTTTCTCTATCCAATGCGAATTGAAAAGCACATGCGTTTTATCCGGATCGAGTATCTTGAATACCTGTTCCTGATAACTTTTTGCATTTTCAAGAACAGTCTCTCTGTCAAGTTTTTTTCTCGTTTCGCTTTTGCCGGTTGGATCACCAATCATAGCGGTAAAGTCGCCTATTATAAACTGTACTATACCGCCGTATCGCTGAAATGTGGCAAGTTTTTGCAAAAGCACCGTATGTCCCAGATGAAGATCCGGTGCAGTCGGATCAAATCCTACTTTGACAAAATAGTGTTTGTTTTTTTCAAAATACTCTTTAAGCAGATTTTCGATTCTCTCTTCATCTATTATCTCTGCAGTACCTCTCTTTATCTCAGCTAACGCCTCTTTTACCATTCAACACCCTTTCGATTGTTACCTTTTATATGCATCGTTACAGCTGATAAACTCAATAATTTTGTTTTTCGATTCAATTTTCTTTCTAAGCGTTTCGATGTCGTCTATCCTACTCTCAAACTCAAGCTCACAGAAGTTGCTTGATTCAAGTTTACGTCCCAGTTCAATGGAAACCACATTTATATCAAGTTTTGCCAAATAATGCAAGAAATTTGCAAGTGCACCTTTTTTGTTTGCGAGGGAGACTATAAGTCTAAATCTATTGGGATTTTGTTTAGACCACTTCACATAGAGCATAGGTTCCCCGCTTCTTATCATATCCTGAGCTCTTTCACACAATTTATGATGAATTATTGCTTTGTTCCCCTTTTTAATAGAGACTATTTCATCCCCTCGTTTTGGATTACAGCAGTAGTCAAACTCTATCTGATTAATTGAGAAACTGGTATATATAACAAAATTCTCTTTCTCAATCCTTTTAAGTTTTATATTTTTGCCTCCAATGAACGGCAGTATTTTTTTTGTACGTCTAAGTTCGCTAAGATATCTGTTTTTTATCTCTTTAAAAAAATTTGCATCTTTGGGAAGTTTATAGATAACGTTTTGAAGCTGATTTTTATCTATCCATGACTCTATGTAATCTCTTTCTACTCTAAGTTCTGAGGAGAGGATATTAAGAGCAATATTTGAGTCTATCTCTTTGATTTTCTGTTTGCAAACCTGTCTCATATGATTTTTTGCTTTCGATGTCTTTACCGCATCTATCCAACTGCATCTGAGTATCGGCTTATCGCTTGTAACTATGCGAACAATATCACCATTTTTAAGCTCAGTCAGAAGCGTACTCTTCTGCTTATTTATATAAACCTCTTTTGCCCTGCTACCTATATCCGTATGTACCGCATATGCAAAATCAAGCGCTACTGCTCCTCGTGGAAGCGTAAAAAGGTCTCCTCTTGGAGAAAAAACAGATATGTCTTCACTGTATAGATCATTTTTTACAAGCTCATAAAACTCTTCTATATTGTCATTTTGATATTTTAGATTTTGTAACCATGCCAGATTTATATTGTTACTGCCTATTTTATATTTCCAGTGTGCGGCAACGCCGAACTCTGCAGTTTTATGCATCTCATAGGTTCTTATCTGCACTTCGAAAATGGAAATATTGTCAAAAATTGTCGTATGTATTGTCTGATATCCGTTCTCTTTAGGTATCGCTATATAGTCCTTAAATCTCATTATAAGAGGATTGAAATTTAGATGTATAATACCCAGCACTTTATAGCAATCAAGCTCTTTGTTTGTTAAAATCCTGATTGCAAGCAGGTCTAAAATCTCTTCAATAGATATACCTTTTCTCTGTAGTTTTAAATGTATGGAGTAGTAGTGCTTTATTCTTCCGATTATCTCAAAATCTTTCTCCCTGAAACCGTTTTTGACCATCAGTTTTTTAACTTTATCTATAAAAGAGTTTATTTTTAGCTGCAGTTCAAGTTTGTGTGACTGCATATAATCATCTATCTTTTTATACTCTTCAGGAAAAATATAGTAAAAACTCGTATCTTCAAGTATGTTTTTGAGTGAAGCGATTCCCAACCTATGAGCAATTGGAGCATAAACTACGAGTGTCTCTTCGGCTATCCGTTTTTGTTTGTTAGGCGGAAGTGCATCAAGAGTCAGCATATTGTGAAGTCTGTCACACAGTTTTATAACAAGAACTCTCACATCCTCAATAGATGCCAAAAGCATCTTTCTAAAAGACAACGCTGAGGTTATAAGTTTTTCGTTTGAAGTAGAAGGTATAAGCTTAGTGTCTCTGATTTCGACTATTTTTGTAAGCCCTTCCACCATCTGGGCCACATCTGAACCGAAATCTCTTCTGATATCCTCTATACTCTTTTCAGTATCCTCCACCACATCATGCAAAAGTGCGGAAATTATCATAGTTTCATCGCGACTCAGAAAAGCTACTATGGAAGCTACAAGTATAGGATGAACCGCATAGGGTTCACCGCTTTTTCTAAACTGATTCTCATGTGCCTTGATACAGAAATTAAGTGCATATTCTATTTTGGGATTTTTTTCAGTTACTTCAAAAAGAAGTTTTTTAGCATCTGTAATATTCTTGCACTTTTTTATCCGTTCTACTAGTTCTTTCACTGCCTTTCCTGAGCCTACCTATATCCTCTCAATCTCTATCTTTACAACGCCTTCGGCAATTTCCATTAAAGCGATATCGGTATATTTATACTTTTTAATATCCACATCTATAACAGGCTTTTCTCCGGCCGCAAGCTCATTTGCTCTTTTCGCAACCGCTACAGAAAGCATATATCTGTCAAAATTTGCCCTTTCCAATGCTTTTGCAGCAATTTTTTCCAGTCTCACATCCACTCCTTATATATTATTTTATATTATTTGAAACAATAGAACATTTTGTGTAGTCGCCCTTGATAATCTCCAGAAGATTCCCGCTTTCGAACATATTGCATACAACAATAGGCAGTCTGTTGTCTTTTGCAAGTGCTATGGCTGTATCGTCCATCACCTTTATATTATCACTCAATGCTTCGTCATATGTAAGAGTATCGAGTTTTTTTGCATCGGGAAACCTATTTGGGTCTTTATCATAGACTCCGTTGACTTTCGTAGCTTTTATTATCATCTCTGCACCTATCTCTATGGCTCTGAGCGTAGCTGCGGTATCTGTTGTGAAAAAAGGATTTCCCGTACCGGCAGCAAATATTACAACTCTTCCTTTCTCCAGATGCCTTATAGCACGCCTTACAATAAAAGGCTCGCAAATTTCTTCCATTTTGATAGCACTCTGGACTCTCACTTTAAGCCCCCAATATTCCAAAGCTTCCTGAAGAGCAACAGCATTTATAACTGTTGCCAGCATACCCATATAGTCTCCTGCTGACCGTCTGATAATGCCTTCTTTGGCAGCACTTACACCCCTGATGATATTTCCTCCGCCAACAACAAGACCTACTTCTATACCGTTCTCAACAAGAGATTTGATCTCTGAAGCTATATATTTGAGTATGGCGGTATCTATACCGAAACCCTCTTTTGATGCCAGTGCCTCACCCGAAAATTTAACCAGTACTCTTTTTGCCATCAACCTCACCTTCTTTATGTTAAGTTAATTATTCTACTAAAAAACTCTTTAGCAATTGATAAATTTGGGATATTAGAAGACTTATCGTCTCTTTCTTGGAACCTTTATAAGATCGAGCGGATTGATATGATAACTCTTTTTTGTAACTTCAAATGTCAGTCTTTTGCTAACACGTCCTATAACGTAACCTTTTTTTATTTTTCTTCCCTGCCTTATAGTAGGCGCTATCTTATCTAGATGTGCATATATTGTATAAAGACCGTTTCTGTGCTTTATAATAACCACTTTATCCAGATGCGGCGTATCTTTTGCAAGTACAACTTTTCCGTTCAGAACATTTTTTACTTTAGCATTTCTTTTAAGGGGCTTGAGTTCCACTGATTCGTTGAATATCTTTATTTTATAAATCGGATCCACATAGGGACCGTAATATTTTGTTATCCTGAAGCTGTCAAGAGGAGGAATGGTTTTGGGCCCTCGATATCTTATAGTTTTTGCACGAAGATATGAAGAACCTATCTTTTTTACATTGATATTGGTCTCTTTACTTTTTTTAGATACAGTTTTTTTTCTTTTTTTCAGGATTTTATATTTCTCCAGCGTTGCCCTTAAAGAATTTTGCTCCTTTATCAGCCTGTTTATCGCTTTTTTATATTTCTTTCTTTTTCTATCAAGTTGCGAAAGTACTCTCTTTTTCTTTTTTTTTGCAGATAAAAGCTCCCTTTTCTTTTTATCCAGCTCCTCTATCTCTTTTTTTAACATTTCTGTCTTTTTATGGTATTCATCTATTTTTTGATTTGTATTTTTAAACGAAAGAGATAGTTTCTTTATCTTTTCATCTTCGCTTTTTTGCAACGCCATTAATATCTCTTCATTTATGATATCTTCCGCAGAACCGCTTTGGGCACTGTTTAAAACTATAGATTTTGAAAACTCTTTTGCAATAAGCAGTGTAAGTTCCTGCTGAAGGATATTTCTCTTCTCGTAAAGCTCTTTTTGTGTACTTTGCAGATTTTTAAGCAACTCTTTATTTTTATTGTATGTTTGCTCTTTTTGCGAGAGGATATTTTCTAGTTCTGCGATTTTCAAATCAAGCTTTTCGAGCTCTTTTTTTTGCTTTTCTATCTCTTTTGCGATTTTTTCAAGAGCAGTATTTAACCCTGTTATTCTTTTTGATTTTTTGGTCAACTCTTTTTTTGAATTCTCGATTTTGAATTCTATACTGCTTTTTGCCCAAATATTTGTACTGAGCAAAATCGTAAAAATAAAAATTAAAACTCTCTTCATTCCTTTATTTGCCTTGTTGAGACGATTATCACCGAAAAAAGAGCCGTTGCAAGCCCAATAAGAGCAAGCAAAGCAGCATCATTTGCAAAGTTAAATTTTGCTATAGCAACACCGGTCTTTTCCGTAAACTGCCGTAAAATATCTGTATTGGTAATATAATAAAAAAATGCCGAAACCATCGCCGTACTTAACAGAGCATCCACAATCGCCAATCTTATCAGCACACCGCTTCTCATCCACAGAGGAGCACCAAAAAGTGCCATAATATACATTCTTTCACTATGCTCATAGTGCCATACCTGCATCTGTTTTATTATTAGCAAAAAACTTATAGCCGCAATAAGGGCTAAAAATATTTTTGAGATCTGTTTTAAAAGCACAAGAAGGGTATAGGTTTTGGAATGTGTTTTTGCAAAAGTCTCAACTCTTTCGACATGAGGAAGGCTCAATAGCTTCTTTTTGATATCTTCAAGCTCTTTCGCACTCGGATATCGACTCAGGTGAAGATTATAAAACTTCGGTAGAAAATTTTTTAGAGACTCAAAATCGATTTGAGAAGCACCCTTTTTAAGTCTCTGTATTATATCTTGAGGATTTATCTCTTCCAAATCTGCCGCATTTGGCAAAATATCCTTTATATCATTAAATGAAAACTCTTTTTTTGATACCAGAATTATTGCATAGTCTTTTACAAGATTTTTTTCATAATCTTCTATAGCTTTTTCAACCATAATATAAAACTGTATTGAAAAGAGAATTGCGAAAAGAGGAAGAATAAGTGATAAATGGCTTTTAAGAAATTTCATAAATTGTTCCATCCTCTATATGAAAATGCTTGAAATTTACACTCAGATGTACCGGTATATGGTGTGTAACAACTACTACTGTAGTACCTAACTGTTCATTTGCTCCCTCAAGAAGATTCCAGATAACTTCACTGGAATATTCATCCAAGTTTCCGGTAGGCTCGTCCGCAAGGATAATTACCGGATTGTGTGCCAACGCCCTGGCCATTGCAACTCTTTGCTGTTCACCACCGCTCAGTTCATAGGGATATCTCTCTGCCTTGTGTGAAAGCTTCACATGTTTTAAAAGTTTCTGTGTCTGAAGTTCGCAAACATCTTTTGAATAACCAGCTATTATAAGAGGAAGCATTACATTTTTCTTAACATTCCACTCTTTTATAAGTTTGTAGTCTTGAAATATGATTCCCAAATATTTTCTCAAAAAGCTCAGTTTTGAACTGCTTATTTTGTTAAGTTTTACTCCGCCAACTTCCAATATCCCGCCGGATGGCTTGAGTGCTCCGTAGAATGATCTGATAAGTGTAGATTTTCCACTTCCGCTGGGGCCTGTAATAAATACAAAACTTCCGCTCTCTATCTCAAAAGAGCTTTCGGTTATAACAGGCTCGTTTTCGTTATAGGCCAGTTTAAGATCTTGTGCTACTATTACTTTGTTTGCCATACAGCATCTCTTTTATTTTATTGTGTGCTTTGAGATTCAACCGGGATAATACAGGATTCCTGGGAAAATATTTTGCACCTTTTGCGTCTATTATAATATACAGATGTTCAGGTCTGTCAAAAGCTCCGAATGAAAGCTTTATCAATATTGAATCTTCGGATATTTTGTAAAGTTTCTCAAAATGTATGAAATACTCATCATATTTTATCGGTCTGTTTGAAAAATTTTTTATAATGTTGCGTACATTCAGACCCCCTTCAAAATCAAAACTCCCCTTTAATATCAAAGATTCTGAAACCTCGTCATTAATCATTCTTATCTCATATATATCTTTCTCCATCCTTCGCCATCTATCTTCGTACTTGCTCCTGACAACTGTTTCGATGTTTTTAAGAACTTCCAGATGGATTCTTGGCTCATCCATAAAAAGTTCCATCGCATAATCAAAATAGTTTCTGCTATCAGTCCTAAGCTCTAGAATACCATTTTTTTTCAAAACTCTTTTCGCCTCTTTGATAAACCTTTTTGAAAAGACTCTTCTGTGAGGTTTTTTATCCCACGGAACCGGAAAATGTACAAAAATTTTTCCTACCAGATTCGACGGAACAAACTCTAAAAACAGTCTCGCATCATAATCTATCACATAAAGGTTATCGAGCTTTTGTATCTTTATCTGCTTTAAAACCTGTTCGATAGATGGCTTGTGAATCTCAAGCCCTATAAAAAGGATATCAGGATTTTGTCTGGCCTGATGAAGAAGATGTCTGCCACTGCCAAAGCCTATCTCTATCCACACCTCTTTGTCTTTGGGAAAATTCTGTGCAAAAAACCATATATCTTTTAAAAACCTGCTTCCCTCTTCCAGATGGCGGTCTTTTATATTTGCGATATTCGAATATATAACATCACATTCAGCCAGGGAGCAAAAAGATTTCAGAGCTTTTTTTACGATAGTGGAGGGTGTAGGCCTTGTGGTTTTGTCGCTCTTTATTATAAAATTACCGTTTTTTCTCTTTATTGTAAGCAAAAAATATATATTTTCATGCTTTGCACATACAAGAGTTTCCGATGCGTTTGCCAACGGCTCGGCAAACCATAAAAACTCAATTCCATCCCTCTGTGCGGGGGTTTTTATCTTTTTATACTCTCTTGCTATTATATGAGGCATTTTTATACTTGATTATCAGTTTTTAACGGGCAAAAAAAGCTCTATATCTTCGGTAGGCTTTGACTCTATTCCGTACCTGTCGACTGCTATTATGCTGTATTCATATTTTACGTTGGGAATTATACTTTTGTCTATAAATGTTGTAGAAGTAATATTGGTGTATTTATACTCTTTGGAATCCAGCCAACCTTTTTTCTCTTTCTTGATAATGATGAAACTTACAGCCCTGTTATCGGCCGGTCTCCATTTTATAATCGCTTTTGAATCCTGGATAGTCGCAGAAATAATTATAGGAGGCAGTGGTTTTGACAGTGTGGAACCCATTACAGGTGTGTCCTGTTTGTGACTCTCTAGCCCATCCTTATCTACTGCTGTCACTTTATAAAACTTTACAACACCGTCTTCACCGATCAGATCAACATATTTGCTGCCTCTTACTTTTGCATGGAGCAAAAAAAAACCTTTGGAAAATGGACTTCTGTAGATATTGTAGTGATCGATGTCGGGTTCTGCATTTGGTTGCCAGGTAACTTCTATTTTTTTGGGCAGATTTGTCGTAGCATTAAGACCCTGAACCATTCCAGGAAGAGGTTTTGTCGAAGCTTTTACAACTTTACTGGGTCTTGATATAACACCGCTATATGTTTTGACTTTTATCCTGTAATAGTAGACTTTGTTGTCTTTAAGCCCTTTGTCTATATATTCTGCCTGCAGCCTGTCTTTTATGACGGCCACCACTTTCCATTCGGGCTTGTCCGGCTCGCTTCGTTCGATGATATATTCCGCCACTCTGGGATCTGGATGGGGACGCCAGATAATCTTTACACGTTTGGGAAGATGGCCTATAGCCTGGATAAAACTTACAGACTCCAGTCGCGGAAGCGTCTTCACTTTTACAGTCTCACTCGGAGCGGACTCCTTTCCGGCTTTGTCGTATGCAGACATTCTGTAATAATAGAGAGTATTCGGTTTGAGACCCTTGTCCACATAGTGCGAACTATATCTGTCTTCTATTACAGCCACTCTTGTAAGCTTACTGGCTGCTCCGGTACTTCTGTAAAGATAGTACCCTTCAATTCGTGGATCATACAAAGGCTGCCATTCAAATGCAACCTGATTGATATCGGCAATTGTTTTGATATTTTCAACTTTCGGTAGCGTCGGATCTATCTGCGGTTTGCTTTCAAGCAGAGGCTGTTTTGCACATCCGTTAAGAAACAGAATCAAAAATAGTGTCAAACTGCTCAGGAACAATTTTCTCATTTATACTCTCCCAGTCAAATCTTTTTTTTAGAAACTCCCGCATATCATCAGGCAAAGGAGCGACAAATCTCATCTTTGTCCCTGTTTTTGGGTGTCTCAGGTATAAAATATAAGCATGTAAAAAAACTCTTTTAATTTTATCACTACGGCTCTTAAAACCATATAAACAATCCCCCAAAATATGCCTTCCTATAGCATTCAGATGAACTCTTATCTGGTGGGTTCTTCCTGTAAAAAGCTTCGCACCTATGAGTTCTGTTTTTTGATCTTTACTGAGCGCAATTTTTGCAAAAGCCGTTTTTGCTTCTCTGCCATTTGGAACCACTGCCATTTTTATTCTGTTTTTGGGATTTCTTCCTATAGGTTTTTCCACAACAGTATCCTCTTTCAAAGGAGGCTCTATAATGGCAAGATAGTATCTTCCCATGCTTTTGTCCTGTAGCTGCTTAGAGAGGCTCAGATGCGCCGAATCATTTTTTGCTATGACAAGTACTCCGCTGGTCTCTTTGTCTATTCTGTGAACTATACCATGCCTCTCTTCACCTGAAATTGTCGAAAGAGAGACCCCTCTCTTTTTCAGCCAGTCCACAAGAGTCGGCTCTTTTACGCTCGGAGCAGGATGGACGGTAACACCGCTCGGTTTGTTCAAAACAAGAATATCTTCATCTTCATATATTATCTCTACATCAAAACCGGGCTCTTTTGCTTCGCTTTTTCTAACTTCAGGATACTCTATCTCAATCGTTTCGCCGACTTTCAGTTTGATTCCGCCTTTTTTTACGGTTTTTCCATTAACTTTTACATATCCCGATTTTATCAGTGCCTCTATCTGGTTTCTGGTAGTCTTCAGTTCGGCAGATAGATACTTGTCAAGTCTCTCCTGTTTTCGTACTGTCAATTTTTCAGTTTTGCCCAAACTTTTTCCTTTGGTATAATTTGCAGACTAATCCAACAAGGATCAATTTTATGCGCTTTATGATAGACAGACGTATTATTACACATTTCGATTTTATTCTGATTGCGCTTCTGATACCTATAATTACTTTGTCATTTTACCTAATTTCGGAGATAGACCCTGTTTTGTCGCAAAAACAGCTCATATATATCGGCGTTGGTATCGCTGCTTTCATAGTTTTTTTTCTTATGCCCCTTAGAGAATTCAAATGGTTGATTCCTACAATTTACTGGATAAACATAGGACTTTTGATTAGCGTCGACTTTTTCGGCGTCAGCAGACTCGGAGCGCAAAGATGGCTTGAAATCCCTTTCATACACTTTACCCTACAGCCTTCCGAGATATTCAAACCTGCTTTTATTCTGATGCTTGCGTATCTCATACATGAAAACCCGCCGCCTAAAAACGGTTATAGCCTGAAAGAGTTTTTGAAAATCTCTTTTTATATTATTTTGCCCTTTGTTCTCATTGCAAAAGAACCGGATCTGGGAACCGCACTGATACTGCTCATAATCGGCTACGGAATCCTGTTTTTTGTAGGAGTAAACTGGAAAATATGGGCAGGCATTGCCATCATTATGGCACTGTTTTTGCCACTTTCTTATAAATATCTTCTGCATGATTATCAGAAAAAAAGAATTCACGATTTTTTAAGCGAAAAACCGAGTTATCACGTTCAGCAGTCTATCATTGCGATAGGTTCCGGAGGGCTCACAGGTAAAGAAAAAGACGAGGCAACCCAGACTCAGCTCAAATTCCTTCCAATCGCTTCGAGTGACTTTATCTTTGCCTATTTTATGGAGAGATTCGGCTTTTTCGGTGCCTTTTTCCTTATATCTCTGTATGCGATGCTTATTTTGCATCTGCTAAGCCTAAACTACAAACTATCAGGAGACTATTTCACTCAGGTGGTCACAACTAGCATTGCCTTTCTTCTGTTTGTATATATGAGCGTAAATATAGCGATGACTATAGGTTTCGCCCCTGTCGTGGGAGTTCCGCTACCACTTTTCAGCTACGGCGGGAGCAGTTTTGTAAACTTTATGATACTTTTTGGAATTTTGGAACATCTACTTGCATTTCGTTTTAATTTTTTGTATAATTCCACCCGTACTTAACAACTGCTACGGGCTCGTAGCTCAGTTGGTTAGAGCAACCGGCTCATAACCGGTTGGTCGCAGGTTCGAGTCCTGCCGAGCCCACCACTTCAAAGATACCGCTCAAACTAAAACCAAAAAATATCGATTTATACTTCCATGTTTCAGTATTGATCCAATTTTTAGATTTAATTAAGCATTTTCTCTTGATCCTATGCCATATTGCTAAAATTTTTGATATATTTTATGAAACTTTATACGAACAAGCAGATAAATATATATATCGAATAATTGATAAGAGTTTAAGAGAGTCGATTATACAATTGCACTCCGCTTGTAGCTGACACTGTTTTTTATGAAATCATCGTCATTTTCAAGCGGTCTAAATACTCAGTCCTACTAGCTTCAATTTTGGCTCCGCATAACAATCCATAATAAAGGCTTTGTTATGCGAGCCAAACAGTTTTATCTCAAAAATCCGCTTTCACATCTTTTGCAAAACCAGTTGTGACGATCTGCACCTATGGCGGCGGCTCCTATTTTTATTTCGCCTTTTTGCTCTTTTTCCAAAAGTTCTTCTGTTATTTCAAAACCGTAAACAACAGGTATCACTTCATCGTTTTTGCGACAAAATCGGCATCTTGGTCTAAAAGGCTTTTTCCTTTTGTTTCTGATTGACGGCATCTCCCACGGATACGACAAGATTTCTCCTATTTTGTATATTCGGAAAGTTTGCGTTTGAAATGATTTACTATAGGATCTGGAACTTTGATATTTGCGTATAGAATATCTCTTGGTCTTATACCGGGCTTTTTATAAAATTGGGTATTGGCATCAATATCAACCTTCAAGACTGCACCTTCAAGGGAAACCCCGATAAAAGCTCCTCTGCTTCTGGAATATGCGTATATTTCCGATTTGAGTTTTATATCTGTTGCCGCTTCGGCACTTCTGCCTACAGGCCCGGCTGCTACTGAAGCATCCGCTCCGAGTGTAACTTTACCTTCTAGTATATCCTCTACGCTTCTGTTTGTTTTGAAAACAAGGATAATATCTACCGATTGTGCTCCTATCTGCCAGCCTAGGCTTCCTCCTGTAAGGGTTATAAAAAGGGGATTGCTCCATGAACCGTCCTTTCTTCTTACGGCCAAAACACCACTGCCGTGTCTGCCACCTATGATAAATCCCACTTTTATAAGGTTTGGTATGATGGCTATGGCTTTTGCGTCTCTTAAAAGAGTCTCAGGGATGCTCTCTTCCGGTATTGCCATAAATCTATCAAAAACATTGATACAATCCCTTATCTTTTTGGTTCCTTCATTTTCTGCAAAAGCGGAAACGGCAACAAACAGACTCAAAACAATCAGTACGATTTTTTTCATCATCCTTCCTTTCGCATTATTTTTAATTGTATCAAAAACCTGATTAAATTAACTTGGTTTTTTAATATTTATTTAACTACAGCTTTAATATTATTTAAAAAAAGCTTATATGAGGAGCGACTACGCAAAGCAAACACTTTAAAACTTTTCACAGAAACTGCCAGTCGGCGGATATAGAAAACATTATAGAGTTTTATTCCGTTTTCGGAGGAGCCGAAAATATTGTCTCTGCTGATATTTCCAGACCGATTCTACATGAAATAGAAGAAAAAATCCTAAAAAACCATACATTTTTGAATGCATATTTCAATATCAGCCCTCAATACAAAACTTTTAGTAAAAATCTGCTACAGATTTTTGCAATCGGCGACAGAAAGATATTTACAGCATTTAAAAAAGCCGATATCCCGGAACATCTTGGGAAAATCCATCTTGAAAAATTGATAGAAAACAATATTCTTATAAAAGAGTATTCAAGAGAAAAACCTATAGAAAAAAAGCATCCGAAACAGAAACTCAAGAAAAATCTCAGACGTTACCGTATCCAGCACAAGATAAAATTTGCAAAGCCCTTTTTCAGATTCTGGTTCAGGTACTGCGAACCGAATATCGATCTTCTTGAAAAAAAAGAGTTTTCAAAGATATTGAAACTTATAGAAAACGATTTTGAAAACTATGTCAGCTTTACATACGAAGAACTCTCAAATGAACTGATAAAACATAAATTCAAAGATTACGAAGAGACCGGCAGCTACTGGGACAAAAATATCGAACTAGATATTCTCACGACTCTGAAAGACGGCAGAGTAATAGTGGGCGAATGCAAATGGAAAAACAGTAAAATCTGCAAAAAAACACTCACCTCTTTGCAGAAAAAGTGTGCAGTTGCAGGAATAGAAGCGAACTACTACGCTCTTTTTTCAAAAAGCGGCTTCAGCAATGAGCTTCTAAAAAACAGGGACAACAATATCCTCCTTTTCGACCTGGACGATCTCAAAGAGTGGGCTGGAGCGAAACCGGCATATAGGAAAAGAGAGAAAGTACCGTACAGTTTTGAGTTTTAACTGGCTCAGGCTACCTCGACTCCTTCAAACTTTGAAACTTCTTCTACCATCTCATTGTTTACATACACGTTTGCTTCGATTTCCACTTCCTGCAGTTTTGACCTTATAAGAAGCTTCAGAGGCCTTCGTCCAGGATGGCTTTTTGCTATACGGTAAAGCTCTTCAAGTATGTGCAGTTCATGGGAAAGATCCAGTTTTATAACAAGAGGCTCTTCATACTTCTCTTCTATTTTCGTATCGACCTTCTCACCTTTTGCATCTTCAAGCCTCATTATCTTGTCGCATCTGATACGGGTAAAGTCACCGTCTTTTGTGATATGCGCTTTAAATGCTATCGGTTTTTCAAGGTCCATCTGCTCAAGCTCTTCAAGTTTGTCGGAAAAAAGCATAATTTCTATATTTCCGTGAAGGTCCATAATATTTATGATACCGAACTTGTTGCCTTTTTTACTGATTTTTGTCTTTATCTCTTCCACTACGCCTATAAAAAGAGCGTCGCTTCCGTCTGCAATATTGTCAAGGTCACTTGAGAGCGTATAACTGATATCGGAAAGCTCTTTTCTATAACCCTCAAGCGGATGGCCGGAGACGTAAAATCCCAGAGTCTCTTTTTCAAGTTCTAGAATCGTCTTCATATCAAACTCATCGAAATTGTCGATTTTCAGCTTTATGGATGTCATCTCTTCGCTGTCGCCGAAAAGAGAATTTTCGGCCATCTTTTTGGCCCTTGCTATCTCGTGGGTCGTCTCTACAATCTTTTCGATATTTTGCAAAAGCGCCCTTCTGGTATATCCAAAACCATCCATCGCTCCCGATTTTATGAGAGATTCCAAAACTTTTTTATTCACTTTGGAAGGATCGATTTTATTTAAAAAATCGTCAAGACTCTCAAATCCGCCGTTTTTCCTTGCCTCGAGTATGGAGACTACCGCGCTTTCTCCTACTCCTTTTATGGCTCCAAGACCGAAAAGTATCACATCTTCGCCGTCTATTTTGGTTGCACTAAACTCCAGCGCCGACTTTTTCACATCGGGCGGCAAAAGTTTAATGCCGAGTCTCTTTACCTCATCCACATACTTGACTATCTTATCGGTATTATCCTGCTCGCTTGTGAGTAATGCAGCCATAAACTCCTGCGGATAGTAGGTCTTCAGATATGCCGTCTGGAAAGTGACCATAGCATAAGCGGCTGAGTGTGACTTATTAAAGCCGTATCCGGCAAATTTTACGATCAGGTCGAAAAGCTCCTCTGCTTTTGCCCTGTCAAAACCTTTCTTCTGCGCTCCGTCGGCAAACTGGGTTTTTAGACGCTGCATCTCTTCGGGTATCTTTTTACCCATGGCACGCCTTACAAGGTCGGCTCCGCCCAGACTAAAACCGCCTATAGTCTGAACTATCTGCATTACCTGTTCCTGGTAGACTATAACACCGTATGTAGGTTTTAGTATGGGTTCAAGTTCTGGAAACATATATGTTATCTCTGCGCGTCCGTGCTTTCTTTCTATAAAATCATCAAGCATCCCCGATTCCATAGGTCCCGGACGATAAAGAGCCAAGACCGCTATGATATCTTCGAAAGTGGTGGGTTTGAGTTTCGCATTAAGACGCTGCATACCTTGCGACTCTATCTGAAACAGCCCGATTGTGTGACCGCTTTGAATGAGGTCGTAAACCTCTTTGTCGTTTACGTCTATCTCCTGCCACTCTATCTTTTTACCATATCTTTTTTCTATGAGTTTTAGGGCATTATCTATAACAGTAAGGGTTTTAAGGCCAAGAAAGTCAAATTTTATAAGATCAACATCTTCGAGATATTTAAGTGAGTACTGCGTAACTATCGTATCTTCGCCCGAAGGTTTGTAAAGAGGCGTTTTGTTCCAGAGTTCATCATTGCTTATAACAACCCCGGCCGCATGCATACCGGCATTTCTTTTGAGTCCCTCCAGAGCCAGGGCAAATTTCCAAACTCTTGCAGCCATCGGATCGCTTTCGATAAGCTCTTTGATTTTAGGCTCTTTTTTGTATGCCTCCTCAAGCGTAATTCCTAGCTGGTCGGGGATGAGCTTTGCCATTTTATCTGCATCGGCGTAGCTGACTCCCAAAACTCTTGCAACATCTCTGATAACACCTTTTGCCAGCAAAGAACCAAAGGTTATGACTTGCGCCACATTGTATCTGCCGTACTTTTCAACCACATAGTCAATGATCTCCCCTCTTCTGTACTGACAGAAATCCATATCGATATCGGGCATGCTTATACGCTCGGGATTCAAAAACCTCTCAAATAGCAGATTGTATTTCAGCGGATCGATATCCGTTATCTCCAAAGCATATGCTACAAGACTTCCTGCCGCGGAACCCCTTCCGGGTCCCACCGGAATTCCTCTCTCTTTGGCTTCCCTTACGAAATCCCAGACTATTAGCATATATCCCGGAAATTTCATATTGTTTATTATCTCTATCTCTGTTCTCAGTCTATCCCAATATTTTTCATGCAGATCCTCCGGGACATGCAAAAGCCTCTTTTTAAGCCCCTCTTTACAGTAGTGTTCAAATAAAACTTTGTCATTTTCAAGACTGTAAAGGCTCTCTTCCGGAAGCGGTACCCCTGCTTTTTGCGCATACTCTTTTGTAAATTTGAAATTTGGAGGTGTAGGATTTCCCAGATCAAGTTCAAGATTGCATTTTTCCACAATCTCCTGAGTATTTTCCAAAGCTTCCGGAATATCCGCATAAAGAGCCGCCATCTCTTCGGGAGATTTGAGATAAAACTCATGAACAGAGTGTCTGAGGCGGTTCGGATCATCATAGAGTTTGTTCATTGCTATACACATAAACGCTTCATGAGGCTCCGCGTCATCGGGATAGAGATAGTGGGTGTCGTTTGTTGCAACTATCTTTATACCGGTCTCCAAAGAGAGCTGTATCACCGCTTCGTCGATATACTGTTGGTCATGTATGCCGTGGCGCATGAGTTCCAGATAAAAATCCTCTCCAAAAATCTCACGGTACTCAAGAGCTATTTTTTTGGCCCTCTCATAACCTTTCGCGCCAAATTTCCTGTTTCTTTCGCTGTTCAGGTTCAGATGCCAGTTTACCTCTCCCTGCAGACAGGCACTTGTGCATATCAAACCTTCGCTGTGCTCTTTGAGCAATTTTTTATTGATTCTGGGATAGTAGTAGAAGCCATCTATATAGCTTTTGGAACTAAGATACATAAGGTTTTTATATCCGATTTCATTTTTGGCAAAAAGGCAAAGATGAAAACGCTGCTTTGTAGACTTGTCACTTAAGTCATCCTGGTTGTGCAGATACGCTTCTATTCCGATGATAGGTTTTATACCTTCAGCCTTCATCGTTTTATAAAAATCTATAGCTCCGAACATATTTCCGTGATCGGTTATGGCAACCGACTCCATTCCGAGCTCTTTGCATCTTTTTGCAAGTTTTTTGATTTTGTTTGCCCCGTCAAGAAGAGAATACTCCGTGTGCAGATGCAGATGAGTGAACTTCGGCTTCATCTTTTACCTTTATGTTCGTAATCTGGCAAAATTATATTCAAAAATCGTTGTATAAATGATAAAGAGCAGATTTATTCCGCTCATATCAGAAAAAAACAACTTTTGACAATCGATAAAAAATAGTATAATTTCACAAAAAAACGGAGCTTTTATGTCAAACAATATAATTCTTGTAGGTTTTATGGGCGTTGGAAAAGGAACCGTTGCAAGAGCGCTTAGCGGCAAAACAGGCAGATATGCAGTAGATACTGATGATCTTATAGAAAGCCTTACAAACAAAAAAATAAAAAAGATTTTTAAAAAAAAGGGTGAAGAGTATTTCAGGCAGCTTGAACAGCGTACGGCCAATTGGCTTGAGTGCTGCGTAAAAGATACCATCGTCTCCACGGGAGGTGGTTTCTATAAAGTAAAAAATCTTAAAAAAATCGGCACAGTTATATATCTCAAAGCCGATTTTGACTGGATATATGAGCGCATTACAAAAAGCCCGAATGCAAAAAGCAAAATAAAAAAACGACCCCTTTTCAAATCATACAAAGATGCAAAAACTCTCTATAACGAACGCTCACAGGCATATGAAGAAGTAGCGGACATCACCGTAAATGTTCAAAACAGAGATCTGGATGACATTTTAAATGAGATTATAGAAAAAACGAATATTTCTTAAACATCTTTTATTTTTTTTAACAAATGTGCAGTTCTCTGCCTATCGACAGTCCTTTGCTGTTATAATTTTGTCACACGACCGCAAAGGAACAGCTATGAAAAAATTCTCTATATTGCTTATACCGGTTCTCTTTTCCCTTTCTCTTTTTGCCCAGAACTTAGATAAAGAGAAACTTCTTGAAAATATGATAAAAGAGTATGGAGGCAAGCAAGCCCTGCAAAATGCAGTAAGTTACATTCAGCACTGGAAAGTGACAAGAGCGAGCGACAAAACTATAGGCGCTGACACAAGAAGAGTTACCTTGCCAAAGAGACTCTACATAGATATAACCTATCCGGACAAAAGCGAAACAAGGATACTCGAAGGAACAATCGGAATAAAAGTTTTCAACAAAAGAGTAAAAAAACAGGCACGCGGCCCTATGCTCGATGCTATGAAAGTGCAGCTCATGAGGCTTTACAATCCTCTTGTATTGAAAAAATTCGCTGATGTTTTGAAAATAAGATCCGACGACAAATACTATATCCTGACACTTTCAAGAAACGGTGTGGAATGCGACTATTATGTAAATCCACAAAACTACCACATAGAGAAGACAGTAGGAAAACTGAAGATGGGACCTGGAAAAATGGAGTTTCTGACTATTTACAAAGATTTCTCAAAAGAGAGCGGTGTTTTGATGCCGCATACCGAGATAAAATATGCCGGCAGCGTAAACACTGCCACAATGAAACTTATAGATACAAAATTTGTCAGAATGAAAAAAGTATCTACTCATAGATACGAATCTATCTGACTTTTTTAATTTTTGCTAAAAAAAATCCGTCAAAAAGGCCATCAGGAACTATTCTAACAGCCTTTTTAAGTGACTCGTCAAACGCCCTGCCCTCCCAGAAAGTCAGGCCGCTTTTGAAATTTTCCAGAATGATGTCGGGTTCAGTTAAAAAAGCATCCGCTCTTTTTTCAAGAAGAAAATTCACCACCTCTTCATTCTCTTCAGGCGAAAAAGTACATGTTGCATAAACAAGTACTCCTCCCGGTTTCAGACTCTCCCACGCGGAGAGTATAAGTTCTTTTTGAAGCCTGCTGTTTCTGTAAACACGCCTGATACTCCAGTATTTTACGGGATTTTCTATTGAGAGATCGAATTTAGACTCGCTAGAACACGGTGCATCTAAAAGTACTTTGTCAAAATATTCTGGACATCTTTTGCCTATAGTTCTGCCATCTTTTTGATATGCTCTGATATTTTTCGCACCGCTTATTTTAAAATTTCTTTTCAGCATAAAAAATCTGTTTCTATCAGGCTCCACAGCAGATATCTTTCCTCTATTTTCAAGTAAAGAGCTCCAAAGAAGCGCTTTGCCTCCGGGAGCGGACGCCAGATCCAAAAGCCATTCATCTTCTTTGAGAGACAGCTCAAGAGCAGCAACCATTGAGGAGAGATTTTGTATATAGATTTTGCCATCTGTATATAGATCGGTTTTTATAAGATTCTGCCGCTCTTCCAAAGGCAATACGTAAGCATCCTCAAACCACTCTACCCTTTTGGGAACAATAGAGACTTTTTCAAGCTTATCAAGAACTTCATCATTTGTAGTTTTAAGCCTGTTGATACGAAAGCTAAACCTCTTTTTTGGAAGTTTTAGAGCCGAAATTATAGCTGGGTCTATCTTTTCAAGTCTTTCGAAAAATATTTTTTCGTTATTCTGTCTCTTCAATCCTAACCTTTTGCCCATAATTTTCAGTATATTATGCCATGTTATAATAAAAAGAAAAAGGCTTTATTATGTTTAAAGACAGAAAAGACGCCGGTAAGAAACTAGCCCAAGCTCTTATGAAATACAGAGATGAAAAACCTATAGTTCTGGCAATCCCAAGAGGTGGTACGGAGGTTGGTTTCGAAATAGCAAAAGCTTTGGATGCAGATTTTTCTCTCATCATATGCCGAAAACTCCCCTTTCCATACAATCCCGAAAGCGGCTTTGGAGCAGTTGTGGAAGACGGTACAGTCTTCATAAATAGAGCGGCAGCGGCAGGACTTGACGATGAAGAGATAAATCGTATCATAGAAAAACAGTTCCAAGAGACAAAAAGACGAATAGAGATTCTAAGAAAAGGCAAGCCTCTACCGCCACTTGAAAACAGAACCGTTATTCTTGTAGACGACGGGATAGCAATGGGCTCTACTATGACTGCCGCGGTAGAGATGTGCAAAAAGAGAGGAGCCCGAAAGATTGTCGTAGCCGTACCGGTAGCAGGCAAAAGAGCAATAGAGTTTTTCAGACATTTTGCTGATGAGATAATTGTCCTGGAATCTCCTGCAGATTTTCATGCAGTTGCACAAGTCTATCTAAACTGGTATGACGTAAGTGACAAAGAAGTTCTGGAAATTATGAAAAAATGGGAAGAGTATAAAATAAAAAGAGAAAAAGAAAATTAACACTCTCTTAACATATATCTGATAAAATGTCCAAAACAGAAAAAGGATGGATAATGTTAAAAAAAGCTCTTATTATGATTGCCGGTACATCTTTGCTCTTTGCAATGCAAAGCACAGACACCCCTTCAAAAACAGAAAAAATAAAAAAGTATAAAAAACATATGAAGATGAAAGGTTCGCCCTTTCTTATAATCGGAAAAATGCCACATCTAACAAAACTTGTCAAAAAACATTGGGATGATCCTAAACTGGCTCTAAGAGATGATCAAAAACCCAAACTTCTTAAAATCAGAAAAGAGACGATAAAAACTGTTATGTCTCTTGCCAAAGAGATAAGAGCACTTGAAAACGAAATAGCGGCTGCAGCTATGAAAGGTGAAATGCCGGAAAACCTCAAACCGAAAGTGGACAAATTGGCAAAACTTAAAGCCCAGGCGACAATGGCCCATATCAGATGTATCTACAACACGAAAAATGTTCTTGACGAAGCACAACTCAACTATCTTTTGAATTTGAAAAAGAGATAAACAGACCTCCCCTGTAATTTTTCGGCAAAATATGATAATATCGCATTAAAAATTACAGGGGATATTATTGAAAAAACTCTTCGTAACCGACCTAGATAAAACATTTTTAAGAACCGACCTTACTCTTTCGGAATACAGCAAAAAAGTATGGAATGAAAAAGCAAAAAACCATCTGCTCTCTATCGCAACCGCAAGAAGCCTCAAAACCAGTCTTCAGTTTCTGGATGGACTCAGTATCAATCTTCCTATGATACTACTTGACGGAGCGATGGTAGCGACGAGCGAAAAAAAACTGATAGCTCTTAACGCTCTTTCAAAAGAGATAACAGACTCCATAATAGCAGAGGGAAAAAAGTTCGATATTCTTCCTTTTATCGTAGGAATCAACGAAGGAGTCAACGAACTTTTTCTATATCCGGAAAAAACCAACATCTACCAAAAAGAGCTTTTGGCAAAATACAAAAACGACAGCCGCCTTACAAATATCAAAGATATAAAAGGGATAAACAAAAACCTCAAAGTTGTCTATATGGGTGAAGAGAAGCATATGAGTGAACTGTCAAAAAGACTTAAAGAGGTATTCGCAAACGAAATAGAGATAAAACTTTCAAAAGATCCATATATAGACTGTCATTTCCTGACTCTGCTTCACCCAAAAGGGGATAAATCTCATGCCCTTGAAGAACTCCTTGAATATACAAAAAGCAAAAAAGAGCACCTGACAGTTTTCGGTGACAGCCATAATGATGTTGGAATGTTCAAAAAGGCCGGAAAAAGTGTAGCGGTAAAAAATGCGGTAGAAGAAGTGAAAAAGATAGCCCACATAGTCCTGCCGCACACAAACGACGAAGATGCGGTTGCCCGCTATCTGGAAAAAATTTAGAGGTTGAACCTTAAATTTTAAGGACGAAGGATGAAGGTATTTTCCTCACCCCTTCACTTCGTCACTTCCATATCAGCAGTAATCAGCAAGAAGGCCGGCTTTTAGCTGAGAATATGTATCTTCACCTTTAAGTTTTCTGACAATCTCAAGAGCGAAACAGATAGCGGTACCCGGTCCTCTTGATGTTATTACATTGCCGTCAACTACAACTTTTTGATCAGGGATATAACCTTCGATACCGGTTTTTTCTTCAAAACCGGGATAGTTTGTATGTTTTTTACCCTCTAATACTCCAGCCTCTTTCAAAGCCCATGGAGCTGCACATATTGCGCCTACCATTTTGCCTTCTGCATCAAGCTCTCTTATGATCTCTTTTACTCTTTCGCTATTTGCAAGATGCTCGGCTCCCGGAAGTCCGCCCGGAAGTACCATCATATCAAAATCACCGGCATTAACCTCATCAAGCGTTACCGGCACTTTTACTTTCAGTTTGCTGTTTGCACCCTCTATCTCGGTGCCACCTAGTCCGGCAACGGTTACATCTATACCCGCTCTGTTTAGAACGTCTATTATAGCCATAGCTTCTATCTCTTCAAATCCATCAGCCAGCGGTACAAGTACTTTTGCCATTTCGACCTCCTGTAAAGAGTTGTTATTTCACTTTTTCGATATATTCGCCCGTTCTCGTATCAACCTTTACAACATCTCCTTCAAGAATATGGAAAGGAACGTTGATAGTAACTCCGGTTTCAAGCTTCGCAGGTTTTCTTCCTCCGGTAGCCGTATCGCCTTTGAAAGCCGGCTGAGTTTCCACAACCTCAAGCTCTACAGTCATAGGAGGCTCTACTGTTATAGCTTTGCCGTTATGATAGAGAACCTCCACATTCATCCCGTCTTTGAGCCATTTAGCCGCATCTGCCACCTGTTCTCTTGTTAAAGTCTCCTGTTCATACGTCTGTGTATCCATAAAATGAAGATATTCTCCGTCGTCATAAAGATACTGCATCGTTTTTTGTTCAAGATCCGGCTTTTCACATTTATCGCCTGCATGGAAAGTCTTTTCAAGAACCCTTCCGTCAAGAAGAGATTTTATCTTTGTTTTTACAAAAGCTGCACCTTTTCCAGGTTTTACGTGCTGATATTCGACGATTCTGTAAGGTACGCCGTCAATTTCGATTCTAAGACCTTTTTTTAAATCGTTCATAGAATATGCCATAAATTTCTCCTATAGATATATAAGTAGCCAAATTTTACCAAAATTACTTGAAAAAACGGCTAAAAATGTAGAAAATGAGCGAGATAATGATGCTAAGCAGAATAGATGTAGTTATAGGAAAATAGAAAGTAAAATTCTCTTTTTTTATATAAATATCACCGGGAAGTCTGCCTATATACGAGACAAACAACCCGATGATAACAAGAACAGTTCCGGCAAAAATAAGAAATTTTCCAAATTCCGGCATTATTCCTCTTTTTTGGTAAAGTCCATAGCCTTTGTGTTATCCATCAAAACAGGTATAAAAATAAGTGACACTAAAACAGCTGCTACAGTTCCAGATATCAAAGCCACCCCCAGTCCGCCAAATATCGGATCGCTTGCAAGGAGTGCAGAACCGAGTATTATCGCAATGGCTGTCAGAAATATCGGTTTCGCTCTTGTAGCTGCTGCAACCGCTATCGCTCTTCTTTTTGACATATCTTTTTGTTCCATCAAAGACTTTGCAAAGTCTATAAGAAGCAATGAGTTCCTTGAACTTATACCCATAAGGGCGATAAATCCTATCAAAGAGGTAGCAGTAAGAAAAAATGTATCCTCTGTAACAAGATCAGCTACCCAGTGACCGAAAATCACGCCTATTATAGAGAGAAAACTTCCAAGCAGAACGATTCCGCTCAAAACATAACTTTTATAGTATACCACCATCAATATGAATATCAAAACAAGAGCCGCAATAAATGCAGTTCCCAGGTCTCTGAAAGTATCAAGTGTTACTTTCATCTCCCCGTCCCATTTCAGATCCAGCACTTCACCGGTCTTTTTATCAATAAATCTCAGATTGAAAAGATAGTCTGTTGTCGTTATATCATACTCATTTTTCAGTTCTTCCATTATTTTGTTTCTTGCATCTAGAAGCGGGTATACCTGAGAGACCAGATCGGTTTCTGCAATGACGTTAACCATTCTTTTGAGATTTTTATGCATTATCATAGGTTCGTTTTCAACCTCTTTTACATCTACAACTTCTTTGAGCGGTACCATCATACCCATTTTGTTCATCAGCTCAAAAGATGCCAGTTTCGCTTCCATAGCCTCTTTTGATTTTTCTGGCAGATTTTTGCTTTTTTCATCGAGCCTCAAAAATATATCTATCTGTCCCGGATAATCTTCCGCATTTTTTACCCCTACCGTCATACCCTCAAAAGCAAGATAAAGTATCTTGTTTACCTGTTCTACGCTGAGTCCGCTTTTGGCAATCTTCTCTTTGTTCGGTATAAGCTTGAATTTTTTAAATATCTCATCAGCCATAATATCCACATCTACAAGTCCATCTGTTCTTTTGAAAATATCGGCAACTCTTCCGGCAAGCTTTCTGATTGACTTCTCATTATCACCGTATATTTCGGCAACTACAGCAGCAAGTGTAGGAGGTCCTGCAGGCTGCTCTATCATTTTTATAGAGGTACCGGATACTACATTTTCGCATTTGCTCTGAATTACAGGTCTGAGTCTGTGGACCATATTGTAAGAGCGTTCTTCTCTTTCATGTTTGTCGGTAAGGTTTACAACAATCTCGGCCACATTTTCGCTCTGTTTAAATGCTGAGCCTTTAACAAGACCCGCATAATCAAGAGGTGCACCCTGTCCCAAAAATATCTCAATATCGGTAACTTCCTTCTCTTTTTTGAGGATATCCGCAACACACTGGGCAACGCTTTTTGTCTCCTCTATCGAGCTCCCGGTAGGAGCATCAATATATACCGAAAAAGTATTTGCACTTTTTCCTGGAAGCATCTTTGCAAGGACTATCTTTGTAGGAAGAAGTGCGATAGATGCTGCAAAAAGTATAACGGTTATTAATATTACCAGCAGTTTCCTGCTCTTTTTTTCTAATATCTTATAGACAAACTCTTCAAATCTTTTCACTTTGTCTCTCCTCTGTCTATATCACACGATTCTGTTTTATCCCCCTTCTGGAAATGGTGGTGATGATGATGCAGGCGCGGCTTTTTCAAAAGCTTTTTGGACAGATATGGCGTAAATATATATGCAATCACGAGAGATGCAATCAATGCAACAGGCACGTTGTATGGAATCGGTTTCATAAATTCTCCCATCATACCGCCCACAAACGCCATTGGGACCATAGTCAGAATAATAGCCAGTGTAGCTATATTGGTAGGAGGTCCTATCTCATCGGTCGCTTCTACCAGAATATCATCCATATCTTTATCAACCGCATCGTGTGAATGAAGATGCCTGTGGATATTTTCTATCACGATAATTGCAGCATCCACCAAAAGGCCAAGCGAGAGAAGGAATGCAAAAAGTGTAATTCTGTTTATTGTCTGCCCCGTCAAATAAGCAATAAAGAGAGTAATTGCCAATATGGCCGGAACCGTGAAGGTTACTATCAGAGACTCCTTCCATCCGAGGAAGAAAACAAGCATAACAGCTATAATAGCAATAGTTATAAGCAGGTGATCAACCAATTCATTGACGGCTTCGTTTGCCCTTTTCCCATAGTCTCTTGTAAGAACATATCCTATACCTTCTTTTTCAAGCATAGGTTTCAATAACTCCAACTCTTTCATAACGTCTTCTGCAACGAAAACCGCATTTGTTCCTTTTAGTTTTGAAACTGTCAGGGTAATCTGCTCTTTTTCTGTATTTTTGTTATTTTCACCCTTCATTACTATCTGGGCCGACTTGAAATTTTGAATATCTATACCGTCTTCAACCGTCGCTATATCTTTGATATATATAGGTGAGCCCATATATGAGGCAACCATAATATTTTTTACATCTTCAATGGAATCGATGGCATTTTTGACACCAAATATAACAAGCTCTTTTTTGTCTGTCTTGCTTTTTACTTCAGGCACCTCGACTGCAACGGCTCCTATTGCCTGCATTATCTGTCCCATGGAGAGATGGTACCCTTTCAGTTTTCCAAGATCAACAAGAACGTTAAACTGCCTTTTATGCGCACCTTTGAGCTGTGTCTTTGCAACATCTTTAACACGGTTTAGGCGATATTTTATATTTTTTATAATTTCATACATTCTTGCATCGGAAATATTCGAACCCTCTTTTTTGTAAAAAGCAAATGTCAAAATAGGAATATCTATATCAATATCAAAAGGTTTTATAATAGGTTGCATAACTCCTTTTGGCAAAAGATCCATATTCTGCATAACTTTGTCATAAAGTTTAAGGTTTGATATCTCTCGTTGTTGACCTATATAGTACTGCACATTGACTATCCCCACATTTTCCATAGCCATACCGTAGATATGTTCAATTCCTGAAATTTCTCTCAGTTTTTCTTCAAGAGGCTTGACTATAACATTTTCTATCTCTTTGGGAGTCCCTCCCGGCATAGGAACTATTATCGTACCGCCGCTTATAGCTATTTGCGGGTCCTCTTCTCTGGGAGTTATTTCCAAAGCCAGATATCCAACTGCCAGTATAAATATAGCCAGCATCGAAGTCAGCGGGTTGTGCAAAAAGGTTTTTGCCAGCTTACCGGCACTGTCTTTGGGAATAAATTTGCATTTTTTTTCTGCCATCTTTTGTCCTCGCTATTTTATAATGACTTCTGCATACATACCCGGGATAACAGTCTCTTTTTCACCTTTGTCAAAAGAGATTTTGACTTTGAACTTATGTGTCATAGGATTTGACGCGGGTATGACAGCGGCAATTTTCCCGGTTGTCTGAAATCCGATAGAAGGTATTAGAACATCAACTTTGTCACCGATTTTTATATGCTTCAGACTGCTCTCACCAACTTCTACCAAAATTTTAAGGTTTTCAAGGCTTGTGAGTATAAGAGCCGGCATTCCGGGCATTGCAATTTGACCCGCTTTTATGTTTTTCTGAATAATGACACCGTCGTTGGGAGCTCTTAGTTTCAGGTATTCATACTGATGCAATACCTCTTTCAGTTTTGCCTGTGCCTGCTTTACCTGTTTTTTGGAGATCTCAACCATGGCCTTGGTGTTCTTTTCGGCAAGCTCCATATTTTCCAGCTCATGCTTTGCAACCATTCCTTTTTTGTATAACCTTCTAAATCTCTCAAGATTTGTAAGAACGTTGTTGTACATGTTTTCATTCATCATAACGGCAAGTTTTGCCTGTGATATCATTAGTTCCACCTGTGTCTTTGCAAGATCTATCTCTTTGCTGTCTATAATATAAAGCAAGTCTCCTTTTTTTACTCTGTCACCTTCAGAGACATAAATTTTTTTGACAAACCCCATAAACCTGCTGGATATCATTTTGGTATCGTCTGAAACAACGCTGCCCGAAAGCTTCATCTCCGCTGCAAAAAGTCCGGCAGCCAAAAACAGTATTGCAAATATTTTTCTCATCTATTCTCCTTTATCCAGTATGCTTTCCAGTTCGAATACTTTTTCGTTGCGTTCAGTCTTGACTTTCAAAAGGTTCATCAATACCTTTATCTCTTCGGAGTGTTTTATAAGAACCTCATTTATACCTACAAGTCCCTCTTTATATCTCTCCTGATAGTTTTCATAAACTCTTTTTGCAAAATCAAGCTGTTTTTCATTGCTTTGTATATCATAATCTTTGCTTTTAACTTCAGTTTTTATTTTATTGATTTTAAGAGCAAGCCCTCTTTTCGCAAGAGAATACTGCTCATACACTTTCATTTTCTCTATTTTTGCCTTCTGTACACTCGCACTGGTCTCTCCACCGTTAAATAGATTCCATTTCATCTGCATGCCGACAGTATATGCGTCTTTATCGGTAAAGTCATTAAAAGGCTTATTGTCTGCGCTTCCGTATTCGCCAAATGCTCCCAAAGTAGGATAAAAGCCTGATTTTTGGAGTCTCACGTTCATATCGCTTATCTTCATGCCCAATTTGACTTTTTTAAGGTCTATAGTTTTTTCCACAAGCTCTTTGGTCTCACCCTCCGGCAGTCTGGCAAGCTCATCGGTATGCCTGATAGATTCGACCTGGGTACCCACTAAAAAAGAGAGAAACTGATATGCCAGATCTCTGTTTAGTTTTGCCTGATTCAGGAAACTTAAAACTTCAGCTTTTTTTGCCTGAACTTCTAAAAGATCAGTATCTTTCGCATATCCTTCTTCTATCATAGTTTGAACAATATCTTCAAGTTTTTCAATATTGCCGTAAAGAGTTTCTAGATTTGAGATAAGATTGTCAACCAATGTTATATCGTAAAAGGTCTTTTTAGTTTGGTAAATTTTTTCATTGATTATCTTTTTCGTATCGAGATGACTCATCTTTTCCATAGCCCTGGAAATCTTTTCGTACTGTGTAAGTTTTCCTCCCGTATAAAGCGGAACCATGTAGGAGAGTTTCGTCTGAAAATGGCTTCTGGCTTCAGGGTAGTTCAGAAGTTTGGGTTCTATGCCCAAAATCGAGTTCATATTTTGCAAATCCTGTGGGGTAAGAGACCCACTATTTGCCTGCCTCAATGCATATCCCATCGGGGCGAGAAATTCATCAAAACCGAAGTCGGCAAATGTGGCCTCCCTGCTTTGCAGTTTAAATCCAAAAACATTGCCGGCATCGTTTGAGCGCAATGCATTGAAAGTCAGATCAAGCATACCGTAGTTGTAGCTTTTTGCTATTTTCGTCTGAAATTTTGCAATATCTTCATTAAATTTTGCTATTTTGATATCGCTATTGTTTTTCTTCAGAAGTTCAATCGCACTATTCAAATCGAGATTTTGCATCCCCGCAAAAAGAGAGCCGTATAAAAAGAGCAAAACAAAAAGATATCTCATATATCTCCTCCATGGAATGATACTTTGTAAGTACATAATTATTTTACTAAGGTAGCAAATTATAATAAAGTGGGACTTAATTTTAACTTAATTAAATTTAAGCAATAACTTTGGCTTATAATACTGGGGTTTAAAAAAAGGGCAGAGAAGCCCTTGAAATAATCAAATTACGGCATAATGGACAGAAATACATGCTTTCAGAGCCGCAAGTTCCGAAATTGTTTTTTTGTCTACATCATCATCGACAATAATCACAGCCAGAGCCTGTCCATGCTCATCACGCCCAAGCCTGAAATCTGCTATATTGATATTGTTTTTGGCAAGAATCATGCCCACATCGCCTATGACACCTGGAACATCGGTATTTCTGAAGAATATCATTTTACCTTTAGGCTCTACATCGAGTGCAAAATTGTTTATCTCCACTATTCTTTGAACATTCTCTTCAAATATCGTTCCGCCTATCTCTATTACATCCTTGTCGGTTGTAAGTTTGACAGCTATCTTGTTTTTATATCCGGATATATTTGACTTCTTCTCGTAGCTTATGCTTATATCTCTCTCTTTTGCTACAAACTCGGCATTTACATAGTTTATCGCCTCACCAAGAGACTCTTTCAAGGCTCCCACTACGGCAAAAGTAGTCAATGACTTCAAAAAGTCGCCTATTTCACCCTCTGCAAATACTTTTATCGATTTTATAGCCCCTTTGTTTACCTGAGCCGCCAAAAATCCTATCTTTTGGGTAAGTTCCAGATAGGGTTTTACAAAAGGAGGAATTTCATCTTCTTTTATAGGAAGATTCAAAGCATTTGGATAGCTAACACCGCGTGCAGCTTCTATTGCCTGGGTGGCTGCCTGGGTGGCTATTCTTTCCTGAGACTCGACCGTATTTGCTCCAAGATGCGGGGTTACCGTCACATTATCCAGTTCAAGAAGCTTGTTGTCAGTAGCCGGCTCTTTTGCAAACACATCTATTCCGGCAAATTTTATTTTTCCGCTTTTAAGCCCATCATATAAAGCATCTTCATTATAAAGACCGCCTCTAGCACAGTTGATTAGAACTACACCGTCTTTCATTTTTGCAATCTCTTCGCGGTCTATCATATTGATGGTCTCTTTAGTTTTCGGTGTATGGATAGTTATCACATCACAGGCAAGAATATCATCAAAATTTGTAGTATATTTCACACCGAGATCCGTAGCTTTGCTCGGACTTATATAAGGGTCGTAAGCGATAACATCCATGCCGAATGCAAGTGCTCTGACTCCTACTCTGCTTCCGATATTACCAAAACCGATAATTCCCAGCTTTTTGCCTTTTAGTTCGTTACCTATCCAGTTTTCTCTTTTCCAGATTCTCTCAAGCTTTAATTGATTATGCGCATAGGGAAATGCTCTCATGCATCCTAGCATATGGGCTATAGTCAGCTCCACAGCGGCGATTGTATTTGCTGTGGGAACGTTCATAACGATTATCCCTCTTCTGCTGCATCCTTCAATATCCACATTGTCAACGCCGACCCCGGCCCTTACAATAGCTTTGAGTTTTTTCGCAGCATTCAAAAAAGGCTCATCAACATCGGTTGAGCTTCTTGTTATAACAACATCGGCATCAGAAACAGTTTCATATAAAGGCTCACCTTTTGGAATATCTGCTGCATTGACAAGTTCAATATCTTTCTCTTTTTCAAGAAGTTCTATGCCTTTTTGATGAATATGATCGCATACAACTATCTTCTTTTTACTCATCCGTTTCCTTTAAAACTATTTGTTCAATTTATCTTTTATAATTTCACCGAGAGTCAGTTTTTCATTCTGGCTGTTTATCTCTTTGAGCGCCTCTTTCTCTTTCATTTTATCGAGTCTTCTTACAGAAAGTCTTATTTTATTTCTTTTAGGATCCAATAGAGTGATCACGCCCTCAATTTCATCACCTTTATTCAGCTCCTCAGCTTTCAAAGGTCCAAGATCCTCTTTTCTTATCAGGGCTTCAATATCATTTGTAAGTTCTACAAACAGACCGAAATCTTTTATGTCTTTTATGATTCCTTTTACAATATCACCTACATTATGCTCTTTCGCATATATTTCGATAGGACTTTCGAGAAGTGCTTTTCTGCTTAGAGAAACTTTTTCTGACTCTTTGTCTATTTTAACGATTTTCACCTCAACTTCATCACCGGATTTCAATACATCTTTGCATTTTTCATTTTTGTTCCAACTGATATCTTGATTATGAAGAAGTCCTTCGATTCCACCAATTTTTATAAATGCACCGAAATCCGTTACAGAAGTCACCTCTCCTTTTACTGTATCACCGACACTGTATTTTTTAACAAACTCTTCAAAAGGCTTGGGAAGAAGTCTTTTCAACGAGACTCTAAGTTTTCTGTTTTCAGGATCTATCTCAATTACTTCAACATCTATTTCATCGCCGGTATTTAGATACTCTTTGGGGTGCTTCGCTTTTTTGTCCCAGGAAATTTCAGATATATGCAAGAACCCTTCTATATCGTTTCCAAGATCAACAAATACACCGTAAGGCTCAATATTGCTTACTGTCACTTTTATAGCGTCACCCACTTCAAGCTCATCTTTGATCTCATTCCATGGATCGGGCTGTGTCGCTTTTATAGAAAGTGATAGTCTGTTTTTCTCTTTATTGAAATTTATTGCTTTAACACTGACACTCTCTCCTTCATTATAATACTTTGAAGGGTTAACAGGCCCTTTATAGCTTATTTCGTTATAATGAACAAGTCCCTCTATTCCTTCGGCAACTTCTACAAACATCCCATAGTTTGTAATTTTTTTGATTTTGCCTTCTATTATTTTATCTTCACTCAGTAGTTTATTTATAATCTCTTTTCTTCTTTTTCTTTCATCTTCTATATATTTTTTTCTTGAAATCACTATTGAACCGCTTAGAGGATCCATTTTTATGATTTTTGCTCTTATTTTTCTGTCATATTCCGGTTTTGCTTTCAGCAAAGAGAGTGATATAGGCATAAAAAATTGCACTCCTTCGCTTTCTACCACATATCCGCCTCTGTTTTTTCCTACTATATTGCCTTCTACTACAATATCTTCGAAATCATCTTTATGTTTTTCTATAAATTCGGCGGTTTTCTCTTTTGCTAGCGCTTTTTTGTGCGAAATAACCGGTCTTTCGTTTCTAAAACCCGAAATTAAAACTTTTAATGTATCTCCCACACTGTATTTTAGGTTGCCTTCTTCATCTTTGATTTCGTTAATGTTGAGTATGCCTTCCTGTTTTTCCCCAACATCGACCAAAACTTTTCCGTCCGCTTCCTGAATTTCGACAATATGTCCGTTTAACAGTTTCGATTCTCTCTTTTTGAAAGACTCCTCTAGCATTGCGGCAAAATCTTCATTCATTTCACCGTTATTCAAAATATCCTCTTTATCCATACCTTTTCCCTTGACCTTTTTTTCATTTTTTGTTCAATTTTTTATGATTTAATCGACAAAAATTTAGACATTATACTTTAAAATCCCTTATTTTGCCAATAATCTTCTCAATTATCCAATCAGGAGTTGAAGCTCCTGCCGTTATACCACATATTTTTTTATTTTCGAACCACTCTTTTTTGAGTTCGTTCTCATCTTCTACAAGATAACTGTCTTCACAGTTTTCCTTACATATGTTGTATAGCTGTTTTGTATTGGAAGAGTTTTTCCCTCCCACCACTATCATCACATCAGCCTCTTTTGAGAGATCTTTCGCAGCACTCTGATTTTCAAAAGTAGCGTTGCAAATCGTATTGAAAACTCGTACTTCTTTATAATTTTTAACAAGATAGTCTACTATTTTGAGATATTCATCTATTTTTCTTGTAGTCTGGGCAACAACAGCAACCTTCTCCTTCAACCTTTTGCCTTGAATCTGCGAAACATCAAGAATAACGTGAGGATTTTCGGCGTAACTCATAACACCTTTGATTTCAGGATGCTGTATATCACCGAAAATAACGATATCGTAACCCTCTTTACTCATCTGCTCTACTATCTGCTGCGGTTTTGTAACAAACGGACAGGTAGCATCGATGATATTGAAGTTTTTCTCCCTTAGATTTTCAAGGTCATTTTTTGGTATCCCATGTGTTCTTATAATAACATCGGCACCATTTTCAAGATTTTCACTGGTTTCGGCCACTTTTACACCATATTTTTCTTCCAGTCTCTTTATCTCTCGCTTATTATGAATCAATGGACCGAGTGTATTGCTGTTTTTACTCTCTTCGGCTATTTTAATAGCCCTTTTTACGCCGAAACAAAATCCGTAGCTTTTTGCAAGTCTAATTTCCACTCTCTACCTCTGCAATTTTTTTCAGTATCTGGATAAAATTAGGGAACGATGTGGCGATACATTCGGTATCCTCCACTCTCATTCCTGACAGAAGACCGGCAATCAAAAAGCTCATGGCTATCCTGTGATCTCCATAACTATCTATTACGGCCTCTTTGAAAGAACCGCCTTCAATCATGTATCCGTCTTCAAACTCTTCTGTTTTTATACCACATTTTTCAAGATTTTCAACCACACTTTTGATTCTGTCGCTCTCTTTGACTCTCAGCTCTTCGGCATTTGAAACTCTGCTTGTGCCCCTGGCTACTGCCATCGCTATGGAGAGAGCGGGGAGTTCATCAATAAGCCAGGCGATATTCTCGCTTACTTCCACACCCTTCAAAGGAGCATATTCCACTATTATATCACCTATCGGTTCATATATATTCTCTTTTTCAACAAATTCTACTTTGGCACCCATTCTCTTCAAAACATTATACGCTTCTATACGGGTAGGGTTTAAAGTTATATCTTTTAGCACTACTCTGCTTCCGGGAACAATTGCGGCAGCAACAGCAAAGAAAAAAGCACTTGATGGATCAGCCGGAACTCTTATGTTAAGAGGCTCAAGAGGATTTTCCATAGGTGAAACGGTAATGTGGACACCTCTGTTTCCGGATCTCTCGCTTCTGATATCCGCACCCATGCCTTTGAGCATTCTTTCGGTATGGTCACGGGATAGTTCGGGCTCACTGTATCTACATACCCCGTCTGCATGTAAAGCCGCAAGTATCATTGCGCTTTTGACCTGAGCCGAAGATATTTTGCTCTCGTACGAAAAAGCTTTCAGCTTTCCCCCTCTGACAGCAAGAGGTGCAAGATTACCGTTTTCTCTTCCGTCTATTTTTGCACCTATGCTTCTTAAAGGTTCAGCAACCCTCTTCATTGGTCTGCGTCTAAGATATTTGTCCCCTGTCAAAACAAAAAAACCTTCGCAGCTTGAAAGCAATCCGCAAAAGAGCCTCATGGCCGTACCTGAATTGCCGCAGTCAAGTATATCGTCGGGTTCGCGTATTTTATCTGGTGTTATAACAATCTCATCATTTTTCTCTTCGATTGTTGCACCAAGTTTTGAAACTATATTGAGCGTATTGAGCGTATCTTCGGCTCGAAGATAATTTCTGATTACGGAAGGTTTGTCTGAGAGAAGAGAAAACATAGCACATCTATGTGAGATTGATTTATCCGGAGCTATATCGGAAATTTCAATATTAAAAGGGGCCGATTTTTTTACTTCTATATAGTTCATCTAAGTTCTGCTCCGATTTTTGCTTTCAGTTTATCTAAAATTTTCTCCAAAATTTCCGAAATCTCACTCTCTTCAAGAGTTTTTTCGTCCGATTGTATCAGGAATCTGACAGTAAGGCTCTTTTTCTCTCCCAACTCTTCGCTTTCATAAATATCTATTGGATAAAACCTTCTAACTTCTTCCGGAAGCTCTTCTTTTATGGCTTCTTTGACCTCTTTGAAAGTTATGTTTTTATCAATAACTACACTGAGATCTTTAAACGAGGGCTGAAACTTAGAATATTTTTTTGCTTCTTTAAGTTCAAAAGGAATTTTATCAAAAAAGAGTTCGCATATATATGTGGGTGGAAGTTCAAGCTCTTTTTGTATTGACAGGTGAAGCTTGTATATAACTCCAACTTCATCTGAATCTACAACAACTTTGGCACACTGGTAAGGATGTGCGAGCAGATTATCCGGTTTTGTTTCAATAAGTTCAAAGTCTCCTATGATGGAAGATATTCTATTTGCAAATGTTGCAAAGTCTATAAATTCAGGTTTTCCAAGGTTGCTTACCGAGTCGTTCTCTTTAAAGCCGCTGAATATGAACGACAAAAAGATCTTTTCATTTCTATCCGAATCAAAAACTGTTCCGGTTTCAAAAAGTCTGACACTTTTTTTACCAAAATTCATATTGTTTCTGGCCTGTTCCAAAAGCCCGGTAGCCAAAGTCGTACGCAAAGTATTTAATTCATTTGTGATAGGATTTATCAACTCTTTTTCAGGCTTTATCGTCTCAAAACCATATTTTTTCAAAATATCTCTGTTTGTAAATACATAATTTACCGTTTCATAAAAACCGGCTGCTACAGCTCTTTGTCTCAGCTCTTTTCTCTTTTTGAATTCTTTGTATGCATCGTTTATTCTGTTTTTTTCTTCAAGTTTAAACGGTTTTGCTTCTATATTGTCTATACCTACAAGTCTGACTATCTCTTCTGCAATATCCTGTTCATTTTCTATGTCGTGCCTGAAAAGCGGTATTTTAACTACAAGATTGTCGTTTTCTGCTTTTGTAACCTCAAACTGCAGTTTTTGTAAAATTTTCACGATTCTGTTTTTATCAATTTCCTGTCCTATAAGGGAATTTAGATTTTCCAGATTAATGTTTATGATCTTTGGAGATACTTCGGTTATTATCTCATGCGTTCCGGCAAATATTTTAAGTGCCGTATATTTTTTGAACAGTGAGCACAGATAGTCAAGACCGAAAGCAAGATTGGGTTCGCTTCCTCTGCTACTTCTGTAATAGACCCAGTCCGTTTCAACTTTCTCTTTTGCTTCAAAAACTTTTTTGGATACGGTTTCAGGATCTATATAACTCGCTTCTATTATAAAATATTCATCTTTTTTTAGAGGTTTGGACTCTTCTATCTGATTTACTCCCACCATGGAAACTTTTTTGGAGTCATAGACCGAAGTGAAGCCCATCTCATCTCTTTTTATCTCTATCTGAGCACTTTTTTCGTCTTTTTTGAATATCTCGTAACAGTAGCTTCTGAGAATCACGCCTGTCGAATATGTAGCATAAAAGGCAAAATCCTCTATCGGACTTTTGAACGACTCTTCAATAATGGAAAGTCTCGCTTTGATTTTCAGAGGAAGAGACTCTACATCATTTGAATAGACTTTATACATCAGGCTGGCATCGATATTGTTCTCATGCTTCATATGCAAAACTCTGCCTATACCTATCTGCAATTCGCCTTTTTGTAAAAACTCCTCTTCAAAAGATTTAACAGGAAGGTCAAACGCAGCTGAAAGTTCTCTGGCAATACCGCAGATACTCAGGCAGTCTCCTCTGTTTGCGGTAAGCTCTATTTCGATTATCTCATCATTCAGTATCGGATACTCTCTTAGTTCTCTGCCAATTTCAAGTCTGCCTATACTTTCATCAAGCACCAAAATTCCCTCTTCGATTTTTGGAAGCCCTATTTCGGTACTTGAGCATATCATTCCGTCACTCTCAACACCTCTTAGCTTTGCATGTTTTATTTTAAAATTGCCGGGTAAGAGCGCACCTATCGTAGCAACAGGCACAAACTGACCCTCTTTGATATTTTTGGCACCGCATACTATCTGCCTGACAGCACTTCCGATATCAACCTGGCATACACTAAGTTTATCGGCATCAGGATGTTTTTTACATTCCAGAACTTTTCCTATAACTACTTTTTCGGGAATATCAATCTTTTTGTATTCTGCAACTTCAAGACCTATTTTGTTAAGTGTCTCCAAAAGTTTTTCAGTTTCAATTTTACCCAGGTCTATCCATTCATTCAGCCAGCTTCTGGTTACTATCATCTAAACTGCTCCAATAGTCTCAAATCTCCTTCAAACAAAGAACGAAGATCCGGTATTTTATGTATCAGCATCGCAAATCTTTCCACTCCAAGCCCGAAAGCATATCCGCTTACATTATCATATCCTACAGCTTTGAAAACATTCGGGTCAACCATACCGCATCCTAAAACCTCAAGCCAACCTGTCTGAGAACAGACTCTGCAACCTTCGCCTTCGCAGAATATACAGCTTATATCAACTTCTGCTGATGGTTCCGTAAACGGAAAAAAGCTCGGTCTAAACCTTACTTCTACATCTCCGAACATATATGTTAAAAAATCTTGAAGAAGAAATTTAAGATTAGCAAAAGATACCGCACCTTTTTCATCTACCAACAGACCTTCTACCTGATGAAACATAGGTGTATGTGTGAGGTCAAAATCTCTTCTAAATACCGCTCCCGGACTTATCATCCTGATAGGAGGTTTTGTGTTTTGCATCGTTCTTATCTGTACCGGAGATGTGTGCGTTCTTAAAAGCATATCATCTTTAAAGTAGAAAGTATCCTGCATATCTCTTGCAGGATGGTGTTTTGGAAGATTTAAAGCTTCGAAATTGTGAAAATCATCTTCTACCAACGGACCCGTCTGGATAGAAAAATTCATATGAATAAAATATTCGATTATCCTGTCCATTGTATCCCTGACAGGATGAATTGCACCTTTGATACCTGCAGGACTATATAAAGAGAGATCTATTTTTTCCGCTTTCAGAGCTTTTTCAATCTCTTCTTTTTCCAAAGCTGCTTTTTTTTCGTTTAAAACTCTGTTTATTTTTTCTTTAAATTCATTAAGCTCTTTTGCAACTTTCGGTTTTATGTCATTTGGCAGATTTTTTAGTTTTGCGAATTCACTTGCCAAAATGCCTTTTTTGCCAAATATTGCAACTCTTATTTTGTCGAGCTCTTCAAGGCTCACAGCGTTTTTAATTTTTTCTATCCACTCTTCCAAGGATATCCCCTTTCTTTTAAAGCGTGCCCGAATTCTATTACAAAGTTTATTATAAAAAGATTAGCAACTCTTCTTACACATTGTGGTGTAATTGGATATAATTATACTAAAAAGGAGTTTTATATGTGTATTTTTTGCAAAATTGTTACAGGCGATATTCCAAGCAATAAAATTGATGAAAATGATGAGTTTCTGGCATTTCACGATATAAATCCAAAAGCTCCCGTACATATCTTGATAATTCCTAAACAGCATATAGAAAATTTCCAAAGTACTCCCCCTGAAGTTATGGCAAAAATGACCCCTTTTATACAGGAGATTGCAAAAAAAGTAGGGCTTGACCAGACAGGTTACAGACTTATCGTAAACAACGGAGAAGATGGTGGTCAGGAAGTCATGCATCTTCACTTTCATATGCTTGGCGGAGCGAAACTGAAATGGCCACACCTTGCTCCGGATACTGTGAAAAAAAATATTTAATACTTTGGGTAAAGCAATATCAGCTTTACCCCTTATCACTCATATTTTCTAGCCAATTTTCAAAATACTCTATCTGTTCCTCTACTCTTTTTACAGATGTGGCTCCCTGAGAGTTTCTGGAATTCATAGAGTGTTCAAGCTGCAAATACTCCATCACATCCTCTTTTATTCTATCATCGATACTTTTTAGCTCTTCAAAACTCAGATCACTTATATCTTTGCCGTTCTTTTCGGCAAGTGCAACGGCTCGTCCTGTTATAAAATGGGCTTCTCTGAAAGGTATATGACATTTCTCCACAAGATAGTCAGCAAGGTCTGTAGCAGTCAGATGTCCTGTTTTGCAGGCTTTGTACATGTTTTCTTTGTTTATTTTCATACTTTTTATAACTTCATTAAGAATAATAAGTGAAATTCTGGCTGTTTTTACACTGTCAAAAACACCTTCTTTGTCTTCCTGCATATCTTTGTTGTATGCAAGAGGCAACCCTTTCATAACGGTAAGCAAAGAGATGAGATTTCCGTAGACTCTGCCGGTTTTACCTCTGAGAAGTTCCGGAACATCAGGATTTTTCTTTTGTGGCATTATGGAACTTCCTGTTGCATAGTCATCACTTATCGTAATAAATTTGAATTCATAGCTCGACCAGAGTATCAACTCTTCGGCTAGCCTTGATATATGCATCATCATAGTGGCAATATTGAACAGAATTTCAAGCGCAAAATCACGATCACTTACACTGTCCAGGCAGTTTATCGTCGGAGCATCAAAACCCAGCTCTTTTGAAGTAAACTCTCTATCAATAGGATGCGGTGTACCCGCTAGAGCTGCACATCCAAGCGGAGAAAAATTGTTTCTTCTGAAGCTGCTTTCAAATCTCTCCACATCTCGTTTAAACATTGATGCATAAGCCAACATATGATAGGCAAAAGATATAGGCTGCGCATGCTGAAGATGTGTCATTCCAGGAATCAGAGTACTTTTGTGTTCTTTTGCAACTTCTACAAAAGTATCAATAAGATTTAAAAGGAGCTCTTTTATCTCTTTATTCCTTCTTTGTACATAGAGTCTGAAATCCAAAGCTACCTGATCATTTCTGCTTCTGGCAGTATGCAGCTTTTTACCGGCATATCCGATAATCTCTGTAAGTCTCTTTTCAACTGCCATATGTATATCTTCATCGGATATTTCAAATTTGAATTCGCCCTTTTCTATCTCATCTCTTATCTGACCTAATCCTTTGATAATATCTTTTAGTTCCTCATCAGTTAAAATACCCTGCTTATTCAGCATTTTTGCATGTGCTATTGAGCCTTCAATATCTTCTTTATATAGCTCTTTATCAAACATAAGTGATGCATTGAATTCATCAAGGAGTTTGGAAGCGCTTTTTTCAAATCTTCCCGACCACATCTTTGCCATTAAACACCGCCTAATATTTTTTGTAGAATGATAACAAAAAAGAGAGGCTATTTGAAGGGGCAAACATAAATAAAGAATATAAACTACAATGGTTATTCAGAAGGTCAATATACAAAATTAAGCTTAATTACAGGCAGGAACGTTGCCGCTGTCTTTTGCATATTTTTTGAAAAAATCAAGCAGATGCCTGCTCTCTTTTTTAAATCTGTCACCACTGAAATATTCATCTGCCTGTTTCTTTTTTTTATGTAATTTGGCGATTTTCTCTCCTCTTTTCTCGAATAAAACTTCCCATTCCTCCATATTCATTAAAGAAGATACTTTAGATCCAGACTTGTGGCACATTTTGCAATGTTTCATATAAGCTCTTTGGCCTTTGTAAACAGAAGAGAAAAGAGGAATAGAAATAAATAATAAAATAATTTTTATTAATAGTACTTTCTTCATCGACAACACCTTTTTTAGTTATTATTTAGATGGTTTCTTAATATATGCTACATAAGTATTTATTATATCAAGCTTAGCCATTGAAGATTTGACAGAAAGAAAAGAATAAAGGCGCAAATATAAGTTATCATAATATATTCATTTTATGAAGTTAGTAAAAGAATTTTATATTTTACAGGAGGGTAATTTAAAAATAGAAGAAAAACCTGGCCTGGCGCCGACCTACTTTTCCACACCCGAGGGGTGCAGTATCATCAGCGATGCGGAGCTTAGCTTCCGGGTTCGGGATGGGACCGGGCGTTTCCTCCGCTCTATAGGCACCAGGACAGAAAGAGTAAAAGCTTCGAGAAGCCCTTAATCTTTCTGTCATTTTCATTTTGGTTTTGTATCAAAGAACAAAAACTCATTGTTAACAGCCCAAATAAAGATGCAATCTCTTTAAGTAACTCAGTAAGGCGGCATACGCCCAGATCTTTTATATGTAAGCCGAACGGACTATTAGTACTGGTCAGCTAAAGGCCTTGCAGCCCTTACACACCCAGCCTATCAAGCAGGTAGTCTTCCTGCGTCCTTCAGGGAAGGCTCATCTTGGAGTCGGCTTCCCGCTTAGATGCTTTCAGCGGTTATCCGTTCCGTGCATAGCTACCCAGCGGTGCCCTTGGCAGGACAACTGGTACACCAGTGGCACGTCCACCCCGGTCCTCTCGTACTAGGGGCAGCTCTCCTCAGCCTTCCTACGCCCACGGAAGATAGGGACCGAACTGTCTCACGACGTTCTGAACCCAGCTCGCGTACCGCTTTAAATGGCGAACAGCCATACCCTTGGGACCTGCTCCAGCCCCAGGATGCGATGAGCCGACATCGAGGTGCCAAACCTCCCCGTCGATGTGAGCTCTTGGGGGAGATCAGCCTGTTATCCCCGGGGTACCTTTTATCCTTTGAGCGATGGCCCTTCCACTCAGAACCACCGGATCACTAAGACCGACTTTCGTCTCTGCTCGAGTTGTCTCTCTCACAGTCAGGCTGGCTTATGCCTTTATACTCTCCAGACGATTTCCAACCGTCTTGAGCCAACCTTTGTAAGCCTCCGTTACTTTTTAGGAGGCGACCGCCCCAGTCAAACTACCCGCCAGGCATTGTCCTCCATGTGGATAACACATGCAAGTTAGCCATCAGAATAAGGAAGGGTGGTATCTCAAGGTCGCCTCCACCCGAACTGGCGTCCGGGCTTCTCAGGCTCCCACCTATCCTGCACATCCTTATCCCGATGGCAGTGCCAAGCTGTAGTAAAGGTCCACGGGGTCTTTCCGTCTTTCCGCGGGTAGGAGGAATTTTCACCTCCACTACAATTTCACTGGATCCCTGGTCGAGACAGCTCCCATCTCGTTACGCCATTCATGCAGGTCGGTATTTAACCGACAAG